>NZ_JBIPKE010000018.1:0-357295 GCF_044005705.1 Marinoscillum luteum | reverse complement strand
AGGTGTATTATCCAGAGTAACTCCAAAATCAAGAAATATTAAATTATTAGTCGCCTGGTCATTGGTCATCAACCCATACCAATGACCTCCCTCTTCGTGAAGCAATATCCTATCTGGTGAGGATAATAACCCGGATGGGTTACCTAGATTGGTTACAGTGGCTGTATTTGAATATACCACCCGATAGATTTTATTTCCGTTTCTATCTGAAACAAAATGATAATATTTGTCATTGTACCATTGCACCGTCTGATCAATAGGTAAAGAGCTACCTATTGTAGAAATGATAGATTTCGTCGGAATTAGGCTCATTTCTCCAGCGCAAAAATCCCACTCAAACTGAGCACTTTCGCTAGAGTGATTGCTGACTTCCAGACTCTGATCAACACATAAATCAGAGTCAACATCAAAATCGGGAGATATACACTGGCCGTATGAAGTGAAAAAATTTAGATTTGCCACCAAGGCAAAACTCACTACCCAAAATGGTTTGCAAGAATACCGCATAAATTTGCCCTTAAACAAGGGTTATTTAATTGCAATTTAAGAATAATTAATGCGACACTATCAAGTTGTTTCGTTGAACTGAAGCTAATTCACTATAAATAAGGTACTATTCACCACTATTGAAGTCCCTAACGAAAGAATTGCTCGTTAGCAGATTTTGGAGTAGTTAAAAAGGTTGAAGGTCAAATGAGTCACTATGGATTTCTTAAAGCCGTTTCTATTAAAGCTTGGTTATTGCTCTAAACCACAATTTATAATCATTGGAACCCAGAAGGGTGGTACCTCAGGTCTATTCAATATCCTAAACCAGCATTCACTACTTTATGGATCAAGTCAAAAAGAAGTGCACTATTTTGACAATGACGAATGGTATGAGCAGAACAAACTGGAAGAATACCATAGTTACTTTCCTCTACCACATCAAATCCCAAAAGGAGCAAAGGTTTTCGAAGCTTCTCCACTCTACCTGTTTCACCCTAAAGCTGCCGAAAGATTATATTCATACAACCCCAAACTAAAATTAATTATACTACTCAGAAACCCTGTCGAAAGAGCTTTCTCCGCCTGGACCATGTACCACCATCATTTTTCAAACCAGTTAAGTAGTCGTCATGATCCAAGAAGTTTTTCACAAGCCATTCATTATGAATTAAATCACCTTCAAACTTCGGACTACTACAGTGATTTTAGATCCTATTTAAAAAGAGGGATTTATGTTAATCAGATTCAGAATTTCTTAAAGTTTTTCCCTAGGAAACAACTGCTTGCCATTGAGAGTGCTAGTTTAAAAAATGATTTTGACCCTACAATTAGAGAAATATTAAATTTCATTGGAATCCCATATGCCAAGCTGGAAAATATAACCTCAAACAAAAGTCAGATTAATGATAAAAACCAATACCAACAAGAAATGAAGGCGCTTCATCAATTTTTTGAACCTTTCAATAAACAGCTGTTCGACCTACTAGACACCAACTGGAATTGGGATTACAAAACCTAGGTAGAAGTTTTTCTAGATAAGCGAAGGCCTATCTTCCTTAAGTAAACTCTCATTTTAATAATCAGTGCCTTCATGAGGCCTCTGAAGGGGGTTACCGAGGCTATTTTTTGTGGATCTGACAATACCCGCAAGTACTTATCCGCATTCATCAGATCAACAATCTCCTCAATTCCGGCTGTGGCTGCATCAGTATATTTGTTGTCAAAAGAAATGTTTACACAAGTATACAAGTATGAAAGACTGAGTATGAGTTTACCTTTGGTGAATCTACTTGAAACACCTCCTGGATGTCTTCTATAAACAGCCATGGGAGTATCATTATAGTGGATTTTACCCCCATTCCTCATTAAAGTAAAATACAATCCCAAATCCCCATGTGGAGAATTGAGGTACCAGTCTGGCAAAACAATTACCGGAGGCTTTCTAAAAACCACACTGCATGTTGGGATGAACCAAGGTGAAAATAAATCTTCGATTTGAAACTCTTCTTTCACAATCTTCCCTTCAGAATTAAATAAATTCAATTCCTGATCCCGGCGCTCCAAAACATTGTGGCAAGAAATTATATAATCGGAGTTAGATTCTAATAGGTCAACCTGTTGCTGAAGCTTAGAGGGGTCAGTCCAGTAGTCATCTCCTTCGCAAAGAGCTATATATTTCCCTTTAGCCTTGGGCCATAGGTACGTTGGCGAGGCTCTAATCCCCTTAGACCATTGATTCTCCGTCTGATAAATAGGTTTGATAAGCCCAGGGTGCTTCTTTTCAAATTCCTGAATGACATGAGCTGTATGATCAGTCGAGGCATCATCATGTATGAGAATTTCAATCTCAAAATCCACGACTTGGCTTAAAAAACCGGAGATTGTATCTCTGATGAACTCTTCATGATTAAAAGTAATGCAGCAAATACTCACTAAGGGCTTATTCATCATTACTAGTTCCTGGTTATCAGCACTTATATGTATTTACCATATTAAACACTACTGCTTCGATTTGTAGTTTAACCTTGCTTCATCTATGTGCTCAAATCGTCCAAGCTCCATCTCAAGTTTCATATCTTCGAGAAGCTGTAAGTAATTATACTTTGGTTCGTACCCCAAATCTTTTTTGGCATTTTCAATATCATATAGGTATGAGGTTTGACTGGGTTTTTCAGGGCGATAGATAATTTCAGAACTCCTCCCTGTTGGGTTAAATACTTTAGCCACACCTCTTACTTGTTCTTCCAAGGAGGTGGCTTTCCCAGTAGCAACATTATAAAAACCTCTCGAATTTTCACTAGAAATGGCCTTAACCACCATTTGAGTAAAATCTTTCACATAAACTATATCCTTTGAAATTGTTGGGTCTCCCCAAATTTCAAGAGGGCTCCCTTTTTTAGCCTCATCAATTAAGAATCTATATGCCATGATTGCCCTCCTTCCATCCACATACATTTCTGAGAATGACCTATAGCTGTAAATCGTTGGAAGCCTGAGAATTACATTTTTTATCCCGAAATCCTGAAAATAGTGTTCAGAAAGATCCACCGCGGCATTCTTGCTAATGATGTAAACCGCATGATCCCCTTTTAAGTTGAGTCTCCTTGAAGCATCTGGTGGTATTGCCTTGCCGGTATTCCAAAAACCAGCAACGTCTGAATGAGATTGAGTAAAGATGTATTTCTCAACATTATGAACTCTGCAATATTCCAGAACATTGAAGGATCCAAGTATATTGGTTTCAAGATAAAGCGAAGGCTCATACCCTTCCATTCTGGAGGGCATCACTCCGGCTATTTGGACCACAGCTTTGACGTTAGATGTAGGTAAGGCCTCAAAAGCAGCCTTCTGCCTAATATCAATCTTTGCTGTTTCAATTCCCAGCCTTTGATAGTAGGCCTCATTAAGATTTCTATTGCCACAAACAACCAATCTATACTGTCCCATTTTGGACAATTCATCTACCAGATAAGTACCAAGTGTGCCAGAAGCACCCAAGATTACGATCGTCTCCTTCATTGTTCTAATGTATAACTTCTTAATAAATGGCCCATACTGGTAACATCATTGTACATCATGGCGTCTAGGATTGACAAATTATCTGAGAACTGCGTATTGGACTGATTATAGGTTAGGTCTTTCATTTTTATAAATGCCAATCTTATATGCTCACGCTCAAAGTCCTCTTTTTTATAAAGGATTCTGCCGTTAGACGCATTAATATAAAAATCACAGTTTAATCTCTTACAAATATCCAACACTCTATCTAATCCTTTCAGATGGTCGTTATCCCACGCTGCTGAGGACACAATGAACTCTTTATCAATACTAAGATGCTTGCATAACTTCTTTAAGCCGTTGATATTGAACTCCGAAAGGCTCCTGAATGGGGTGTTAACTATTTCAGAAATAAGCGGAAAAACCTGATCAAACTGTGGTGCTCTATAGTAGCACGATTCAATATTCTTCAATAGTTTATCCTTCCATCTAATATTTTCAACTACTTGTAATTCATTAATCCTCTTATTGGCAGATGCCCCCTCAATCATGGCATTAATGTATCGTACTTCACCTCTATACTGAATCCTGTTTCTGTTAACCCAGCCCCCCTTTATGTACTGAACATCATCATAAAAGACGAAGCTATCACATGAATGTATTAGCTGAAAGTAACCCAAATATGGAAAGAAGTAGGGTTGCATTATTGCTAATTTCATAAACTAAGGTAGTTATACTTTTCCAGCAGAGAATCACCAGTCAGTGTTTTGAAATTCTGGTTGGAAGCATTGAGTAAGTCCTTTATCAATCCACCATAATTAGACTCCCAGGATAAGTTAATATCATCTATATCTAAAATGGGTGCTAATTTTTTTGACAAATCACAAAGACTGTTTCTGAAATGATAATCTATGTAATGTTCGTTATCAACCCTGGGTTCCCTCAGGAAATCGGTATAATAAGGAATAAATCGGTGGGTGTCAAAAGGATGCAAAAAGCCACTCTCGAAAGAATGAGGGAATCTCCTGTTGAGCTCAAGCTTAATGGCTAATTCCCGGTCTGTAAGCTGCTCATTATACTCCGATTCGACATGGGTGATCCTATCATCCAATTCTAATTCATTTGAAATTCTTTTGAGGAATTGCTTCGAATTTTCTCTCATTTCCTCGAAAAAGAAGACTTTTATATTCTCTCGGCCAAAAAGATGAGCATATAAATTGAAAACCCGATCATAATTCAAATCACTCAGAAAATTTCTATCCTGATACTGCCATATGTATTTCAGGTAATCATCAAAACTTCCGTTATACCCAAACCTGACTGTTTCCTTATAAAGTGAGCGGATCAAATCAGTCTGTCTCCTAACAACCATTAGAATTTTTGTGCCCGATTCGAATATTCCAAATAACCTTTTGGCTTTGGTTGTTGTATCTATACCTCCGTGCCAGTTGAAGCAAATGTTTTCATTGGAGATACCAACCGCGCTTACCATTTTATTACTGTCAGACTGAAGGAAATAATTTTCAAAAATCCCCTTCACTTGAGCTTGATCATAGGAAAGATCGTTTTTGAATCTCAGATCTATCTCAAGAGCCATGTTCACATGCTTATCAATGTATCCATGGTCATCCCAGTAACCCTTCACACTATCATTTCCACATCCCAAGTGTAGAAGTTGCTGATGCCTACCAAAAAAACCTCTCTGAAGTGCTGTAGAAGCAGATTTTGGATATCCGATATGGATATAGCGGATTGCCTTCTCAGTTTTTCTCGGCTTAATTGGTTTACTCAATTTGGTCACTGATGACTGTTCTTTTGCCAAATGCTCTTTGAGGATTTTATGTATACCAAAATGCGAAAATATCTTTCTCAGATTGAGATGGTACAGGCTCCTTGCTAATGTGCTAATCTTTTTCATACCTTAAAGAGCCTTTAGAAGAATCTCAGCAATCTTTTCTTGATCACTCTCGGTCAACCCATAATACATAGGGAGACATAAAATTCTTTTTGAGATGTCCTCGGCTATAGGACAAGATTGGCTTTTCACATAGTCCAAACTATTTAAAGCCGGATAAAAATACCTCCTTGGAAAAATATCACTTTCTTCTAGTCTTTTCTTTACCTCGAGTAAAATTCGTTCACTCTCAAAAATTATGGGATAATAAGAGAAGTTAGATTCTCCTGCTGAACTAACGATAGGCCTTCTAACTCCAGAGTGCTGCAATAATGTATCATAAAAAACACTCAACTTCTTACGATCGAGGAGTATTTCATCAATATAGTTCAGGTTTACTAAACCCATGGCTGCATGGAATTCACTGACTTTCCCATTGATTCCAATGCCTTGGAATTTTTCTGAACCGTCGTGACCAAAATTTCTCATGAACGCAACCTTTTCGAGCCATCTCTCATCTTTAGAGAAGATTCCACCTCCCTCAATGGTGTGATATAACTTAGTGGAATGAAAACTAGATATGCTTATGTCTCCATATTCAAACAATGATTTGTCCTTATATTTCGAACCAAACCCATGTGCTGCATCAAAAATAAGTTTTTTTCCCCTGCTCTCACTTAAAAATTCAAGAGATTCAACATCACATGGATTTCCAAAACAATGAGTAGCAAGAATCCCATCGACCCCATGACCAAGTGCTTCCTCAACCCTCTCTGGGTCAATGTTCAATGAATCTGGGTCAATATCAACAAAAATGGGCTCACACCCTTCCCACACCAAACTACTGGTAGTGGCCACATAACTAAAGGGAGTGGTAATGACCTTACGTTTCATCCCCAAAACTTTGATAGCCAATTGCAAAGCAATGGTTCCATTATTCACTAGCAACATCTCCTTAATTTTTAGGTATTTTGCTAGTCTATCCTCCAATTGGCGAACATTAGGTCCATTGTTCGTTAACCAATTATTCTCCCATATTTCGTTGATATATTTTTGATATTCGTCCTTTTTTGGCAGGAAGGGCTGTGTAATAGGAATCATTGGACTCTTTTAGTAAAATGGAAATTATATACTAATGACTTGAATTAAGTTTTGGGAAAACTTCCCTCACAGGATTAACACTGAGAAACGAACAAAACTTATTATAGCTAGATTTATCATTCAAATTGATCACCAACAAATCCATTTTCCGCTCTTTGAAGTAGTCCTTAATGCCACGGTTATACTCATTGTAAAACCGAATCAAAATCTCCCTGTTGTATGGATCACTCTCGGGAGTGTCAAATAAAAGCCTATTCACCTTCCAAGGTCTTCCTGGTGATGAGTTGAATGCAGCTTGCAAGTGCTCTTTGGTGGGTGTTTGCCCGTTTGCCCACAACTTTCCATGAAAATTGATTAGGGAGGAAACCCACTGATCCGGATCATCCCTTTCCGTTAGAATAAACTTACTCCCTGGAAATGCCTGATCCAGCGCAACGTAAGTGTAGGGAAATGAAAAGGGTGAATCCTGAAAAGCTTCAGCGCTTTTACAATATTTCACTATTGGACGGAAATCTCTCATAGCCCAACTATCTAGTAAACCCTTGGCCTTCTCCTCATCACCCACTTTGAATCCGAGCTCACCAAGAGCGAATTTCAGCGAGGTGGTACCTGTCTTGTTAAGACCAACACAAAAAATCTTCCTTGCTTGAGAATACCTTCCGAACATGCTTTTGACGTTAAGACCAATAGGATTCAAACTCGATGGGTTGCCAAATATCTCTGTCTGATAAAACCTGAAATGTCAGAACAGAAGATATTCTCAAAACTCTCTCCCCATCATTGGTTACGGATAGAGTAAGGGAGTAAATCCCCTTAGATAGATTAATATGGTCAGTTTTAAGGTTCAAATGAATTTCACTAAACTCAGAATCTATTCTCGTGATCTTGTCATTCGGAATATCCTCTTTTGGCCAAATCAAACCAATGGGTCGCTGTTCCAAATCAAACACAATTAAATGTATTTTCGGATTTGCATACTGGTTGGAAATTTTGAGTCTTATTTCCACCACCAGATCATCTCCATGATTAACACTAAGGGTGCCCTGCGTCAGTTGAGCATTCTGGATACCAATTTGCAAAAGTTCCACCCCCCCCTCAGTATTAATGAACTCAAGACCCTTGGTGCTCATCATACTGTAATACTGATCTATCCCGGAGGGTACATTGCTCCCCGTATATACCACCTTCCCGTGGTCCAGCAACATCAGTTGATTTGAAAGTCTGGAAACCTGGGGCATTTGATGGGAAACAAAAATGACCGAGCAATTTGCAATTAGTCTGTCTAATAAGTTCAAGCATTTTAACCTAAAACCAATATCCCCTACAGCCAGAACCTCATCAATAATTAAAATGTCGGGCTCCAGTTGAGCTGCAACAGCAAAACCCAACCTAACCTTCATGCCTGAACTGTAATTTTGGACAGGTGTATCAATAAATTCTTCTAATTCTGCGAACTCAACGATTTCATCAAACTTCTCTTCAATTTCCTTTTTATCAAACCCCAGAACCGCAGCATTGATGAAAACATTCTCCCTCCCTGTCAAAATAGGATTAAATCCAGCTCCCAATTCAATCAGGGCACCAACCTTACCTCTCATCTCTATTCTACCAGTATCCGGTTTTATCAACCCATTCAAAATCTTAAGTAGTGTGCTTTTTCCAGCTCCATTATGACCTATTAATCCAAGACATTCACCCCTGCGAAGTTCAAAAGAAACATCCTTTACAGCCCAAAATTCTTCCTTCCGTAATGTTCTATTCCGATCACGACCTATCAGCTCAAAACCAATATCCTTCATGCCATACCACAAGGATCGTTTTAGACTTTTACAGAACTTTTTCGAAACTCCTTCGGCTTTGATGAGTATTTCTCCTGATCCTCTATTCTCCATAATTAGCTCCCAATTCGTTCAATAAGATGTGGCAAGGAGAGTCTAAACAATATCAACCCGCATACCATCCCTAATAATGACAGACCAAATATTAATATAAAATCAGCACTCACCCCATTGTATCCTATTGCCAGCCATGTTCGTGACTCGTCAAGGATGGTTGCTACCGGATTAATTCTGGCCACCACTGCAATCATTCCTCCTTTAGGCATTGGGTAAATAATGGGAGTAAGAAAGAATAAAAACTGAGTAATTATGGCTATCCCCTTCTGTACGTCACCGTATAGCAAGGATATCGGAGCCAGGATCAGGCTAAATGTAAACCCCAGAAAAATGATCGTCAATATGCCAATGAGGCCAGCGAAAGCACTGACGTGGAAATGCATACCTGTAAACACGAAAACGAATATCAATAGCACTAACTTAATGAGAAGGTTAAATACAATCTCATAAAACCCAGAGAGTAATATCGCCTCTCTCGGGAAATTGATTTTAACCAGCATTGACTTAGCTTGTTGTATGACCTTTAGCGGGGTATTAAGAGCATCCAGAAAGATTTGCCAGAGAATAGTACCCGTAAATACAAACACTATATATGGGATTGGAGTGTCATCTACCGTAAAAACGTTCTGACCTCTCAGGAAAACCCAAAACAGAGTGCTCATAATCGGTGGAATAAACGCCCAAGCCAACCCTAAGAAAGATTGCCTGTACATCGCGCTAATGTTCCTTCTAAACAATCGCCAAGCCAGAAATTTACCCTCAGAAAATCCTATCAGAATTGACCTTAACAATCTCAGCGGGTGATGCAATTGGGATTCCGGTTCGTAAATATGAATTTCCTGAGGCTTATCCAAATTGAAATAATCTATTTGACAGAATGAAAATTATAAATGCTAAAATAGGCATCTACGCCCACATCTAATGAAAAAACGGCCTTACATCTATTCCTTATCAAGTTACTATTCGCTGAAAACGCCAATAACCTCTGTGAACTTACATTAATCTCTGCCGGGCCCTCTACATCAACCATTACCCCCATCTCCCTTGAAATATAATTATCCGAATCTCCAATGCCTTTGTTTGCTATAATGGGCACTCCCATGGCCATAATTTCGCCCATCTTCGTGGGGGAAGACGCCTGCTTTGAGAACACAGGCTTGATAAAGAAAATAGAAAAACTGGAAAGTGCTATATGCGCCGGCATCTGAGATCTGGAGACAGGTCTGACCATGATGCTATCCAAGGGAATCTTAAGCCTTCTGGCAATTCGCAAAACACCCTCCGGATCATCCTTAGTTAGTAATAGGAATTTAGCCAATGGCTGAGAATTTAACATTTTGCTGAAAAACATGACCATTTCTTCCACCATGTACCATGTACCGAGTGAACCTACATAGGTCAATACAAATTCATCTGGCCCTATCCTGAGGTCTTCACGTAACTCCTTCAGATGGTCAGGATCCACCTTCTCTGGATCAAAGTGATCCATATCCACGCAGCAAGGAATAACAGTAACCGGTAAATCTCCAGGTTTTATAGCCCAAGAGTTTATAATATCGCGCGCTTTAAATGTGAGCGTCACCACGTGATCAGCCTCCCTAAGAAAGAGCCTTTCTTTTCTTTTGAAGTAGTCGTAGACTAATCGATATGCCGGGTTTTTTAGATTCCAAATTCCGCCTTCCACACGTTCATCCGCCCAAAAACCACGCATATCAAAAATAAATTGGCTTCCAAACTTTTTTTTAGCCTGAAGACCAACAAGCGCTGTGACATAGCTCCTACAATGAACGATCTCAGCTGAATCCTTAGTGACTAATTCCCTTACCTTCTTCCACAGGCGAATCACATCAAACAACGTAGAAATGATCGGAGGATTTCTGCGGTATGTATTCGGAATCCACCTAATCTGCCTTTCCCTAATCAAATCTTGAATTACACCTTTCTCCTTTTCGAAATTTTCAGGTTTCTCAAAACTCACTATGGTAAACCTGTAAACCCCCATAGCTTCCACCCCTAAAATATAAGGAAGTACCTGAGACTGTCCCAGTGGATCTGTAAGACCATCATAGGTCAAATACGCGACATGCTTTCTCATTTGATGCCTCGCACTACACTCACATGATTTTGACCCCCAGAATATGGAACCACTTCTCCCTCTATTTCGCTCAGTCCCCCTTTTCTAAAGGTATCAATTACCTCTTCCATCTTAAGCGGATTATCGAAGGCCGGTGAAAGCATATTAAATGTATCCAATACCACCCATTGCCTCAGTTTTTCTTTAGCCAACCCTTTGGGAATTGTATTGTCAATATCACAGATAGGCAGAAACCTGTTTACAGCACGATTGAGTCCAAGACGAGAGAAAAAGCGATAGGTTTTCATCAACCAATCAATATTGTTCTCGATGACCTTCAATAGCCTTTCATTTGATAATTTCGATGTGTAAGGTCTAAGAATGTATTTGGCATGGATCTTCGTCCACCAGCCCTTCTTAGGAAAAAAGTCTACTACTAATTGCCCACCTGGCTTCAACACCTTTATCAGGGATTGGAGTGAAGAAATAGGATCAGGTGTAAACTGCAATACACCAAAACAAAAAATATAGTCAAATGAATCTTCAGCAAAGGGCATTTCATAAATGCTGGCCTGAAATAGATGAAGACGATCATTCGGACCATTCATCCTATAATTGGCAGACACGGAATCAGAATAGTCAAAACTATATAACTCAGCTTCGGTCTCGTTCAAAATCACCGAAGTAAATCTTCCGGCTCCACATCCCGCCTCCAGCACTATTTTACCCTTCAACTGTGCCGGTGTCCATTTTGTAGCTTTAAAAAAACGCTCTGATGTGATTCCGCTTCCCGAAAGGGTATCTACCTGCAAATCCCCAAACTTGTTCCATTGAAAGCCGAAATTACTAGTGTAATTCTCCGGTTCTACAAATCTATAGGCTCCGCTTACCAGTTCAAATTCCTTTCCTGTTTCATCAATCAGGTGATTCTCCCGAAGTGTAAGTCTTTCGGATGTGTTTGGGTTTATTAATTGCATTTGATTATTAGAATCTCTTGCGAAGATAAACAAACAGCACCGACGGTGTATTAATCAAGGACCTTAAAAGAAAATGGAGTGACCTTAAGAAACGTGGCTCATCCTTGATATAACAAAGACAAAGCGTCAAAAACAATTTAGCCTTACTCCTCCTCAACGCTTTTTTGTTTCTCCAGACTCCAAGAGTTTGTAACTTATCAAACGAAGTACTCATGTCTTTCTCCATCTGACCTATATTACTATGCATCTGATTTTGATGAAGTCTGTATTTAGTATAAGGCGAGCCCAGAAATCCAAAAGGAGTTACTAAAGCCATCCTCACCCACATATCCCAGTCCGCAGATACTGAAAGTCGTTCGTCAAACAGACCAGTCGCTGCAAGGAGTTTCCTTCGCACAAGGACACTAGAGGGACTATGAATTACCGTTTTCTCCAACAAAAGTAATTCCGAAAGAACTGTACCTCCCAGTCCTGACGACACCCTTTGGTGCGCTCCAGTATTACCATCAAAAATGATTTCAGGAGCATGTACCAAATCCATATCAAGGTGCTCCCTCAAAAAACCAATCTTCACCGAAAGGTTTTCGGGCATGAAAAGATCATCTGCATCTAAAAAGGCGATGAACTCCCCTCTCGCCATCCCTATACCGAAATTCCGGGCATGACTCACCCCACAGTTTTTGGTTCTGAAATACCTCAATCTTGCATCACTGCATTGCGCTATGACATCCCCAGTGCGATCCAATGACCCATCATCCACTATGATCAATTCGAGAGACTCATAACTCTGATCCAGTACGGACTGAATGGTTTCAGAAATATAATCCTCACCGTTATAACATGGCACGATTACCGAAACATCGGGGTTCAAAAGGTTGCTCATATTCCCAATTGGGTCTGATAAGTAGTTTCCAAGGAACTGATCATTTTCTTAAGTGAAAAACTTTCCTTCACAGTAGCGCTCCCACTTATACTTATTTGATTTCTCAACTCTGAATTTCCAAGGAGCTCTTTTAAGGCTTCGAAAATGGCGTCTTCAGACTGAAAGTCAACGATCAGTGCGTTGTCTTTATGTATCACAAACTCTCCAGCCACCCCGGACAAAGTGAAAACAGAGGGCACTCCGGCAGCCATGGCCTCCACGTAGATCTGCCCGAAAGCCTCTGAGTGGTTATCTATAGGCACATGAACAAACACATCAAACAATTGATATAATGACTGAATGTCAGCCTCAAAAGCAATTTCCCTATAGTTCCTTTCTTCAAGAGTTTTGTCCAGGATATCTTCTATTTCCTTCTTATAATCTCCATTTGCGTTTGCCAAAATCAAAATCGCGTCTGGGTAAATCTGCAACAATTTTCTGAACGCCGGAATAGCGAATTGAATACCCTTCCAGTGTGTGTACCTGCTAATCATGCCCACCACCGGAAATGATTCTTTTGGAATAGTGTACTTTTCACGAAGTGCCGCCACATCGCGCTCCAACACCTCACTAAAACCAGATAATTCAAAGCCATGATGCACCACCTTCACCTTAGATGCTGGCACACCTTCAAGTCCTGTAAGGACCTGGCGGACGTTTTCTGAAACAGCAATGAGCTTGGTTGCCCTCCGATTGATCCAACTGTCTACCAATTTCCCTTTGGGAAAATAATGATGATGCAGTGTAGAATAATGTCTGGTATAAATTCTGCATTTAACACCGGCACACCAGGCCGCTGTGATTCCCATGTATCCAGCCTCATAAAGGTGAGCATGAACGATTTCCGGTTTTTGCTTTAGAAAATATAGGGTTAGCCTCAGGAAGGTCAGGATTTTAGACCAGAAGCTCAAAATCTTCATGGTTTTCACAGGAATACCAATGGAGATCAGATACTTTTCCAGATCAGAGGAATGATCATTGAGAAGAATAAAGGAAAGTTTGAACTTGTCATGATCCAGATCTTTAGCTATCCACTCAAAAGCAAGTGATTTGTTGATGTTAGAGACAATGTATGTTACACCTATCCTCATCTGCTCTTAAGGTATGAACTCCCTGTAAAAACCCAATCATAAACCAGATAGCGCAGTTTCAAGGGGAGTACCATGAACACGTTAAAATGGTCGATCATCCATATCCATATTGATTGACCGAAAAAAGCATAAACAATTTTTTGAAGACTGCTAAATCGTTTCTCTTTACTTGTAAAAAACTCGGGGTGTAATAATTGCAGCTGACTATTAGCTTTTTCGTATTCATGCAATCGCTTACTGTAGGATCTGGCTGTGATTAAATCATTGTGCCATGCGTTGATTTTTTTATCAAAATGAATTGGAATATTATCCTGAACACAACGAGCGGCCAGTTCTCGGTCTTCAGCATCCGTTAGAGATTCATCAAAGCCACCTATTCTTTGAAATAATTCTTTTGAAATAGAAAAATGAGCGGCCGTAATAAAAGGCTGAACTAATCTTCCGCTAGCATCTGTATGAAGCTGATTCAACCATTTGCGACTTAAAAACGCCTTATACCTCTGAACATCTGTTTTCAAAATGCTAGAATCCTCCATTTGATTACCCACCAATACAGAACCGGTAAATTTCTGATGGTGAGCCAAATGTGCTCCGAGACAGTGAGCATCTGGCTCCATATCATCATCCAGAAATAAAAGCAACTTCCCCTTGGCCAGTCGAGCACCCTGATTTCTAGTAGCAGATCGTCCCCGGTTGGGCTGAACTTTGTAGTTCAAATTAAACGTGTTTTCAAATTCCAGACTGCTTAGATACTCCTCGGTTTCGTCAGTAGAGCCATCCACTATCACCCACACTTCAAAATTCCTGACAGATTGCTTCATTAGACAACTCAGAAGGCCAGGGAGTTTAGCCAAGCCATTAAAGGAAGGTATGATGACACTTATTTCCAATTCAACTTTTGGTTAACCTAGACAGTTTCAACATTCTCTCCAAACCACGAATAAGAAAGATCTCCCAGGGGCTATAATGCATCTTTAAGAAGATCTCCTCATTCTTTTTCATCATCGCGTTTTTAGGTCCATTGCTGCCTCCCATCATGTGAATCACTTCAGCTTCTGGCCGATAGGCTATCTTAAAACCCAGCCTACTAAAGTGAAGACACCACTCCACATCCTCCTGGTACATGAAGAAGGTCTCTTGTAATTTACCATTGGGAAACTGCTTGAGAAGTTCCCTATTAAACATAAAAAAGGTTCCCCATACCCAATCCGCAAAGCATGGTGTTTTATGATCAAAAAAAGCACCTAAAAGGACGGTAGCTCGTTTCTCTTTGGACCAAAATTTCTGCAACCGCAGAAGTTCAATCATCTGATACTTTACCCCTGGAAATCGCTGACAGACATGTTGGATTACCCCATCGGGATACTCAAGTTTGGCTGAAGCCACGGCCACATCCGAATTCGACCTAAGGTAATTGAATACCAAAGAAATCGCATCATTTTTGAGTAGGGTATCACTATTGAGCAACAATATGTAATCGCCCGAAGCCTGTTCTATTCCTAAATTATTACCCGCTGCAAACCCGACATTTTTATGACTCTGAATAAATTTAACATCCTTAAATATTCTAGGAATATCGGATGGGTCTTCGTCTGAATGATTATCCACCACAATGATTTCAAATGAGCACCCCAGTGTTCGTTGGTATACGCTCTGAATAGCACCTTTGGTAAGGTCTAGTGTATTATAATTAACGATGATAACAGAAACATCCATTAAAACAACCTCTTAATCCAATGCATAATGCGTGCGATATTTCTATTATTTCGGACGGCCAATTGAAATGAAGACAGTGGGAAAATCGGGGCTTTCATATGATCAATAAGTTCGTCGATATTAGCACCTTTCTCCAAAGTTAACGCAGGCCATTCCGGGGGATTGGCAGGGTGCACATTCTGGGCCATTTGGTAATTCGACACATTAAGTGATTTCCACCACTCGAAATAGCTCATTTTTTGTTCCTGAGCAGACAACTCCTCTGATGCATGTCCCCAGTTATTAATCTTATACCACAGTTCTGCTTCACCCCTCGCCCAGGTTTCATGGAGAACATAAAAAGGTGACAACCTATTAAAATAACCATTGTGTCTAGCTCTTTCATAATTTGGGCAGGTAGTGGCAAAAGGAGCCATTTCCGGGAGTTCCCCACCGAAATCAACCATCAGAAAGCCCTCATCAAGTTTCTTGATAAGTGGTATCCAATTCGCCAAGACATTAAAGGGCTTTTCAGCTCCAGAAGGATTGGGATTTAGCTGAATAAGATATTCCGTGAATCCTTTAAAATCAAGAAAATACTCATCACTATCCACCTGAACATGCCACCCCCCTATACCCAGGCGATTAGCGATCATCATCCTCTGTCTGTTGCAGTTTCCTCTTGAATCAAGTGAGCTCAAAGAGAAGTCATCTTCATAAAGAATAATCTTTTTATCTTTATCAATTGACTCTACAAAAGCATAAAATTTATCGTCCTCGATATCATATTTTTCGCCAGACCAGGATCTTCTGTTCTTATCTATAGCCAAACAAATCACATCAGAGCTTTCATAAACCCGAGGCAGAGAATTCTTGAGAAACTCCCAGTCATAAGAAACACAAAATCCGGTCTTTATCATGGTACAGATTGAAATTACATGGCCCCAGATGGAGTAAAATGCGCATTTGGTGAAGCATCCCCGCGCAGATGATCTTCGATGCGTGCCAGCAACTCATCATCTAAGTAATTCCGCCAATCCGTAGGGTCTGCTTTTCTATACATTAATCTGCCTTCTCCTTTCCGCTGATCGGTCAAATTTCTCTTTTTCATTAAATCGAATGACTCACTTGCAATCGCCATATCAATGATTCCTTCCTCCAATTTGGGGAGTTGAAGTTCCTTAATTATTCGCTCAACTTCACTCCGGGTATTCGAGACAAGTTGATTATAATCAGAAAAACAACAGGCTCCTTTCAGGCTATTAGATTTCCACCCTTCAAGGTGATTTGTCCAGGTTCCAAACCACGGGACTCCATTGAGTAATAAGTCTTCAATAAATGTATTTAACCTTTTTCTATTTCTCCTGTATACGAAAATTTTCTTTGGCTTCAGAAGGAGGTCAGTCCATCTAAACAGCCTATAGTATTCCTGAAAATCAGGGGACTCATAAAAATAAAAGAATGATGAAATGGCTACTGATGGAAAATCTCTGGATAAATAAATCACTCTTTCCGGGTCAGAATCTATCTGTCTAAAATTATCTATGGTATAGTGACCCTTCCCTATAAAGCCGTTTTTAGAGTCTGAGGAAATTCGATCATTTATCTCTGTCGCTATTTCGTGGTTTCCCATCACCACCTTTACTTCCAAGTTATAAAGATGAGCAAATAGCCTGGTCACCCAGGTATTTCCTGATCTGGGATACCCTATCACGTACAACTTAATTTTATCCATCAATTTCTATTTGATGCCACCCCTCGGGAATGACAGCCACAGGGTACTCACGTTTCACTTTGAACCCCAGCCAGTACTTTGGAACTATAACTTGCCGGTCTTCCTTCTTATTCAAATATGCTGCCCACCAGGCAAAAGTGCTATTTGAAATGATCGCTACGTCTGCAAATTGAATCAGCTGGAAATCAATAATCGCTTCATTTTGCACAATCTCATGTGCTCCCCACCCTGTCAGGTTTTTCTCACAATAGGCCACATCATTTGTGACCACCACCTTGTAGTATTGATCAATTCCATCAATGTAGCTCCTTGCCATTTCATAATACTGTACTGGCAAACTCAGATCGTACCCAAGCTTTTCATTGCCTGAGTGTTGGTAGTCTCCCCTCCTCACATGAATGACCAGAAGTTTTCTTCTCCTTAACTTATTGGCGTATAGTTTATCAAACGCCATGACATATTTTGGTCTTACTCTGAAACTGTCTACAATAAGATTCCGATGCGACTCAAAAAACAAACTTGATTGAAAATAGCCAATAAAAAATGCACCACGCTCAAGCAAGGGTTTAGCCGAATCGGGGTGATCCCAATTACTAACATTTACCTCTTTTTTCAGTACTCCCCCCCACATACATCGAAGCATAAAATTGTACAACCGCGGGTGTAATATTCGTTTTAACAAATAACCCAAATTTCTTGACGGACCCACAAAATATTGCAAGTCATCCTTTAGATCAATTTTAGTAATCAAAAAGGGTGTCTTCAAGTGTCTGGAAGTGGCTAGTCCAAATGCGTATTGAAAAAGCTGATTACCCAGCTGGCCTCTGGAATTGATTATGATCATCTGAAGAAGAAAATTCGATCCAAATGAAGTATTTCTAAGAAGGTACGCCGAGGAAAACTAAATAAGCATAAGAACAGACACTTCCCCATATGAAGATAGCTTGATTCTTTGCGAAACTTGGAGATCAAATACTTGTTATGCTCAAATATTGTGATTTTCCTAAAATCCATAAGTTCATGCTCTGACACAAGACCGTGTTGAAAATAATAATTGACCACCTGCATCCGTGTCTTATAGAGCCCAGAATATATTGTGTTCATATTTTGAGAGATGATTTTCACCGTATCGCTGTCCGACCATTTACGATGGTGATGAAGTATGCGGTCTACATAATAGGTCTGCGAATGAGCTCCGATTCTAAACCACATTTCAGTGTCGCCCCAGTGAAACTCCATAAAATTACCCACTTTTTCAATCAAGCCCCTTCTCATCAACCCAATACCCTGCTTCATCACGGGATAAGATAAAAACCCATGGGGGCCCTGTTTGACCAAGTCTACGCAGGAAAATGCTTGATTCATAAACTGATCAGGAGCTGGCAAGGGTTGATCGTTCATTGTTTCTCCCGATTCATTAATAATATCATGACCTGCACAGACCAACCCCACTTCCGGTTGAACATCTAATATATTGACGCATACTTCGATCATTTCCGGATCCCACCAGTCATCGGCATCCAACTTACCCCAGTAATCCCCTGTGCAGAGGGACATCCCATAATTCCAGTTTGGCATCATTCCAAGATTTTTCTCATTCCGGAAAAGCTTGATTCTGGAATCCGATGAGGCATACCGCTGGCAAATGCTATATGTATCATCCGTAGAACAGTCGTCTACAATTACCAATTCAAAATCTCCATAAGTTTGATTCAATATAGATTCGATGGACTCAGCAATGAAATCCTGAGTATTGTAAACTGGAATTAAAATAGAAACCTTAGCCATTCTTCTGTGCCTGCATCACAATTGTTTCAACCTTATTTGGCACCAATCCCATTTCGTTCATATGCTGCTCCACACCTGTTAGCTCCGGGTCATTACTTTCTCCCACCTCATACTTCCTGACATGATTGAATCCATTCGTCTCAAGCAAATGAGTTAATGTGAACTCAGTGTGAATGAACCGATGCTTAAAGCCATAGAACAGCTTATTCACCACAAATGCGGGATCTCTGGGAACACCCTGATCAATGAATAGATTATAATAATGGTCTATATATTCTTTGTGCTCAGGGGTATCAGGATTTTGCAAAACCTGGATGGCACCCATCAGATTAGGGGTTGCAATCCTGATTTTTCCTTGAGGCTTCAGAACTCTAAAACACTCCTTGATCATAAAATCTGCGTCCCCATAGGGTATATGCTCGATCATGTGTTCAGCAAAAACGTAATCCAACGTATTGTCCCCAAATGGAAAAGTCTTGGTTGCGTCCATGTAGACCACATGGTTTGCCTTAGGCTCAATATCTGCATTGAGCCAGCCATTTATAGAATTGCCTTGCGCACCAATTTGTAGCTTTTTGGGACTGCTTGAGGACATGTAATCTTGAATCAATTGGCCTTGACGGCTTATGTGAAAGCGCTGCGACAATTTTTCCGGGGTTTGTCCCAATAAAAGCCTTACACTCCGTACCACATGGACGATTATTGGATACTTCTTCAATCTATTGAACATAGTGCAACTAAATTAACTTTTGATAGGTTTCCTGATATTCAGCACTAATTAATTTCCAGTCGAATCGTGAGATCACTTTGTCGATATTTCTTCTTAAATCGGCATAAACCTCTGGGTCAGATGCCATTTTGACAATGGCATCTTCAATTTCCCCAATATTTGGTTTTCCATCATCGTGAAATCCCACCACATAGCCTGCATAATGCTCACCATCTTGCATTACTTCTGGCAACCCACCCCAGTCCGTGACAATCACGGGCTTACCATTGGACAAATACTCCAGCACAGAAATACCAAATGTCTCTCCTTCAAAAAAGGAAGGTAGCACCCCGATATCAAAACCAGCAATATAAAGCCCTGGATTTGAACTATAGCCTGTGAAAACAATTCCTTCTTGATCACCATAGGTTTTGGCTAACTGGTCCAAAAAGGTGCCCTCCCCCACCAAAACCAGCTTCATTTGTCTCTGGACTCTCTTTTTGGCACCTAAAAATGCCAAAATCAGCGCCTCCCAACCTTTGCTCTGATGCCCTCTGGCAACCATCCCCACTACAAATGAATCCTTATCTTTTTGTTCTTCATTTTTCACTGGAACAAATGGCAGACCATTGTAAATAAGCTTTATTCTTTTCGGATCCAAAGCTAAATAGCTGGCTAATTTCCTCTTAGCAAACTCTGATACAGCCACCCAGCTATTCACTCTCCCTATGACAATCTCATCAATCTCCTCACCCTTTCTCATTCTCAATAGATAGTCCCCTTCTTCGGTAACCACGAGTGGAACGGATGAATGCAAGTGCTTCGCACAATTCAAATCAGAAGGATATAAAAAAGAATGGACCACGTCAACCCGGTGTTTCCAAATGATATATTTAAACAAAAGACCAATCATCTTTTGGCGAATCGAAGGTGATTTGCCACTCGATTCTTCAAGTGCATTCAATTTCCACCCAAGGTAATTAATTAGGTGAAAGCGGTTTAGGTCATAATATCTAACTTTTTTCGAGAGGAGCGTATTCAACATTTGAGTCTCTACCTTATCTCCATTCCAGACAAAAAAGTAAACTTCCGTCTGAGAATTCTCACTCAATATTGAGGCCAACTTGAGCGCAAAGGTCTGAGCCCCTCCTACTTCAAGTGTACTAATCGAGATCAATATTTTTTTGTGGGTGCCAGATTTATTCAATTTCGAAAGGACTTTTGTCTTAGAATATTAGCTAACCAGTACGCATTAAAAACTGCAACCACCAGATAGAGTAGATACCTCACACCGGGTTTGATCAAGAATGCTTGAAATACCTTTTTTACCCCTTTTTGGTAGTCTAGTTTGAGCGTATCGATAGCAATGTTCATCAAAAAATCTATATCAGAATTCAGGTACTCCAAATTGAGATTGACCAACTCGAAAAAGGGGGAATGCTTGCTAAATTCCCTTCTCATCACTATCCGATAATAATAGGTATTCCACAAATTACTACTTGTGTTATTTTCATGTCTTCTCACTAAGGCCAACCCTCCGGGTTGACTATTGAAGATGAATTTACATCCCGCATTCAGGCAAGATAACCAAAACATCCAGTCTTCATTATATCGAAAATCCGGGTTAAACAACCCGACTTTCCTAAAAAGTTCTTTCGGTATCAAGGGGGAATTAATTGTAAAGGGTCCTTTGAGCAGAGTTCGGCCAATCTCCACCCCAGATCCTGATACCTCGGGAGTATCAAATGATCTTACCTGGTTTTTGTGCCCGTTGAAAGATTCACCAAAAATCCGGTGATGTGAATAAACAATATCAACATGGGGATTGATACGATGGATTTCAACTTGATAACGGATCTTGTCAGGCTCCAGCATATCATCGGCATCCAGTAATTGAATGAAATCCCCCTTTGACACTTCCAATCCCAGATTTCTGGCGGCATTGGGTCCTGAATTTTTCTGGAACAAATAGCTAATTCTTGAGTCCTTTTTAGCGTATTCCAGTGCTACTTCCCTGGTGTCATCCTCCGAGCCATCATCTACTATAATGCACTCCCAACTGGGATAGCTCTGTGCCAGCACACTATCCAGACACTCCGGGAGATACCTCGCATAGTTATAACAAGGGATAATGACTGAAACCAAGGGATATTTACTCATGATTTTCTAAAGAACCTCTTCTCCAAAACATACAATACATCAAGCAGTTTCCTCATTTTATTTCTACCCAACAATACTGAAACAATGCTCATCTTAATACCAGTCATCATTGAGCCCGCTTCAATCTCATGATTGCCCTCTTTGCTTAAGTGTTCAAAATAAGCTTCATTATTAGAATCTATCCCCAAATGAGTCTTACACAATTTGTGCTTAATCCTAAGGAACGGTAAATCCAAATGAGCAGCACTAAAGCCTCTTTCATCAAAAACGGCAATTGGCTCATTCGTATAGAAATTATGGTTCGGATTCAAACCAAAAGCCTTAATCATGAATGCATAATCCGCACAACTTTTATAGCGCTGATCAAATAAACCGCACCGCACAAACAAACTCCTGTGAGCAAATATAGCCTGATGACAAATGACTCGCTCCGCCAGCTTTTCATTCGTATATTCAAATCCATATCTCCTCCCAGAATGCTTGAAAAAGACATCTCCATAGACAAAATGGACTTTCGGGTAATAAAGGTGGTCAGCAATTGCAGAGAGGGCATTCTCGCACAACTGATCATCCGAACCCAGAAAATACAACCACTCCCCACTGGCCATGGCAACGCCCTTATTCATGGCGTCATAAATACCCGTATCGCTCTCACTTATCCATTTAACTCCATATCCCTTATAATCCTCTATGATTTCTAACGTTCGGTCCGTGCTGTTCCCATCAATCAACAGTACCTCATAAGACGAATAGGATTGGTGGCAAACAGAATCCAAGCAACTTCTCAGAGTAAGTTCCGCATTGAAAGTAGGGATGATTATCGATATTGTAGGTTTATCAAGCACGGCTATCAGTCCTTTTCGTGAAGTTTTGTCCCTCACTAATAAGATAAAGGCCAATGATGAAAAACGGGATTAGAGGTATCCTGTACCTAACCAAAGATCCGAAATTATAGGTGGAAATTCCGATAGCGAATGCAAAAGCCAGTGAAAAAACCATACAAAACCCTACCACTGGGTTGGAAAATATCTGACTAAAAAACCGCGAAAGACCAATTTTCCAAATAACCCTGATCAGCAGAACGATCATAAAAAGACTCTCCAATGCAGACAACAGCATGACAGGATTGCGTACTTCCCAAATTACTGGCCGAAAAAGCCCTGTAAACACGGCCATTGGAGCCTTCCTTATCATCCCGCCCGTGGAGAAATCATAATCTCCGAATGTATATACCGACCCAGCCTGTTGCTCGCCCACATACTCCAACCATTTGGCAGTCTCTTCGGCAGTATAGGCTATTGCATCCAATGAATACCTTTGATTATCTTCTGATATTTCCTGAACGGAAAAAAACCCTCCAAAAATTACTATGATTACTATAAATGGAACAATTAATAGTTTGAGGGCCCAATTGTCAATTCTCTTCATGCTGGCAAATCCAACCATTACCATAATCCCCGGAATCAAACACATCAAAATATAAATCTTGATAGTATAGAGGATATAAAACGACACGATAAAAATTAATACCATCGAAATCGAATAACGCCTTTGAAAAACCACACCAAAAACCCCATAAACTATCCAACCCAAAGCAGAAAGTGTGATGGGGTCCTTTAGTATTCCAGATCCCCAAAACCATAATGATGGAATAAATAAACAAGCTACAGCTAATTGTTTGACCAAAGCTGGATAAAGGGTGCAGAATGCGTTGAACAATGCCCACACTCCGCTAAAACTTAGCACCGCAAAAAAAATGGCTATAGAATAGTAGGACCCACCACAAACAACCCCAAAAAAACCCACAATACGAGCAATAAAGTATGTGGGGGCATCCCCAAAGGTAAAAATTCTGGAAGCATACTGATAGGTATCGGGATGATACTCTGTTGGCCCGAAAACAAGCCTGAACCATGCCACCGGGGACTCAAAAAAACTATTGGCAATAATCACCCCAGGCTTAAAGTAATAATTAAATGTATCTCCACCATACCCGTAGTAAAACTCAAAAATAAAACCCACCATTACGGCTCCAAATATTTTCAGATATAAGGCAGGCAAAAAATACCTTCGAGTCTGGCGATTCGTAAAGTATGGTCTCAGAAAAAAAGCGCCCACAGAAATAAGTAATAAGTAAAATGGTGTAAACAGCAAATCCCTAACTCCCATGTTTATTACTTTCGCTTAATTCTATTTTTTTAGTGACTTATTCCGTCTTATCATGCATTCATGAAACTCCTCTTCCTCACCCCATATCCAATTCAAAGAGCCCCATCACAGCGCTTTAGGTTCGAGCATTTTTTCAAATTTATGGAAGAAATGGATTTGACTTATGACTTTAGCTCTTTTCTTTCCGAAAAGGCCTGGGGCATAGCCTACCAGCGGGGTAATTTAGTAAGTAAGGCATTTTATGTGATTGGAGGATATCTATCCAGAATAAAAATGCTTTTCACATTAGGGAAGTATGATTTTATCTTCATTCATCGAGAGCTCACTCCCTTCGGTCCGCCCGTCTTTGAATGGTTAATCACCCGGGTATTTAAGAAAAAAGTGATCTACGACTTTGATGACGCCATCTGGATGGCTGATCAGAACCAGGAAAACTTTCTCTGGAAAGCTCTGAAATGGCGCTCAAAAGTAGCGTCAATCTGTAAATGGAGCTGGAAAGTATCAGTTGGGAATGAATACCTCGGCGATTTTGCAAGGCAATATTGCGATGATGTGGTGCTAATGCCCACCATCGTGGACACTTCTATTCACACACCCCCTATTCATCACAAACACCCAATGCCAGTCATCGGGTGGACAGGCTCGCACTCCACACTCTTCTATCTGGACACTATTCTTCCGGCTCTTACACTGCTGCAGGAGCGGCTCGAATTTGAATTTTTAGTCATTGCCAATAAAAACCCAAACCTACCTCTCAAGCACTTTCGCTTTCTGGCATGGAACAAACAAACTGAGATTGATGACCTGAGTCTTATGGATATAGGGGTGATGCCTTTGGAGGACACGGAATGGTCGAAAGGGAAATGCGGATTCAAACTGATCCAATACCTATCTCTGGGCGTACCTGCAGTCGCCAGTCGCGTAGGCGTGAATAATGAAATCATTCAGGAAGATTTTAACGGATACTTTGCCCAAACCACAGAAGATTGGGTGTCCAGACTTTCAACCTTGCTTGAGGATCATCAGAAAAGAAGGACTTTGGGAAACAATGGCCGACTACTGATCGAGCAGAAGTACTCAGTAAATAGCCAGAAGCAAACTTTCTTCAATCTATTCAACGACCAGCCCTAAGCTCCTCAAAAGTCGAAAATTCCTCTGCAGTTTCTGAATCGTAAGCGAGCAACCGTACCGGAAGAGCTCCAAATTTATCCAGGGCACCGTCTTGTGCTAGAGCTTCCTGGGTGATCAGATAAAAATCCTCTGTCTCACACATGCGGCTCAGTTCGTTCTTCGTAGCCAGTTTTTCATGAATTTTCTCAAATCCCCGCTCCCCGCCAAACTTCACCTGAATGAGTGGAGCACAAACGCTTACCAAATCCGCTACTTTAACAGATCGAAGCCTGGGAATCATGATGACACCCCCGAAATCTCTGCTCATTTGGGCATAGATCAATTGGCGGGCATTGTCCAATGAATCCACAAATCGAGTCAGTTCTTGGCTGTATAGAGTAATGGTCTCTCCTGCATTCAATTTTGACAACTTATCCACGATGGAGCCAGGTGATCCTATCAGATTACCAAACCGAATTACAGAAGCCTGAAACTCTGGACTATTGGATTTTAGCACCAACCGCTCACCGGCTTGTTTAGAATTGCCATAGACAGAAACTGGCTCTACTGCCTTGTCTGTAGACACAAAGATCAGTTGTCGAACACCAGAACGCCGGGCCGCGTGAATCACATTTTCCGTACCCAACACATTGGTCTTGTAGCATTCGGTTGGATTATCCTCGCACGTACCCACCTGCTTCATGGCCGCAGCATGTATCACCAGCTCCACCCCATTGCAGGCTTCGGCCAGTCTGTCTTCATCGCGCACATCCCCGATCACAAAATCCACCCTCTGGGATAAATCTCCGAGTTGCATCTTGAGATTGAAGTGCTTCAGCTCATCTCTGGAAAATACCACAACATGCGTATCCTCTTGCTTGAGGAGCTCACCTACCCGGAATGAGCCCAAATATCCGGCACCTCCGGTGATCAACACTTTCTTACGCGAATGATTTTCCATTATCTAGAGCTCCTTAAGCTTCATTTTAGCTTCCTTATTAGCAGAATGACTCCTCCCTGTAATCTTACGAACCTGCTTATAGTAGGCTTTGGCAGCCTCAGTATCTTCTTCTTTCTCTGCGATCCTGCCCAAATGTAGTACGGCATAAATATAGTAACCCATATCTGTAGCATCAGCGGCCTCACCGTATTCCATAGCTAGTTTAAAGTATTTCTTGGCCTCTTCAAAATTGCGGTGAATCTCATTCATATGCCCAAGGAAAAAGGAAGCATACCTGCCGGAATTGTATTCATATCCAGCCTGAGCACTGTCTATCCGGTTCAAAATGGATATGCACTCTTTGGTGGCTTCTCCATAGTTGCCGGACTGATAGAGAAGGCGGGTATAAAATCTATGGAAATAGGCATTGCCCGGAAAAGTCTTATGGAGATACCCGGCCAGCTGCATCGATCCCTGAATATCATTTTCCTCATAATATGAGATTCGCATCAAATAGTATTGCGCCTCCGTGCGGGTATAAAATGCATTTCTAGCCACAATTTTTAGCTGCTCAATCCCTTTTTCCTTATCCCCGTCTGGAAAAATGGCCATAACAGGTTTCAGAAAAGGATAATTCTCGGGCACCCACTCCCGATAATAATTGAACAACGCATCTCCAAACAATAGCTCAGGGCTCAGATCTCCATAGCCTTTACATTCCTCCAGATATTTCAAGGCATTCTTCCCAGCATAGGCCGCCTTCCCCCATTCTCTTCTTTCCGAATACAATCTTCCCTGAAAAGCATAAGTGGCTGCCAGCATAAAAGCTCCCTCTACCTTATTCAGGTCTTTGTAGAGCCGCTCCGCCAGGATCATGGAGGTGTCCATATAGGCATGAAAGGCCTTGTCATACTCCTCGTTGTTGAAATTAGGCAGAATACGCCACCAATAGTTCAGTCCCATGAGAAAATAGGGAAGAGGGTGCCAGCCATATTCCTTTCTCAGGTAATTAAAGTGTGACATAGATCGCTCAAAGCGAAAATTGTACATGTCATTGATCGCCTCGGTAGACTCCATCTGAATGAATGGATTGGAGAGTATGCTATAGTTGCTATCTATGGGTATTTTGGCATTGAACTGCGCCCGGGCACTAAACATCCAGGTGAGACAACAGGCAAAAATCAGGAGTTTCTTCATGTGGTGATCCTTTTAGCAAGAGCTAGTAGGCAACTATTGTTCCAAACGGAGCAAGGCTTATGAATTTTCATACGAAATTAGCGCCAATGAACGGGTTAAATAAGTATCGCCAACGATTTTTAGACGACTGGTATAACATAGACGGAAAAGCCTTCTTCTTCGTTTTATGTCTGCTCTATTTTTCAGCCTTTCTCATCAAGAGGATGTTTATCATTGATAGCATTGCCGCATTCGAAATCCTGCAGGATCGCGGTGAAATGTGGATCATGGATGTCTTCTTTGGCCTGCAGTACCTCTCGGTGCCCATCTTCATCGCCTGGAAATTTACCCTCACATCCTTCCTGCTATGGGTAGGCTGCTTTCTCTTTGGGTATAGGGTCACTTACGCTCAGCTATGGAAAATGGTGATGATCATGGAGTTGGTCTTTATTATCCCTGAACTTTTGAAGGTCGTCTGGTTTACTGTATTTGAAACGGATCCTACTTACCATGATTTCGTGGCCTACTATCCATTGAGCCTCATAAATTTTTTCAACTATGAAAGCCTGGATGCGATGTGGCTATATCCCCTCAAAGCGCTCAATCTTTTTGAGATTCTATACTGGGGAATGCTGGTGGCCGGCATTTATTGGTTGAGCAATAAAAAACTGAAAATATCCATTTTCATTACACTTAGCTCATATGTGCTTTTTTTCTTTTTGTGGCTAATCTATTATGTGATCGTGTACAAATGAATTTTACACCTGAAATCCTGGCAGAAACAAACTCTCCTTTTTAACAAAATTTATATGTAATGAAAGAATCAAAAATTCCATTTCGGAGTAAATAAGCTTTATAATAGCCCATATAAAGAATCGAATCCTCAGACATTATACCGCATTATTGCTAATTTCGCCAAGTTGACTCAAAAGAATCATGATGGGATATCAAAAGACTAACGTAATAGCCGGATGGGCTACTTTTATCATTTCAATGGTGGTCTACACCTTGACCGTGGAGCCCACCGCCAGTTTCTGGGACTGTGGTGAGTTTATCGCCTGCTCCTACAAGCTGGAAGTTCCCCACCCTCCGGGAGCTCCTTTTTTCCTTTTGGTAGGCAGATTATTCTCTCTACTGGCTCTGGGTGATGTCACTCAGGTAGCCTTCTGGATCAATATGCTCAGTGTGATGAGCAGTGCATTTTCTATCCTGTTCTTGTTTTGGTCCATCACTCACCTTGTCAAGAGAGTGCTGAAAATCAAGAAAGGTGAAGAAACCACTGAACAGACCATCCTGATTATGAGTGCCGGCCTTGTAGGCGCTTTGTCTTGTACATTCTCTGACTCCTTTTGGTTCAGCGCTGTGGAAGCAGAAGTATACGGTATGTCAGCGTTTTTTACCGCCTTTGTATTTTGGGCCATCCTGAAATGGGAAAACATTGAAAACGACTCAGATGGGAACAAGTGGCTGATCCTTATCGCCTACATGATGGGCTTATCCATTGGTGTTCACTTGCTCAACCTCGTGACGATCCCGGCTATGGGACTGATCATTTATTTTAAAAACAACGAAAAGATTACCAAAAAAGGAATCATCCTTACACTAGCTGCCGCCGGAGCGGCTATACTCATCGTCATGCTGGGTGTAATCCCCGGCCTGCCTTCGGTAGCGGGTACTCTGGAAATATTCTTTGTCAATGGCCTGGGACTTCCATTTGGATCGGGGGTTATCTTCTTTGGTACTGCATTTCTTGGCGGGTTGGTTTATGGAATATACTACTCCATCAAAAAACAGAAACTTACACTCAATACCATTCTCCTTTGTTTCACTTTCATCATCATCGGTTATTCTTCCTATACCATCGTACTCATACGAAGTAATTACAACCCGCCGATAGATGAAAACAACCCTGAAGACGTGCTGTCTTTCGTGTCTTACCTGAAACGCGAGCAGTATGGAAGCAGACCTTTGTTTAAAGGTCAGTACTATACAGCCGATATCGTAGATCAAAAGCAGGGCAGTCCTACTTACATGCGTGGTGAGGATAAGTACGAAATCAAAGATTACAAACTTGAGTATGTCTATAATCCCAAGCATACCACCATTCTACCCAGAATGTATAGCAACACGGAAGCACACAAGCAGCGCTACCGAGAGATTACCGGGCTGCAACCCGATGAAAAACCAAGTTTTACGGACAACATTTACTTCATGCTCAACTATCAGGTGGGCACTATGTACATGCGATATTTCCTATGGAACTTCTCTGGCAGAAGTTCAGACATTCAGGATGCCGGTTGGGTAGGGCTCAACGGTGCTTTTGATACAGACCTTCCTGAGTCTCTTCTGGAAAATAAGGGCAGGAACATCTATTATTCTCTGCCCCTTTTGCTAGGCTTGTTAGGGATTTTCATTCAGTACAAAAAGGACAAAAAATATTTTTCGGTCACGCTGCTACTCTTCTTCCTGACAGGAATAGCTCTGGTACTTTACCTGAACTCTCCCCCGTCTGAGCCTCGTGAGCGTGATTACATTTATTCCGGCTCCTATTATGTATTCGCTATTTGGATTGGTTTCGGAGTACTGGCCATTTACGACTTGCTCGGGGCCATTGTGAAAAACAAGAAACTCCTGGCCGTACTCTCCTTACTATTGGGACTTACCATACCGGGCGTAATGGCAAAAGAAAACTGGGACGATCATGACAGATCCAACAGGTACTTCTCAGTAGATGCAGCCAAAAACTACCTGGACTCATGTGCGCCCAATGCCATATTATTCACTGGTGGAGACAATGACACCTTCCCTCTCTGGTATGTTCAGGAAGTGGAAGGATACAGAACAGACGTGCGTGTGATCGTATTGAGCTATTTCAATACCGACTGGTACGTGAGCCAGATGATGCGCCCTGCCTACGAGTCAGCGCCGCTACCATTCAGCTTGTCTCTCAAGAATTATCAGCAGGGCGGGCTCAATGATTATCTGCCGGTAATGGAGAATAAGAGCATCAAAGGGGCCATCAATGCCAATAGGTTCCTGGATCTGATCAAACAGGAGCACAAAGGTCTTCAGGTACCCCTGAGCACTGGATCTTACTACAACTCAGTTCCTTCCAAACAGATGTTCCTAAACATTGACACTGCGAAGATCAAAGCAATGGGTGTAGTGCCTAAAAATCTGGAAAACAGGATTGTGGATAAAATGACCTGGAGTATACAGGGAAGAGGACTGGAAAAGAATGACCTGGGAGTGATTGACCTCATGGTCAACTCTAATTGGGAGAGACCTATCTACTTCAATACCACCTCCATGAATTCACTGAATATGAACCTTAGACCTTATGTGGTTCAGGAGGGTATTGCTTACCGACTATTGCCGGTAAAAAACCCGAATGCCCAGGAATATCAGGTGAACAACGACGTGATGTACCAAAACCTGATGGAGAAATATCACTGGAGACAGCTGGATAATCCGGATGTGTATTATTCTGAGGATTATCGCAATTTCTGTCTGAATCACAGATCAGCTTTTAACACACTGGCTATCTCACTGATGGAAGCCAATGACTATGACCGAGCTAAGGAAGTATTGGTAAGGTGTCTGGAGGTGATGCCCAATGAGTCCATTCCATTTGACTACTTCAATGTACAGCAAGTAGGTCTGCTTCTTGAGGTCGGCGAAAATGATCTGGCCAACTATGTGGCAGAAACCACCTCAAAAGATGCTGTAGAAATGCTGGATTACTATATAGAAAGGGGTATCTACAACCGTGCGGAAATCCAACAAAAACTCTACTCGCTAAATAACATCACCCGTGCCTATCGGGCCAACCGGATGAATGAGGAGGCTGCAAAGTATGAGGAGATGTTCAATAAATACTACAAATCCTTTCAGAATAACTAATTAGATCAAAGGATTTCTAAAAGGCCCCGCGAGTGAAACTCGTGGGGCCTTTTGTTTTTCCAACCGGAGGTAAGACTGACCCCATTACTCATGAATCAATCTAGATTGGATTTTACAAGCAATAAATATATAATGTCACCCCACACAAATATTGTTTGACCCCTATGGAGGGGGATCATTAAGAGGACATCAAATATTGAACAAAAAAAAGCCACCAAAATCTTTTCAACTTGGTGGCATCTGCTTTCAGAAAGAAGATTCTAATTTTTCAAAAATCGATAGGCTTTTTTGAACCTCAATACCTCATCTTTTACCACAAGGAAATAATACCCTGTAGCAAAATCTTTCACAGGCACTCTGAATCGGCCATTTCCAATTTCCTCAGGAGAAATCTTAATCTCATTACCTATGATACTGTGCATCTCAAACTCAGTATTAGTAAGGGTAGAATTGGAGATCTCCACAATCACATACTCGACAGCCGGATTAGGATAAATCTCAATCTTATTGCTAATATCAAGAGGCTGATTGTAGAAATTAGTTTCTGCACTCACCACGCTACCAGTACCACTCTGTGACCAGGCGGCCAAGGAGAGGAGGCAGGCAAACGACGCTATGATGAGTTTATTGTGCATTGTTACATACAAAGTACGCAAAAAAAATACCAAAGTTCCCGCATTACCTCAAAATTTTTACATGAATTCTTCGTTAAGTCCGGTTTTTAACATCTTTTATGATGTCTTAAAAAAAACCACCCTAAAAATGTAATTTTTTGAAAGCCGCAGGCAGATATTCTATCAAATCTGATGCCATTAATGAAATCTCCCCCACGTTAATGGCAGCTTCGTCTCCGGCCTGTCCATGGAGATACACTCCGGCCCTCAGCGCATCAAATGGTGCCATCCCCTGTGCCAGCAAAGCCGCCACAATGCCCGTGAGCACATCGCCGCTGCCAGCAGTAGCCATCCCCGGGTTACCGGTGGGATTAAAATATAGGTACCCACGGGAACTGCAAACTGCTGAATAGGCTCCCTTCAACACCACATTTAGTTGATAGGTCTTCGCCAGCCAGCGGAGTTTTTCCAATTTTTCAAAATCGCTCCTCCAGGCCCCTACCAAACGAGCAAACTCTCCAGGATGCGGTGTAAGAATGCTTTCCGGTGGCAATGCATTCAATAGCTCGGGGTTGAGTGCCAGGATATTAAGTGCATCAGCATCCAACACCATGGGTTCGCTGGTATGAAGAATCAAATCAGCCAACGCCTTTTGGGTAAGCGAATTGGTGCCGATACCCGGTCCCATTGCCAGCACATCCACATTGTCGGCGGGCATGACCTCCGTGATTACTTCAGTATGCTCATCTTCAATCACCATGGCCTCCGGTACATTCACCTGAAGAATATTTAACCCGCAGCAAGGCGTGTGTATATACAGCAACCCGCATCCGCTACGCATGGCTGCCCTGGCACTCAAAGTGGCCGCACCCATCTTGCCCTTACTACCTGCAATCAGCAGCAATCTGCCAGCACTTCCCTTGTGGTCAAACGTGGATCGTGAGGGCAGCGCAATATCCCGGGCCTGGGTAAAAAAAGCATCAGTCTCGCAACTCTGTATGAAAGGCTCATCCAGTCCAATATCCACCACATGCCACTGCCCTACGTACTTGCGCATTTCCGGAAGGAAAAAAATCAATTTGGGTGTCTGAAAAGAAATGGTATGTGTAGCCTCCACTACTGCACCCTCACTCAGTGGCTGATCAGGATAAAGGCCGGAAGAGATGTCAATAGCGTATACCTCAGCACCTGATTTATTTATTTGATCAATCACATTGGCAAACAGACCACTCACAGGCCGGGAAAGACCACTACCAAACAGTCCGTCTATCACCACAGCATTGCCCGGGATATTGGGAATTTGATCTTCATTCGCAACCTGATGAATCCCTGTGAGAACTGAAAGTCTTTCGAAATTGACCTTAAAATCTTCAGTGGCTCTCTCCATGGAACCCACGACAAAAATGCTGACATCATGTGCCTGCTGGATCAGCACCCGTGCGATGACCAGACCATCTCCTCCGTTGTTGCCAGTACCACAGAATATCATAATCCGGCTACCCCCTGGCACCAGCGTAGAAAATTTCCTTACAAATGCTCTGGAAGCACGTTCCATAAGGTTAATGGAAGTGATTGGCTCATGCCCAATGGTGTATTGGTCGGCATCACGTATTTGCTGAGCAGTGAGGATGGGTATCATAGCAGACTAAGCTACACAAGAAAAGCTCTTACTTCAAGCCATACGATACAGAAACCCCCACGCTAAAAGGCTTGATGGATATAATGTCCATCTCTCTAAATTTAGTCACCGAATACTTGAAAGCGGGTGTCACATGAATGAGGCCACGGTTTCCCTCGAAAAGTAACTTTCTCAATCCCAGTTCTAAAAAATATTGGTTGGGGTCAACCAGCGTATGTCTGGTTCCTTCATATTCCAAGGTTGGTAGTGAACTGATAATTCTTTGGTATTCAACAGAGGCAAACAAAGAATTGTAACGTGATGGGAAAGACCAGGTATTTTGGATTTTCACCCCCACAGTAGACACTCGCTTTTTAATCTGAACTGTACTGATCTCATAAATCGGAGTAACAAAATCCGATTCCACTACCACCGTTTGGGGTGTTGTACCACGAACGTTGAAGGAGAAATCCTGATTGTAATGATTAAATCCCAAACCAAGTCTGGTACTAAAATGCTCGGACCATGTCCGCTGCAGTCCCCAATGCATGGAAAGGCCAACCCGCGAAGCTGACAGCCCGAAAGGGGCATCATAATCACTCACATAAATGTCGTCATCGAGGTTTGGCCTGATCCTGTTGTATAAAAAGAAAGCCCCCCCTTCAAGGTATAGCTTGTAGGCTCGTCTGGTTCTTTTAAAAATAATCTCATTTGTCTGCAACCCATCTGCCAAGGTCGGGTAGGCAGGTTCCATGGCATCCTCCCCAGTTAATTTCTCCAAATCCCATGGGTCAAACACAGCTCTGTGAGGGGCATCATATCGCTCCGCATCCTTCATCTCAGCATGGGTCTGTGACATAATTAATTCTTCCTTTGGTTCCAGAGCCTTGGGCGAAGTTTTCATTGGAGTTGCTTCCTCATCATTCATAGTTATTGTTGGCTCAGAAAATGAATCTCTTAAGTCAACTACCTCTTGGCTGTTTAGCCTGCCCTCATCACCCAAACCTAAATCTGCCTGCTCCCTCATGGGGATATACCCCACCATGAATAGGGAAATCAGCATAAGCACGGCTCCAAACGTGTGAAAAAAACGGACAAGCCAGGCCTCACCCGGTCCCGGAGCATTAAGAATAGCATCACGAAGACCTGCCGGTGGATCAACACGGTATTCGCTCAATCGATCTCTTATTTTATCTTCAAATGACTTGTTCATAGCGTGTAATTCCTAGCTCATTCAAATATCTTTTCAACACATGCCGGGCATGCGTGAGCTGCGACCTGCTGGTGCTCTCCGAAATACCCAGTTCATTGGCAATTTCCTTGTGGCTAAATCCATCAATAACGCTCATATTGAAAATCACCCGGTAACCCTCAGCCAGATTATTGACTGCCTGCAAAATGACCTCTGTAGACAGCTTGTCGATCAGGTCGCTATAAAACTGGTCACTGAGTTCATTTGCTTCCAAAAAAACATCATGATCGTATCTAATCACTCGGAGATGATCCAGGGCTGTATTCACAGTGATTCTCTTGATCCATCCCGCTACGGCCTGCATGTTCTTTACCTGACCTAGGTTGTTGAATATTTTTATAAAGGCCTCCTGAAACACATCTGATGCTGCTTCATGACTTTTCATATATCGCATGCAAATACCCATCACCAATGGACTGAACTCATCATAAAATCGTCCCTGGGCCCGACGGTCTCCTTTCAATATTTCCTGGATCAACTGACTCACTTGATAACCGACACAACCCGACATGAAACCATGTCGGGTCGTTTTCTTTATTTGAGATGTCTAAATCAAAACTCCAACATCAGAGCAACGTGTGCCGTATCACAGGTGCCTCCGGCACATATTTGGTAGAGAAAAGCCGTTTCCGTACTATCCGATTCGAAATTCTCCACATAGTATTCAATCATTTGCTCGGCATTGACGGAACTGACCCCTATCTCGGGCTCTATCACAATCTGAAGGGTATAGTCTGTTGAGCACGTAATGTCATTTTCAGCTACATTCAGGATATACGGATGGTCCCGGGTACCTAGTGAATCCTTTGTGATCGAAAGCTGATATTCGTCATAAATGGCTTCAAGGCATTGATCATCGGTTCTGCCTTCGATGATGATGGTGATTTGATTATGGAAAGTCTGATCTCCAAATGAGATGCTATAGTCTATCACATCAATGGAATCAGTTCCCGGGTAATACCTTATAAGGCCACTATTAAGCACTTCGGCACTCCCGGATGTCACGCTCTTCAAATGGACAGTCCAGGTGAAGACTTCACAAACCGGACTGGGCGCAAAAGGCAATACATCCAAATAACTCAGGGAATCGGGCATCTCATAGGTAAGCGGGTAGACCATGGTATCACAACCAAAAGAAGTCTCAGTCACCTCAATATTCACTTGCCCGATGGAATAAAACGTTGCTCCTTCATTATCTATGAGGGTGAGTTCATACATAAATTGCTCCCGGCCCACAAAATCAGCCTCAGGAGTGTACCGATAGGTAAATAACTCCACCTGACTCAGCGAACCGTGAGCTGGCTCTTCCATAAAATCAATCACCGCCCCGGAAGTGCTCTCCACACAATATCCATCGTTGGCGATCGGATAGATAATCAATGATGAATTTTTGGATACAGAATAGTAATCACTCAATGCACCATTGAAGCATGGCAGACTATCCGCAGAAGTAGCCATGGTGATGAGTAAACTGTCAGTATCAATAAGCTGCCCTACTCCATTAAGAAGTTGAATAGACACCACATCCTGCCCATGGGTGAAGTCGCTGTTAGGAACATATTGTAAAATCGCCTGGTCCGAAATAGTGGCGCTCCCTTTGTTGGGCGCCGCGCCAATACTAAACCTGACAGCCTCAGAGGACCGGATGGTCTTCTTCAGATCAATAAAAACTGGGGTGTTGGGTAACGCAGAAATACCTTCCGTCAGTACCAGTTCATGCTCTCCCTTAGGAGCTACATCCTCCTGAAAAGCATCGCATGAAGTCAGCAAAATGCCAACAATCAGTATTTGAAATGTTTGATTTTTCCAGATCATAGTAACATGGGTTTGGTACTAAGACTGAAGCTGTATCAAAAACGCTGCAAGCTCTGAAAAATATTATCTATCTACCTCCCCCATGACAAAATCAAGGGAGCCAACAATGGCAATAAGGTCTGCGAGCATATAACCCCGGCTGATCTCCGGAAGCACAGACAGGTTCGTGAAGCAGCAGGAACGCGCCTTGCAACGTAAAGCCTGGTCACTTCGTCCGTCAGTCCGGAAAAAGAAACCCAACTCGCCCTTTGGATTTTCTGCACGAATGTAAAAATCCTGAGCCTTCGGCCTGATCTTCTTCGGCACCATCTCACGTGGATCAAACTCCCGGGTGCGTTTATGATCTGAGGTCAATTGAATCAGACATTGATCAATAATTTTTAGGGATTCCTCGCATTCGCGAAAGCGAACCCAATTGCGATCCCAGCAATCACCTACCTCTCCCACGCGTCCTTCACCGATGGGTATTTCAAAGTCCAGTTCGGGATACACACTGTATCCATCCACCCGCCTGAGGTCAAACTTAAGGCCGGATCCACGCAGCATTGGGCCTGTCACTCCATAGTTAATGGCCAGGTCAAGCGGGAGGGTCCCCACATTGGCAGTACGATCTATGAAGATCTTATTGGAAATCAAAAGCTTTTCCAGGTCCCGGAGTTTGGGCTTCAAGTATTTTGAAAAGCTCACACAGCGCTCTTCGAAGCCCACAGGCAAGTCATAAAACAACCCACCTATCCATACATAATTATAGAGCATTCGGGCACCAGAAGCCCATTCTAAAAGTCTGAGAATATGCTCACGATCGCGCATCATCCAGAGGAAAGGGGTATATGCCCCGATATCCATGCCATAGGTGCCAATGGCCACAAAATGGGAGGCCAGTCTATTTAACTCTGCCACCAACACCCTGATGTATTCCACGCGCTTGGGAATTTTCTCGGAGATGCCAAGCATGCGCTCTATACCCATGGCGTAGGCATGTTCTGAGTTCATGGCTGCCACATAGTCCAATCGATCCACATAGGGAATCACCTGATTAAAGGGGACTGACTCAGCATGCTTTTCAAAACATCTATGCAGGTAGCCAGGGTGAGGCACCACATCCTTCACCATTTCGCCATCGGTGATTACCTCCAGCCTGAGCACCCCATGAGTCGAGGGGTGCTGCGGTCCCAGATTGATCAGCATTTCCTCTTTTTTCAGACTCTCAGCTGTGTAAACTGAAGGTTCCGAGTTTTTCAGATGATCCGGGTGGTATGTGTATTGAATGTTCAAGTGAGTGTTGGAATGATGATGATAAACCGTGATTTATTTTACTTTCGAGGGTCTAGTTAGGCGCTTCCTTCCTATCGTATTTCACTGTCATGCCATGATATTTTTCCTGCTCCTCATAATCCTTCCTCAGTGGGTGGCCTTCCCAGTCCTTGGGTAAGAGAATTCTCCTCAAATCAGGGTGATTATTAAAGTGAATACCCAAAAGGTCATACGCCTCCCGTTCGTGCCAGTTGGCCGTTTTCCAAATATCTGATACGGTATCAATATGAGGATTAGCTCTCTCCAAAGAAACCTTTAGCATCAGATGCAGATCATACGGAATGCTGTACAGGTTGTAAATTACTTCCATGGTGCCAGCTTCAGGACCATTGTCAAGTCCGGTGAGGCACGAAAGCGAATCAAAATAAGTCTTCTCTCCGGCATGCAGCCAGGCACAAACTGCATGAATGGCTTCCGGTGCCACCAGCAAGGCCTGCGGCGTGGCATTCAAATCCTCACCAAGTATGGCCTCAGGAAACTGGTCGGTTACAAGTTGTTTGAGTTCTTGAAAGGTCATGATACGGTAGCTTTCTTCCTCTTCTCCATTAATTTTTTCAAAGCTTCCGGCTTCATCAGAGACTCCCCTCTGATCTTCTCCTGAAGTTTCATAAAGCCTCCGATCAACGCCTCTGGTCTGGGAGGACACCCTGGTACATACACATCCACAGGAATGATTTTATCCACACCCTTCACTACATGGTAACCATGCTCCCAATAAGGTCCGCCACAATTGGAACAGCTGCCCATGGAGATTACATATCTAGGCTCAGCCATCTGCTCATAAAGCCTCCTTACCCGGTCGGCCATTTTAAAAGTGACAGTACCGGCCACCACCATCACATCTGACTGCCGTGGTGAAGCACGCGGCAACACCCCGAAACGGTCCATATCATAACCCGAAGCATAGGCCCCCATCATTTCTATGGCGCAGCAGGCCAGGCCAAATCCCATCGGCCATATACTGGAAAGTCGTGCCCAGTTGAGCAGGTCATCTGCCTTGGTGACGATAATCCCCCCCTGTCCAAACTGCTGATCAAGTAGTCCCATCCTGCTTCCTTACTTTATATTCTTTTTGATTGATGTGCGCATAGGCCTTGAGTGGTATTTTCGATTTGAATTCTACCGCTTTTGATTTTGGTTTCACCCAATCGAGCATTCCATTGGCCCACACATAGATCAGACCCAAAAACAAAATTCCTATGAAAATGAAAGTCTCTATGAGGGAAAACATGCCCCACAGACCGTTAGTCTCAACATTCATCTCTGGGTCTGCAAATACCGTAGCCCAGGGAAACAAAAAAACCAACTCGGTTTCGAAAAGGAGGAAAATAAGCGCAACAACGTAAAATCGTATGTTGAAAATACTCCACGCAGACTTCACGGGGTCCTCCCCCGATTCGTAGGTGGTTTCCTTCTCCACATTGGGGCGAACAGGGCGCAATGCTTTTCCTACCAGCAGTGTAGTCACGATAAACCCTACACCCCCGATAATAAATAACAGAGCAACTCCAAATCCTGAAATCTCTAACATCCCTGAAAATTACACAATGATTAGAATTTTAACGGGTCGAAGTGCTTGAAGTGTCCGTTCATTCTGATTTTTTCTTTGGCCTTCTCTGCTCTTTCGAGTGCCGGTATCAGGTTTTCCAGGTGATTGATCACATAAGATTGCCGCTCACTTTCAGAGCTCATCTTCAGCAATTGGTACTCCTCCTCTGGCTTCAGCCCTATTTTGTGGATGACATCATACATCACCGCTGTTTCTCCTAAACCGATTTCCTCTTGCATATGCAGCCACTCAAAAAGCTCCCGGCACAGCTCTACTATCCTGATGGCTTTGGAGGCGTCGGTATCGTCAATACACTCAACCAACTCCACGGGACCGCCGGCATATTGCTTGGTATCCCATGGATTTTGAAAATCAAGCACTTTGAAAATTCTCAGTCCGGAGGTCTTAATATCCATTCGCCCATCCTCATACAACTTAGATACCTCCACGATCTTTACTTCGGTACCGTACTCTATTCGGGTCTCCACATAGGAGGGAATGCCAAAAGTAGTTTTTGTAAGAAGGCAGTCATTGATCAGTTGCTTATACCGGGGTTCGAAAATATGAAGGTTGAGTTCTTCCCTCGGAAATACCACCAAATTCAACGGAAACAGAGGAATATCTTTCACCATATCTACACAACGCTAGAGTAATCGGAGAGTTTTGAATAAATTTTAAAAAATTGATGACCTTAGCCAATCATCTCACATTTGTACGCCGTGAACAAAATACGTATTAATCAAGGCCGCATTTTACCCTGGCAATTCAGAATGGTCGGAACCCTCATTGTGCTCGGCTCAATGGCCTTCTCTTTACTTCAACTTTCAGAATTTCCAGCTATAGTCATCTGCATAGGCATTTCATTTCTGATCCCTGCCATGTGGTCTGCCTATTACATTCTGGAAATAGACCCTGAGCAGAAAACCATCTCCGTATTTAGCTGGGTACTTAGTTTCAAGAATGGGAAAACCAAATCCTTTCAGGAAGTTGAGAAAATCTTCGTCAATGAAACCAAAAAGGCTCAACGGATGACCTCATGGTCAGGTCAGGTGAGAACTTCCAAATTCAATGAGTACATGGCCTTTCTAAAACTTGTAGAAGGAGACAAATACTTTCTGATCAGTGATCCGGACCCCGCCAATCTCATGAAACGATTAACTCCGATCTCAGAGAAACTGGGATGCGACATTCATGAAAACTATGAAAAAACATAGGCACCGTGGGCGCCCATGTCGGCAATTCTTCCTTAGGTAGCCCAGACCTTACCGTTACCAGTCTCGCTCAAAGGAGAGCAGCCATGGTACTCTACAGGAATGGCCTGATACTGCAATGCCTCGGTAGCCCCATATTCTGTAGTGTAGTACCCCACTATGGTTAACTCCTTTATGGTCCAGAAGAATGGACGCCCGTTCTCCCAATTTTTCAGCTCTGAATTTTGTTTTTGAAGGAATTCGGTCTGTTTTTCGGGAGCAAGTGCAATAAAAGAATCCCCCATCTGCGAGTTACAATCCGCTTCGAACTGCTCGAGTCCTTTAATGAACGCCTCACGGGCCCCCTGATCGTATACTACGCTCACCATTTCCTCAATGAACCCCGGTACGCCGAGTGACTTGGCTCCTGGGGTATCCGTCTCCGGCAAAATTCCCTCAGCTATCTGCATCACCAATCTTGCCTGATCCTCCGAGAAAAATGTAGGTGTCCAGGTAAGCTCTGGCTTGGGCGTACAACCATTCAAAATTCCCGCAACAGTGGGGACACTCAATACCCCTCCCATTATCCAGGCGGTACGTTTCAGTGCTTCTCTTCGTTTGATATTTTCCATGATCAGAGGTTTCCTTTCTTCAATTCATTTACTGCAAAATCTGCTGCCCTGGCCGTGAGGGCCATATAGGTAAGCGATGGATTCTGACAAGCAGAGGACGTCATGCAAGCACCATCGGTCACAAACACGTTTTTCACTTCATGCACCTGATTCCACTTATTCAATACGGAAGTTTTCGGATCCCTACCCATACGCGCGGTACCCATCTCGTGGATACCCAGTCCCGGTCCTCCTATGTTATCATAAGTACTGACATTCTTCAGCCCTGCCTTTTCCAACATCTCGGCAGCCGAAGACTGCATGTCTTTTCGCATCGCTAGTTCATTGTCCTTAAACTCACAGTCGAAAATAAAAGTGGGCATGCCATGCTTATCCAGCTTATCTGGATTCAGGGTCACTTTATTCTCATGGTAAGGGAGCATTTCACCAAAGCCCATCAGTCCCATTCTCCATTTTCCTGGGGTCTGAATATCATCTTTCAACTCCTCACCTATCCCCAACTCGGCAATAGATGACCTCCATGACTCACGGCTGGCACCACCCTGGTAGCCATAGCCTCTGATAAAATCAGGATGTTTTTCATTGATATTCCTAAATCTGGGGACATAAATACCGTTTGGTCTTCGTCCTGAGTAATACATATCCTCAAAGCCATCAAACTCACCTTCAGCTCCTGCTTTGAAGTGATGGTCCATCAGGTTGTGACCCAACTCGCCCGATTGATTCCCCATTCCTTCGGGGAAGTACTCACTTTTGGAGTTCATCAGTATGTAAGTAGATCCCAACGCTGATGCATTGAGAAAAACGATCTTCGCGTAATATTCCTGCACCTCTCCCGTTTCCGCGTCCTTCACACGCACACCCGAAGCCTTACGGGTTTCAGGATCATAAAGCACCTCCATCACGATTGATTGTGGCCGCAAGGTCATGTTTCCGGTGGCCATTGCAGCCGGAAGTGTACTGGATTGGCTACTGAAGTAACCTCCGAAGGGACATCCTCTCATGCACAGGTTTCTATAGTGGCAATGCGCCCGGCCATTGTGATTTTGAGTGATATTGGCCACCCTTCCAATCGTCAGCAGGCGGTCTTCAAAGTTTTTTGAAATGCTATCACGCACATGCTCTTCCAGACAGTTGAACTCCATGGGAGGTAAAAATTTACCGTCTGGCAACTGTGGTACTCCTTCATTCCGACCACTTACCCCTATATGTGTTTCAACATGATCATACCAGGGTGCCACGTCTTTGTATCGGATCGGCCAGTCTACAGCTATTCCTTCTTTCGCATTCGCCTCAAAATCCATTTCGCTCAACCTGTAGGACTGACGCCCCCAAAGAAGCGACCTGCCTCCCACGTGATAACCGCGAATCCAGTCAAATCGCTTGACCTCAGTGTAGGGATGCTCTGTATCTTTTACCCACCAATGCTTGGTAGATTCTTTGATGGTGTATCCAGTTCTCAGCTGAACATCATAATCTTTCTTCTCCTCTGCAGAAACCTGATCGTCATGAGGCAGCTCCCAGGGATTCAAATTCATGGTGGGGTAATCTTTGATATGCTTTACATCTCGTCCCCGCTCCAGTACCAGGGTTTTCAGACCCTTTTCGGTTAATTCCTTAGCGGCCCAGCCTCCACTGATGCCTGTACCTACCACTATCGCATCGTAGGTGTTTTCCGCTTTTGCTTTATTATTAAAATTCATTGATCTTAATTTGTGAACAATCGAAACTAATCAATCTGAAGCCAAATCTTAGACGGCTTTTTGATGTATTTTTAATGAAAACGTTTTCTTTTGGCGCTACAGTCAAAATAAAGACATAACATACCCTCATTGAACACATGAAGATCTCCAGAAAAAAAGCACTCAAAAACATGGCCGGATTATCAGCCCTCGGGTTCATTGGCTTTCCCGAGTTTGGTCATTCACAAAGCATTAAAGAAATGAAGGGAAAAATCAATCATTCGGTATGTCGCTGGCCATATGGTAAAAACACCCTGGAAGAACTCTGTGAAGCAGCCAAAGAAATAGGGATCTCTTCGATAGAATTACTCAACCCGGATGAATGGCCGATCGTGCAAAAATATGGGCTGACCTGCGCCATGGCCAACTGTGTGCCTCTGAGCCTGACAGACGGCTTCAATGATCCCAAACTGCATGAGCAATTGAAAAAGGACTATTTTGATCTGATCCCAAAGGTGGCGGATGCAGGCCTGAAAAATATCATTTGTTTTTCTGGTAACAGAAATGGAATGCCGGATGATCAGGGCATGGAAAACTGCGCCATAGGCCTGGAGCCTGTGGTGAAAAAAGCCCAGGAATATGGTCTGACCATTTGCATGGAGCTTCTCAACTCCAAAGTGAATCATCCTGACTATCAATGTGACCATACTGAATGGGGTGCCGGGCTCTGTGAAAAACTGGGGCTGGAAAATTTCAAACTCCTGTACGACATCTACCACATGCAGATCATGGAGGGTGACATCATCGCTACTATCCAGAAATATCATCCTTACATCGCGCACTACCATACCGGAGGTGTACCTGGCCGAAACGAAATTGATGAAACTCAGGAGCTCAATTATAAAGCCATCATGGAAGCTATAGTGGCTACAGGGTTTACCGGATATGTGGCCCAGGAATTTATTCCTAAAAATGAAGATGTGTTTGCTTCCCTGGCTCAGGGCGTTCGTATATGTGATGTTTAATCCATCACCACGGGAAGCTCTGAAGGTTGACCCCATTCACTCCAGGAGCCATCATATACAGATAGGTTTTGATAACCGCTGACATGTGCACCTAAGGCAAGGATACAAGCAGTAAGACCTGACCCGCATGATAGGGTAACATGCTGATCCTTGATTTCCAGCTTTGCAAAAATCCCTTTGAGCTCTTCTTTAGGAATTAGCTGATTGGCTCTGATTAGTTCTGTAAAGGGAAGATTGAGAGAATTTGGAATGTGCCCACCTCTCAATCCCTTGCGGGGCTCAGGAGCGGTCCCGTGAAAGCGACCCGCAGATCGCGCGTCTATCAGACATTCCATTTCATTTCCCATAGCGTTCAATACCTGATCAGCATTCCGGAAAAACCCAGACTGAGGGTTGGCCCTGAAATCACCTTTCTCAAACTCAGCACTTACTATATGCTCCGTGGGCAAACCAGCTGCCTTCCACGCTGGCAGGCCGCCATTGAGAACGGCCACGCGCTCATGACCTATGGCCCGAAACATCCACCAGGCCCGGGGAGAGGCATACACTCCCAAATAGTCGTATAAAATGATGGTATGGCTCTGATTGATTCCGAGGGCTTGTGCTTCACGTGTGAAGGCCTCTGCCGAACACATCATATGTGGAAGGTCTGTGGTGAGATCAGAAAACCGACCATTTATATCAAAAAACCGGGCATCTGGAATCCGAATTCCGACAAGGGCAGGATCCACCTCGCCCTGTACCGGCGGGATACTGGCATCCAATACAATCACCTCGGGATGGTGAATTCGCTCAGCCAGCCAATTGACTGAAACCAGTGCGTCGGGCAAGTCGAGCGAATTCACTTCCATGGTTTGTTGTTTTTATTTCAATCGATCAAGAATGGTATTGAACGTAGCACTCGGCCTCATGGCTTTGGAGGTGAGTTCTTCACTAGGCTTGTAATACCCATCAATATCCACAGGAGCTCCCTGAGCGGCAAGCAATTCTCCATTTATCACAGACTCTTGCTCTTTCAACTCTTTAGCTACCCCAGTGAAAAGATCTCTGAGGGCTGCATCATTGTCTTGTGCTGCAAGGGCTTCTGCCCAATACATGGCCAGGTAAAAATGGCTACCTCTGTTATCCAGCTCATTCACACTTCTGGATGGAGACTTATTTTCCTCCAAAAATTTACCGGTAGCTGCATCCAGCGCATCAGCCAACACCTGAGCGCGAGGGTTGCTGTCTGCAATACTCAGGTGCTCCAAAGACGCTGCCAGGGCCAAAAACTCTCCAAGGGAATCCCACCTCAGATGGCCTTCCTCTACGAACTGCTGTACGTGCTTAGGCGCTGATCCTCCTGCCCCAGTTTCAAACAGCCCACCACCATTCATCAATGGTACAATTGAAAGCATTTTGGCACTGGTACCAACCTCCAATATTGGGAAAAGATCCGTCAGGTAATCGCGGAGCACATTGCCTGTAACCGAAATGGTATCCAGTCCCTTTCTGATTCGCTCTACGGTAAACTTGGTAGCCGCTACTGGTGACATGATGTGGATTTCCAGGCCACTGGTATCATGATCCTTCAGGTACTGATTCACTTTTTGAATCAACTGCGCATCGTGCGCCCGGTTCTCATCCAACCAAAATACAGCAGGGGTTTTGGAAGCACGCGCACGGGTAACAGCAAGCTTCACCCAATCCTGCACCGGGGCATCCTTCACCTGACACATTCTCCAAATGTCTCCGGCCTCTACTTGATGGGATATCAATATATTGCCAGCGGCATCCACTACTCGCACTTCACCATCTCCAGGGATTTCAAAAGTCTTGTCGTGAGAGCCATATTCCTCTGCTTTTTGGGCCATGAGCCCCACGTTGGGTACACTCCCCATAGTAGTAGGATCATAGGCTCCATTGGCCTTGCAGTCCTCAATCACCGCTGCGTAAACGCCCGCATATGACCGGTCAGGAATAATGAATTTGGTGTCTTTTAGTTTTCCATCCGGGCCCCACATACGGCCAGAAGTCCTGATAGCCGCAGGCATTGAGGCATCGATAATCACATCACTAGGTACATGCAGGTTGGTGATCCCTTTGTCAGAGTTGACCATGGCCAATTCTGGACGAGCAGCATAACATGCAGCAATGTCTGCTTCAATATTCGCCTTCTCAGCTGCAGGAAGGGTTTCAATTTTTGCAAGCAGATCTGCCATTCCATTGTTGGCATCTACTCCCAGACTTTTGAAGGTCGCCTCATATTTTTCAAAAACAGGCTTGAAAAACACTGAAACCGCATGTCCAAAAATAATGGGATCGGACACCTTCATCATAGTAGCTTTCAGGTGTACCGAAAGGAGGACGTCTTCCTTTTTGGCAGACTCTATCTCACGCTCGAAGAAAGCTCTCAGTGCCTTCTTGCTCAAAACTGATGCATCGATCACCTCACCTGCTTTCAATGAAGTTTTTTCTTTCAATACAGACACCGCTCCGTTTGCTTCTACCAGTTCTATCTTCACATCACCGGGCTCACTCACGCTGACAGACTTTTCACTTCCGTAAAAATCGCCATCCTTCATGTGGGCAACGTTTGATTTGGAATCTGCTCCCCAGGCACCCATCGAATGTGGGTTTTTCCTGGCATACTCTTTCACGGCTCTGGGGGCTCTCCGATCAGAATTTCCCTCTCTCAGCACAGGGTTCACTGCACTCCCTTTTACTTTGTCGTATCGTGATTTGATGTCTTTTTCGTCCTCTGTGGTGGCTTCAGCCGGGTAATCAGGCAGGTTGTAGCCTTTACTTTGAAGTTCTTTGATCACCGCCACCAGCTGTGGAATTGAAGCGCTGATATTGGGCAGTTTAATGATATTGGCTTCTGGCGTTTTTGCCAGATTGCCCAACTCAGCCAGGTCATCAGTGATTCGCTGGTCTGCTGTAAGTCTTTCAGGAAAACTGGCAATGACCCTCCCTGCCAGAGAAATATCCCTGGTTTCGAGCTGAATGCCTGCGGGCGCGGCAAATGCCTGGATGATAGGTAGGAAAGAATGAGTTGCCAGAGCCGGAGCTTCGTCGGTAATAGTGTAAATAATTGTGCCTTGTTTTGCCATTTGTTCCTGAGTTTCCTGAGCCATTGTTTGACGACTCAAATCGTATTTGTACTTAGTTTGTATTTAATAACTTTCTTCCTTGTTGGGAAAATCCTTGGACCTAATGTCCTTGATGAAATTGGTGGTAGCCTCACCAATGATTTTATTCAAATCTGCATATTGTCTTAAAAACCTGGGCTTGAAATCCTGAGTGATTCCCAACATATCATGCACCACCAGCACCTGACCATCTACATCCGGTCCTGCTCCTATACCAATAATCGGGATGTGCAGGGACTCTGATACTTCTTTGGCCAGACTGGCTGGGATTTTTTCCAGTACGATACCAAAGCACCCAATGTCCTGTAAAATCTGTGCATCAGATTTCAATTTTTCGGCCTCTACCTCCTCTTTGGCGCGCACACTATATGTGCCAAACTTATAAATAGACTGAGGCGTAAGCCCCAAATGTCCCATAACAGGAATCCCCGCTGACAGCACTCGGGAGATACTTTCCTTGATCTCAATGCCACCTTCCATCTTTACCGCATGTGCACCGGATTCTTTCATAATACGGATACTTGATCTGAGTGCCTCAGAAGAATTGCCCTGATAGCTCCCAAAAGGAACATCCACCACCACGAGTGCACGGTGAACGGCCTTGACCACCGAAGTGGCATGCCAGATCATATGATCCAGTGTGATGGGCAGGGTAGTCTCATTTCCGGCCATGACATTGGACGCTGAATCTCCTACCAGGATCACATCGATACCGGAGGCATCCAGAATACGCGCCATGGAGTAATCGTATGCAGTGAGCATAGCTATCTTCTCTCCGGTCGCTTTCATCTCCTGAAGCCTGTGGGTGGTGATTTTCTTAAATTGTCCTTGCGCTGTGCTCATACTCTGTGGGGTCAGGTTGTTTATCGGGGTAATGCCCAATCGTCGGGGAAGGCGCAAATTAATAAAAACCTACTTCATCTGAAACGACTCTTTGTCACTTCCATTTGATATTACATCCCATACTCGGGTGTTGGTCATCGGAAATAGGATCACCCAACACCAACGCATCCAAAGCACCCCTCAAATCCTTACCATTTACCGGCTTCCCATTACCTGGAGAGGCTTCATCCATTCTCCCCCTGTAGACACAGAGATTGTTTTCATCAAACACAAAAAAATCAGGAGTACACTCAGCTTTGTAAGCCCTGGCCACACGTTGGGATTCATCATATAAATACGGAAAGGTAAACCCCACGGAGAGGGCCTGCTCCCTCAAGGCCTCCGGACTATCTCCGGGGTATTTGATGACGTCATTGGCTGAAATGGCCACAAAGTCAACCCCTTTATCCTGATAATAATGAGCAATATTGGCTATCTCCTCCTGAATATGAATCACATAAGGGCAATGCGCACAGATGAACATGACCACCGTGCCTTTCGCTCCTCTTGCCTCGGATAAGGATACTGATTTTCCTGAAACGACATCCGGTAGCCTAAAATCTGGAGCCGGTGTGCCTAGTGACATCATGCTGGATAAGGTGAGTGACATTTTGATCTTTACTTTTTGCTACAAAAAATGAATTAAATTGAACTTCAAAATTATCACGAAGTTTCACCATGAGATACCCATTTGCCCTACTTTTTGTTTTCATTACAGGATTGGTCTTTGCCCAGACACCTGCCCCAGAGCGTGCTGAGGGCGACGGCCCCTATGATCGCCTGATTATCCGTGGGGCTACCCTGATTAACGGAAATGGAGCACCACCTATGGGGCCGGTAGATATTGTGATCACAAAAAACAGGATTAGCCAGATCAGTATAGTGGGCTATCCTGGTGTGTCGATTGACAACAGCAAAAGACCCAGAAGTGGCGAAAACGATCATGAAATAGATGCTGAAGGCATGTATGTCCTCCCCGGGTTTATAGATATGCACGGCCACATCGGATCTATCTCTGAGATTCCGGCGGAGTATGTCTTCAAATTGTGGATGGCACATGGCATTACCACCATACGTGAGCCCGGAAGTTTTCAGGGCAGAGACTGGACGCTTGATCACAAAAAGCGAAGTTCCAAAAACGAGATCACCGCTCCAAGAATCATTTCCTACACGGGGTTTGGAATGGGGTCCGATGGCATCAATACGGAAGAGGAAGCACGAAAATGGGTGCGCGCCAATGCTGAAGCCGGTTCTGATGGCATAAAATTTTTCGGTGCCCGGCCTGAGATCATGAAAGCAGCGCTGGAAGAAAACAAAAAACTGGGACTGGGGGCTGCATGCCATCACGCCCAAACCAACGTGGCCTGGTTAAATGTCCTTAACTCTTCGGAATGGGGACTTACCACGATGGAACACTGGTATGGCCTCCCTGAGGCCATGTTTCATGATCGTACTGTACAGCACTACCCGGCAGACTACAACTACCAGAATGAACAGCAGCGCTTTGAAGAAGCAGGCAAGCTCTGGGAGCAGGCCGCAGCTCCGGGCTCGGAGAAGTGGAATGAGGTAATGAATACATTGCTGGCTCGGGACTTCACCCTGGATCCTACCTTCAACATCTATGAAGCCAACCGGGACCTCATGCGAGCCAGAAATGCTGACTGGCACAAGGACTATACCCTGCCTGTACAGTGGGATTTTTATGCCCCCAGCAAAGTATCTCACGGATCTTACTGGCACGCCTGGGGCACGGAGCAGGAAGTAGCCTGGAAGAAGAATTATCTGCTCTGGATGACATTTGTGAATGAATACAAAAATCGGGGTGGGCGGGTGACCACCGGATCAGACAGTGGTTACATCTATCAGCTTTATGGATTTGCTTATATCCGGGAGCTGGAGCTCCTTAGGGAAGCCGGTTTTCATCCACTGGAAGTCATTCGATCCGCCACCCTAATGGGCGCAGAAGCCCTTGGGCTTCAGAGTCAGATTGGCACCATAGAGGTAGGCAAACTGGCAGATCTGGTGCTGGTAGAGGAAAACCCCCTTGCAGACCTGAAGGTGCTGTATGGAACGGGAGCCATCAGGCTGACCGAAGAGAATGAAATAATACGTGCCGGTGGCGTAAAATACACCATCAAAGACGGGATAGTGTATGACGCCAAAAAACTCCTGAAAGATGTGCGTGAAATGGTGAAAGAAGCCAAATTAACAGATGGTGAAATCACTCAACCAGGATATCCCAATTGGGATTGAGGTACAAAATTCCTACTTTTAGCAGAATCCAACTATCAATATGCTCAACCCCAGATTTCTATTCCTCCTCATACTGATCGCGCTCTCTGCCTGCATTGAGACTCAATCCAGCAAGGGTCAGGAAGATACGCCCAACGCGGCACCACAGGTTCCGACGAATCCATCTGGCAGGATGGTCTCACTGCTGGGTACCGTGCTGCCTCCCAAGCAACTTTCAGAAAGAGTCATGGGAAAAAGACTGGAGCAGCTGGAGGATGCACGGAAAAAATATGAAAGCGATCCGGAAAATCTGGACAATATCATTTGGTATGGGCGACGCATGGCCTATCTGGGCCGCTACCAGGAAGCCATTCGCATTTACTCTATTGGGCTGGATCTTAATCCTAATTCCTACAGGCTGCTGAGGCATCGTGGCCATAGGTACATTACCGTGAGGAAATTTGATGCGGCCATCGAAGACCTGCAGAGGGCGGCTTTCTATGCCCGACCCGCCGAAAATAAAATAGAACCTGACGGACTACCAAACAGGCTTAATAAGCCCCTTTCTAACGATAAATTCAACATCTGGTACCACCTTGGCATTGCATATTATCTGAAAGGAAACTATGACAAAGCTATTTCCTCCTTCAAAAAATGCATCACCTACGCCGACAATGATGACCTGATAGTGGCTACCACGGATTGGTTTTATATGACCTACCGGAAAATCGGAAACCTGCCGGCAGCTCAGGAGCTACTCGCTCCCATTTCCAGAAGGATGAATATTGTTGAAAATTATGCCTACCATCAACGACTGATGATGTATCAGGGCCACTACCAACCAGAAGACCTCCTGGATAAAGCAGATCGTGACAATGACAGCATTGATCCCACCATAGGGTATGGGGTGGCCAACTGGTATTTGTACAATGGTCAGGTAGATATCGCCACAGAACTTATTGACAAGATACTCCGCAACCCACAGTGGGACGGATTCGGGTATATCGCTGCAGAAGTAGATAAGGTCTCTCTCGGCAATCTTTAGAGTGCCTCGATATCCTTTCGGATCTGAATGAGGATTTGAGGATAATCGGTAATGATACCATCTACCCCCATGTGAAGCATTTTCACCATGTCCTCACGATTATTAGGTGAATAAGTATATACCTGAAATCCCCGGGCATGCATCCTGAAAACCCGCCGGGTAGATAGCGTGTGGTATTCAGGATTGAGTGCTTTCATTCGATCATCCTCCTTGGCCCGCCCCAGGTGCATTTTTGTTTCCACATAAAACGCAATCAAAGGCGCAGAATCTTCACCGATCATGAGCTTTTTGGTCTGCACATGATCATCATACTCATGAGCAGCTTCTATGTACTCTACTTCTTCCGACTGGAGGATGATCCATTCATAGCCGTTCTTTTCCTCTCGGATCACGTCCACAAGTTTCTCAGCAAAATCATGATAATGTGGGTGATCCATGTGCTTGATCTCTATAAGCACCTTGCATCTTCCATTGATCAGGTCCAGCACCTCTTTGAGTGTTGGGACACGCTCATCTCTGAATTTGGGATCAAACCATGAACCCGCATCCAACTGCCTGATTTCCTCCAATGTGTAATCATGCACGGCCCCTGTGCCGTTGGTAGTCCTGTCCAGAAACTCATCATGAAACACCACTATTTCCTCATCCTTGGTGTTTCTCACATCCAGTTCTATCATATCCACACCCATTTCGATGGCCGCACGAAATGCCGCCATGGTGTTTTCAGGAGCAATCCCTGAAGCTCCTTTATGAGCGATGATGTCAAAGTGTTCTTTCTTCAGGGACTTATCAATCACCGGACTCGTGAGGAAATGCAGATAGATATAAGGCTCGAATAAAGCGACAGCCAAAAACAACACCATGACAGGTGATGAATAAAGAAGAAATTTTTTAGTCATTTCAGTTGTCGAATAGTCGCATTAAGTTATAAAAATAACCATCCATTACCACGTGGTTCACTCGCTTTTTGCCGGTTTTGTCAAACTTAGGTGAAGCTCCTGAAGCTGTGCTGAGTCAATCAGGGATGGTGAATCGATCATAACATCGCGGCCTGATGTGTTTTTAGGAAACGCGATAAAATCTCTGATACTGTCCTGTCCTCCGAAAAGTGCGCAGAGTCTGTCAAAACCAAATGCAATACCACCATGCGGAGGAGCGCCATATTCAAAAGCACTCATCAAAAAGCCAAACTGATCCTGAGCTTCCTCTTTGGTAAAACCGAGGGCATCAAACATTTGTGACTGCAGGGTTCGGTCGTGAATCCTGATAGACCCACCTCCAAGTTCTACTCCGTTCACCACCATGTCATAGGCATTGGCTCTCACACTTCCTGGATCTGTGGAAAGTTTGTCCAAATCTTCCGGATTTGGTGAGGTAAATGGGTGGTGCATTGCGTGGTATCGCTGAGAATCTTCATCCCACTCCAATAGCGGGAAATCAACCACCCAGGCGGCCGTGAACTTACTGCGGTCTCTGAGTCCAAGTCTTGAGCCCATCTCCAGACGCAATTCGCAAAGCGCCTTCCTGGTTTTATTGGCCTCCCCAGCCAAAATCAGCAGCAGATCACCGGGGCTCGCCTCCAAACGCTCAGCCCAGGATTTCAATGCCTCCTGATCATAAAATTTATCTACAGAACTCTTAAAGGAGCCATCCTCGTTGCATTTCACATACACCAGGCCCTTTGCCCCAATCTGTGGTTTCTTCACAAAATCCGTCAATCCATCCAACTCCTTGCGGGTGTACTCACCACAGCCAGTCGCGTTGATCCCTACGACCAACTCCGCACTGTCAAATACGACAAACCCTTTTCCCTGAGTCAGGTCGTTGAGCTCCCTGAATTCCATTCCGAACCTCAGGTCAGGCTTATCAGAGCCATATTTGGTCATGGCATCAGCATAGGAGATGTGAGGCAGCTCACCGAGATCCACCCCTTTTACTTCTTTGAAAAGATATTTGATCAGTCCTTCGAAAGTATCCAGTATGTCCTTTCGGGTGACAAATGACATCTCACAGTCTATCTGTGTAAACTCCGGTTGACGGTCTGCGCGCAGATCCTCATCCCTAAAGCACTTCACGATCTGAAAATACCGATCGAATCCCGAAACCATCAGCAACTGCTTAAAAGTCTGTGGAGACTGAGGCAAAGCATAAAACTGATTGGGATTCATACGTGAAGGCACCACAAAATCGCGCGCGCCCTCAGGTGTACTTTTGATCAGGTAAGGAGTCTCTACCTCGGTAAATAAGTGATCAGACAGATAGGCTCTGGTCTTTTGCAACAGCTGGTGGCGCATTTCCAGGTTTTTCCTGACAATCCCCCTCCTCAAATCGAGGTATCGATACTTTGCCCGTAAGTCTTCTCCACCATCCGTTTCATCATCGATAATGAATGGGGGGGTCTTCGACTCGTTGAGTACCGTCAGCTCTTTCACCCTTATTTCCACATCCCCTGTCGGGATTTTATCGTTTTTAGCCACACGCTCCACCACTTCTCCTGTCGCTGAAATCACAAACTCGCGACCTACCCTTCTCGCCAGCTCTAGCGTCTTCTCATCAGTTTTCCCCTCCTCAAAGATGAGCTGAGTGATGCCGTACTTATCCCGAACGTCTACCCATATCATTCCACCTTTGTCTCTAATCTTCTGTACCCAGCCGGCCATGGTCACCTGCTGACCGATGTGACTGCTTCTAAGCTCCCCGCACGTATGTGTTCTCAACATTTTATTATTTTTTGCGTCGTTTCCTGTTAAAACAGCGGCAAATTTAACAATAGTTTTAGCTTTGAAATAATAAATCTCAACAACCGATGAAACTACCCAAACAGCTCTGGATAATGATTTTACTTCTTTTGACCCTTAGCCATTTCGCTACTGCTCAGATTTCCGTGACCCGCCAGAAAGTCACCAAAGATATTTCCATGGAAGTGCCTGAATCGTTCATTCCCATGAGCCAGTCCGAACTCATTGGCAAATATGTGTCCTCACGCACTCCCATTGCCATGTACACCAGTGAGGATCGAAACATTGATCTGGGAATCAATGAAACCAGCAGTGCCTGGGCGGGTGATGACCTCCCCATTCTACAGGCCTTTTACAAAGCCAACATTGCCAACCTCTTCACAGAAGTGGAATTTTTACAGGAAGAAATTCGTGAAATCGGGGGAAGGCCCTTCATCGTATTTGAATTTATCTCTAAAATCACCGACGAAGAGAGCACCTTTGGGGGAAACAGCAGCATCTCCAAGTATACCTACATACAATATACCCTACGAAATAATAAAGTGCTACTCTTCAACTTCACCTGTCCGCTGAGAGCTCGTCCCCAATGGCAGGAAACCGCTCAAAGAATGATGGAAAGCGTAAGGATCAAATCATGAATACGCTGAGCATTCATAGCGATGAACACTATATGCGCCAGGCACTGAAAGAAGCTGAGGCAGCCTTTGAGGAGCAGGAAATACCTGTAGGCGCAGTGGTCACCTGCCAAAACCGGATCATTGCTCGGGCACACAACCAGGTGCAAAGGCTCAATGATGTCACGGCCCATGCCGAGATGCTGGCCATCACCGCGGCACAGAATTTTCTGGGCTCCAAATACCTGGACCAATGTACACTGTATGTAACCCTCGAGCCATGCACCATGTGTGCCGGAGCACTGTACTGGTCGCGGATAGCCAAGGTGTGCTACGGGGCGAAAGATGAGAAAAGAGGCTACCATCTGGCCAACCCTAATATATTGCATCCACAAACCACGCTCATCACCGGGCTGCTGGCAGATGAGTCCTCTGAATTGATCAAATCATTTTTTAGAAAGATGCGCGGGAACAATTCATAGGTTGCTATGTTCTATATTTGACTAATCAATAGATTTCTAAACTAAAAACATATACCAAAATGGCATTCGAACTACCAGATTTACCCTATGCACATGATGACCTTGAGCCAAACATTGACAAGCAGACTATGGAAATTCATCATGGAAAGCACCATGCAGGATATGTAGCCAAGCTAAACGCGGCGATCGAAGGCACAGACATGGCTGGCCTCTCACTGGAAGAGCTGCTGACCAAGCACAGTAGCAACGGAGCAGTACGAAATAACGGTGGCGGTCATTGGAATCACTCATTGTTCTGGACCATCATGGGACCAGATGGTGGCGGAAACCCTTCGGGCACTATTATGGACGCCATACACGACTCGTTTGGTTCTTTTGAAGCCTTCAAAGAAAAATTCAGCAACGCGGCAGCCACCAGATTCGGATCGGGCTGGGCATGGCTATGTGTACACCCGGGCGGAAAACTGGAGGTCTGCTCTACGGCCAATCAAGACAATCCGCTGATGCCAGAGGCCGGATGTGGTGGAAGGCCCATCCTCGGACTGGACGTATGGGAGCATGCCTATTACCTGAAATATCAAAACAAAAGGCCCGACTACATTGATGCTTTTTTCAGTGTAATCAACTGGGCAGAAGTGAATAAAAATTACGAAGCTGCTAAGTAGTTAGCACACCTTCCCAGAAAAGGTCCATTTCTCATAGGAATGGACCTTTTTTTATGATTCTCGCTCACAACCTGGGTCTGTTAACATCCCTCTTGACTCACCCCATTTCACCCCTACCAAATTCAGCCCCACGTCCGTTCATGCCCAGAAAGTACTCTAAGTTTTAATATTTACACAACCGATTGCATAAATTTATTAAGTTTACCAAACCAGCAATAACTCTACTCAAACTCAATGGATGTCTAACATTTCGGAACTATGCTAAAATTACCCGGCTATCTGGTTGCATTAATCCTGCTCAGCAGCATCAGTTGTAAGCAGGAGGACACTCAAAACGCAGCACGTGAGCGCATCTCGATCAACGATGATTGGCGCTTTATGAAATATCAATCATCGGATGAGTCTGACAGCCTCATCTATGATGTAAGACCAGAGGTTACTGACACACAAGATGACAAAGCTGCAGACTCGAAGCCTACGGAAGCGATAGAAGTATCCACCAATATGGCGGTGCTTAAGCCCTGGATACTGCCTACAGGTAATGAGTTTATCAGCGATCCCTCAAAAAAAAGTGTCCGCCCGGATGGCAACCCAGGAGGCACCTACCCGCTGGTGCAAAGAGACTACGATGACCATACGTGGGAGCTTATAGACCTCCCTCATGACTGGGCCATACAGGGCCCATTCTTTGAAGGGTGGAACACTCCGGTAGGTGGAGGAATGGGAAGACTCCCAAGCCCCGGAGTGGCATGGTATCGCAAGACGATCGAAATCCCGAAGGAAGACGAAGGAAAATCGATTTTTCTGGATGTGGACGGAGCCATGTCCTATGCCATGGTGTGGGTAAATGGTCATTTGGCAGGTGGCTGGCCATACGGATATTCCTCTTGGCGAATCAACCTCACACCATATCTTGAAATTGGCGGAGACAATCAGCTCGCTATAAGACTTGATAACCCGCCGAATTCCTCGAGGTGGTATCCTGGTGGAGGTATTTATCGAAATGTGTGGCTGGTTAAAACCGATCCAATTCACGTAGCACACTGGGGCACTTTTATTAAAACGAACAACGTCTCAAGCAAATCAGCGGAAATTAGTCTGACGGTAGACATCAGCAATAATTCTGACGCAAGCCATGACGTGGAGGTAGTGACGTCAATCTACGCCCTAGAAAATGGCACCTCCGAGCGCTCATTTGTTAAGAAATTTGACAGGAAAACCCTTGTCCTTTCGCCAAATGCGAGGCATTCTGTCGAAAGCTCTGTCATCTTGGAAAACCCAAAACTCTGGGGGCCACCTCCTTCCCAAAAGCCTAACCTCTACTTGGCGGTCACTCAGGTCATCCGTGATCACAAGATACTGGATGAATATGAAACCCAGTTTGGTATCAGGTCCATCGAATTTGATGCAAACAGAGGTCTGATTGTCAATGGTGAACCTGTTTATATCAAGGGAGTGAACCAACATCATGATCTCGGCGCCCTGGGCGCTGCCTGGAATGACAGAGCCGCTGAACGACAGCTTGAAATGCTCAAAGAATTGGGATGCAATGCTATCAGAATCGCCCATAATCCACCTGCCCCCGAACTACTAGATATGACCGATCGCATGGGCTTTCTGGTGGTGGACGAGCTTTATGATTGCTGGGAGCGCAAAAAAACACCATTGGACTTTCACCTGATATTCCCGGAGTGGCACGAGCAAGACCTGAGAGCCATGATCCGTCGTGACAAAAATCACCCATCGGTAATCCTGTGGAGCACTGGCAACGAGGTGGGCGAGCAGTACACTGATGAGGCTGGGGCCCGAGTAGCAGCCAAGCTCAGAGCAATAGCTAATGACGAAGATCCCACCAGACCTACATCTGCTTCATTCAACTATGCAAAACCCGACATGCCCATCACGGCTGAAGTGGAAGTGATCAACCTCAACTATCAGGGTGAGGGGATTCGAAATGCGCCCGCTTACGCTCACCTGAAAGGGATCAACACTCCTCCATTGTATCCAAAATTTCATGATAAATTTCCAGACAAAATGATCATTAGCAGCGAAAATTCCGCTGCACTTAGTAGCCGTGGCACCTACCTGTTCCCTGTGGTAGACGGAATAAGTGCCCCGATCAGCGATTCGGTTGGAGGAGACCCTGCCCAAGGCTACGTCAGCGCATACGAACTTCACACCGCGAATTTCGGCTCTTCTGCTGATAAGGTGTTTAGCTCCTTAGATATGCACCCCTATGTAGCTGGCGGGTTCGTTTGGAGTGGTTGGGATTATTTGGGAGAGCCTACCCCCTATTACCTTTCCAGAAGTTCCTATTTTGGGCTCATAGACCTGGCAGGATTCAAGAAAGATCGCTTCTATCTATATCAGGCCAGATGGAGACCCGATTTCCCCATGGTTCATATTTTGCCTCACTGGAACTGGCCTGACAGGATAGGGAAAATCACCCCGGTGCACATTTTCACTTCCGGAGATGAAGTGGAGCTTTTTCTGAATGGAAAGTCATTGGGAAGGAAAAAGAAAAAACCATTTGAATACAGGCTAAGATGGGATGATGTGATCTATGAACCCGGAACCCTCAAAGCCATTGCTTATAAGGAAGGAAAAGAGTGGTCTGAAGACATGATCAAGACCACAGGTGCTCCTGCTAAGCTGAAGCTGATGGCTGACAGAAGTGTAATCAACTCAGATGGAAAAGATCTGGCCTTTATCACTGCCCTGATTTTGGATGAAAATAATCTCGAAATCCCGAATGCTGCTCATTCGGTATCATTCACGATAGAGGGGCCAGGTAACATACTGGCAACTGACAATGGTGACCCAACAGATCTGACATCCTTCTCGTCACCAACGAGAAAGACCTTTAGCGGAAAAGCATTGGCAATTATTCAGTCCCAAAAGGGGCAAGCCGTGCCGATCAGAATCACAGCTACATCGCCCGGACTGGATCCTTATACCCTTACTATCGAGTCCGCCAAAGACGGTCCTCTAAAAGGAGTGAACAAGTAGATATTTTATTTCGCACAATAAAAAACAACCGGTTGTGCAAAAGCAAGATTTATACACATGATTATCCTATGAATACACAAATGAAAATAATCAAGGCCATTGTTCTACTGATATTGAGTATCACCCTTATCCATTGTAGCTCAGAAGAAATGCCTAAACCAAGCTTTGGTGGGCCCTCTGATGGAGATGGCACTCCATCAAAACAGTACCTCACAGAATTCGCAGCCTTCCCGGTTGGCAATATTGTGTCGGCCAGCAAGCTAGCCTCCAATTCAGAGGATAATCTCAAGTTTAAAGAGATATTACTCAATGACTACAACAGTATTACCGCTGAAAACGACATGAAAATGGCCAATATATTCAGAGGTCCTGATAATTACGACTGGAGTGATGGAGATGCGATTGTAGCCTACGCAAAAGCCAATGGGCTCAGAGTACATGGTCATGCGCTGGTTTGGCACTCCTCTATCCCCGGATGGCTCACCAATTACGCCGGCACTGACGAAGAATTTTCTAAACTCATTGAGAACTACATCAAGCAAACAGTCGCCCATTTCGCAGAGGAAAAAGACAGTCTGGGCAATTCGGTAGTGGCCAGCTGGGATGTGCTCAATGAGTACTTTGATGGCACTAGTGTAAGATCTTCACTATTCTCACAGAGAATGGGAGCTGATTTTCATAAAAAGCTATTCCAATGGGCCCGGGAAGCCAACTCTGATGTAAAACTCTTCTACAATGACTATAATGTGATTGGAATCTCCAGCAAAAGGAGTGCGATCCTTAGCATGGTGAGTGATTTTCAGAGCAACAATATTCCAATAGATGGCATAGGTGCACAAGTACATATTAACTATCAATGGCCCACAATCACTGACATTCAGAATGGCTTTCAGGAAATTGCCAATACCGGGTTACTGATACATTCCTCAGAATTGGACATCACCGTCAACCCAAATGACGATATTTCCGAACTGACCGCCGAAAGAGCGATATCCCAGTCTGTGCAATTTCAGCGGTTGGCCTTTTACTACGGAGAAATCGTACCAAAAAATCAACAATTCGGGATCACCGTTTGGGGATTCAGAGATCAGGATAGCTGGATATATGAAGGAGGCACAGACTGGCCACTTTTATATGACAACAATTTTGAGCCCAAACCAGCATACGATGGCTTCAGAAATGGCCTGGATGGTCAGGCACCCTAAGGTGCCTGAATGCTTTAATTGGCTCTGTCAATTACTTTAAATAGCTCTACAGGAGAATTGTTTGCTCCCAAAATGATGTGTTTGCTTCCTGCTATCTCAAGGGACCTCCTGTTTTTGATGGTCCCTTTGGTAAAAAAGGAATTATCAGGAATATGTCAGGGCATTAAACTTCAAGTTCTGGTCGATGGTGTTTTGAAAATAAACTCCCGATACGGAGGCAGGCACGGCAGTGAAAAGTTTCTCGAAAGTGCCGGTCTTTTGATCGAAGGACTCCGTACAACCGAGCAACACCATGAAGGTCATAAATGCCGCTAATTTGGTCAATGATTTCATAAAATAAAGTCTAATGTATGCCAATAAGGTACCCAAAACACGAAAAAGCCACTTGCTTTTGCAAGTGGCTTTCACATTTCAATTAATCATAATATTCATCTTGTAACAAGTCAATCGTTATTCACATGCGTCATGCTCCACTACTGACACATCATCTATGAAGAAGGTCTGTGTAGTTGCTCCCATGTCAAAAAGTAATCTATGATCACCAGAAGCAGTGGCCTGAGCGGTGGTAACAAATGCGAAATAGCTCCAATCTTCGGGGATTTCTAAATCCCGTGAGTAGAAGAAATCTGCTCCATTTCCATCATACTGCGACATAGAAATCCTGAATACTCCATCAGGGCCCGCAGCTTTAGCCCAGAAGCTGATCTTGTATTGATTACCCACAGTCAGTGCTACCGCATCTGATGCTATTTGGGTATCCCATGGATTGCCACCCGCACCTGTTGCGGTCATCGAGCCTGAGCCTGAGTGGGCATCAGTAGAAGCCTCAGCTGCACCGTTCAGTGCTGTCCATCCGGTCAGGCCATCTTCGAAACCTCCATTAGAGTATTCACTTGATGAAGAAACTTCATATTCCTTTACACTCACACCATCCACAAAGAATGTCTGGGTACTTGCCCCCATGTCGAAAAGTAATCTATGATTACCAGTGGAGGTAGCCTGAGCAGTTGTGACAAACGAAAAATACGTCCACTCCTCCGGAATAGTAAGATCAGGAGAGTAAAAGAAATCATCTGATTGGCCGCTGGCAAATTGTGACATAGACAGCCTGAACACGCCATCGGGGCCCGCAGCTTTTGCCCAAAAGCCGATCTCATAGTCTGTGCCAACTTCCAATTCCATAGCATCAGAAGCAATCTGAACGTCCCATGGGTTACCTCCTGCACCTGTAGCAGTCATCGACTGGCTACCGCAATAAGCTTCGGCACTAGTGACCTCAGCTGCTCCATTTAGAGCAGTCCATCCGGTCAGGTCAGTTTCGAAGCTCGAATTGGCAAGCAACTCAACCGGCCCTGAAGCTCCAATGGAACCTGGGACTAATCCTATTTGGTCAATGGCAAAAGGAACAGCTCCCATTCCCATATCCAACACCACTCTATGAGTAGGCAGGTCATTTGTGACCGTGAAGGTCCAGGTATATTGCTCCCAGTTGGTAGACATCTCTACGGTTTCCCCATAAAAATAGTCGGCACCATTTCCATCATATTGTGATACTGATACTCGCATTTGTGCGCCTGCGGTCTCACCTTTAGCCCATAATACGACGGTATAAACATCCCCGAAATTCAGCGGTACTGCGGTACTAGCCACTTGTCTGTCCCAGGGGTTTCCGGCTGCCGGAACCACTCTCATGGACCTGGAACCACCATATCCGCTTGTGATGGCTGTAATAGCTCCATCACCGGCATTTAGCAGCTCCCATCCGGCAAATGGAACACCATCTCCTTCAGCCTCCAAATCGGAATTAGGTATCACACTCTCCCGGGCATAGAATGCCGTGGTTGGTTTGGCTACCCCGTAGGTCGTTGTGATTTCAAATTCTATTGCTGAAGTCTCATCCACACCTGAGGGCACCGTCACTACTAATTCAGAATCACCTGCCGATACCACAGTGGCACTAATACCATCTACCGTAACTGAAGTGTTGTTATTCAAACTTGATCCCTTGATAACCAAATCACTACCCACCGGCACATAAGCATCAAAGGACGTAATCACAGGAGAAGGTTTCAATACCACCTCAAATACATAAGTGGCACGCACGTTTCGAGGCATTGCCAGGGTGATAGTCGTTTCACCCACTGGTGCTTCGTCCGGAACCGTAAAGGTGATCGTATTTCCATCTAGCGTAAAAGACGCTTGTATATTCCCGACAAAAACAAACTGAACCTGGTCAAAACCCTCCCCCGTCAAAGAAACCGGAGATCCCTGAAACACTGCTTCGGCACTGATGCTACCCACCTTTACCTCTGCCATCATCTCATCTTCACAGCCTGTAATCACTAGTGAAAGCAACATTACTGTAAGGCATCCTATTAAAAGTTTAAAATTTTTCATTGTCTCTTTCTTTTAAATTTTAATAACCCGTGTTCTGCGTACTGCCAGTCTGATCAATGAACTCCAGCGGAATGGGCCAGCGAACATGTTTTGACTCAATATTCGGTGCCGCTGCAGGATTGTGCATACGTACTCTTTCTACCAGCAGGTCATTGCGCTTTAAGAACGCCCAACGGTGTCCCTCATGCCCAAGTTCTCTTGCCTGCTCTTCCACAATGTCCTCCAGTGTGATACTTGAAAAATTGCCTGTGACATTGCCGTAAGCTCTTTCTCTGAGTACATTCAGGTAAGTCATGGCCTGGCCTGTATTACCCTGTCCAAAATAGGCCTCCGCTGCCGCGATGTATGCATGAGAGTATCTAAAGAGAATGATGTTTCTCCAACCCTCAGCCTGAGCGGTGGTCCTTCCGTAAGTATTATCTTCGTAGTACTTGAAAGTGGTAGGATCAGCGTAACGCAACCTTATGGGATCATCTCCAAACTGTGCTTCCAGATCTTCTCTCTCCACCCGGTCTCCGATACTTCTTCCGTCAGGCAAAGCCTCTGGATCATCAAATACCCAGTGGGTTTTGTGCCAGGCTTCTAACCTACCATCCGCCTCGTCAAACAGGGTCCAGTAGTAGTCTGACGGGGACAACCTAGACCATGGCCTTCCACCTGCTTCCATCGTTCTGGCTACTCCATTCACACGATCATACAGGGGCATGAAGTGTTGGGAGGTCCACTGTACCTCATCAGGAATATCACTGGTAAACCCAATAGAAAAGATGATTTCCGTATTGTTTTCTTCTCCAGATTTGCCTCCATCCAGACCAAAGATTCCATCCAGTGGCTGCAATGAATAGGAAGGATCGGTGATGACTGCCTCTGCAGCAGTGGCGGCTTTTTCATACAAACCCCTGTCTAGCGCTGCTTCCGCCAACAGAAGATTGGCCAAACCTTTCGAAGGGATCAGTACTCCTCTGTCACCAATCTCACTTCTGGTAAACATCAACGGGACAGCTGTCTCCAGATCAGAAATGATCAGGTCATATACTTCTGATTCCTGTCGCTGCTCTGCCTCGAACACCGGCCCCTGATCCAAATCCGCAGCTGCTATAATCGGAATATTGCCAAACCGGCGAACCAACTCCAGATACAAATATGCCCGCATGGTATAGGCTTGTCCGAGTTTGTCTTTGATTTCCGGATCCAAGTCATCCACTGACCCGGAAGAAACAAGTCCGTTTATTGCTGTATTTGCAAAGGTAATACCGCTATAGTAGGTGTCCCAAATGGATAAAACCTGAGTGCTATTAGCTGCAAATGAACCATTGTATGAATTCATCCCAGGCATACCTGAGGCTGGCTCGTCAGACAGATTGGTTCCATCTCTCACTATATCGGTACCACAGGCTTTGTACACTGAGATTCCTGGATTCCTGAATGTGGACCTGACTGCCAGCAGGGCCCCGGAAAGAATCGCATCACTACCTTTTGCCGTCCGCGCTGCTTCCTCTGCAGAAAGTGAATGTCTTAGCTCTATATCATCAAGGAGCTTATCACAACCCCAAAATGAAGTAGTAAAAGTAAGGAGCAGTGCTATGAATAAATATCTATATTTTTTCATGTTTAGTGTTTTTTAGAATGTGACATTTAATCCTGCTGTCCAATTTTTAGTCACAGGGTACTGATCTGTGTTTGTGATCTCCGGAGAATAAGCGTTGGTGTAATCAGTCCAGTACTTGAGGTTATTTCCCCTGATAGATAAGGTTACCCCTTTCAATGAGGCCTTTTTAACCCACTTGGACGGAAGGTTATAGGAGAATGAAATGTTCCGCAATGAAACAAAACTGGCATCCTCTGTGAAGATAGCTGCCCCAAATGGTCCGGACATTGGGGAACCCTCTCCCACTCTTGGGTAATCGTTGGAAGGGTTATCAGGAGTCCAGTAGTTGATTGCGATAGTATTGCCCCGTGCAGAGTTGTAACCGCCGTATATACTGTTGTATCGCTTTACACCCATCACTGCCTCAAATAGCACCGATAGCGTAAATCCTTTGTAGGTAATCACGTTATTGATCCCACCATACCAGCTTGGAGTAGGGTTTCCAATGAATGTTCTGTCATCAAAATCGATATTTCCATCTCCATTTACATCATCTATCTTGGCATCACCGGCTTGTGGAGCATTTCCGAACGTGGTGACAGTAGCATCAGCCACTTCATCAGCCTGCCAAACGCCCAGGTATTTAAAATCGTAGATTTCTCTAAAATCCTGACCTATGAACCATCCATTTGAGATGTCATCAAGTGGCTCTCCGTCAGGGCCAGTCTCATTTAGCTTTTCGATTGTGCTACGATTAGCAGCCAGATTAAGACTAGGTGTCCAGCTAAAATCATTTGACTCCATGGCAACAGCCTTTAGAGACAATTCAATTCCCTTATTGGCTGTTTCTCCAATGTTAGATGGAAACTGGCTGTAGCCATTATTGAGAGGAGCTGGTATCTGCTGATAAAGTAATACGTCCTTAGTGGCAGTATTGTATACCTCTATCGATCCCGTAATACGACTAGCCAATAAACCAAAGTCGGCTCCAACGTTGAACTGCTTACTCGTTTCCCATTTCAAGTTCTTGTTCCCGGCCGTGGTTCCAGGTCTAAACCCTGTGTTCTCTGTACCAGGTATAGAAGTAGGGTAAGTGCCCGCCTGATAGGAGAATGGATTGATATTGTCATTACCCATTACCCCGTAGCTCAGTCTCATCTTGAACATGTTGAAATTATTTCCACCAAACCACCAACTCTCCTCCTGAGCATTCCATGCCAATGAAGCAGACGGGAATATTCCGTAGCGATTATCCCCCAGAAACCTCGAAGAAGCGTCGCGTCGTACCGTAAATGTTGCACTATACTTGCCCTGATAGTTGTAGCCAAGTCTAGTGGCCACATAGTACTTCGCCCAATCACTTGTGTTGGTGCCTATGGTTTGCTGGGCCGCAGGTGCTGAGTGTATTCCGTAATAACCGAGCTCATCAGCGGCAATGTTACGAGCATTCATCTCAAACCTTGTCCATTTATTTACCTGCCCCCCATAGATCACGGTGGCGTTCACTCCATGGTCGCCAAACTCTCTGGTATAGTTGAGGATGTTGTCCAACAAATAGTTCACTTCCTCAGACTCTCTGACTTGCGCCAGGTTGAGAGCATCATCTGTGAAGTTATCAGATTGGTATCTGCCGAAAAACTCCATTCTCGTTTGCGCGAAAGTGTTCAAAGTGTAAGTCAGTCCATCTATAATCTCAATGTTGATGTTGGGATTGATATATGCTCTGGTCACATTGACGTCAAATTCACTTTCATTGAACTTGTGCAATGGATTTACGGCAAACAAGTCTTCTGTAGCAAATTTGCTGTAATTGCCCTCTGCATCATATAGATTTCCGAAAGGGCTGGTGCCTACGAGTGCTGAAAGTGATGGCACGGCATTGTTTTCAAATCCCACAATACGTGTTCGCTGATCCGAGAAGCTCTTTGAAAGCTGAACATTTGCTCCCACAGTGATTCGATCATTGATGTTCCAGTTGGCATTAAATCGAGTGGAAAACCTCTTGTAGTCCGAGGCCTCAATGGGGCCCTTCTCACCATAGTAATTACCACTCAGGTAGAAATTGCCCTGAGCAGATCCACCTGAAACTTCCACTCCCATATTGTTCTGAATTCCGGTTCGCAGTACCTCATCCAACCAGTTCACCTCATTCCCTGCGATGTAGTTTTGCTCCTCTACCATGTCCAACAAACTGGTTACAGTAGGGTCTGGTACTGTCCCATCGCCAGCCTTAAACGCGTCAAACTTGAATTGAAGAAATTCATCTCCATTCATAATATTAGGTCTTTGAGCGATATTAACAATACCTGTGGACGCAGAGGCTTTGATTTGAGTTCTACCAGGCCGCCCGTTTTTTGTGGTGATCAGTATCACTCCGTTGGCACCACTCGAACCATAAATGGAAGCCGAAGCTGCATCCTTCAGCACGTTAATGCTTTCTATATCCGCTGGATTGAGCTCTGCCAGATTTCCACCAACCAGAGGTACACCGTCAATCACAATAATGGGTTGGTTCACATCATCTATATTGCTACCTCCACTCGCCGAAGCGCCAAGGGAGTTGTTCCCTCGTATTTTGAAAGTCACTCCTGAACCCGGTTGACCACCTGTCCTCACGATCTGGAGGCCAGCCACTTGCCCCCTCATAGCTTCTACTACATTGGGTACGGAAGCCTTGGTGATTTCCTGCACATCTACGGTGCTGATCGCACCCGTAACGTTAGCCCGCTCCATCGTACCATAGCCCACCACCACTACTTCATTAAGTGCCTGAACATCAGTAGATAATGCCACATCCACTATTTGTCGACCATTTATTTCCACTTCCTGCGGAGCAAAGCCTACAAAACTAAATACAAGGGTGGCATTCGCTTCGGGTACCGAAAAGCGATAATTGCCCTCAATGTCCGTAACCGTTCCTGTGGAACTGCCTTTGATCAGAACGGTAACACCAGGAAGTCCTTCCTCAGTTTCGTTATCTGTAACTCTACCACTGACCGTCATCTGTGCATAGGATGAGTAGGTCAACAGAAGCATCATTATCCACGACCACCGCGCCGTTTGGTGAGCCATGACTTTCATTTTTTTAGTACACATAATACATACATCATTTTGTTAGGTTTCACATTTTCATCAGGTCAAAAAGCACCTTCAAAAAGAAGTCACTTCAAATCCCCTTTAATCTGCAAATCGGCAAATCATACAATGAAAGTAGTAGTAATATTCAATAAACGCAATCGATTGTGTTAATTTCTTGAAAAAATTAGCATATTTTCAATAGGGATAGCTTTATATGGTTGAAATCGGTTGCGAAAAAAAGCCAAATTCAGCGCATTTCACGTGGTCCCTTATAACTACTAAAACGCATGGTCTCATAGAAAAAAAGGGAATTGAATGCTCACGAAATACCGGGTGCATATGCTCACACCCGACCAACACCAATCTCATTCGCTTCTCTTCGAATTCCGGAAATTCTCAGGTGCCTGGTATGAACTGAAAAGACTTCTCACAAGTAGCAGACGCCCTGGCCTGATAGCGCAGCGGATTGTTCTACAAAAAGCTGCTAATCAGAAATATTTCTTAAATTCAACTCATGAACTTAAGGGAAATCATCGATCAGCTAAATGAAGTATATGATGGGGAACCATGGTTTGGCAACTCTATTTCGACCTACCTCCAGGAAATAGAACCCGAGCTCCTCAGCAAACACCTGGGTACCGGACATTCGATCGGCCAGATCATCTCTCATATGATTGCCTGGAGGGAATATGTGATTGGAAAACTAACCGGGGTAGACCTCAAGATAGAGGTGGGTGGAGAGAATGACTGGGAGTCCCGGCAATTCGAAGCAGCTGATAAAACCGAACTTTATTCGAAGTTTAAATCCACACAAAAAAGGCTGAACGCCCTGCTCTCGGAGCATACAGATGAACTCCTGGGCAAGACCGTCCCAAACCACACCATCACCTTTGAAAAGCTACTATGCGGCATCATTCAGCACGACATCTATCATCTGGGTCAGATCTATTTGCTCAAATCTTCTAAATAATCTCTTTCTGAAACTGATCGGGCAAATACTCCACAAATATCGGGACGCACTGGGACCAGACTACCATGCCTACCACAATCACGCACAAAGAGTGTACACCTATGCCACCACCCTCCTGCTGATGCGGGAAAATAAAAAACTGGCGATCGCCGCGGCATTTCACGATCTGGATATATGGATATCTAATGGTATGGACTACCTGCCAGGGTCCGAGCAGTTGGCCAGAGATTACCTAAAAAACAGCGACTTTGATTACCTGCCAGATGAGGTAGCGTTTTTCATCAAAAACCATCACAAACTGTGGCCCATCAAGGGAAACATAGAAGCTGAGGCTTTTAGAAAAGCTGATCTGATAGACCTGACCAGCGGATTTATCCGGTACAATATCCCCGAAAGCATTATCTCAGAAACTGAGCGCACTTTCCCCAGGGAAAATTTCACCCGTATGATCTCATCCAAAGCCCTTAATCATGCCATCAGACATCCCCTGAGGCCATTTCCAATGATTAAGTGGTAATTTTGACCATGATCTATGAAGAAGCACTGAAGCAGGCACGTGACCAACAAAAAGCCAATAAAGCTTTTCTGAAGACCCTGAAAAGGCTTAAACCTAAAAATCTGGACAATCAATTTCACACCCTTCACGAAGAAGCCTTCGAAGAGATAGATTGCCTCGAATGTGCCAACTGCTGCAAAACCACCTCGCCCATCTTTCAGATGGCAGACATAGAGCGACTCGCCCGCACAGTAAAAATGAAAGTACCGGTTTTCATCGATACATATCTTTACCTGGACGAAGAAAAGGATTATGTCCTCAAATCCTCACCCTGTCCGTTTCTGGGTGCCGACAATAAATGCATTGTCTACGAAAACCGTCCAAAGGCCTGCCGTGAATACCCCCATACCGACAGAAAACGCATGTATCAGATCACAGACCTCACCTTCAAAAACACCCTGGTTTGTCCCGCCGTAAGTCAGATCGTAAGGAAACTAAGCGAATCGTACAACCAATAGTCCTTCTGCTGCATCCTTAGAGGTAAATTGCTTAAATTAAGTCCACGTAACCCCAAAAACGATGCGCGCTCAAGCATACCTCACACTCCTTATCCTCCTACTGGCCAGTTGTAGCGAAAAAGAAAACAAGCCCGAGGATCCATTGAAAGCGTATGCTTCCAGCTATGAGATCATTCAAGGGGAAATATGGGACCAAACCTGTATCAGCTGCCACGTATCAGGATCTTCCTTTGCACGACAATCCGATCTGATCCTCACTGCCGATGTATCCTACGCTCAGCTCATCAATCGCCCTCCTAAAAACACCGCGGCACTAGAGGATGGCCTGATGCTCGTAGGCGATAAGGGACTGGAAAGTCTTTACGAAAGTTTCCTTTGGGAAAAAATAAACGCTCCGGATCAGGAGCACTTTTACGCAGATCACCCAGGCTATGGCTCACAGATGCCTCTGGGTGGGGATCCACTGACCAATGGGCAAATTGAATTCATCCGGCAATGGATCTCGGCAGGTGCACCGCAGAAGGGTGACGTGATAGACAGGGAGGTACTTAAAGACACCAGCCGGTTTGAGCGTGTAGCCTTTCAGCCGCTTCCGTTACCCGAGCAAGGATATCAATTTCATATTACTCCTTTTGAGGTGCGTCCAAACAGCGAACGTGAGCTTTTCAAGTACCAGCCACTCAATAATACCGAGCCACTCTACATCTCCGGCTTTGAAATCACTATGAAGTCAGGAAGCCACCATTTTATCCTTTACAACTTCCCCGAGACGTTTGCTCCCTCGCTCCTGCCCAATGAAAACCTGATCAGAGATGTCTATGATGCCTCCGGCAACTATGTGTTTACTACGTTGTATCACATGCAGTTTCATCAGTTTGTAGCTGGTACCCAGGTGCCCAAAGTACGATACAACTACCCGGAGGGAGTGGCTCTTAAAGTACCTGCAAACTCAGGGTTTGACATGAACAGTCACTATGCCAACCGCACAGACGAGACCATGGAGGGGGAAGTATATGCCAATATCTATACCACCTCTGCCAGTGAGGTCACGCATATTGCTCAAATTCTCAACCTCAATAATGACAACTTCTATCTACCTGCCGGAAAAGTAACCACCATTCAAAAAACCTACACCTTTGATAAGGATCGGCATATTTTTCAACTTTGGTCTCACGCGCATGAGCACAACACCTCCTTCAAAGTGTTCATCTCAGGGGGAGAACGCCACGGTGAGCTTGTCTACTTCTCCAATGACTGGGAGCACCCACCTATTCTGCAATTGGATCCACCCCTCGGCCTCAAAGCCGGTGAGGGCCTCATGCTGGAGGCCACCTATAACAACTGGGAAGACCGAGATCTGGCCTTTGGGCTGAGAAGCACCGATGAAATGATGATTCTCTTTGGTGCGTATTATGAGTAACTCAAAGGCCTTTTAAGTGATGAATATGTTCGTCCACCACGTCTATTTGTTTGGTGATCGCTTCCACATACTTTTTCATTTCCTTCTCCAGTTCCTTGGACACCTTCTTATAATCATCCATGGTCTTGTTGCGTTCATTATCATTCAAAGAGGTGCACTCCTGTCTCAGAAACATCAGAAAAGCGCCTGTGGTATAATCCGTCTCCAGCGTACTGATGTCATCCAAGGTGGCCTTGGCCTCAGGATCCTCGCTCGTCTGAAATTTACTCTGTACAATCCTGTAAAGGGCACTGTCATAATGATGAATTTGCTTTAAGAGCAAGATGGTGTTATCCCTATATGCCTTGGTACGGCAATAGTCCATCAAGCCCTCATAAGTTCTAAGTTTCTCTGCAGAATTGTCCCACTGGATAGTGAGGTCATCAATGATCGTCACAATATTCTCGTCCCTTTCCTGTGCTCTGGTCATCAAAAAAAAGCAGGAAAGGCAGAGTAGTAGTATCAAGCGGTGTTTCATAAAAAAATGAGTTTAGAATCTTCAGCCAATAAAGATATCAAATTCAACCAATTCTTACTCGCCGAGTTTTTTTGATACGCCCCACTATTCAGCCTTACCTTTGCGCTATGGAGAAAATCTCGATCCTGGGATGTGGCTGGTTAGGCCTCCCGCTGGCCAAAGCCCTCATAAAAGCGGGACATCTGGTCAAAGGCAGTACCACACATCCTGAAAAAATATCTCTTTTGCACACCGCAGGTATCCATCCGTATCTGATAGATCTTAACCCCACGTATCAGGGACCGAAAGATTTTTTCGAAAGTGACCTTATCATTATCAATCTCCCACCCAGAAATAGAAACGAAGACCCGTCCTTTCACCTAAAGCAACTTTTATCCGTAAGAGAAAACATGCTTGTTTCCAGGGTTTCCAAAGTGATCTTTGTGAGCTCTACGGCGGTCTATCCTGATCTCAATCGGGTGGTCACGGAGGAGGATGCCACGGCAAATAGCCTGAGCAGGGCTGGTATCTCGCTACTGCAGATGGAGCACCTCTTCACAGAAGTCCCCAACCTCCAAAGTACCATTCTCAGGTTTGGTGGGCTCTATGGCCCAGGGCGGCACCCCGGTAGATTTCTGGCAGGCAAAAAGCAGCTTGGTGGCGCTCATAACCCGGTCAACATGATCCATTTAGACGACTGTATAGGCATTATCCAAACCATCATCCGAGACCATCACTGGAATCAAACATTCAACGCTTGCTCCCCCCATCGCCAGACCAGAGCCGAGTTTTATACCCTGGCGGCAAAAGACCTGGGCGTCGAAATTCCGGACTTCACAGAGGAAGCCAAACCCTACAAAGAGGTTTCATCCGAAAAAATGCTCTCCCAAACAGGTTACAAGTTCATTCATTGAGGTTCACCTTTTCGTTCTCTTGGTTTTGTCCTACTTTTGCCCCGTTTTAATCAAAGCCAACCATGAAAATATTCAGGTACATTCCAATCATTATTCTCAGTCTGCTTTCTATCCAGTCCTTCGGGCAAATGGCCATCTCCTTTGAGGAAGCCAAAAACCAGGGTATCAACGTAGCAGAGCTGGACAGTACCTACAAGAGTGGCATACACAGTGATCCCAACCTGGCGGTGTTTTCTGAGCAGCAAACCGAGTACATTCAGGCATACTACGCGATGATTCGTGACCTAAGCACCTATTTGAATAGCAACGATTTCAGATGGGGTGGACAGACCCGCTGCTTCAACAGAATCTATTTTGCCGCCGATGGCTCCATCGAATATTTCATCTATCAATTTGAGGAAGGTGAACTCAGTGTAGAAAGACAGGCAGAGTTTGATCAACTCCTGAATGAGTTTATCAACAGTGCGAAGTTCCCGATGAGCAAGGACGTGAAATTTGCACAATGTAGTCCTGTGAACTACCGGGATACGCTATAATACTTCACACCAAACAACATTTCCGAAATGATCTCCTGCTGAGAATTCTCAGTCAGTGTATTGGCATGCGCTGTTCTGAGCATGCTTTGTCATATCAGCTCTATCAAGTTTTCTGATGGCACTATGGATCAAGCGATATTTGTGTGGGGCATCACTACATAGTTATTTTTTGCAAAAAAATAACTATTCCACTGTAGATCCAGAAAAGTAAGGACACAAAGGCGGGTGGGGCATCCAAGGCAAGTGTGAATCATTTTGACTTCAGAAGGTCTTTAAAAAAGTCAATAAACGATGAGTCAAAATGATTTTTTGCGTTGGTGCCTTTTCTTTTGCTTCGTTTTCTTTGGGCAAGCAAAGAAAATGAAGGCTAAGCAGCCAATCAGTTGGATTGAGTCAAATGAGATGCCAGATTACGGATCACTATCCATCTTTAATAAAATCTCCCCACTAGAATTCCGTTTGATCCGGCATTAGCCATTTGCGCATTCACCCGTGCCCATTGGTTTTTTTGCATACATACCCCCTACTATACGCCCTGAGATAAGGGCACCCACCACTCATTTTCACAATAAGAATGAAACAACGTACACTTTCAGCACCAAAAATTCAAGTCTCACAACTCCATCAAAACCACACTATATTTTTATTATTCCCAACAATTATCTATTTTTATTAAATAATATTTTGCTTTTGGTTGAATAAATTAAAAATATTTCAATAAGTGAAGACTTTGAATATTAACTCCGTAATTGACCCCTCTTTATTGGACAAGGGTATGGAAATCCGTTTAAAAAACGGTGAAATCCTGACTCAGCAATTTGCCAAAGCGAATGATTTCTATCTGATGAAATCGGGTCGCGTAAGGTTTTTTCTGTCCATGGATGACTCAGGTGGAGAAATAGAAGTTGGTGAAAGTGACACCAGGTTGACTCCCATTGGGTGGAGTGGGTTCAATTCGCCCGGCAGATATGCCACCACTGTGAAAGTGGATTCGCTTTCGGCCACCTTTATCAAATGGAACCACGAGGAGCTCCGCGAGATTCTGGAAGCCAACCCTGAACTGGGCACTGCCTTTCTCAGAGACATTTGCGGAAGGGCCAGAGACCTCATTAAAATCGCGGTAAAAATTCTCAATGCAAAAGCCCCATCTGTGCTGCCCTCACTTCCCGAAAGCTCCAATGGGTTCACCATCACGGCGCCTTCTCCGGAAGAAGACCTGGTCAAATTCCTAAGAAAATCTGCGTTTTTCGAGGCCTTTGATGAAGTCCCGCTAGAGTTTCTCTCCCAAAATGTAGAGCGCCGGATGTATGCAGCCAATGAAATCATCTACACCCAGGATAAAAAATCTGATGGCCTGTTTATTCTCGGGATGGGCAAAGTCCGTTTTAGCTACCACAGCGAAAATCAGGCAAATGTAAGTTTCACACAAATCACCACTCCTGGGTTTGTACTCAGCTGGGCCTCATCCGTGTTCAAAGCCAACATCATCAATGCGCATGCCGTCCAGGATACCCTGGTCTATTTTGTGCCTCAGACCAGCATGGACAGGATCATCAAGCTCAACCCTACTTTCTCACCACAGTACTTCAAGCGACTCCTCTGGCTGATCAGCCACCAGCTACAAGCCATCCGAGCCAGGATCATTGCCTCTCGACTCAACCATGAAGTGGTGGCCATCAGCAACCTGATCGACCAAAACAGCGCCAGGCTCACGCTTACTTCTCCATTGCACAAAATACCTCACCTGCTGGACAATAAGCTCACAGTGACCGATGCCATTGACACCCTGGAGCGTCTCAAAGAACACGGTACTTCACTGGAGAAGACTGTAGCACTCTCTTCACTGGACATTCTGGAAGGAATCCGAAAAGAACAACAGTTTTACAAAGGCCTGGTGAATGTGTACAACAGCGTGGTGGGTGCCCCTAAGGACTTGCCTGCAGAGCAGGTCAGAAAAATCAGTGCGGCCGCCTATATGAAGATCTTCGATCATCAGGAGCACATCATCAAGGGCCAGGAAAACCTGCCAGAAAAATCCGGTAATATCTTCATATACAATCACCTCCGAAACCATACGTACAACACCCTGCCCAACCAGTTTCAAATCACTCTGGACTCTCATTTTATCAGCAGCATGGTGCTGATGAAAAAATATGGTGATCCGGGCTTGCGCATCGTGCGGGTGGGACTGAGCAAAGAGTTTGCACATCAGGAATACTACCAACGCCTGGGGCACATAGATGTGTTCACTGAAGATTCGGGAACGAAACCTAAAAAACTCAAGAAGCAGGTACGCCAAATGTTTTACAATGAAGCCGGTGCGCACCTTGCCAAAGGCGGCAACCTCATCATTAGCCCGGAAGGAAACTCCTACAGCACTGAAGAATCCCCCGGACCATTCAAATCGGGGGCCTTCAACCTGGCACTTTCCATGAAAAAAGAACCCTGGATCGTGCCTGTGGCCATGGCCAATTTTGAGAAGCGTGCCCGAAACAATTGCTTCTCCTGCCTCATTTTGCCCCCTTTCAAGGTGTCTGACTATATTAGCGACCCTGAAAGCAAAACAGAGATGAAGCAATTTCTTTCGGAGTATCAGGAAACATACCGCGACTATGTGGAGCGAGCCCTGGAACAATCCAGGAAGTCTTAGTGCAATGACCCATGGATGAACATATTATGGATTTTGAATTTGAAGAGGAGATCGAGGCGCTTGAGCAAAAAATCCTTGATCACCCCAATAAAAAGGACCTTGTCGTATTTTATGGAAGCTCCTCGATAAGGCTATGGGAAAACCTGGAAAATGACCTGACTCCCCTGAACATCCTCAACCTTGGCTTTGGTGGATCTTCTTTCTCCTGGTGTATTTACTACTTCGAGCGTCTTTTCGCCAACATTGAGCCGTCCCATATGGTCATCTATGTAGGGGACAATGACCTGGCGAATGGCATCAAACCAGAGAAAGTGCTGAAAAAATTTCGCATGCTGGTGAAGATGGTTCGACTCACTTTTCCCAGGATGCCTTTGGATTTCATTACCATCAAACCCAGTCCTATACGCACCTACCTGCTACCGGAAATACAGCTTACCAATAAGCTCATCAGGAAGGAACTGATGGGTCTGGACAAAGCCCGCCTCATCAACGTGTTCGACTCTATGCTCAATGAACGAAATGTAGCCCGTCCGGAACTCTATCTGGAAGATCAGCTTCATATGAATGAGAAGGGTTACAAAATCTGGCGCGGCGTGGTGAGGCGTTACTTTGAGATATAAAAAAACCACCCGGCAAGGCCAGGTGGTATCGGGTGTGTTGTTTAATAAGCGCTTACTCCACTCCATACAGAGCTTTCCCTGCCTCTTCGTACTTGTCTCCCGCTTCCCAGAAAATCTCCTCGGTACGGTTGCCAATGAGCCACACTGCGTAAATAAACGATTTGGAGTATTTCGTCAGATACTCATAATCCAGCGTATTGGGTTCATCTGTAGGCTGATGGTAGTATTTAGTGATTTCTTCGTTCATTTCGGTATATCCGGGATCATAGGAGACCGAAGGCACGCCCTTGGCCGCAAAGCTCACATTGTCTGATCGATCGTAATAATTTTCTTCTGGCAAAGGATCATCTATGGCGGTAAGTCCAAAGGCCTGGGCTGACTTCACGAAAAGTGGTGTCACTGAAGTTCTATTAAATCCTACCACGGTTACCTTCGTCACGTCGTTGTACCCTCCGGTATCAGTATTCAGGTCAAAAACGGTTTTTTCCAGGGGAAACACAGGATGATCCGCGTACCAACGACTACCCAACAGTCCTTTCTCCTCAGCATTGCATGCTAAAAAAGCCACAGATCGCTTGGGTGGGTTTTTGCTTAGATACTCAGCAGCCGTGAGCATATTGGCTATGCCTATGCCATTGTCACGGGCACCATTCCAGATGGAGTCTCCGTCTGCCTTGCTCACACCTACATGATCCAGGTGCGCCGAGATCATGACATACTCACTTTTCATCGTGGGGTCGGTCCCCTCTATGTAGCCCACTACATTGGGTACAGATATGGACAGATTATTTTTACCCTCGATCGTGATCGTGGCAAGCGCCCCATCACTTTCTTCAAAATAGGCCAGCACATCACCCGAGTCATACAGCCATGCCGATGGAAATGTGGATTTGCCTCCCACTTCGCCTTTGTCGAGTCGGTACTTTTCTCCTGAGAAGTAATATTGAATGAGCTTCCATGGATAACGACCGGGCTTATAAAGTTCCACCAGGCCTAATCCACCTGCCGCCTCCACCATTTCCTGCTTTTGGATGGTATAAGGGGTAAGTCTCTCATCAGGGTTACCATTCCCGGCTTTGGCTACCACTATTTTTCCTTTGAGGTCTTTACCTTCCAGGTCCTCCTCCAAGCCAAAACCCACATAGATGACCTCACCACTGAATGTCCCATTGGTAGAACTGTAGAAGACCATATCATCTCCCAGATTGAAGGTTTTCTCCCCTACCGACAAAGTAGCTTTCTGGGGACTTACTTCTTTGATCAGGGAAACAGGTTGGAAATAGGAATCCATACCCGGAGCCATTTTCACTCCATAAGAGCGAAACCGCTCCGCAATGTATCTGGCCGCTATTTCATTTTCTAGAGTACCTGTATTTCTTCCTCTCAGCTCATCGGAGGCCAAAAAATACAAGTGTGATTTGATTTCACTTAGCTGAACTTTCTTGTCTATGTCCTTCACCAGTTTTTGAGAAAAACTCCCAAAAGAGACCAATAAGGCCGTGGATAGTACCAGTAATTGCTTCATTTTCAGTTTGTGTTTATTCTTAGAAGCGCTAAAGTACAGAATTGTTTATCAGAGCGTAATGAGGATTTTGTATGCGGTCATTATTTGGCGTTGGATGGTATTGCTTCAGGCGCTGGTATAAAAAAGCCCTCCAGATACTTGATCTGGAGGGCTTTCGCAAAAGAAGAACTTCTGTTAAAACTTTGGATGTTTTTCACCCGGGAAAGTTTTCTCGAAGAACTCGCCGTATTCTTTGATCGTTTGCTTCATGTCTTTCCTCAACCAAATGATCCCGATCAGGTTGGGTATCGTCATCAGAGCTATGGTGATGCCGGACAAGGTCCAGATGATGGTGGTATCCTGAAAAGCCGCAAAGAAAAAGGCAATGACATAGACGATGCGGTAGTAAATCACGGATTTAGAACCGAATAAGAAAGTCATGGCACGGTCTCCATAGTAGGACCAGCTAATGGCCGTACTAAAGGCAAATAATAGCAGGCCAATGGAGACAATATACTGACCATAGTCACCAAAAAAACCTCTGTTGAAGGCAATGGCCGTAAGTGGTGCACTGTGCACCAGTGACTCTCCAATAAACTTCAGCGGCTTACTGTCGGTCACTGTCCCGTTGACAATCTCCACCTGACCGGTGAAAACCTCATCCGTCAGGAGCCCTTCATTTTTGTAGACCATGACATTTTCTGCAAAACTTCTTGAATGCAGAAACGTGATGTCTTCGTTCTGTATTTTACCATCCACCACATTCAGTGCGCCAGTATATACAGGCAATGCTTTGATGCCATTCAAATGGTCATAGATGGTTTTAGAGTTATCTGGGTTGCTCTCTTTATAGCTATCGTTGAGTATCTCTATCTCAGCATATTCAAATTGATTATTGTGCTTTTCTGACCATACACCAGAGGAAAGTAGTACCAGGCCAGTCACCAGACAAATGATAATGGTATCAATAAAAGGCTCCAGAATGGCCACCATACCCTCAGACAATGGCTCGTTAGCCTTGGCCGATGCGTGAGCAATAGGTGCTGACCCCTGACCCGCTTCATTGGAGAAGAGTCCTCTGTTCACTCCACGATTGAAGGCAAAAGCAAGATTGGCTCCGATGAAGCCCCCAGTAGCAGCCGTACCAGTGAAAATATCACTAAAGATGGAAACGAAAGAAGGGATAATATTTTCGATGTTGAAGAATATAACGGCAAAGGCTCCAATGAAATAAACTATGGCCATCCCGGGTACCAGCTTGGAAGTCACCGCAGCGATCCGCTTGATCCCTCCGATAATCACCAATCCCAAACAAATAGCCAGTACCGCGCCTGTCAGCATCTGATTAACTCCGAAGGTGGATAACATGGTGCTGGAGATGCTGTTGATTTGAGGGAGACTCCCTGTGCCAAACGAAGACAGCACCGTAGCCACAGCAAAGATGGTCGCCAGCCACTTCAGGTTCACTTTTTTACCTCCTATTTTGAAGTCGGCATTTTTCATATAATACATTGGCCCACCGGCCATGGTGCCGTCATCCAGTTTGTTTCTGTACTTATGCGAAAGCGAAACCTCCACAAATTTGGTACACATACCCAAAGCAGCAGTCACAAGCATCCAAAAAAGAGCCGCAGGGCCACCAAGGTGTACCGCAAACGCAACACCCGCAATATTGCCCGTACCTACCGTGCCAGAAAGGGCTGTAGACAATGCCTGAAAGTGCGAAGTATCGCCTGGAAGATCCTTTCGATCAAACTTTCCACTCACAATGCGGAGGGCATGTCTGAAAAACCTGACCTGAGGAAACTTGAGGTAAATAGTGAAAAACAAACCTGTACCTAGCAGGGCATAAGGAAACCAGACTGCCCCACCAATGAAACTGTCAATGAGGCTAAGAAATTCGTTGATCTGAAGCATAAAAGGGAATAGGTTGTAAAATTGATAATCCGACAAAAGTAATGATTCTAATGAAAGTAGCGCGGTGTACCTCTTCGCTTTGATTTCACCGCAGCCTTGGATAAATTGACCACATGATCGGTCTTCTGAAAATCATCCTCAAAATACTCCCCTGGCTATTGGTAGTACTCCTACTCACACTGATGCTGCTGGAGGAGAAGCTCTCACTGGATGTGATCACGGGAGGAAAAGACACTTACCAGAGCACCATTCTCACACGTGTAGAGGAAATGGGAAATCTGGAGCTGGTAAAATACAATTTTCAGGAGGTGACGGAAGTAAAAAAGGCGGTGGATAAAATCGATTTTAAGTTTTTCAAATTGCCCACATCTCTGGCTCCCGACTCCAGGGCGGTGCTCATCAGTCAGGGAAGTGCTGCCGGTTGCATCGACCTGTCTGCCGTACGAAAAGAGGACATCAGGGAGGATAACTACACCCTCTATGTGACCCTGCCCGCACCGAACCTCTGCTATTTCAAAATAGATCTGGAAAAATCAAGGCTCTATGACCTGGAGATCTCCGGAATAGCCAAGAACGATCAGAAAAAATTCATGGAGGAACTATACAAAGTGGCTGAAGCAGAAATCAAAGCTTCGGCTCTGAAAATGGGCATCCTGGAGCAAACCCGAACGAATGCCCGACTTGTCCTACAGCCGCTTTTTGAAAACTTGTCCAATAAACCGGTCATCATCAAATTCCGAATGGATCAATCCATCATTTTAAATCAATAAATCAACATATGAGAACAAACATTTCCTCGGGGAGCCCCTGGGAAGACAAAGTTGGCTACAGCAGGGCGGTAGTCATTGGCAACGTGATAGAAATATCCGGCACAGCACCGGTAAAAGATGGTGCTCCTTTTTACGGGTCTGCCTATGAGCAAACCAGGTGCTGCCTGGAAATCATAGAAGCAACACTCAAGAAAGCCGGGGCTTCCCTACAAGACGTGGTGCGCACACGCATGTACGTCACCAACATTTCTCAGTGGGAAGAAGTTGGCAGGGCACACGGAGAATTTTTCGGCACCATCAAGCCTGCCACCACCATGGTAGAAGTGTCGGCACTGATAGACGATAAGCTGCTGGTGGAGATAGAAGCAACTGCTGTCATCAGCAAGGGCTAGAAAACCCAAAGCGCTCCTGCCGTCTGGCAGGAGCGCTTTTTTCAACTCTTCTCTTTCTTCTTGCGACTCATGGCCACATCATACACAAACGAAGCAGCCAGTTTGGCAGTACGCCCATCGTCATAGGTGGGGTTAAATTCCGCCACGTCAAAGCTGATGACCTTGCCAGTACCCAGGATGGTTTTGATCATTCCCCGAACCAAATAGGGAAACACACCGAAGGCCGCCGGAGCACTCACACCAGGCGAAAAGCCCATGGACATGACATCCAGGTCCAAAGTGATATAGATGTAATCCATACGTGCGGCAAAGCCCAAAATACGCATTTTGATCTCCTCTATGGTATCAATGCGGACCTCCTCCAGCGGGATATAGGTCTGGTTGTAAATCTCCATTACCTTGAACTGTGCCCGCTGATTGGCCGCCTGATTAATCCCTATCGGTAGATAATGAATTTGCTCTCCACGCTCCTCACAGTCGTCTACTATTTGCCGAAAGGGCGAACCCGAATGTGCGCCGTTGGCGTAAGACCTGAAATCAAAATGTGCATCAAAGTTGATGACTCCTATATTTCTTTTTGGCTTATCCTTCACAAACTCGTAGATGCCATTGTAGTGACCATAGGCGATCTCATGTCCACCTCCAAGCAAGATTGGGAAATACCCGGCGCCTAGTAAAGTAGTTACCTTCTCCGACAACTCCTTTTGCGCCTCTTCCAGTTTGCTTTTTACCGTGGCCACATTGCCCACGTCTTTGATCATGAGTTCGTCACTATTGAAGTGTACGGCCAGATTGCACATGGCCTTTCGGATAACATCCGGACCATCTTTGGCTCCGGGTCTTCCCTGATTTCTTTTCACACCCTCATCAGAAGCAAAACCCAAAATAGCTACCTGATTGGGGTGGACGGCAGGCACCAGGCTTTTTTCCATGTCCACTACCTCCACTACATGATGCCACAAGTGGCCATCTTCCCCATCAAACGGGTCATTTCTCCCCGTCCAAATTTTCTTATTTGGTGACTGATACATATTTGGTCTAGTATAAAATCTATGACTTCAGGTGAGCTGCCCGCTTTTCCAAACCAGCGATGGCTTCACACTCCCCTGATGATAAAAAATCTCTCTGTAGTCCTTTAAGGAAAAGGCGATCATATCCGCACGCTCACCAATGGCCAACCGGCCCCGGTCCCTCAGGTTGAGCGCCTGAGCAGCCCGGAAGGTAATCCCGGCAAGCAGCTCAGCGGCGGTTAGTTTTTCATATACCCCCAGCAGGGAGGTTTGCACCAGCAAATCGCCCATGGGCGCAGATCCCGGATTCCAATCGGTCGCAATGGCCAGACTCGCACCAGCGTCCAGCAACTTTCGCGCGGGAGTAAACTGCATTCCCAACCCCAAAGAGGCTCCTGGCAAAGCCACTGAAATCACATCCGAAGTGGCCAGGGCTTTGATCTCATTTTCGCCAGAGGCTTCCAGGTGATCAGCACTAAATGCCCCCATTTCCACCGCCAACTTACTGCCCCCTACACTAAACTGATCAGCATGTACTGTCAGTTCGAAGCCCAATTTGCGTGCCGCGGACAGGTAAGGTCGCGCCAGGGGCTCAGGAAAAGCATTGTCTTCCACAAAAATGTCTACCCTTTTGGACAGCCCCCTTACCAACACCTGAGGGAGTAGCTCATTTTCCAGGTAAGCCAAAAAAGCTGCAGGTTCGTAACCCCTGGGACACACATGAGCTGCCAGGCAGGTGGGGACCAGATCGGCCTTCACCACCGACTTTGCATCCCGGATCACCTCCAACAGCCGAAGTTCGTGTGCTGTTTCCAGTCCATAACCGGTCTTCACTTCTATGGTGGTCACTCCTTCATTCAGATGCTTATCGGCTCTTCGGATTAAGTTTTGAAGGAGATCCTCCGATTCGGCCTGCTGAGTTTTTCGGACTGAATCAAAAATACCTCCTCCAGCTGCCAGAATATCCTGATATGATCGCCCCGAAGTACGCATGGTATAGTCCTGATAGCGACTTCCTCCCCACACGAGGTGTGTATGGCAGTCCACCAGTCCGGGGATAAGCACCATGTCTTCTTCAATGGGGTGGTATTCGTAATCCCGGACGTCAAAGGAAGAAAACGGAGCGATGTTGACAATGTATCCATCCTCTACCACTACCCCTCCCTGCTCGATCACCGTGAGCTGCTCGTTCTGAATTTTCCCTTTCAAGGGAATGTCCCAAAGTGCAATAATTTGCCTGAAAGGTCCATGAAGAATAGGCATCGAGGGTGTTTTTTGGATTTAAATGAAAAAGAACACAAAGCTAGTAGGATTTGCTTACTTAGAAGCAGATGCCCCTGGTAATTACACTCAATATCCGTACTTCTCTTTCCATCGGTTTTTGAGAAATTTTCGCAGTTCATCCTCCCGGGGGTTCTTCCCCGGATCATAAAACCTGGTGGCCCTGATTTCCTCCGGCAAAAACTCCATTTCGGCAAAATTGTGCTCATGAGCGTGCGCATACTTATAACCCTCGCCATATCCCTGATCCTTCATCAGCTTGGTAGGGGCATTGCGAATGGCCATGGGCACTTGTAAATCACCTGTTCGGGCGACCACCCGCTGAGCTTCATTGATGGCTTCATAACTGGCATTGCTCTTGGGCGAGCAGGCCAGATAGGTCACACATTGTGACAAAATAATCCGGGATTCGGGATAGCCAATTACGTTGACTGACTGAAACGTCGCATTGGCCATGACCAGCGCAGTGGGGTTGGCATTGCCAATGTCTTCAGAAGCTAAAATGAGCAACCTGCGGGCGATGAACTTGACGTCTTCTCCTCCTTCGATCATTCGCGCGAGGTAATACACCGCTGCATTGGGGTCACTCCCCCTGATGGATTTGATGAATGCAGAAATGATGTCATAATGCATCTCCCCAGACTTGTCATAAAGTACCGTCTTGCGCTGCACGGCATTGATCACCTTTTCATCGGTGATCACAATTTCCTTCGTATTTTCATCGCTCTTGATCACCAGCTCCAGGATGTTCAGGAGCTTCCTGGCATCCCCTCCTGAGAGGTTAAAAAGTGCTTCGGTCTCTTTCAAATCCACCTGCATCTTCTTCAACTCATGATCCTCGACCAGTGCTTTTTCGATGATGGTTTTCAGATGACCTTTTTCCAGGTGATTGAGCGTGTACACCTGACATCTGGAAAGTAGGGCCGCATTCACCTCAAAGCTTGGGTTTTCTGTAGTGGCCCCAATCAGCGTGATCGCTCCTTTTTCTACTGCGCCCAACAGGGCATCCTGCTGGCCTTTATTGAACCGGTGGATCTCATCAATAAAGAGAATGGCCTTGCTGCCGCCACGTATATTTCCAATTACTTCCCTGATGTCCTTTACGCCAGCGCTTATGGCACTCAGGGTATGAAAGGGCATTTTCACCTGATTGGCAATGATATTGGCCAGGGTGGTTTTTCCAGTACCGGGAGGTCCCCACAAAATCATGGAAGGCACTCGACCCGAAGCGATGGATCGCTTCAGAATGCCCTTCTCACCCACCAAATGCTCCTGACCGATGAGCTGATCCAGATTGGAAGGCCGCATCCGCTCCGCCAACGGGGAGTTGTCTTGAAAAATGCTCATACCACAAAGATAAATGGCCCGGTGGCCAAAGGATATAAAAAAACAGCTTTCCTTTAGAAAGGAAAGCTGTTCAATTTTGGATTGAAAAATGTCAGTTATCGAATCTGGCCGTTAGCCCCAGGTTATTAACAACCTGTTGGTAAAATTCTCTTTCGGATTTTTTGGGGTGATAATCCTTATTCATATAGGAGAAGCAATAATTAACAAAATGCCGCTTTTCCTCCTCTGAAGCCAAATGCATGATATCATACTCCTCCCATTCTTCCAGCAGCTCCAAAGTGTCATCTTTGGGAACTCCCAAAAACTGACCTATATTAACAATTGCATCTCTTTTCTCTCCAGCAGGCCCGGCTAGCTTTGCAAGGGTGCAGAGGATCTGCATAGTCTTTTTGTCAATCTCGGTGAATACCATAAGCTGTCTTTTTAGAGTTACCAGAATATAGAATCGTAGTACAATTATACGAATTGCAAACGATTGCAAGTCCATTTTCGTTGTAAATATTTTCACTTTATTTGCGCCGAACCAACGTCCGTTAAATTTACATTTCGCAAAAAATAACCAGCGCAAATCATTCATTATGCAGAGTACAAATCGGCAAAATAAAATGCTGCGACAAGGCCAGTTTTTATTCAAATTTCGTGGTCTCCTCCCAGTGGCTTTTTTGATCATCGGATTGATTATTTTTTTTCTGCAAGCCCGACACTCTGCTTTTTTCTTTACCGAAGATGACCAACGCACCTACGATCTCGCATGTTTGTGCCTGGCCCTATCAGGCCTGATCATTCGGATCATTACAGTAGGTTATAGCCCAAAAGGTACCTCCGGAAGAAACACAGCCACGCAGGTAGCCCATCAGCTTAACACTACAGGACTTTACGCTGTGACCAGAAACCCGCTGTACCTTGGCAATTTCCTCCTCTGGCTGGCAGTGGTTCTCCTTTGCCAGCACCTTGGGTTCACAATCTTATTTCTGTTGAGCTTTTGGTGGTTTTATCGACTCATCATCTTCACGGAAGAGACCTTTCTGGAAACAGAGTTCGGAGCAGACTACCTGACCTGGAAGAACAACACCCCTGTCTTCTTTCCCTCCCTGAGAAAATACCAACCCAGTACCCGGGCCTTCAACTGGAAAAAAGTGCTGAGAAAGGAGAAAAATGGGATTGCTGCCATTTTCGGCATTTTCTTCCTATTCCAACTCTCCGGAGCCATAGCAGCTCCGGAAAAATTTCATCCCGTGACATTTCTAGCTGATCACCTCTTCTGGTCTGTGTGCGCCCTTGGTTCCGGCCTGTACTACCTGCTGATCAAAGTGATTTCAGCCACGACAAACTGGCTCGAAAATAACAGCGGAACTGGTAGGGCTTAAGTCCGCGACCATATCTTTGCCACGTGAAAATTCCGGATTTCAAGCAACATATCGCCATGCTCCTGGTGGGGCTCCTCTATGGCACCAATTACAGCATTGTCAAAATCATCACTCCAGAGTACATTCTTCCTTTTGGGCTGATCGTGATACGGGTGGCCATCGCCACAGCTTGTTTTTGGCTCATAGGGCTTTCCGTTAATGAAAAAATAAATTGGCGTGCTGACTGGGTTCGGATTGTGCTCTGCGCATTCTTTGGTGTAGGGATCAACATGCTTTTCTTCTTCAAAGGAGTGAGCCTAACCACCGCCATCAATGGGAGTATCATCATGACACTCACACCGGTGATGGTCTTTGTGACCTCCCTAATCCTGCTGAAAGAGAAAGTCACCCTTTTAAAAGTCCTCGGGTTGGCTGTTGGGTTCCTCGGGGCATTTCTGATTATCTACAGCCCTGGAACAGGGATATCCCTGGGAAACTGGAGAGGGGATGTGCTCATTCTCCTCAATGCCATGAGCTACGGTGTCTACTTAGTCCTGGTGAAGCCACTCATGGCCAGGTATACCCCCATTACGGTAGCCAAATGGATCTTTTTCTTCGGCTTTTTACTGGTACTCCCGGTTGGCTGGAATGAATTCACCCAGATTGAATGGCAGGCCCTCACCGCCAAAGTCTATTTTAGCATGGCCTTTGTGATCATAGGGGTGACAGTGATCGTCTATGTACTGAACATCTGGGCTTTGAAAAAAGTCAATCCCTCCACGGTAGGTGTTTACATCTACGTCCAACCTGTTTTCGCCACGTTGATCGCCAGTACCTTCTTCGGGGAAATACTATCCATCCGCCACCTCATAGCAGCACTTCTGGTGTTTGCCGGTGTATGGCTGGTGGTAAAAAGAGGTTAGAGGTTGACTGTATCGTAAAACACCAGGTACCACTTCCCATCGATCAGTTGGAAGCGGCGCTCCGAATAAAAACCGCCACCATCCTCCTGTACTTTTTCGATGACTTCACCTTCCGTTTTCACGATATCGGTGATGTATTGTGGATCGGAAATTTCGGTCACCTTTTGCTTATGTGGCTCCCAGGCTGATTTTACCCAGGGCTGACTACCCTCTGGGCCTTCATACTCTCCGGACAGCGGAAACTTCACCCGGTCTAGCTGGAAGCGCTCGTCAGCATGAAAGCGGTCATAGAACTCCTCAAAGACCTCTGAAGTCCTGGAAGTAGTAATGTTCTTGGCGCATCCGGCCAATAGCGCTGCGATCAGGCATAGGATAGTCCATTGATAAAAATTTTTCATAGGCTTTTGAAGGTGGAAAGTGTTTGCTCCAGGTGATCATCCGTGAAATCCAGATGAGTCACAAATCTGACTGCTTTTTTGCCGAAAGATACGGCCAGGACACCCTTTTTGGCGAGCTTCTTCAAATATTCTTCCGGTGAAATCCCATCCAGCTCGGCACTCACGATATTGGTTACCACCGGGATCACCTCTCCAATGTAAGGCTGCCCCTCCAGCCCCCTGCCGATGACCTTAGCCCTATGATGATCTTCGGAAAGTCTGGTACGATGGTGATCCAGGGCATAGGTACATGCCGCGGCCAGATAACCCGCCTGTCGCATGCCTCCACCCATAGCTTTCCGCACACGCTTAGCTTCTTTGACCATGGGCTTGGAGGCCAGCAGCACAGAACCCACCGGAGCCCCCAGACCTTTTGAAAAACAAATAGTGAGCGTATCAAACAAACCTCCATAATCTGCCGGGTCTTCCCCCGTCTCCGCCAATGCATTGAAAAACCGGGCCCCATCCATGTGCAGATTCAGGCCATGAGCATCGCAAACTTTTCGAATCCTGCGTATCTCCCTGATATCGTAGATACTCCCACCACCCTTGTTCATGGTGTTCTCGAGGCCTACCAGTTTGGTTCGCGGAAAGTGGATGTCATCCGCATTGATGTTTTCCTGAACCTGTTCCGCTGAAAGACGTCCTCTGTCTCCAACGAGTAACTTCGGGGAGAGCATAGAATTGTAAGCCATTCCGCCACCCTCGTAGAGATAAATATGAGCATCTTTATCGCAGATCACCTCATCCTGCGGGCTGGTGGATATGCGCAGCGCAATCTGATTAGCCATCGTGCCAGAAGGGCAAAAAAGTGCCGCCTCCACACCAAAAAGTGCCGCAATCCTCTCCTGAAGTTCATTCACTGAGGGGTCATCGCCCAGCACATCGTCGCCCACCTTAGCGGACATCATGGCCTCCAGCATGGCAGGTGTAGGTCGTGTGATGGTATCGCTTCTCAGGTCGGCTATGCTGCTTGTTGTCATCATTGCTCTAAAATATGGAAATTGGAAATAACCCTATCTTTGAATCCCCATAAATTCATATTAACACGCATTAATTCGACTCTATGATTATCCACCTAAAAGGTGACCTGGCTCCTGAGAAAATAGCCACCCTCGCTACTGCACATGAAGCCATCCATTTTCGGTCAGAGGACAGGGACATACTGGTGCTTTCTTCCAAAATCACCTCAGTCCCGACGGCCCTGGCCCCTTACGTTGATCAATCTTTTGTGATGTCCAGCGACATCCAGTTGGCCAGCAAGGACTATCAGTCTTATAAGAGAAATATTAAAATTCGCCAGGACGTGTTAGGTGGTAACACCAATCATACCATGATGATGGCCGGCCCCTGCAGCATAGAATCCTGGGAACAAATCTCTCAGACTGCTGAGCTGCTAAAATCCCTCAACATCAAAACATTGAGGGCAGGCTGTTTCAAGCCTCGCACCTCACCCTATACCTTTCAGGGAATGGGCGAAGAGGGATTAAAAATGCTGGTAAAAGTGCGGGAAACTTATGATCTGAATATTATCACCGAAGTAAAGGACAGTTCTCATGTGGACCTGGTGATTGACCATGCAGACATTGTACAAATCGGCACCAAAGCCATGTATGACCAGAGTATTCTACGGAAATGCGGAAAGTCTACCAAACCAGTTCTGCTCAAAAGAGGCTTCGGTACCACCCTGCAGGAGTTTGTGCAGGCAGCAGAGTTTATCCTTTCCGGTGGCAATCCCAATGTCATGCTGTGCGAACGGGGTATTCGCACATTTGAAAATAAAACCAGGTTTACCCTCGACCTGACCGGTGTGGCCTATCTGAAGGAATTCACCAACTTGCCCGTGGTGGTAGACCCCAGCCATGCCATGGGCTATAGATATGGCATCCCTGATCTCACCAGAGCTGCTGTAGCGATGGGGATTGATGGTTTGCTGATAGAAACCCACCCAACACCCGAACTGGCGAAATCTGATGCCGCCCAGCAACTCAATTTTGATGAGTTTACCAAAATGTTTCATTCACTAAAACCTGTCGCAGAGGCGGTGGGTCAAAAATTAATCTGATGTCTAAACTTTCACACATTAAGCTCCTGGTACTGGATGTAGACGGCACCATGACCGACGGAGGGATCTACATCATGGAGGATGGCAGGCAGTTTAAAAAATTTCATGCCCGTGACGGGCTAGGTATCAAGGAAGCTATCAAGGCTGGCGTGGAAGTGGGCATCATTAGCCATAGTCTGGCCACAGAAATGGTCAACTCCCGAGCCAATATGCTGGGCATGAAGCACTTTTATGTGGGCCAACGCCCCAAGCTTGAGGTCTTAAATGAATGGATGAAAGCACTCGACATCAGCTACAGTGAGGTCTGTTTTATTGGTGACGACCTCAATGACCTGGAGGTCATGCAAAAAGTGGGTTTTTCTGCCTGCCCGGCGGATGCAGCATCCGGTATTAAGAAAATTGCGAAAGTGGTATTGGACAGAAAAGGTGGTGATGCTGCGGTGCGAGAATTTATTGATCGATTTATCCTTTCGGAGGACTGATCAATCAAATTTATTTAAAAACTGAGTGAAGAAGAAGATGGGCATTGGCCAGAGCTTCCTGGCAAACTTCTTTTTGAAAAAGCCAAAATGGCCAATTTTTTCAAATCCCAGATCTTTTGGTTTGATAAACTGGAAAGTGGTCACGGCATTTCGATAATAATGCATCAGGGCCTGCGTTGCGGCCGAAGGTGCCAGCAGCTTATCATCCTGAATATTCACAAAATGCACTGGGATTCTTACTGCATCAAATTTTTGGGCCATCTCCTTACTCCCTTGCAATACGCCCTGAGGGTGGGTTCCCCACTTTCTCCACTCGAGTGCCGCATTCCTGGGGATATCTATTTTTCCACCCATGGTCCAGCCCGGCAAGTAGCGGTAGATGGCCACAGTGGTGGGTATTAAAATATACCAGAAAATCAGTACATACAGCCACCAAAAGCCCTTCCAGTGTCCATTATAGGCAGATTGAGACCCAACAAAGTAAGCTGATCTAATGCGCCCATTGTTGGCCGCTTTTGGAAAAATCTGCCCCGCCACACTGTGACCTATTAGGAAAATTTTATCATATTTTTTATTCGCCCAGGCAATCACGCTATTGAGGTCTTTGTCTCCCCAGTCGCTCATTTTGCAGCGCTCGTCTTTGACCGAGCTGTGCAGCGAGTCTCCTATCCCCCGATAGTCAAAAGTGATCACATCAAATTCTTTGTATTGGCAAGCGTAGTCTGCAAACCCTTTGTAGTAGCGCTGAGGGGCCCCAGCCGCAGGGCTCACGATGATCAGATGTGCGCTTTTGGCATCCCCTGAAAAAAGCGTAGCGCTTATTTTAGTTTTATCCTCCGAAATGATCTGAAACCCTTCAGCCTTATGCATGCCTTGTTTTTATACTGAATTTGCCGATGTGGCGGATGACATCTGACTGCCGCAAATGTATTATAATACTTTATATTCACAATCCGTTTGGCAATGTGTCCATTTCAAATATTTTTGCAACTCAAATAGAAACCAATCCAAAATGAGCGTTCTAGTTAATAAAGATTCTAAAGTAATCGTACAGGGCTTTACCGGCACTGAAGGAACCTTCCACGCCACTCAGATGATTGAGTATGGCACGAATGTAGTAGGAGGCGTAACTCCAGGCAAAGGTGGACAAAGCCACCTGGACAAACCTGTGTTTAATACTGTGAAGGATGCCGTAGATGCAACAGGTGCTGACGTATCTATCATCTTCGTGCCACCAGCATTCGCTGCTGATGCCATCATGGAAGCTGCTGATGCAGGCATCAAGGTTATCATCACCATCACAGAGGGTATTCCTGTGAAGGACATGATGAAAGCCAAACCTTACGCCATTGCCAGAGGAGCCAAACTGGTAGGGCCAAACTGCCCTGGGGTGATCACTCCGGGTGAAGCCAAAGTGGGCATTATGCCAGGTTTTGTATTTAAGAAAGGAAATATTGGGATCGTTTCTAAATCAGGAACATTGACCTACGAAGCAGCCGATCAGGTAGTAAAAGCAGGATTGGGTATTACTACCGCCATCGGTATTGGAGGAGATCCTATCATCGGTACTTCTACCAAAGATGCTGTACAGTTGCTCATGGAGGATCCGGAGACTGAAGGGATCGTGATGATCGGTGAAATCGGTGGAAACTACGAAGCTGAGGCAGCCAAATGGATCAAAGAAAATGGCAACAAAAAGCCTGTAGTAGGATTTATTGCCGGCCAAACAGCACCTCCCGGAAGAAGAATGGGCCATGCCGGAGCCATTATCGGTGGCGCAGATGACACTGCTGCCGCCAAAATGAAGATCATGGCCGCCAATGGCATCCATGTGGTCAACTCCCCTGCAGATATCGGGGAAGTCATGAAAAAAGCATTGGGCTAATAACTTTAGTTCGATTAGATATAGATAAGCCGGTCAGAATTTTCTGACCGGCTTTATTTTTTTATTGCCCTTCTTTTTTTTTGCAAACTAATTTTTCCGTGTTACGTTTGTGCTCTCAAATCGATAAAGCATCGATTTATAAAGAAGCGCTGAGAGACAGGCTCTAAGAAGCGCTAGCAACCCCCACCCTAAACGGGAAGGTGCTAATTCCTGATATATAAATTGATAGTTATGAAATTCAACAAAAACACTTTTGCGAAAGCAACTGCTTTTTTGCCAAGCATTGAAGCAAGGTTATCTATTTCACATTCTCCGATCGACAGAGGGTTCTGTTGTATGTGTTACTACTGCTAATTCCGCAGGTATTGTTCCTTTTAGTTATTGGAAAATCCGCAGGCCGATTCATGTATTGTCTTTGGTCATAAAAGCATACCCCATATACTATTCTAGAATCTTAAAAAATATACACTCATGTCAGCATTAAAATTTGAAACCTTACAACTACACGCAGGCCAGGAAATAGACCCCACTACAGGATCACGGGCTGTGCCTATTTATCAAACTACTTCATTCGGATTCAAAAACTCCGAGCACGGCGCTAACCTTTTCGCCCTGAAGGAATTTGGAAACATCTATAGTCGGATCATGAATCCCACCAATGATGTATTCGAGAAGCGTATCGCTGCACTGGAAGGGGGAGTGGCCGCATTGGCGGTAGGCTCCGGGCAAGCTGCTCAGTTTATCGCACTCAGCAATATTCTGGAGTCTGGTGACAACTTTGTGTCCAGCTCATTTCTCTATGGCGGCACTTACAATCAGTTTAAAGTAGCCTTCAAGCGCCTCGGCATTAAAGTGAAGTTTGCTGAAAGCGACCAGGCCGAAGAGTTTGAGAAATTGATCGATGAGAAAACCAAAGCCATTTATCTGGAAACCATCGGCAATCCGGGTTTCAATGTGCCTGATTTTGAGGCGATCGCGGCAGTAGCCAAAGCAAACAATATTCCACTCATAGTGGACAATACTTTTGGAGCCGGTGGCTACCTCTTTCGACCTTTGGAGCATGGGGCTTCAGTGGTCACTGCCTCGGCTACCAAATGGATCGGTGGCCATGGCACAAGCATTGGCGGTGTGATCGTAGATGGTGGAAATTTCAACTGGGGCAATGGAAAATTCCCGCAGTTTACCGAGCCTTCTGAGGGCTATCACGGATTGGTCTTCTGGGATGTGTTTGGAGAAGGAAATCCGCTAGGTCTGCCCAATATTGCCTTTGCTATCCGAGCCCGGGTGGAAGGTCTAAGAGATTTTGGACCGGCACTCAGCCCATTCAATAGCTTCTTGCTTTTGCAGGGACTGGAAACTTTATCACTGCGCGTGCAGCGCACCGTGGATAATGCATTGGAGCTGGCACAATGGCTGGAGCAGCACCCACTGGTAGAAACCGTCAACTATCCAGGTCTGAAAAGCAGCAGCTATCATGAGCTTGCCAAAAAATACCTCAAAAACGGGTTTGGAGGAGTGCTCTCATTTACCCTGAAGGGAGAAAAAGAGTTGGCCACACAACTAGTAGATAATCTAGAGTTGGTCAGTCATCTGGCCAATGTGGGGGATGCCAAGACGCTGATCATACAGCCTGCGGCCACCACCCACCAGCAATTATCCAATGAAGAACAATTAAATGCGGGCGTACTTCCCAACCTGCTCAGAGTCTCTTTGGGCATCGAGCACATCGATGATATCAAAGCGGATTTCCAGCAGGCTTTCGAAAAAATATATGCAGACAATCAAGTTAATGCCTAATACCATCGAACAAATACAGCCAAAATCTGCGATCCTCAAAGTAGAAGAACCGTTCATCCTGGAGTGTGGAGACACACTCCGGAATGTCCGGATTTCCTACACCACCTACGGTACGCTCAATAGTGAGAAGACCAATGTGGCCTGGGTGTTTCATGCCCTCACTGCAAACGGGAACCCCGCGGAGTGGTGGCCCGAGCTTGTGGGTCCCGGTAAGGCTATCGATCCGGAAGATAAGTTCGTCGTATGTGCCAATATGCTGGGCTCATGCTACGGCACCACCGGACCAAAAAACTATAACTTCCCTCTGGTCACGATCCGTGACATGGTGAATGCTCACAAGCTACTGAAAGCGCATTTGGGAATCGAAACCATCCATCTGGGAATCGGTGGATCTATGGGTGGACAGCAGCTTCTGGAATGGGCCGTGGAAGAGCCTACACTTTTTGATCACATCGTACCCTTAGCGACCAACGCTTTCCATTCCCCATGGGGGATTGCCTTCAACGAAGCGCAGCGAATGGCGCTGGAAAACATCGATAGTGCCAAAGGACTGGAGGCCGCCCGAGCCATAGCCATGCTATCATACAGGCACTACAACACCTATAACAAAACGCAGCGAGACATAGACCAGCGATGGGATGACTTCTCGGCATCCTCTTATCAGCGATATCAGGGTGAGAAACTCCGTAAGCGATTTTCAGTGGAGAGTTATTATTACCTCTCCAAGGCCATGGATAGCCACCACGTAGGCAGGCATTTCGGGTCGGCAGAAACTGCCCTGAAACGTATCCGATCCAAAGCACTGGTGATCGGTATAGATACAGATATACTTTTCCCCCCGGAGGAGCAGCAGTACATTGCCGGGCTCATACCGGATGCAAAATTCCGTTTGGTCACATCCGCATTTGGTCATGATGGATTTCTGACTGAATCGGAACAGATTTCTGAATTGATCCGTGATTTCTTGAAAGCCTAAACATATCAGACACAAAAAAAGCCAACCCCTTGGGTTGGCTTATCTCCCGAAAAGTATCCGGGACTGCCCTAGTTCTTCTTGATCACTTTTACCTGATCAATGACCTTACCTTCGCTGAGTATTTGCAGGATATAAATACCCGCTTCTGCCCTGCTAATGTCCATGGGTTCATTGCTTCTCCCTTCCTGAACGAGACCACCATCCAGTTCATACAGTTTGCAAATGGCAACCTCTGGTGTTTTCACTAAGATGCGACTACTTGCCGGATTAGGGTAGACATTCACCCGAACTGGAGACGGTGCACTCAAAACCTCCTCGGAAGCAATGACCAAAGTTTCGGTAGCGGATCCCGTATAATTAGTTTCAATGATTTCCACAAAGACCTCATAGCTGCCGGCTGTCACAGGCTCCTCAGCGTCTCCATTGAATGTCATGATAAAATTCAAGTCAGCCGGCTCAGTGGTCACTTCAGGTCTCTTCCCGGTGCCGTCTTCCTCTTGTTCCAAATGGGTCATTACTATTGATGCCGTGGCCTTGTGGATCGTAAGCACCCCCTCTGTATATACAAAAGAATAATTTGCTGCTTCTCCACCTGAGCTGGTGATTTCATAAACTCCGGCATCCGGAATCCCAGATAAACCAGCGCCTGCCTGAGGTTGTACGAGTAGGGCCTGTACATCCTCGCCATTTACAAATCCTGAAATGGAATAAGTAAACTCAGGAAGCGCTTCACCATATACCACTTCCTGATCATCTGGTGTCACCACCAGCTCAGCGGTACTCACTTCAAACGGCTGTCCCACTGATTCTGCAGACAGGTAATCCTGATCACCATTCTGAGTAGCAGTGATCGTAGTGGAACCCGCCCCCACAATGGTGACAGTGCTACCACTGACAGTGGCTACCGACTCATCCGAACTTTCAAAACTCACCACCAAACCGGAGGTGGCCGTTGCACTAAGTTCAAATGGCGCATCGCCAAACACCCTATCATCAGGTCCCACAAACGTGATGGTCTGATCGAGTTTAGTCACATCAGAAACGGATAAAATCTGCTCCTCCGACGCAGGCAAGTAATTCGCATTGCCTGCCTGAGTGGCCGTGATAGTAGTGGTCCCCGATGACAAGATGCTCACCGTATTTCCAGAGATGGTAGCGACCGTTTCGTCAGAGCTCGAAAAGGAAACTTCAAGATCCGAACTGGATGTAGCGATCAGGTCAAAGGGTTTCTCGTTAGCTGCTTTTTCACCAATCGCTTCAAAAGTAATCAGCTGTGGTGCTCTGTTGACTGTAAGCACCTGAGCCACGTCACTGGCCACGTCAAACTCCTCATCACCCGGCTGGCTCGCTGTAATGGTAGTATTACCAGCGCCGATTATGGTCACCACCTTGCCAGAGATGGTAGCCACTGTTTCATCTGAACTCTCATAAGTAATCTCCAACCCACTGCTGGCATAAGCTTCCAAATCGAAGGAGCCATCTCCATAGGTTTTTTCACTGAGTAGTTCGAAAGTAATCGACTGTGAATACTTGCTGACTGTAATCGTTTGCTGACTTGTAGTAGCATTATAGCTTTCGTCACCAGGCTGGCTTGCGGTGATGATTGCACTGCCAGCACCAATGATTTCTAAAAACCCACCTTCGACCATCGCTACATCCGTATTGGATGAGCTAAACACTACTTCCAGTCCTGAGCTGGCTGTAGCTTCAAGCGGGATACTCTCCGCACCGATGTTCACCTCTGAGGCTATCTGCGTGAAAGAAATGGTCTGATCACTTTTGGAAACCTCCAGGTCAAATGTCATGGACACTGACTCATCAAAAGGGTCTGAAGCTATAATCTCCACAGTATATTCTCCCAATGTGCCCACTGTGGGTGTAATCGTCAGCGTATCCTCCGCAAGCACCATCCAATCAGGCAACTCGGCTCCTCCAAATAACTGAGATTCAAAAGACAGATCGTCACCGTTGGGGTCTTCAAATAGGGTACTCATGGCTAAGGTCAGTGTATCCCCAATGTCCAACCTCAAAAGAGATAGCGAAGAGCGAACAACTGGCGAACTATTGGTGGAAATGACTGTCAACACAAATACATCAGAAGCGCTTTCCTCTCCATCAGAAGCCGTAACCCTGAGTGAATATTGACCCACATTCTCCAGAGAACTTATCCCACTGAGCGTACGACTGGTCGCATCAAAAGTCAACCAGGATGGCAAATCACTTCCGTCTTCCATTCTAATGGAAAAAATCAGTTCTGCATGATCCTCATCTGAAAAGGCCGACTCAGAGATGACGATGGAGATGTCCTCCCCTACATCTACACTGTGATCGGGCAAACCAGCTACCAGGAAGGGCGCATCATTGACGGCATTCACCGTCAGCACAAACTCATCGGACACCTCAGCAAACTCATCAGCTGCTGTAAGCACAATCGTGTACGTGTTCACATCTGACTGCAACGGGGTACCCGACAACTCAAAATCTGTAGCTTCAAAGGTCAACCAAGATGGTAACGGGTCGCCTCCCTGCAAGGTCATGCTATAAGTAAGTAAATCGTCATCTGGATCCGTGAATGTATTGGCCGCAAAGCTGTACTGAAAAGGCTGGTCTTCACTGGCTTCCAGATCTGGTACAGGCGCCGCTACCACCGGGGGATCATTGTCCAATGTGACCTTTAAAGTGAAGTCTGTATAAACACTGGAAGTGGAGGGATCAGTAGCAGTAACTCTTACGGTATGGTTTGCCACATCTGACACAGTGGGTGTACCGTCAAATGTTTTGGTAGAACCATCAAACGATAACCAGTCCGGCAAGGCCGACCCATCTGAGAGACCTGCTGTAAGTGTTAATACATCCTCATCCTCATCTTCAAAAGTATTTGCGGGCACCTCGAAAGAAAAGGTCAAATCCGTTAAAGCCGTCTTAGTTGAAATGGATTGATTCACTACTGGCGCATCATTCACATTGTTAACTGTGATGTCAAAATCATCAGAAACAATCCCTTCCAGCCCGTCATCGGCAGTAACCCTGATGCTGATTGTACCCACATTTGCCTGAAGGGGCGTGCCGCTGAAGGTGTGACTGGCAGGGTCGAAAGAAAGCCAGTCAGGCAAGGCACTCTCATCGGTTAAACTTGCAGATAGTGAAAGCTCATCCTCATCAGCATCTGCGAACGTATTTTCAGGAATAGAAAAAGTAAAAAGAGCATCTTCATTGGTCTCCTGATTTGCCATGGCGTTGTCCACTGTAGGGTCTGCATTGGATCGATTCTTAAACCAGGTGACCTCATTGTCTCCATAGTTACAAACGATGATGTCAAGGTTTCCATCTCCATTTAAATCACCTACCTCAAAGTCAATAACATCCGACTCCTGGTCAGAGAGCAATGCTGAAGTAAACGCGCCACTTCCATCATTTTCTAAAAAGAAGAGCGCATTATCCGATCGAAAAGAGGTCACCACATCCAGATGACCGTCTCCATTCAAATCGACTATTTTCAATACACCTGCGCCCTGTCCGGAAAGCAGTGTTTCAGCCGCATAGGAGCCTGTTCCATCATTATTATAAAGCGTAAGGTTATTGGCATGGGAGACTATTATATCCTGATCACCATCACCATCGATATCATCCATTTCCAGGTCATCGAAGAAAAAGCCGCTGTGACTGATGAAAGAAAGTAGTCCGTCATTTTCATACCATACGTTTTCTCCTCCCAAAATATCCAGATCACCATCCAGGTCATAGTCCAATACTTCTAAGGCGGTGTGATCATCATCGCTTACATGAAGCTTGGTGAAAGTAAGACTGCCGTTATTCTGATAGATGTCCACAGAAAGATGAGAGACCACAATCAGGTCAAAATCTCCATCCATGTCCATGTCCTTTATCCTGAAAGCTTCAGGGTCTGTAATACCAGGCACAATGTCCGTGATGGTGAAATTGCCAGCCCCGTCGTTTTTATTCAGCGTGATTTTATCATCAATCGTGGTGGCCGAAATCACATCCAAGTCACCATCCTGATCCAAATCAAAAATAAGAATTGAAGATGCATGGACACCCAGATCCTTGGTGACACCTGCATCCGCACCTGCCGATACCAGCAAGTTTGCTGTAGCAGCTGTACCTCCGGATACTGTAATATCTAAATCATCATCACCATCCAAATCGCCCAAGTCAAGTCCTAGTGGAAAACTATGACTAACAAGGGTCGACTGTTTCACAAATGCTCCGGGAGCGGGTGAGGCAGATGTCTTAAAGTAAAACGAAAAGGGTGAAGTGCGAATGGATCCATCCTCGGCCTCTAATTGATCAGAAAGAACAACCGTATATTCATGATTCTGAGCTAAATCAAACGCCGGAGTAAATGTGACTGTAGCGGTTCCACCTCCCCCCAAATCCCCGGAAACGACCTGTCCCTGAACATCATATAGCATGAGCGAACCAGGAAGTGTAGAGGCATCTACATTTTTGTCAAATGTGATGGAAATACCTACCTCTGTGGACTGATAGGAACCACGTAGAGGAGTGAAGCTCACCACTGAGATCAGCGGAGGCTCACTCACCGTAAAATCGAAATCGTCAAATGCGGCTTCACCTGCATGGTCGGTGGCGATCACTCGAAGGTTATAAGTGCCATCTGATCCATATGGGGCTGTTCCCGTCAGTGTTTTGCTTGCATTACTAAAAGTGAGGTAGTCAGGTAGGTCATTCCCGTTGGTCATAGTCATAGCATACACCAAAGTATTGCTTCCATCGGGATCTGAAAATATCCCGCTCATGTCAATCGAAAAAGCCACTCCGGCCACTACCTCCTCATCAGACTTAGGGCTGCTCACCACAGGAGTTTCGTTGGCTTTGTTTTGGTACCAATAGAGTTTATTCGTTCCCTCAGACACAGATACCAGATCCAAATCTGAGTCACCATCCAAATCTCCAAAACCTATCAGATTTCCTTCATTCGCTGCCAGCTCCCAGTAGGTGAAATTGAAGCCTCCTTTATTTTCCAGCCAGCCTACAGCGTTTACACCATCCGCTCCTATCACAATATCCAGGTCATCATCAGCATCCAAGTCTACAAAACAGGCCTGTACCGGTCCGGTAATGTCGTCTGATACCTCCAAAGCTGTGAACGACTGATTCCCGTTATTTTGATAAATGACCACATGATCCTCCCGATTCTCAGCAGTAAGGATGTCCATATCGCCATCACCATCCACATCCGCCACGTCCACATCTGACACCCCGTCGGCAGTTTGTGTGATTTCATTATAAGTAAAACCCTGTGATCCATCATTTTCATACCATGCCAGAAAATTGGTGCCATAGTTATGTCCACCAACGACAACATCAATATCGCCATCTTGATCCAAATCCTCTGCGTAAGCCTTATTGGGATTAGTCCCAAAGGTTCCTATTTCGCGCTGCGTAAAATTTTGAGCACCATCATTTTTAAACCAGAGCACGTTATCTGAGCCGCTTTCGGTAGCCAAAACGTCAAGGGAACCATCCTGATTAAGATCTACAATGGAGACACTCATAGTGTAATTCATGGCGGCACTCATTACGTGAGAGGTAAACACCTGACTACCGTCGTTCTCCAGCCAGGTCCAAGCCCCCCCAGAATTAGCAAACACTACAATGTCATTGTCTCCATCCTGATCTATATCTGCTACATCTATTTTGCAGGAGGTCACTCCACTGTGATTGATATAGGTCACGGTAAAGTTTCCTGCTCCATCATTTACATGCCAGTTGATCCGCTGGTAGGGTCGGCTACTAGTCAGCACATCCAGGTCCCCATCTTTGTCAAGGTCCACTTCCACCATGTCTGTGGGCGTGCTGTCAATGTTATATTCATTTTCGCTCACAAGAAGTGCCGGAGTGCTCGGGGGAAGTGCTGCCTCTACATCAAAATAATAAGACTTATTCCCGGCTATAATGCCTCCACCCTCACTTTTCAAATCTGTGGTGATCATAACATGTATGCGCTCTCCTGGCAAAAAGTCATTATTAGGGTCAAACTGGATACCGGGTGTACCTCCTCCAGAAAAGCTTCCGGCTATCAGGCCTGACATTGAGCCCCGCACCTTGATATTGGCGGTTGTCAGGGTGGTATTATCTATATTTCCTGAAAAGGTGAAGGTCAGGTTTGCTCCTGCCGACACGTTTTGTTCGTAATGTTCAGGAGCATATGAGTCCAGCGTCATAAGTGAAGGCACAGTGATCTCCAGATCAAATTCGTCACTTACAGATGCTCCAGCCGGGTCCGTAGCCGTAACTTTCACTGAAATAGTACCTGCGTCCGATCCGCCCGGAGTGCCAGAAAATGTCCTAAGATCTGCATCAAAGGATAACCACCCTGGCAGAGGATCTCCTGTACCGAGTGTAGCAGAATAGTTCAGAATCATCAAATCCGGATCAGAAAAAACATCTGAGGGAAACGTATAGGTAAATGAAATATACGCCTGAGCGGACTCGTCGGAAATTGGATTTTCCAAAGTGGGGTCTTCATTTACTTTATTTTCAAACCAGTAAATTCCATCACTCTGATAGACCACCAGGTCCATACGGCCATCCAAATTTAGATCCACCGGATTCATAAATTTGACAGAATTAAAATTATCCGCCAGAACTCGCTCCGTGAAGTTTTCAGAACCATCATTTTCTAACCACACCACCTGGGCACCATTGCTATAAGTGGTCAGAATATCCATGTCGCCATCTCCATCTAAATCCCCTGCTTTGATCAGGTGAACACCATCTGCACTGTTGGAAAGTAAGTGTTTCGAGAAAGTTTGTGACCCGTTATTTTCAAACCAGTAGTATTCATCATTAAAATTAGAGCTGATCACCACGTCCATATCACCATCGTCATCCAGATCTACAGGATCGATGTAAGACAAGGAGGATACCGAACTTCCAAGGAGGTGTTGTATCATATTGCCCGAGCCGTCATTTTCATACCAAAAGCATCTTGAGCTGGTACCCTGACAAACCAGGTCTATATCTCCATCCTTGTCCATATCCGCCAGACCTACAAGCTTTCCGTTGGACTGTTCTCCTTCTATATCCACCAGGGTAAATTCTCCGCTACCATTGTTAAAGGCCAACTGGAGCCCATTATTGGAAGTATAGGCAATATCAACCAGGCCGTCATTGTTCAAATCCCCGGAAGCTAAAACATTCGGACCATCCGCTTCGGTAGTCACATCATGTTCGGTAAATGAAGCCGCATCATTTTCGAGCCATTTGAAGAGATCCATAGCAAGCTCCTCATAGATTACGTCCACATCACCATCGTAATCCAAATCATCCAGGTGCATATCGAAGGAATTTCCACCTCCAATGTTAGCCAACTCATTGACAGAAGGTGTGTATGTACTGAACGACTCTGAACCATCATTTTTATACCAAAACAGACTCCCTCCACCAAGACTCAACAAATCCATCTCTCCATCGTTGTCCATATCCGCCACACTCAGGTCTTTTTCTCCGGCATAGTATGTGGACAATTTCTGAGGTTTCAGCGTAGGACTCGCAGAATACGAAGGCAGTGTTTTCACCCGAAACGAATATCCAAATCCATTGGTCAGAGGAGCAGCAGAAACAGACTGTATTCCCGATTTGAGTAGGACATGGATTTTATCTCCATAGAGAAATGAATCATTGGGATCAATGGTGATCACTGCCGTACCCCCGCCGGTGACGGTGAATGGCAAGCCACCCTGAAGATCGCTCTTTACGAGAATGTTTCCAGCCAGCGTAGTAGCATCTACAGCCGCACTGAAGGTGATTTCTATATTGGCATCAATGGCTGCGTAGTTGGCATTCTGACCAGGCACCAGGCCGGTCACGGTGAGCTGAGCTACCGCCCAATGGGAAATGAAAATGAGCAGGAAGGTATAAAGTGACTTATTCATAGGGCATATGTTTTTTAACCCTATGAAATTATGACGGGCACTTTACCCCCGGAACACCCTTTTAGTGAAGGGCAAAAAATTTTTAGTGGAGGGCTATTGTCTTTTAGTGGCGCTAAAGCAACGACAGTCTGTCCATAAACTCCTTTCGGAAGGACTTTCCGATCTGAACTTTGTGTCCCTTCAGAAAGACATACCCCTCTGATATGGAATCGATTTGCTCAAAATTGATGAGATACGAGCGATGCACGCGGAGAAAACCTAGCGGCACCAGCTTTTCTTCTATGCTCTTGAGGGTATGGCTGATAATGTACTTTTCTGATTCGGTATAGAGGTAGGCGTAGTTATCAAATGCCTCCGCGAAGAGGATTTGATCGGACATCACAGAGAGAATCTCCTGATCCCTTTTCACAAAGAGTTTTTCTGGATGTGCCTTGGCTGCCACCGGCTGCTGGGGCACTTTGTGCAACGCCAGCTCCACATTGGCGATCAGGTCGCGCTCGCTGAAGGGCTTTACAATGTAACCCGCAGGATGCAGGACTTTCGCCCGGTCTAGTGTGGCCTTGTCATAATAGGAAGTTAAAAAAACAAAAGGAATGCCCAGCTTTGGTGCCAACTCAATGCCATCCATATCGCCCTCAATATTCACATCCAATATGGCCAGATCCGGCTTATGGTCCTCCATGGCCTGAAGCGCATCCACTCCCTCATCCACAATGGCTACCACATAGTATCCGTTTTTGGTCAGCGTATCCGCAATGTCATCCGCAATGAGTGGCTCATCCTCCACTACTAAGATCGAGGGTTTTGTCATACGACTAATTTATATCTCGAAAGGGTCATCTGCACGGTGGTACCCTGATCATTTAGGATGTTTATTTCCGCTTTTACCTTTCTGGACAGTGAACGGATCATCTTCCACCCAAAGGAGTTTGATTTTTCCAGTGCCTCGGCATCCATGCCCGCTCCATTGTCGCGCACCATTACATTGAGCTTATCTCCCTCCTCTCTGATCTGTATTTCCAATAACCCCTCATGAGAGGTAACAAAAGCATACTTGATGGTATTGGTAATGAGCTCATTGATGATGAGGCCCAAAGGGATGACCGTATCTATGTCCAGTTTGATACCCGAAGCATCAATCTCAAATCCTGCACCCTGCACCCCAAAGGCACTGAACAGCTCTGAAGTGAGGTTCTCGAGGTAGTCTTGCACATCCACCCCCCGGATATCTTCGGCACTGTAAAGTTTCTGATGGATCAGCGCCATGGATTTCACCCGGTTCTGTCCTTCCTTTACTGCATCCACCGCTGCTTCGTCTTTCAGCGATCCGGCCTGTAGGTTAAGCAGACTGGAGATGACCTGCAAGTTGTTCTTTACCCGGTGGTGGATTTCTTTGAGCAGCGTCTCCCGCTCCTCTAGTGCCAGGGAAATCTGTTGATTTTTTTCTGTCAGTAGGTTTGAGGTTTTTCGCTTGGTATTGTAGCGGTAGAGCAAGAAGCCAGCCGCTATAAAAAAGATGATAAACCCTGAAATAAAGATGTTTCGTTGGTTTTGTGAGTTGGCCAGAGCTAGAGCTGCTGTTTGCTGGTCTAAGTTCAGTGCCGCAATTTCCCGATCCTTTTCAGCGGTTTGGTACTTCGTGCTCATCTCAGTTACCATGCGGTTGGTCCGATCGCTCCTCAGGCTATCCTCATAGTTCTCATAGCTCAGCCTATGCTCGTACGCTTTTTCATAATTCCCATTGGAAGCATTTACCCTGGATAAACCCTTATAGATGTCCCGCAATTGTTCCTTGCTCTTCGCTTGCTTTGCTGAGGCTAAGGCCAGTTCCAAATTCGTAATTGAGGGTTCAAATCGGCCCTGCATTCTGTGCAGTTCAGCAATATTGAAATAGGACCTGGCTATTTCCTTCTTATCGTCCACAGCTTGATAGGTCTGGAGGGCGTTGTGAAACAGCTTTGCGGTTGAATCGGGCTTATCCAAATAGTAATAGAGTATTCCCAAATTATTGTAGCTCCCAGCGAGGGCATAGTAATCCCTGGCATTTATGCGATAATGAATCGCCTTTCGGTAAAAATATTCCGCAGAATCCAATTGATCCCGCACTCTAAATTCGATCCCCAGGTTGTTATAAATATTACCGAGGGACTCAAAGTCTTCACTGGCTTCCTTCAGCGGAATGGCCTTTCGGTAATAGGAAATAGCCTCGTCTGCCTGACCAAGATTTGACATGACAAGGCCCAGATTAATATAGTTTGAACCCAATATTTTGTCATTTCCAATTTGCTCATTGAGCTGAATAGACTCTAGAAGCACCTCCGCGGCTGCTTCATAGTTGCCCCTTTCCTGCTCTATATGCCCAATGTTATTCAAAGCCGTGGCCCGGCCCTTTTCATCCCCCAGCTTCTGATAGTATTCGATCGCCTTTCTGTGCAAGGACACCGCGGTATCATATTCACTCCTGATGATAAATACAGCCCCTAAATTATTATAGCTCTCGGCAATACCCCTGTCGAAACCAATGATCTTTGATCGCTCTAGAGCTCGCTGCCCATAGCTAAGGGCACTATCAGGAAAATTTTTTCTGAGGGCATATGTGGCGTCAAACAGCATTTTTATCCTCACAGTATCAGGAGAAGATGACACCAGCTGCTCCAAACTGTCGAAATCAAATTGCTTTTCCGAAGGCTGGGACTGAACGATTCCAACTGAGGCAAGGCAAATGACCAAAACGAATATTGGAATTAGTTTCTTTCTTAGCGATGACATGAGTCGAAAGATAACATACTGAGGCATTAAAATACCCGATCTGACGCAAAAACCATCTGATCTACGGTCAGGAGTCATCATCAGACTTTCGCTAAGAACAAAACCATAAGACACGGGTGCTGATAAGGTGACTAGTCTTCTATGTACTCTGCCGGAAGCCTCCCGAAACGTTTTTTGAAGACCGTGGAAAAGTAGGCAGGCTGTGGAAACCCAACCGCATAGGATAGCTGGGAGGTACGTTTGTAAACCTTTTTCTGGATCAGGTCCATGGCACGTTGCAGCCTGATCTCTTTGATGAAATTGGCAGGAGTGAGGCCTGTCATCTCACGGATGTACCTATACAGCTGACGCTCACTCATAGAAGCGGCCTCCGCCAGCCTGATCACGTTGAAGTTGGAATCATCAATGTTGTCATACACTTCCTTTTCCAGCTTTTTCAAGGTCTTTTCTTCATGAGAAATTTCCTCCTCTTGTGGCTCTGCCTGTGAGGTGATCCGCTCCGAATAATTATAAATCAGGTTTTGCACCCGCACACGGAGCTCTTCTGCAAAGAAGGGCTTCACCAGATAATCATCGATCCCGATTCTCAGGGTGTTCACTTTCTCAGTTTCGTCCCCAATGGCACTCACCGTGATGAACGGAATGTTTTTCCAGGTCGGGTGCTTCTTCACTTCTCTGGCAAAAGTGAGCCCATCCATACGGGGCATCATCACATCAGACACGATGAGGTCCGGTGTGTGAGCACGCAGCTTCTCCAGTCCCTCCATGCCATCTCTGGCTTCTATCACTTCAAAATCCCTACTCAGGAAACCCGAGATATAAGCACGCATATCTGCGTTGTCTTCTACCACCAGTATTTTTTTGTCTTTCAACACGGAACGGTACTGGGCAGGTTCTTCATGAATATCCGGAGTTGCCAACTGCAGTGCTTCTTCTTCCTGCGCTATCTCATCTGCGCCTGAGAGCCTTTGCCCCGGAAGGAACAATTCGAACCGGCTACCCACTCCCAACTCACTGGTAACAGAAAGGTCCCCTCCATGCATCCTGGCGATTTCCTTGCAAAAGGCAAGTCCCACACCTGTGCCCCCCTGACCTCCACCAGAATGGGTAGATTGATAAAATCGATCGAATATTTTGTCCAGATCATCTGCCGGAATCCCATCACCAGTATCTCTTACAAACAGGGCTACACCCTCCTCACTCACCTCTAGTCCAACGGTGATTTTGCCACCTTCGTGCGTAAATTTCAACGCGTTAGAAACAAGGTTAGTCAGGACTTTATTGATCTTTTCCCGATCCGCACTAATCACCACGGGATTCTGCGGATCCAGCTCAAACTCTAACTTCACCTTGGTATGGCGCGCGGCATTGTCAAAACTCGCCAGGGCATTCAATACAAGCTCGGTCAGGTTAGTTCTCCCCAAATTCACAGGCATCTTGCCATCTTCCATTTTGGAAAGATCCAGAATCTCATCCACCAGTTTTTGTAATTGGCCTACATTCCGGTCGGCTATCTTCAGGTCCTGATAAATGTGATCATTGCTGGGGATGGCCCCAAGCGCCTGCCTGATGGGCCCTTTGATGAGCGTAAGCGGTGTGCGGAGCTCATGAGAGATATTGATAAACCAGCGTGATTTGGCCTCCTCCATGGATTTGATTTCCTTGTTCTTCTCCTCTATCTGCTGATTTTTTTGTTTCAGAATATTATTGGCTCTATCCTTCAGCCGGCGACTTCTGTAAATCATCACCACCAGCACCATGACGAATAACAGGCCGACAATCAGAATATTTCTCTGAAACTCCTTTCTTCCCAACTCACCAGAAGCTCTTTCCAGCTCCAGATCCTTCTGAGCCAATTCCTTTTGCTTTTTCAGGGTGCTGTACTGGGCCTCTACCTCCTGTAGCTGACGGGTCATATCCAGGTTGTAAAATGAATCGCTCTTGGCTCGTACCTCCTTCAGCAACTCGTAGGCTTCCTTGTATAAGCCTTTCTTGAAGAGGTACTGGTGATTGATCTCATTGAGATTGTTGTGCAGGTTCCCGATAGCGTATTTTTCCGCCAGTTCCCTGGTGAGTTCCATGTACTTAGGTACAGAATCCAGCTGATCAGTGTTGACATACAGGAAAGCCAGGTTCTGATAGGTGTAGGCGAGTTGGATATAGTCCTTCACTTCTTTGCCCAATGACACGGCCTCACGATAATACGCTTCGGCCCCATCGTACTCCTTGGTTTCTTCTTTGATAATACCAATTCCCAAAATGTGATCCATTCGCTGACGAGCGTTATTAACACTCCATTTCAGGGCTTTTTCATAATATTCCAGGGATTTATCATAATCCTTCCTGACCGTATACAAATTGGCAATGTTTCCCAAGACTTTGGAAACACCAGTGGAGTCACCAATAGTGGAGTATAGTTCCATGGATTTCTGGTAGTTCTCCAGAGAGAGGTTGAACTCCGCAATGTAGCAGTAGCTATTGCCTATTCCATTGTAAGCATTTCCAGCTTCTGCTTGCATCCCCAACTCCTCATAGATCGCCAGAGCCCGATGATAGGCACTGATGGCACTGGAGATGTCCTCAATGTCATAGCATAGATGTCCAAGATAGATCAATGAGGCCGCCAGATCTCTTTTCCTTCCGGGGGCCTTGGCATAGAAGCCTATGGCTTCTTCCATAAAGTGTTTGGCTGAATCGAACTGAAATTCACTGAAATAGTGACGCCCCCATAGCAGGTTGATGCGGGCCTTAATGGTATCAGACTTAGCACTGAAATAAGGCTGACTCAAGGCCCATAAGCTATCCGTAGGCGGCTCATCCTGAGCTTCTATCGCTTCAATAGACCTAACCAAATCCTGGAATTCATTACTCTGGGCAAAAGCACAATGAACACAAAAAAAGGTGCTGATCAGTAGAAAAAATGCGTACTTATTCGCTGGTGGGTTGCTCATATTCCGCTCCTATCTTCATACCAAAGAACCCGAAAATTAACTCATTTCGCCAACTAAATATCGCAATAGGTCAGAAAAATACCGCGTGGTAAAATAAAACAAATTGATAATGAGTCGGTTAATAACTCAAAGATTAGATCACTAAAAATTTTAACGATATGAGTGCTAGCAAAACATTGTTCACATTTATTACAGGAGTGGCATCAGGACTGGCCCTGGCCTACTATGCAGATCCGAAGGGAAGTCAGCAAAAACTGAAGAAAATAGAGAAGGATTTGAAGAAAACGAGGAAAACGCTCGATAAGAAACTTACGGAGTATAAAACCACGTACAATGATATGGTGGAAACCTATGCAACCAAGTCCAAAGGACTTATTGACAATGCCAAAGGTCTGGTAGATGGCGCCAAGAAGTCTGTAAAAGCAGAGTAAGCCACCTAAGGCAACACTCTCAAGCATTTTTGGTAGCAAAAATGCTTTTTTTATGCCCTTTTAAGCTTTAGAACCAATACTCCAGCAGCCCAAGGATAATGAGTGCAAAGATCAGGTATCCAAGTCCTCTGAGTAAGGAGTGGTTTACCTGCTTTCTCATCAGCTGATTGAAAGCCTGCCAGTGCTGCATGTATTTGTATAATGGGTGAACGTCCTTGCGGGATTTTGTAGTTAACATACTTCCGATTTTTCAGTAAAGATATGACCTGTTCACCCTCATAATCTTGCCATTCGGGGCCACGATTCCGCCAAACTTGAATAATCCAAGCTAATGAGTAAGAAGCGTCTGATAGAGCTTCTCTCGTTCGATGGGTTTCAGTAAAAAACCATCAAAATACGGCTCAAAAACCTCTCGCTGATGAGCAGTAATATCAGCCGTCAGTGCAAAAATGGGAGTCTCAAGATTTGGATTCTCTGATTCCCGAATGGTCTTGGCAGCATCGAATCCATCTACCTCTGGCATATGAATATCCATGAGGATGTAATCGTATTTACATTCGCTGGACATTTGAATAGCCTCCGATCCATCCCGCGCATGGGTGGCCTTCACCCCCCAGTTGGCCAGTAGTTTGAGAGCTACCATGGCATTGATCATATTATCTTCAGCTATGAGCACCGTACGGCCGGTTAGTCCATCAGATTCCTGATGAGAGGGGGTAATCTTTCTTTCCCCCTTCATAAAACTCACCTGAAAGTAAAATACCGAACCTTCATTTTCCTGGGTTTTCACATGAATGTTACTCCCATGAAGTCCTATGAGCTTTTTCACTATGGCCAAGCCCAACCCAGATCCGCCTTGCTTTTTGGTGGTGTAAGACCTGGGCTGTGAGAAGCTTTCAAAAATCTCCTCCAGGAAATTCTCGGGGATCCCTCCCCCGGTATCCTCCACCCTGAACTCTATCTGATCCCGCGATTCGCCCTGATCCAATAGTTTTACTTCCACGCTCACCTGCCCCTCATCCGTATATTTGATCGCATTGCTGATGAGGTTACCCAAAATCTGGGAAAGCTTGGTTTCGTCAGCCAGATAGACCTCCGCCAGCAAAGGATCTACAGTCAGCTTGAGGTCAATCCCTTTTTCGCGAGCCATCCCCAGGTAAGTGTTTCTGATGTTTTCCATCAGCAAGCTAATCTCCACGGGCTGAGGTTCCAGCACCACCTTGCCAGCATCCAATTTGGAGAAGTCCAGGATGTCATTGATGATTCTCAAAAGGTTATCTGCAGAAAACTTCAGCGACCGGAGTAATTCATTCTCTTCCTTGTCCGATCTCTCTTCCAACAAGGATGTAATGGTAATAACCGCATTGAGGGGTGTCCTGATCTCATGACTCATGGTGGATAAAAACTCCTGCTTCACCCTGGAAGACTCCTCTGCCCTATTCTTCTTCTTGAGAATTTCGGCCTTTTCCCTGTTCATCTGAGCCTCCTTCTGCAGGCGCTCCATTTTGGTTACTGCTTCATAGCTTTCTATCACTTTTTGGGTCTGGGTATTCATCACCGCCTCCTTCTCTTTGAGGTAGATTTCTAAATACTTCAGTGCCTGCACCGCATCATCCTTCTGCCTATAAAGCTGATACTTGAGATAATTGCAGTTAATTTTAATGATGACCATGTTGTACTCCTGGGCAAAGTCCAATGCCTCATCCAGCATCTTCTCAGATTTCTCCAGATCACCCATTTCGAGGTACAGTTGCCCCAGCTTATGATAACACATACCCCGGCCCAGCCGCTCACCCATCTCCACATGGATTCTAACGGCTTCCAGGAAAGTCTCCTCTGCCAACTGATATTGTTTGCGTTTTACATACACCTTGGCCCTGCCATAAAGTCCAAATGCCAATCCACGGACATCCCCTGTTTTATTCTTCATGCGGATCGATTGCTCTATCATTTCAGAAGCCTTGTCTATTTCACCTCTGTTCAGATAAACGCCAGATAGTGGATTATAGGCATTGGACTCGAGATTGAGATCGCCAGCCATTTGGGCGGCTTTGATGGCTTTTTCGTAGGAAAGAATGGCACTTTTCTGGTCTCCAAAATACTCATAAATGGTGCCCAGAGATTTTTGCACCCGTGATTGATTATGAAAATCGTTGAGCTTTTGGTAAATCTCAAAACAATCAATCAGGTAAATAAGCGCCAGGTGATAGTTGTCAGTACGGTAGTACACCCCGGCGATATTGTACTTGACATCCGCAATGCCCTTTTCATCACCCAGAATCTGAAAATACCCCAAAGCCTTTTTACCAAGCTTCATGGTCTTCTTATACTCTCCCAAAATCATATAGAACAGGGAGAGTCTCGAGAGCGAACGGGCAATAAGAATAGCTTCGTCCAGTTGCTGGCTAATCTCCAGGGCTTCTTGCGCCAGCATCACGCTTTTAGAAAGGTCATTCACCCTCGCATCATAGGCTTCTACGAGCAGGCGTGTTACTTTTTGGGCGTCATTCACATTGGTCTGATACATGTTGGTGGCTACTTGTTCAGGGGGTACAAACAGGGCATGGGTATGAAAATAGCGAAAATTATGAGAATTCTACTGACAAGACCCATTGGCTTATTGCATCTGGTAGCTCAAATTGCCTGTTTATCTCCACTCTGCACAATCAATATACCCTAATTAACCGCTGAAGTAAAATCAGCATACTTCCTAAGCTGTGTACCGTAAATAAGACAAACAAACTCCGCGCCCATGACACCTGAATACATCAAAACCACTGTTAGAAGCCTGGCCAAAAACAAATTGATCAGCTTTATCAACATTGTTGGACTGGCAGTGAGCCTTGCTGCATTCTTTTTCATCTACAGGTATGTAATGAAAGAGCTGAGTTATGACCAGGGACACCCACACTATGAGCGGTTATACCGCGTGGCAGAGCTGATAGAGAGTGAAAATTATCTGGAGAACAGCTCCAGTTCACCGTGGCCCACAGGGCCCGCCATTGTCAGAGAGTTTCCAGATGATGTGGAAGGGATGGTAAGATTTTTTGACTTTCAAACTCCCATCATCACCATCACCTTGGAAGATCAGCGAAAGTTCAATGAGCGCTACATCTACTTCACTGACTCCACCGTGTTCGACCTTCTGGATTTTAAGCTTATTCAGGGTGATCGGTCTGCTTTGTCCGGCCCCTTCTCTGCAACCATTTCTAAAAACCTTGCGGAGAAATATTTTGGTGATGAAAATCCAATGGGGAAGAAGATCACTCGTGAAGGATTTAATACCACCTATACCATTACCGGGGTATACGAACAAGGATCTATTTCCCACATTCGTACGGAAATGCTGCTTTCCATGCAAACGCTGGAAACAAATGCCCCATTTCTCAAAACTCAATGGGTGTGGAATCCGGCATGGACCTATATCAGGCTAAGCGAAAATGCCTCGGTCCAGGACCTGGAAAAAAATAAGTTTCCCCTGATGGTAGAGAAATATTATGACCCACGCACCAAGGATAAAACCAGCCACTACCTCCAGCCCATTCAGGATATCCACCTGGGCTCGCATCTTGAATTCGAACTGAGTGCCAACAGTGATATGAAGTACGTGTATATTTTTATCTCCTGTGCGCTGTTCCTCATCGTTATTGCTATTGTCAATTTCATCAATCTCTCTACCTCATTTTCCCTCCTGAGGGCCAAAGAAATAGGCGTCCGCAAGGTGTCAGGAGCTGCCAGGTCTCAGCTGATATTTCAGTTCTTATCTGAGTCAGTGATCATTTCACTCATTGCCTATGTGTTGGCACTCATTGGGTGTTATATAGCGCTGCCATTTCTGCAGGGTTTGATCAATATCAGCTTCGCAGAGCTGTTTGGATTGAACAATCTGCTCTTCCAACTGGGAGTGGTAATTTTAGTTGGGTTGGTATCTGGGATTTATCCCGCCTTCTTTATCTCCTCATTTGATCCGCTGCTGGTCTTCAAAGGCAAATTTATCTCCAACGCCAAAGGACAACTACTTAGAAAAGGGCTGGTGATCTCCCAGTTTACCATTGCCATAGTACTTATCATATTTACCTATGTCACCTATCAGCAACTACAGCTCCTTCGCAACCAGGACTATGGCTATCACACCAACGATGTGATCATTCTGGATGCGGCCACCACAAATCTTGGTCAGCGGATTGAAGGCTTTAAAACCGCCCTAAAAGCCAATGCATCAGTTGAGTCTATCACCACCATGAGTGACATGATAGGTGCCAATAACAACAATCACGACTTTCATCATGAAGGCATGCAGCCTGGCACCTGGAATTTCTATCCGGCACTGCTGGTGGATGAAGACTTTGCGGGCACACTAGGTTTGGAGGTGATTGCCGGCAGGGATTTTAACAGAAACCATCAAAAGGAAGATAGCCTGGCTGTGATCATCAATGTCGCCATGGCCAAAACCCTTGGCTATGCCACCCCGGAAGAGGCCATTGGTCACCCCCTTCGGTCACTTTCGGGCAACGAAAACATAGTGGGAGTGGTCCGGGATTTCAATTACAAATCCCTCCATTCTGAGATAGGGCCGTTTGTCCTGGATATAGGTCAGCGCGGACCCAATGGATTCTTTTTCTTTCGGCATGTGGCCATCAAGGTCAGTGAGGTAAATAATCAGACGCTAGGCCATATCCAGAACATTTGGGAAGAATTTGTGCCGAATAAGCCATTTACTTATAAAATACTGAGCGAAGAACTGCGTGGGCTCTATAAAAGTGAAAATAACCTGGGACAGATTCTGGGAGTTTTTGCGGTGCTCACGATTATCATAGCCTGTCTCGGTCTTTTTGCGCTGGCTACTTTTATTGCACAGCAAAAAACCAAGGAAATTGGTATACGAAAAGTACTGGGCGCTGGCCATTTGAAGCTTTTCATGGTAGGCTACAAAGAGCAGTTTTTTCTGGTTTTAGGCTCACTCATTTTAGCCACGCCCATTGCCCTTCTTTTGGTTAGGAATTGGCTGTCAGATTTTGCCTACCGGGTGGATCTCGGTCCGGCTCCCTTTCTAACGGCAGGCGCGCTCGCTATCCTGATTTCTGCATTGACCGTGTTTTCTAATTTCTACAAAACCATCACTGCAGATCCGGCAGAAGTGCTTCGGGATGAATAAATAATAAAAAAAGCCAGCTCCCTGGGAGCTGGCTAGTGACCAATCTCTGAGATCAGTCTGCCCTAGTAATCGTTTATTCCTGTTCAGTATTTCACAACCCTCTGATGACTCACAACCCTACCGTTGGCATCACTTACCTGGAGCAGGTACACGCCCGCTCTGAGTCTGTCAATGGCTATGGTTTGGTTTATTTCATCTTCGAGCAGTAACACACCACTGATGTCGTAAATCTTCACGAGGAGTCCGTCATCCCCACTTACCGTCAATCGTTCAGCGGCGGGGTTGGGATAAACTTTCACTTCATTCACCAGCGGAAGAGCGCCTAAGGCTACCGCTTTTGTGAGTACAAAATTGCCGGTAGCCGACCCTTCATAGTTAGTTTCCAATACAGTCACTTCCACCACATAGGTACCAGCCTCGGTGGGTAAAGTGCTACTGTCATCAAAGGTCATTGAATAGTTGAGCGCAGCAGGGTTAGTTGTGACTGTCGGCGACTTGGCTGTACCATCCGCTGTTTGAGTCAGGTTCTCAAGGGTCACTTTGGCTTGCGCCTTGTTGATGGTCAATGTTCCATCTGTATAAGTGAAGGCATAGTTTTGAGCCACACCACCAGAAACAGTGATGGCGTATGTGCCAACATCGCTCGTTTGAGTGGCAAGGGTGGAGGCCGTCGGGACTGTTTCCAGATCTGCCTCCGAATCATCACCGATAAACCCCTGATAGGCAATTGTGAATCCGGGATTCACTTCGCCATACATCCTGAACTCATCACCTGCCGACACCATTAAGGATGCTTGGCCAATGTTCAAACTTTGTGTTATATCCAATGCCGAACTGTAGTTGTCATTGCCTGACTGGCTGGCGGTAATGGTGGCTGTACCCGCTCCCACTATCGTCACGGTGCTTCCTGAAACAGAAGCCACGGTTTCATCCGAGCTGGTGAAGATCACCGCATGGCCACTCGCACCGCCTGTAGCAGTCAGGTCAAAAGCTGCATCGCCATAAGTCTTATCAGTCAGTGTCTCAAAAGTGATGGCCTGAGAGGCCTTTCCAATGGTTAGACTTTGTGTCACATCCAATGCAGCACTGTAGTTGTCATTGCCTGCCTGACTGGCCGTAATGGTGGCTGTACCCGCTCCCACGATCGTCACGGTGCTTCCTGAAATAGAAGCCACAGTTTCATCCGAGCTGGTGAAGGTCACTTCATGGCCACTCGCACCGCCTGTAGCAGTCAGGTCAAAAGCGGCATCCCCATAAGTCTTATCAGCCAATGCCTCAAAAGTGATGGCTTGGGAGGCCTTTTCTATGGTCAAGGTTTGTTGTACATCCAATGCAGCACTGTAGTTGTCATTACCTGCCTGGTTGGCCGTTATGGTGGCTGTACCCGCTCCCACGATCGTTACGGTGCTTCCGGAAATCGATGCTACAGTTTCATCCGAACTGGCATAAGCCACCTCTAAACCGGAACTCGCCGTAGCTGTCAGGTCAAAAGGTGCGTCTCCATAGGTTTTGTCTGCAAGTTCGTCGAAAGTAATTGCCTGGTCTAACTTTTCCACATTGATCAAAAAGGAGACGTCATCCGATAGAAATCCATCGGAAAGTGTCACGGTTACAGCATTGGAAGTTCCTGCACCAGCTGAAGTCGGCGACCAACTAAATCCCCCTGTGGCTGAATTGATGCTCATCCCTTTGCCCAAGGAAATAGGATCCAAGGAAAAGGTTAGCACATTTGAAGGCAAATCCCTATCCGATCCGGAAATTGCGATGGTCATCGTTTGTCCAACTGTCGCAGATTGATCTTCCACTACATTCAGCACAGGAGCCACATTCACTTCATTTACAGTAATGTTGAAAGTATCTGAAGTATAACTAACAGAATATGTAAGTTCACTTAAGTAATCCAAGGCGTAAACCACTACCTCATAGACACCCCCCTGGTCTTCAGTTGGGATCCAACTGAACGCACCGGTCTGACTGTCCAGATTCATTCCCAGATTGACTGACTCCTCGTGAAGCACAAATTCTATATTGCCCAATGGAAGAAAATCGTCCGTTGCGGTAACGGTGAATTGAATTTCTGTCTCTTCGTCCAGGGTCTTATCCGTTATTTGATCGATGACGGGAGGAGCGTTCGCTTCAAGTAGTACGGTAAAGTCACCTTCGTCTCCATCCGGGCTCCATACCTGGAGCAAATAGTCCGTATTTGGAGTAAGGGTCAGAAGAAGCAGCTCACTCTGGTCGAGTGCGCAAGCCGGAAAAGCTCCAAGCGGATGCGGTATTTGGTATATTTCACCGCAAGCAGCATAAATCGCTCCCCCTATGGTCGTGTTTTCTCCGGCCTCCACTGTAAAAATCACCTGGCCTGATTCACCCGAATTAAACGAATACCAGACATCCCTAATGTTTGATTCTTCTGTGCAAGGGCTGGATTCGGTATTTGGCACGCCAAATTCAGTGGATCCCTCTGTTGCCATTCCTTCACCCGGTTGGTAGACACTCAAGACCTGAGGGTTTGCACAATCGTCGTTGGCGGGTGGATTGTTCTCAAAATCAACTCCTAGTCCACTACTCGCTGGGCCTGTAGCGTTTAGAACATTCACCGCAAGGGAATTTGTAAAAGCCGCATCTGTAAACTCAAAGGTAATGTCCGCTATGTCATCAGCTGATTGATGTGAGTCCGCATTTCCGGTAAGGGTGAGGGTAGCCTCAGCATTAGGAAAACTGGTCATGATCTGGTAACTGCCCCAGCCTTCATTAACCCAACCTTGATTTACTGTAACAAATCCTCCATTTGCAAAAATGGCTTCATTCCAACCAAAACCCGGCACACCTTCCAGGATCTCCCAGGTCTGGCCATCTTCTGAAATGTAAATCCCATTGTCCTCAGAAACATCGTTATACCCATTCGCGATAAAAATCCCCTCTCCATAAACTACCCCGTACATCTCGGTATTGGCTATTTCATGCATGGTCCAATTGATGCCATCAACCGAGGTGATTATCACATTGCTATTCTGCTCTCCGGAATCCTCAACATAGTCACAAACGATAACAAATTTTCCGTTTCCAAAGGCTATTCCGTTCATGCCCAAATAGTAACTGTCGGAAGCTGAAACTGCATGGGCGGTCCAGTTGATTCCGTCTGTTGATACAGCCACGCTTTGACCCTGATAATAGTCGAAAGAAACAAATTTTCCATTTCCATAAGCGAGAGAGCTGCCTATATTTGAGTCTCCGGCATTTACACTCCAGTTTACACCATCAGTAGAGGTCATCACCCTGTTCGCTCCTGATGATTGAGTCGCTACAAAGATGCCGTTTGCATAGACTACTTTTTGCCAACCAATTTCTGTCATAGCGGTACCGGGTGTCCAATTGACACCATCAGTAGAGGTGTAAGAAAAATAAGTACCACTGTAGCAGACGGCAACAAAAATGCCATTGCCATAGGTAACAGAAGACCACTCAGCTATGTCAAGCGATGTGCTTTTGGTCCAGTTGAGACCGTCGGGAGAGGTTGCCAGCCGATGGGTGTTGTGATTAGCAAGAGCTACAAATAATCCATCGCCATATGTTACGGTTACATATTTGCCATCACCTGAATGGAAGGTTGACGCCCAGTCATAGCCTGCCAAATTGTTGGATGTAATGCTGAGGTTTGGTGTGAGGCCGGAAGGAACATTGCCTAGTGTCACCTGTGAAGAAAGGTCAAGGAGGCCATCTCCATCATCTTCAAAGGTTTCACCAGCCAAAAATATTTTGATTTCCCCCTCCACTGATCCGTCATTTGCTAATACTTCCTTAAAACCATTCCCTTCAAAACTGATGCCTTCCGGCCGGTTTTCAAAGTCGATCCCAATGCCACTAGCAAAGAATTCTGAATATGGGTCAGTTGCATTTGCTACATATTGGGCCGCAGTAAGAGTAAATGCTTCGTCCGTAAATTGAAAATTGAGGCTTGGTACATCGTTCGAGCTTTCGTGATCTACTGCCTTACCTATCAGCGTCAACACCATTTGTGAGGTGGAAGTTAAAATAGCTACAGGAGTCAATCCCGCAGGTAAGTTCTGTAGATTCAATTGACCCGGAACAGTCAAAAGGCCATCGCCATCTGGGTCGGCAAATGTATCATTGATCAAATCTATGGTCATTGAACCCGAAACTACCCCTTTGTTTTCTGATGTTTCGGAGAATCCATCTCCAGAATAAGTAAGCCCGGCGTTATCATTGAAATCTAAAGTAATTCCATTTTGATAATCTCTAGCATTAGAGATTTCAGCACTATTGGAGTTGGTAAAAGCCTGGTCATAAAAGGTGATGGTCAGATAGCTTTGATCGTTTGTATTTTCATGATCATTGGCATTTCCTTCGAGTGTCACCTCCACTTGCGTTGAACTGAGCAGTACCAATTTGGGAGTCAATGGATAAGGAGTTGACACGTAAACCTGGCTGCCGTGGGTCAATAAGTCATCCATATCGGGATCAGAAAATGTATCACCTGTTAAAGTGACGACCATGCTACCCTCCAATGACCCATCATTTTGGTCAGACTCTGTGAAGCCACCACTATAAGACAAGCTCCCTCGGGCATAATTAAAGCTGATCCCCACTCCGGTAGAAGCATTGGTCGCATTGATAATATTTTCGGCACTGACCGAAGTGAAGGCTGCATCGTTGAAATTGATGATCAGATCGCTGATATCATCCGAAGGCTGATGCGCCTCGGCAAGCCCATCAGATAAAAAACTTAGTTGTGCGGTCGTTTCCCACGTACCCATTCTGGGCATGAGGCCAGACGGGAGGTTGGTGATGGTGTAATGCACTCCATATTCCAGGTATTTATTTCCATGAGCATCACTTAAACCATTGAAAGTATCCCCAACAAGTGTGATGGAAATATAGCCCTCAAGCCTGCCATTGTTAGAGTAATACTCTTCAAATCCCTCACCAGTATATGACAACACAGGGCTGTCTGCAAAACTGATGCCCACTCCTGAATTCACTGTGCCTGTGGCATTGAGTACTGCACTCACGTTATAATTAGAAAATGCGACATCATCCATAGAAAACAAGAGCTCTGCTAAATCATGGTCAGTTTCATGGTCAGTGGCGTTTCCTGAAAGGGTAATTTCAATCTGAGTCGAACTATTGCTGGTCAACGTAGCTATTAACCCTGCGGGGATGTTATCAAAGGTAATTCCATTCCCAATATCAATGCCTTCAGCAAATGTATCTCCACTTAAGTCGATGATCAGTGAACCGCTTACGCTTCCATCATTGGCGGTCGTTTCCTCAAAACCCTCACTAGAGAAGGTAATGGAGGGATTATCAGAAAATGAAACACCCAACGAACTACTAGCCGGACCGGTGGCGTTTGTGATATCCTGAGCTCCAAACGCACCGAATGCGGTATCGTCAAACTCGAAAGTGATTTCCGCGACATTGTCGGAAACTTGGTGTGTCGAGGCATTTCCAAACAGAGTTAATACCGCCTCGGTTGTGGTGTTAATTGTCACCACCGGGGTGAGTCCATCCGGTACATTGTTGATTGAGACTTGTGATCCTACTTCGAGTTTTCCGTCTGTGTCTTCATCACGAAAGGAATCTTCCGTTAGCGTGATAACAATAGAACCATCTACAGCACCAAGGTTTGAAACCGATTCTGAAAAGCCAGTCCCAGAATATGTGAGAGAGGGCGCTTCATCAACAAAGTTTATACCTAAGCCCGTGTTCCCGTTAATGGCATTTATCACACTGCTGGCAGGTATTCCATCAAAAGCAGAGTCGTTAAACGTGAGTTCCAAACCGACTACATCGTCCGAACCTAAGTGAGAAGATGCCTGAGCAGAAAAGGTTAATGTCGCTCCTCTGGTCTCGCTGTACACAGTCACATTACTACTTCCATTTGCTACGGCTATCAATTTACCATTGCCAAAAGTAAGTCCATACCATGATGCAGACGGGGCTGTCTTTTGCACCCAACTCGCTCCATCAGATGAAGTGATGATGCCATAATCACCAACAGCGGTGAAGAAGCCCTGACTAAAAGTCACCTCCTCCCAATTCCCAAAAGGTGCCGAATGAGCTGTCCAGTTGATGCCGTCGGTTGAAGTCATTATGCTGTTAGCACCTACTGCTACAAATACACCGTTCCCATAGGTTACTCCTCTCCAGGAATTTGATTCCGGTGCTGAGCGATACGTCCAGCTCACACCATCCGTGGAGGTCATGATGCTATTACTCCCAACATATGATACAGCAACGAAGAGCCCATTTCCATAGGTAACCCCCCACCAATAACTATTTGACGGCTCAGATTGGATAGACCAGGTCAACCCATCTGTGGAGGTACGGGTGACTCCAGTCCCACAAACCACAAACTTTCCCTGGTCATAAGTAACTGACCATAATGAGCCAGAGCTAATTCCCACAGAAGACCAATTGACTCCATCGGTGGAAGTCATGATTCTATCTGTTCCTGAATTGGACACTGCTACGAATCTGCCTGCACCAAAAGCCACCTCATTCCATCTGCCATAAGACAGAGCCGGATGAGTTTCCCAGTTGATACCATCGGAGGAGATCATCACGTCACTTGTTTCGTAACCAACAGCCACATATTTACCATTGCCATAAGCAACAGATCTCCAACTTTGAATTGAAGATCCGCTACCTAAAACCCAATTTTCTCCCAAAGTAGTATTTGAAATGGCAATATTTGGCACAAGTCCCTCTGGTAGGTTATTTATGGAATAGTCCGTGGCATAGACTAGAGAACTTTTTGTTGCAAAAGACCCTGTTGAGAGGTTCATGAATATTGACCCTGATACACTACCATCGTTAGTTATGGTCTCCACAAACCCCTCTCCTGAATAAATCATGATTGGGTTATCATCAAAATCAATACCTGCACCACCTGATACGGGACCAGTAGCGTTGGGTATAGACGCAGCTTCGTAATTTGTGAAAGCTGCATCCTTAAATTCAAAAGTAATATCCGCCACATCATCCACACTCTGGTGAGCGGAGGCATTCCCTATGAGGGTTAGTACCGCCTCTGTGTCGCTGTTCAGCGTCAGAATGGGAGTAAGACCCACCGGAACATTGCCAATCGTCACCTCGCTATCAATGTCAAGCAAATTATCAGCGTCATCATCCTGGAAAGTATCTCCCCATACTGTAATAGTGATAGATCCTACTACCGACCCGTCATTGGCCGTCTGCTCGGTGAACCCTGCACCAGCATACGATAGGGTCAAATCCGGGCTCGTCCCGGTCAAATTGATCGTGTAGGGATCAGAGCAATCTGCAACAGTGGTAAAAGCCAATGAAGCTTCCTTAACCCCTACTGTCTGAGGATCAAAACTCACACTGAATGTTGTAGAGGCTCCTGCCGCAAGTGTGGTAGCTGTACCTGACAGATCAAGTGTGAACTGGTCTGCCTCGCTCCCGGTAATGGTGGCAGCAGGGTTGCCAAGGAGGTCAAGTGAGGTATCAGTTTGGTTTGTAATGGTGAAAGTAACTTCACGTGATGTACCTAATGCCACCAACCCAAAATCTTGGGTATCTCCTGATGACATTCGCTCATCCGACACCTTGATCTCCATGGGAAAAGAAGCCCAAGACGTATTTACATCACTAAAATCCAACAGCGAAAGGGTTTCTGTGGCCTGAATAAGATTTGAAGCTGTGGCACTTCCGGGAGTATCGTTCAACGGCCAGTAGGCAATCAAACCCAAATCCTCCACGGACAATATCCTGCCCATATCTAATTCTATTTCTGCCTGTGTTTTGGCGACATTCCATACACTGACTTCAGCCATGGCTCCCCCCTGAAAATCGTATAGATAGTTGACCACACCAAGTCCCAGACCAAATGGATTGGTGGTGTTGAGCACCAAATCACTACTAGTGGAAGTGCTCGCAATTAACTGAGCGTCAATGTAGATGGCTACAGTAGTAGCATTGCCATCATTTTCCCATGTCGCGGCGATGTGGTGCCAGGAGTTGGCTGCCAGGGTGTCTGTGGAAGTACTCGAGGCGTAAGCGGCAACATTTCCGGTATCCTCACTACCACCATATCTGAAATGTAAACCTACGGCACTGTGAAAAGAAATATAGAAAGAGTTCGAATGTGGATGTCCGATTTCGTTGGAGAAAAGTGCATCGTCATAAGGATCGCTCCAGTTGTCCTTCCTGACCCAGGCTTCAAAACTTCCTTCAGCATAGTCAAAACCGGTAATGGAGGTAGTACCAGTGTTACCACTGACATCAAACTCCAGGACGTTTCTTCCACAATCTCCACCAGAGATGGGCGGCTGGGCAAAAGTGGCTGAAACTGTAAGCAAGAGCAGTACTAAGACTGCCAAGGATCTGTACACTCCTTTGGTCAAAGGTGCGGTGCGTGATTCCAGGGAATCAAAGGTGGATAGATTGTTCATGTCTTTACTAGGTTTTAAGGGACAATAGACCTCCCTGAGAGGCTTTGCACCGTAATATGATTCCTAATAAAATCTGCTAATTCAATCCGTACATGAACTACTCAGATACGTACATGAACCTATCAACTCTGATCATTAAATTTTTAAGCGCGTCTTAATTTTTACCTTTGAAAACCCCAAACCTAAGCCATCTGATGTGCGAGCTGCAGTAGAAAGGAGATAGAAGTACCCTGGCTGGAGGAAGAGATGTGCAACTGCTGACCATGCAAGCGAATGAATTCCTGACACAATACAAGCCCAAGCCCGGTGCCCTTTTCACCCTGTGAACCGCGGGTGCTTTCTACAGGCTCATTTCCTTGAATTTTACGGATGGTCTCTTCTGGCATACCCTGCCCTGAGTCCGTTACAGTGATCTCAGCATAATCCTCTCGCTCAGAAACTGATAATTTAATCGTGCCCCCTACTGGTGAAAATTTGAGCGCGTTGCTCAGCAGGTTTCTGAGAACGGTACTGATCATATTGTAGTCGGCCTCCACCATCAGGCCGCCTTGCATTTCTACAGATACGGCGATCTCTTTGGCTTTTATGCCCTCGTCAAAAATAGTCATGCACTCCTCTACCAAGCCCTTCGTTTCAAATGCTCCACGCTGAAAATTGAGACCATTGGTTTGCGAGAGGGCCCATTTGAGCAGATTGTCCAGCAGATGATTCACCGATGCAGAGGACTGATCTACCTGCTCGATGAGTTGATCGATGCGCTCCTCATCTCCCTTTTTTCGATAAAACGAAAGCATTCGGCCAATGCCTTGCATAGAAGTAACCGGCCCCCTGAGATCATGGGCCACGAGTGCAAAAAACTTGTCTTTGGTCTTATTGGCTGCAAGGAGTTCATCCTGTGACTTGTTGAGTGCTTTGTTGATTTTGGTGACCAGTTTGTTTTGCTTGTCAATCTGATTTTTCGACTTCTTCAGTTGGAAATAGCCAAAAATCATGGCACCACTGAGTAGCAGAAATAAAACAGAAGCACCTCCGAAGAGCAATTTCTGACTCCTCTCTTTGTCCAAAATCAATCTGTTCAGCTCACTTTCTCTTTGCAAAGTCAAAATTTCGTTGGCCTTCTTCTCAGATTCATATTTTTCATTGAGCTCATTGATCGTCGCCAAGTCTTGTGAATTTTTAATGGAATCAACCGCAGCTACATGTTTTCGATAGTATTCGTATGCTTTAGCCACTTCACCTGTGGTTTCATACAATTTCACAAACTCCTGGGATAGATTTCGCTGACTGATAAGGTCTCCTGACAACTCAGGCATGGACTCTGCTTTTACAAAATATTGCTCAGCCATTGACAGGTTCCCCATTTGTTTTTCTAATGACCCAAGAGCGATGTAAGATTGGAGCATTCCTACTCTGTTGCCCAGCTGTTCTTCTATTTGAAGAGATTTCAATTGATACGCTCTGGCTTCAGCATACATTCCTTTCTTTAGATACGCCTCCCCCAGGCCACTATAGCCCCAAGCCTGATTCAACACCATTTTAGACTTTATGGCATAGTCAATGCAGTTTTTAAAGCAATAAATAGCCGAGTCATAGTTGGCTTCATCCTGAAAGACAGCCCCGAGGTATTGATAGGCCGTTGAGAGACCGTTCAGGTAATTATTTCGTTTATAGACCTCAAAGACTTTGTAAAAAAGGGGTTTAGATTTTGCTCCTTCGCCCATGGTCATATAGATCAGGGCAATATTGAGCTGCGCGTCGGCTTTGTCAGTTTCACTCCCCAGCTTATCAAAAATCTCTGCAGCCCGGACATAGCATTCCATCGCTTTGATGAAATCCGACTGGTACCAGTAATACCCTCCGAAATTGAGGGTGTTGCTGGCAATCAATACCGAATCCTGAAGCTCCTCTGCCAGCGCTTTGGCCTGCTGGCCATAGTAAAGGGCAGAGTCCATATCAATCGACATGTATAACCCAAAGAGTGAGTTGACCCAGCGGGTTTCCACTGAATCATTGGGCGGATTTTTCAGCATCGATTTCAAGCTATCTACCAGAGACAATCCCTGAGCTCCCGCAAATAGGGAACTAATGTAGAATGACAAACACAGGGAGAAACGAATGACTCTATTCATGGCGATAAGTAAGGTTGGTTGAGAGTAATATTAGTAAATCATAACAATCTGAGTCTGTTCATCAAATTGTTTTTATAAGCTCCCCCAAGGGGTAGTGATTTTTCGCCTACTTCTACCACCATATCAACATCATCCACCCCGTCCACTTTTTCGATATTCACGATATGTGATCTGTGAATCCTCACAAACACTGCCGGGTTCAATTTCTCCTCTAACTGGTTCATAGATGAGCGAATCTGAAAACTGCGCTTTTCTGAGACGATCTCACAGTACCGGTCCTGGCTTACCTCTATCCATCGAATATCAGCCCAGGCAACCTTCACCAACTTGCTGCCAGATTTAATAAAAAAGCTTTCGTTCAGAACAAGGTCTTCAGACCAGCCCGAAAATTTGCCAGCACTCCCCTCCTGATCTTTCTTACCCAACTTAAATACTGCCAGTTCAATAGCCGCCTGCAAAGAGGGCTTTTCTATGGGCTTGATCAGGTATGCATATGGATCGGTCTGCAGCGCCCTGGAAATGGTCTCTTTGTCTACAAATGACGTGGCAAAAATGATAGGAGTAGGCCGTATGTTATTGATTTTAGAAGCAATGGACACACCATCGTCACTATCTTTCAGATCAATATCCAGGATCACCAGGTCCGGCAGAGTGGCATTGAACATGCGCATCACCTCTGCTTCATTATTGAAAATACCAATCAGATCATATCCTAGCTCTTCCAGTATCATCTCCATTTTGCTGGCGTGAACCAGGTTATCCTCAGCTACTAGTATCCTCAATTTTGCCATAAATCTACTTTAACCCTTATTTGCCACCTAAGGAGTATTAGGTATCCCGAATTTAAGCCAATTCACCCAAAACAGACAACTGCGATAAGCGCTAGCTGCTGAAGGCATAAAAAAAGCCAGCTCCCTGGGAGCTGGCTAGTGACCAATCTAATGATCAGTCCGCCTTAGTATGGTCTTTAATTCTAGTGCTTAACTATTCTATGGTGACTGACCAATTGACCAGAAGCATCCAGCACCCGAATCAAATAGACTCCCGAGCTAAGTGCCCCAATTTGAATAGTCCTGTTGGTTTCGCTCTCCATCTGTAGCACACCCATCAGATTATATATTTTGACCAGCTGACCAGCTGCTCCTTCCACCATGACCCGCTCAGAGGCCGGGTTGGGGTAGACTTGCACCTCATTCCTCACGGGTGCCACCAGTGTGAATGCCTTGGTTAATACAAAGTTTCCTGAAGCCGACCCTTCATAGTTGGTCTCATCAATGGTGACCTCCACCACATAGGTACCGTCTTCAGAAGGCACCTCACTGCTACCGTCAAAAGTAATGTCATAAGACAGATCAGCAGGATCGGTGGTTACTGTAGGCATCTTGGATTCTCCATCTGCCACCTGCTCCATGTTGCTCAGGCTCACAACAGCCACTGCCTTGCCAATGGTGAGCGTACCCTCTGAGTAACTAAAAGTATAATTCTGAGCAGCTCCACCGGAAACGGTGATCGCATAAGTCCCCGCATCACTTGTCTCAGTGGCAGTGGTGGAGGCAGCTGGAACCGCTTCCAAATCTGCCTCCGAATCACTACCAATGAAACCCTGAATACTGGCGGTGAACTCAGGATTCTCTTCCCCGAAAATTCGGGTTTTGTCATCTGCTGTTACTGTCAGATCCGCTTTGCCGGCCTCAAAACTCATACTCACTGACGGTGCAGGGTTGAAGGACTCATCTCCATCCTGTGTGGCCAGTACGGTCACTTCCCCTACTCCGGTAACGGTCAGTTCCGAACCTGAAATACTGGCAGGACCTGAAGTCACAGCGTACACCACACTGAGGGCTGAACTTGCCGTTGCCCCAAGCGTAAATACATCTCCATATTTCTTTTCAGCGATAGCTTCGAAAGTGATCGTCTGCATCGCTTTAGATGGATCTGTCACATTAAAACTCACACTTGTAATTGCCGCTGCATGATAGTTCTGATTACCTGCCTGACTGGCTGTGATCACAACGGTACCCGTACTGCCGCTGAGCGTGATGGTCGTGCCCGAGAGGCTGGCCGGTCCGGTAAGTTCATAGGTGAGTGGTAGATCGGAACTTGCAATCCCAATGATCTCAAAAGGAGCATCAGTGACTAATTTATCCGCAATCCCTTCCAGCGCTATCGCCTGATCTGCTTTTTCTATGGTCAGAGTAGCAGACACATACGCGAAAGTATAATTAACCGCTTCTCCACCAGACGCGATGATCTCATAGGTGCCGGCATCACTCTCTACCGAAGCGTTACTGCTGATGGTAGGTACGGACGTCAGCACCCCCTCTTCTTCACCATTCACAAAGCCTCCTATCTCATAAGTAAACTCCGGAAGATCATCTCCATAGGTGATTATCTCCCCTTGCGCAGTAACCGTGAGGATGGCCGGAGCAACGGTAAACGACTGAGCGAGAGTGGCAGGATTGAAGGTCTCATTCCCGGCCTGACTGGCTGTGACCGTCACTTCACCCACTCCGGTGATCGTGAGTGTTGAGCCGTCAAGAATCGCAGGTCCCTCCACATCAAATGTGAGATCCAATCCTGAATCAGAAGTAGCTTCCAGTGTAATAGGAGTGGCCCCGTAAGTCTGATCCAAAATCTCAGTAAACGAAATAGTTTGTGTGGTTTTACTCGCATCGGTCACTGTAAAGCTTACGATCTCCGTTGCCGCAGCATGATAGTTGATATTGCCCAACTGGCTTACTGCCACTTCCACCTCCCCGGTGACGCCTGTCAGAGTGATGATGTTACCCTCGACAGTGGCAGGGCCGGTCACTTCATAGCTTAGTTCCAGACCGGAAGTGGCGCTGGCCACCACCTCAAATGGTTCCGCTGTTACGTCCTTGTCTTCTATCGCTTCTATACTGATGACCTGATCAGCTTTGACCACTGTGAGAGCGCCTATCTCATAACTGAAGGAATAATTTGTCGCTTCTCCGCCAGAGCCGGTAATCTCGTAGCTCCCTACATCACTTGAAGCGGTAGCGTCGCTGGAGAAGACTGGGGCTGTGGCGATCACGGTGGCATCTTCTTCATTGACAAAGCCCGAATACTCAAATGTAAAACCCGGATTTTCCTCTCCATATACTTTCTGCTGATCGTCAGGTGTCACGGTCAGCGTGGCCTTTTCTACTGACATACTTCCGTTTGCCAGGGTAATGGTGTAATTGTTTGCCAATCCACCTGACAGGGTAATGGGATAGCTACCCACCTCACTCTGTTCATCCGCAATCACCTCGGCTGATGGCTCTGTTATGACAGACTCCGTCTCTCCATTGACAAAGCCGGCATAGCTAATCGTCAATGCCGGATTCACTTCACCATAAATCCTGCTCTTAGATTCGGCCGTGGCAGTAAGTGGGGCCTTGTCTATTTCAAAAGTCATCTTGAGGGAAGCTGCATTGTACTCCTCATCCCCTGCCTGTCGGGCAACAATACTCGCCGTGCCTACCCCACTAATGGTGATGAGTTCGTCCTCAATAGCTATTGGGCCTTCTGTCGTAAAGGTCAGCTCCAACCCCGAACTGGTGGAAGCCGAAAAGGAAAAAGGTGCTGCTCCATATACCTTATCAGAAATAGACGCTATGGTGATCTCCTGCTTCATTCTGGTGGTATCCAGCACATCAAAGAGGATGGACTGTGTTTCAGCCGCCAGGTAATTGTTGTCTCCCTCCTGATCGGCATAGATCACCACAGTACCAGGTGCGCCGCTCAGGGTCACTGTATTGCCTGACAAGGTAGCCGGACCATCTATACTGAATGCTATCTCCAGCCCAGAAGTAGCTGTAGCAGTCACCTGGAATGGCTCATCTATGATCTTCTTCTCCCGGATTTCCTCCATGGAAATCTCCTGACCGGCCTGGTTAATGGTCAGTTGTCCGTTTACCAGGGTAACCGCATAATTGATCCCTGCCCCGTTTGATAGTTCAATGGGATAAGTACCGGCATCTGATTCCAGGGTGGCAGTTGTGGTAATAGTCGGTAACTCTTCCAGATCGTCGGTATCATCCCCATTTTCAAAACCCGAGTAAGTGATGGTCAACTCTGGATTCTCCTCGCCGTAGGTTTTAGATTGATCATCGGCAGTCACCGTTAGCTCCTTTTGAGATACTGTGAGGAGACCATCCTCAAGAGTCAGCACATAATTATCCGCAGATCCATCTGTCAAGATAATATCGTAAGTGCCCACTCCGCTCAGTTCCGTGGCGCTAGTGGTGGCTGTTGGCTCCACGATATCCGTAGGGCCATCTGCATTCATAAATCCGGAATAGGTGATGGTAAATTGTGGATTTTCCGCTCCATAAACCTTGGTCTTCTCATCTGCAGAAGCGGTCAGTGGCGCCTTCTCAACGGTCAACTCACCATCAACATAAACGAAATCATAGTTGTCATCATTGCCATCTTCCTCCACCGATAAACTGTATACGCCAGCATCTCCTGGCGTTTCCGAAACAAAAACTCCAGACGGCTCTTCATTGATCACATCTGCTGTTTCATCCAGCACAAAGCCACTATAAGTGAATGTGTAGGCTGGTTCTGCTCCGCCATAGGTCATAACTTTATCTTCAGCGGTGACTGTAAGCGTCGCCTTGTTTACCGTAAGTGTTCCTGGTTCGTATTCGAAAGTGTAGTTATTATCTTCAGCACCCGACAGAGATATTTCGTATTCTCCAACCTCGCTCTCTAAGGTGGCATCAGTATTACCAGTAGGGGGAGTATCAATCACAGATGCATCATCTTCGTGGACAAATCCCGAATAGAGAGGTGTAAATTCTGGCAGTTCGGCACCATAGACCTTGCTTTTGGGTGCTGGACTTGCTGTGAGCAAAGCCTTATTGATGGTGAGAGGCTGGATGATCTCGGCTGCCTCATAGTAGTCATTCCCGTCAAAATAAGCCCTTACGTCGGCCTGGCCCGCTCCTTCTATCGACACTGAAGACCCATCTATTCCTATCTTGTCTATGTCTTCGGTATCATAAAGTACCTGCAGCCCTTCGTCGATGGCAGCATTCAGTTCAAAACTTTCGTCACCATAGGTCACACTTTCCAATTCCGAAAAAACAAGCTCTGGATCAAGCTTGGTAAAAGTCCATCCCGGATTATTTCCCAAATCTAAAGTGGCCACTCCAATGAAATCAGCATCACCCTTGGCTTCAATACCATAAAGCTCACCCCATTTCAGTTCAATGGTCTCAGCATCGGAGTAAATACTGGAAGGTACCGGATGCTCATCCCCTCTCGACAAGGTAATAGGATCTTCCTGAGAGCCACCTTCTGCAATGAGTGTATCAAAAGATAAATGACTTTTATACAGTACAGTCAGGTCTGCGCCCCCATCCAGGATGAGTTCGTTGATATGAAAATAGGTACCAACCTCTACCTCTCCGCTCAAAGTAACCTGCCCGACACTACCCCAGGCGCTACCTCCAAAAGTACCACCAGAGGGCATCGAAATGGAACAATCTGTACCAAGGACGGCTTCATCCGAAACCACATAGAAAGACTCACCAATCTCAAAGCTCGCGCCAGAAAGATCCACGGTGGAAGTCATATTATCCAGGTGTAAATCCCCTATGGTAAAGTCATCAGCTCCAAAGTCTATCCCTCCTCCGTATACCTCAAGGGACTCCAGGTTCAGACCTTCGGGAATGCTCAGGACATTATCGTCAACGCTTTCAGCATATACGGTGAGCGGCTTATTGAAGGTGGCACCATTCACATCAAAAGTGTGCGCATCATAGAGGTAGATTTCTTGTATCTCAAATTGAGCTTTATCACTCAGCACAGCAGATTCGAAAATCTTTAGCTTCAGGACGTCTGAAGATGAATAGGACATAAACCTGACAGGAGAATCCATGCCACTCATATCCAGATTGGCCACCTCATGCCCATTTGGATGAACTATTACCCCCAATAGGCCTTCACTATCAAAGGACTCTGCATCAAAATATACATTGTCATAACGGCCTGGAGCCCTTGTATGGAGCTCCGACCCACCCGATGTAGTAGCCCAACTGGCAGGGTTACCCCACTGAGCTCCATTGGTTGGTGCCACCCAGTAAAAATCCAGGGGTTCTATGCTATTGATGGTCCAGCCGGTATTATTACCTGCATCCTCACTTGCATTGGCGGTGAAAGTTGCACCTCCAGTGGCCTCAGAATCGGACAAGATCAGACCATTGGCACTGACACTTCCGTAAGACGCCATGGAGAAAGTATACTGGGTTCCCGGGATGCTGCTCTTGATCACACTGGGGTTTGTAGTCACACTGTACATCGAAAGGTTTTGAAGAATGTCGATGGTGGAGCCTGCCAAAAAGGTAATTTCACTTCCAGAAGTAATACTCAGCGTCCTTGCTGTAACATCCGACTCCACGTTTACCTCACCATTGAACTTGAGGGTATAGACACCATGATTCCTCCGATCAGAATATCTGTTAGTAACCTCGATCAGAGCATTCCCTTCGGTGAGCGTACCCGATGAATACCAGGACAACAGGAAGTTCTCGGCTATAATATTCGCCTTACCCAAATCAACTGTGGTATTATTATAAGTATAATATTCTTTGAGGACTATGTCCGTCCATTCGGCTCCATCATTGAACACAATTCCTCCCCGCTGATGGTCTATATTCACGTCTGGAGCATTCAGGTCCCCGACGATCTCCACCGTACCAGCTTCTTTGTATATGTACCATTCATGCTCCCCAAACTGAGCCCCATCTGCCGTGAGTGTCTGATTAGAGTCCGATTCAAAATACATCTTGAGATCGATGAGGGCCTTTGGGTCAAAATCCAGTGACCTCACAGGATGCAGATGCCCTTTTTGCCCTTCACCTTTTAGGGTCATGGTATTGGATAATGAAACCATGGACAGGTCACTGATTTTCACTATCGAAGAAAGAGTGACCACACTATTATCCTCACTGAATGAGTTGGTATCAAAAATGACATTGTCGTAACGAGAAGGTAAGCGCATCAGAAAATCTTCACCTCCCGAAGATGCCGCCCAGTGATGTTCATAATCATCCCAATCACCTGAACCTCCTACCCAATAAAAATCTGTGGGAACGAATGCTCCATCGAAAATCCAACCAGCATTGCCACCCAAATCAAGAGAGTTGGTGGCTGTAAAATCCGCTCCGCCGGTGGCATTGATGTTCTTCACGATCACGCTCTCGGCTGACACGGAGCCAGAAGCCTTCACCATATTAATGCCTGCTTCTCCAAAAATAGAAATCGGCTGCAATGATCCGTCGGCCATGAATTCATTGACGGTAATGTCACGGGAGGCATAGTTATCAAAAAGAACACTGGATCCCGGCTTGAACTCTAAAGTATCAAAAAACATATCGTCCACGTTCACCACCCTCACATCTCCGTTAAATATTAAGTGATTGATCGCCGGATCATCATAGTTCAGATAACCATCCAGTGTCCCTCCTAATCCCGTATTGTATATTTCCACAGATGACTGATCATTATCAATGAGTTTTGATCCGTCATATACTTTCAAGTAGCTCGCTTTTACCGCTGAATTGGAGATATCCAAATAGCCAGACTCAGAATTAAGTTGTAACCGCTCTGTTTCGAGAGAAAATCCGTCAAGGGTCATCAAGCCTTGATCGTCCGTTCTTCCCCAAGAAAAATCTTTCAAGACAAGATCTGACAACAAACCATAGGTACCAATCCCCTCTATGAAAACTTCATAAGAATCCTGCAAGTCACCATTTGCATGGATGGTCTGATCACCAGCACCCAAAAAGTGAAGATCGGTGAGGTTAGTCTCAAACAATGGATCCGACTGGAAGGATCCATTGATATATAGTGCTCCGTGCTGGCTTAAGGATGAAAACTCATGGGTGGTATAGAGCTGTAGATGGCCCGTCAGATCGCTGATCATTAAACTCCCCATGTACAGCTCCGCAGAGTCCGTATAGACTACGGTCTCTCCCGCAGTAGACTGCTCGTCAAAATAGACATTGTCATAGAGGCCAGGAGCGGAGGTATGAAAAGTGGTACCCCCTGATGAGGTGGCCCAGTGGTTTTCATAGTCCTCCCACGCTCCGGATCCACCCACCCAGTAGTAGTCATCAAACTCTGGAGCAATAATATTCCACCCGGAATTATTCCCTCCATCGATGGAGTTGGTGGCTTCATAGGTTTGTTCGCCCGTAATCTTTATGTCCGTAAGCTGCGCCCAATCGGCCGAGACTTCCGCTCCATCAGACATGATCAGTGATACCTGTGAGCCAGGGTAATAACTTCTTAGTTTAACAGGATTCTCCGGGGTGCCATTCAGAGCCAAATTTCCGGTAATCGTCAAAGCATCACCTGCAGAAAAGAGGAAAGTCAAATTACTCCCTGCTCCGAGAGTCAAATTTTCAAAGACAGCAGAACGCAAACCTTGAGGAATCACCTCTGAACTTATAATAAAAGTATGATACACAGGACCAATATCTCCGTCATCAAACCGCAAATTTCCCAAATTGGAACCAGTGGTTATCACGCTGGTGCCCGCTACAAACTCAAAGCCTGAAGTGGCACGGAAGTCATAAGCCCAATAAATATTAATGCTTGCATCGGCCAGATCCAGCTTATCACCTTCACCTCCTTTCTCATATAGGCTATTGAGTGTCAAAGTAAGCCCATCATCCAGGTATAGACGGCCGGATTCGTGTTGTAACCTACCTGTAGTCATATCAGAAATAATGATATAGGCCCCCTCTCCTGCGAAGAAAATATCCTCCTTCATGTTGGCTCCATTGAAACCGACAGTAACAGAGTCGCTCGCTGAAGTCAGGATATAGACATCCTCGAAACTAACATGGCTATTCAGGGATATATTTCCATAGATATTCAGAAAATCCTGAGAATAATGAGTATTGTCAAACACAATGTCCAGTGCAGTGGCACTGGTGGTGATATCCCTTACATTATAGGGGTCATCTATGGTCACGGTAAAGTCTTCCGTTCCTGAGTTATCGTCAAAGATGACGTTGATGGTCTCATCCGGGAGGCTATTGACTGCTTCTCCCCCGCTGGTAGCTGACCAGTGGGCACCGTCATTCCAGTTGCCTGCTCCACCAATCCAATAGTAGGTTTCTACTACCAGCAGTTCGGTGGCGGCAACTTCCCGCCCCAGTAATAGGGTGACAATTAGAATAAAATAGAAATGTACTTTCATGATGTTAGCGGTTTGGTGTGATTCAAAACTGACCCGACCTCAGGCCGGATAGTAACACCCAAATGTATCATGAGGGTCACCCCCCATGCCCGACATATTACCCCGAAGAATCGGACAAAAGCACGCCAGGGGAATGAAATCAGCCTTTGAGAAGATCTGAAGGGCGCTTACCGAAGCGCTGTGTAAACTGAGAGGAGAAATATTCCGTCTTGTCAAAGCCTACCAAATTGGCAGCCTCAGCAACGGTGTGCACACGCTTTGCCATCAGCATTGCCCTGGACTTTTGAAGTCGCACTTCCTTGATCAGCTGCTGAGGGCTCAGACCGGAAATGGCTTTGATTTTGCGCTGGAGCTGTCGCTCACTCATGGCCAGCTCAGAGGCCAGATAACTCACAGAGAGTAACCCACTTTTCAGCTCGGCTGAAACGATGCCTTGGAGACGGTTCATAAACTCCTGATCCACCGAAAGTGGCTGATTGACACTTTCCTTATCCTTCCTGGCCATTCTATTTTGCAGTATGTTTTTCACCCTGGCCAGCAGTTCCCACTTATTGAATGGTTTGGTCAGATAATCATCTACGCCCGCAGTAAGGGCCTGGAGTTTATCCTCCTCCGAAGATCGGGCCGTAAGCATCACTATAGAGAGGCCACCGAGTTCAGGCGTTTCTTTAATCTTATTCATCAGCTCAAAGCCATCCAGTCTGGGCATCATCCAATCTGAAACAAGGATATCAAATCTTCCCGACTCCAAATGATCCCAGGCTTCCTGACCATCGCTGGCATTGGTCACGCCGAAATAGGGCTGAAAAATGCCATGAATAAAGGAGCGCATTTCGTCGTTATCCTCGGCTATGAGCACAGCAGGCATGTCCACCTGAAAGTACTCTGAATATACGCGCGTACTTTGGACTAGGCCCTGGAGAATTTCCTTTTTATAAGTCTCATCCTCGGAAACCTCCTCCGCTAGCCTGTATTCAGACAGCTCGGCCGGAAAATCAAAAATGAACTCAGTGCCCTGGCCTTGCACACTACTGACAGATAATTGCCCTCCAAATAAATGCGCCAACTCCCTGGAAAGCGCCAGGCCAATCCCCGTGCCTCCCCGTGCCTTATCATCTTTCTCTGCCTGATAAAAACGATCAAAAATGAAAGGAAGATCATCCGGGTGGATACCACTTCCTGTATCAGAAACAGAGATATGCATAGTGCCGTCCTGGCTTTGGTATCTCACCAATAGATGGATTTTACCGCCTGCGGATGTGAACTTTGATGCATTAGAAAGGAGGTTGTTGATGATCTTGCTGAATTTTTTCTCATCGATCATCAGTGTGAGGCCTTCCGGTATATCGAGCGTGATTTCACCCGCTATTTTCTTCTGAGCAAACCCGAAAGCATATGGAGCAAAAAGCTGATCAATAAGTTCACGTATCAGAACGGGGTTTTTAATCAACCTCAGCTTCCCCGCTTCCAGCTTTGCCAGATCCAGAATTTCTTCAACCAGCACCAGCAAATTCCCTCCATTGGACCGGGCTGTCTCCAGCGCCTTCAACATTTTAGGGTCCACAGGACCAAAGTCACCATCCAGCATGGCCTCCAGCGGGGCATTGATTAAAGTCAAAGGAGTCCTCAGCTCGTGCGAGATATTGGCAAAGAATTTTGACTTTACTTGATCGAGCTCCCGGAGCTTAACTGCTTGTTTTTCAATCACCCTTTTGTCAGATTCTGCCTTATCCCGCTCTGCTTTGAGCTCAGTAGTTCGCTCCTCCACGATATGCTCCAATGCGATTTTTTGCTTCTGGATTCTCCTGACCCGATAAACAAATACACTCCCCAGCAAGATCATTACCCCAAGGAAAAACAAGAGCCTGAACCACCACGTCTGCCACCACGGAGGTAAAATCTCTAAGAACATTGATGATGCGCCCCCTGGAAAGCCGTCATTATTAGTAGCACGTACCTGCAGATGGTACTTCCCTGGCGAGAGCTTCGGAAGATTCAAATTGCGCCTGCTTCCCAGATCTCTCCAGTCTTCCTTTTCGGAGAGGCGATACGCATAGCTCACTTTACTCGCATGAAGAAAAGCAGGAGCGACAAACGAAAATGATAAATCATTCTCATCATAAGAGAGACTGACTGGACCCTGTGAGGCAAGCCTGAGACGTTCGGGATCGCTCACCTCATTGATCATAAAATCCTCAAAAAAGACCTTGAGTCTGATCGGGTTCAGGATTACTTCATCCGGATTAAATGCATTGATCCCATTCACACCACCAAAGTAAAACACACCGCTCCTGCCCTGATGGGATACCTGATTGAACACCCTACTCTGCAGGCCATCCTCTATGGTAAACTCATGAAACTGGCCTGTTTCTATATCAAATCTCCCCATGCCATTCTTAGAGGTCAGCCAGATATATTTTCCATTCTCCTCAGCAATCAGGGCGGTGATTTCATTGGTCAATGTACCCTCAGACACCAGAGACTCATACGACTCGTCACGCGTATTGAATTTAATGAGCCCTTCATTCTGAGTACCTAACCACAAAACACTGTCAGAAGTCGCTACTATAGAGGTGATGGTTGGTTCAAAGAAGTCCTTTGTGTGATAGAAAAATTGTTTGATCTCGTCTGTCTCTGTATTCATCCGAAAAAGACCACTGCGAACTGATGAGACCCAAAGTTCAGACTGATTTCTGCTCAGTAGCGCCTTGATGGACCTGGAATCCTGATACAAACTGGTGCTCCCATTTGAAAAAAAAGATTTCGTCTCGCCGGATTTTAGATTGAGCTGATGCAAACCCGCGCTTAGAGTTCCAATCCAGAGAATTTCCCCTTCCAACGCCAACGTCGTTGGATGCTTTTGATCTACCCCATCTCCATATTTATAAGTTTTCCTTGGGCTCAGCAATGAATCCATTACCGTCACAGCATCACCAGACACTACCAGAGCTTCACACTCTCTATACAACAAGCGCACCATGGGCTCAAGCGACCATTCCTCCAGAAACCCCACAGATTGATCCCTCCCGTCAAATGCAAAAAAGCCCTGTGTAGAAACCACCAGAAGGATGTCTGAAGTCAACTCCAACACATCTTTTACAACATGTTTGCTTTCATTTGGCTGTACCCCGAGGTAATGTCTCATCTTTTGGGCTAACGGATTCCAGTAGTTGAGCCCGCCCTGTCCATCCGTGCCTACCCATATGCCTCCATCCCGATCCTGAAACAATGTCCAGATCATCTCACTAGAAAGGCTCCCGGGTGTACCCTCATTCAGATGGGCCACAAATTGCCCCAGTTTCTTATCAAAAAGACTGATCCCACCTCTGTAAGTACTTACCCAAATGAGGCCATCCTGATCCTCCAAAATCCCCCATACAAACTGGTTAGACAAGCCTTCAGGCCCATTCTCTGAATAAAAGTCAAACTGCTGGGTTTCCACCTGAAAGTAAGCCAGCCCTCCATCTGTACCAAACCAAAAATCTCCTACCGTATCCTGGTAAATCTTTCGGATAATTTGGCGTTTCACATCTTCCCCGGGAATAAAAAACTCCTCAAACTCCTCTCCCTCCGATCTGTATATTTTTATTCCTCCACCATCGGTACCAACCCAAATAGCCCCATCATTATCTTCAAATACAGTATTAATTCTATTGTAAGAATGGATTCTTCTCCGATTTGCGTCATCAAACTCACGCTGCTCCGGGTATCTGAAAAAATCTCCCGACACAGGCTGATAGCGGTTTAGCCCGTTTTGAGTCCCCACCCACACCCGATTCCTGGAATCTACAAAAACGCACCTCACGTAGTTATCACTCAGGCTGTTTTCATCAAGAGAGTCATAGAAGAAATGCTGAACCTCACCTGATTCGGGGTTCAAGAGATTCAAGCCATAATCACTACCCACCCACACCATACCGGAGGCATCGATTCCAAGCCCGAAAAGGGAATTATGGGACAAGCCTGAAGAATCACCAGGCACACTGAAATAGTGTTTAAACTGTAACCCATCAAACCGATTAAGGCCATGCTCAGTGGCGAGCCACAAATAGCCAGCGGAATCCTGCGCTATATTGCGAATAATGGAGTTAGAGAGGCCGTCTTCGACATTCCATTTCTGAAATGTTATCACTTCAGACTGTCCGAATACTACCGACCATGAGCATATGGCCAGAATACAAAAAAGGCTTTTGAATTTCAATCGATCAAGTAAACTAAGGCACCACAAGAAAACCAAAAAAAGCACAATTACATAGAATGAGGAAATTTAAAACTCAAGGCATCAAATTTGCTCCGAAATAACTTTTTTCTAAAGAGACTTTCGACAGAAAGGAGATTTACCCGGTTCAACTACCGATACAAAGCACCTGTTCGATAAATATTAGTTGCTTCATCATTGACAATAAAACCTTTAAATTTGGATGGAATCATGAAGACAATCCATTAAAGCTGGAGTGATCTTTATGAACAAATCCTATCGCCAAAAGAATGACCAGCACTATAGAAATAGAAGAATTGATCAAAGCAATGATCTCCAAAGAAACAGGTACCAGACTGTCCGACATTAGCAGTCAATCAACCTTTCATCAGTTGGGATTGGACTCTGTCAATTCACTGTTTTTACTTGGCGATTTGGAGGAGACTTTAAACCTGGATATAGATCCTTTAAGCCTCTACGACAACCCGACCATCGCGTCATTTTCTGCCTATATCAATGAGCTACAAAATGACCGCACCTGACATCTGGCAACCTTCTCATGCGGATTTTATTGCCGACCCTTACTCTCGGTATACGAAACTATTGGATCGATCACCGGTCTTTCAGGCAATTACGGGTGATTATGTTGTTTTGAGCTATGAGGATGTCAAACAGGTGCTGCTGGACAAGACCTGTCGGTCCGGAGCCCGGGCAGAATGGACCGAAAAAATGAGGGAATATGGTGCTACCCGCGGAATGGATTACAGCAAAAGTGCAGCTGGAATGGCCGGTATGCTCATTCAGATGAATCCCCCGGTACACACTGCTCTGAGAGCTGCCTTGAGCAAACACTGGCCGGATAAGGAAAGCCTTAGTGCCATGGCTTCTGTCATCTGTGCCGACATAGTGGGTTCCCTCCCAACCAGATCATTTGACCTTGTGCCAGAAGTCTCTAAAAAACTCCCACTTTTCATGATCTGTGATCTGATGGGTATCCCAAGAGAAGATGGAAAGAATCTCATAGATGATGGTTTTCAAATGGTCCAGCTATTGGACCCGTACCTTTCGATCAAAGACCTGAAAAAAATTGAAAACGCTGCCAGTCACTTGCATCGATATTTTCATCAATTCCTTGAGAAAGTAGACCCTCAGGCAGATGCTCTTTCGGGTGCCATCAAAACATTGTATCCAGATCGCGAGGACGCCATAGGTCCGATGATCTTTTTATTCATCGCTGGTTTCGAAACCACCTCCGCGCTGATCAGCTATTGCTTAAAGCAACTCATCGAAGAAAAATCGCTGGCCTCACAACTTCGAGCCGATCATGACCTGATAGAACGTTTCGTTCTGGAGATGCTCAGGCTCTATACACCCGTCCAGCTCACAGGACGGACCAACACACAGGCCATGGTGCTTTCTGGAGTAGAAATTCCCGAAAACAGCACGCTCACATTGTGCATAGGGTCTGCCAATCGTGATCCTGCACACTTTCCAAATCCGAATCAACTGGATCTAAATCGCAATAAATATGATCATTTGGCCTTTGGATACGGAATACACCACTGCCTGGGTAGGCAAATGGCACAGATTGAAGCAATAGAACTCATTAAAAGTATGCTACCTTTTGTAGACCAACTCTCTATTGCCGTGCCTCCTCCTGCCAAAACAAAACTAACTATCCAGAGCGTTACCTCCCTGATGGTATCGAGATCTTAATAACTGATTATGGAACAACTGACCTTTGAAAATGTATGGGGAGAGAAGTCCCCTGCCCTCATCGAAGAAATTAGCAACAAGTGGAAATCCCTGGGGGTGATACCGCCCAATGAATCTCCGGAAAAACGAGCCAGACAAGTCGTTTTCCTAATCAGAAATGAGAAAAGGGGCATAGTGGGCATTTCTACTGCTTATAACCTCCGAGTGGAGCAGCTGGGCAATCATTTGTTAGCGTTCAGGAGTTTGCTGGACCCACAGTATCGAATACCCGGACTCTTTATCAAACTGGTTCATAGTTCTTTTGACTACCTGGAATCCATCCACCATACGCTGGAGCCAAAACCCATTGGGCTCATTGCTGAAATAGAGAGCCCAAACCTCCTGAAGCTGCGCGATGCTGTGACCAGTACAGGCTTTGTCTTTATAGGATACTCTGCGAGAAAACTCCCGCTAAGAGTCAGGTACTTCAAAGGTGCGAAATTTTAAAAGTCAACTACCCCCGAAGGGGCAGTTGCTAAATGAGCTCTAGATGAGCCTGTATGGACCTCAGCGACTCATCCGTCACCAATTGGTAAAAAGGCTCAGGATTGTTGTCTTCCTGAATAGACTGCAAAGCACGATAATAATGCATACGGCTTTCAGTGTTGCCTTTGATGTTGGCCCTTGTATATCCATTTCTCAGCAGAATGAGATTCATGACCAACCTGGCTGTACGCCCGTTACCATCTATGAAGGGATGGATACTTACCAGGCGCTCGTGCATCTCCGCTGCCAAAATCACGGGATGAAGACGCAATCTGTGCACTTCGTAGTACTCAAAATAGTCCTCCATCAACTTATCCAACATGTAAGGCTGAGGTAGTTCTGTTTCACTCCCTGAAATCCTAACAGGCACCTGCCTGTACCTTCCGGCATTGGCAGTATCCACCTCCTTCAGTATCAGTCGGTGAATCTCCATGAGAGACCTCCTCCCCAAATCCTCCTTTCGCTCCACGATCCCCCTTACGAACGCAATGGCTTCCGAATGATTGATCACCTCCAAATGCTCACGCATGGACTTACCCCCGATCGTCAACCCCTCATTCACCACCAGGGCAGTTTCCTGCAGTGAGAGGGTATTTCCCTCTATTCGATTGCTTTCGTAGGTGTACTCCACATCAAAGAAAGCGTGCATTCGGTGAAGCTGAGATGGGCTGAGCACCGGACGGGCGGCCCATTGAGCCTTCAGTGCATCCAGTTTTTCAAGTTTGAGAGCCAGACCCTCAGACAGGCTTGGTGAGTCAAGAACCTTTTTGCTGGTCAGATACTCCACCCTGGATTCTGCCACTCGAAGGGCCTCCATTGCTTCTGGATGATACTGTACCATTCCCACCAGCTTGTCGGCCATCCACTCCACCCGAGCTGCTCTCATATCCAGCCCAAGAATCTCCCCCAGAACATTAAGCTGTTTTTCTGTGGGCATACGGCTTCCCTTTTCGAACCTGCTGAGTAGTGTTTGATCAATATCAGCCTGGGCTGCCAGCTCCTTTAGCTTCAGGTTTTTCTCTACACGCCCATTTCTCAGCAGATTCCTAATCATGACAATAAAAATATTGACAAATATAGTCAATATTCTAAACAAAAAAAACACAACTCCCCAAAACAAAAAAGAGAGCCGGACATGCTGTCCGGCTCTCTGTATAATATTACAATGTTCTGACTATTAAATGTGAATCACCTCATCGTATGCAGCGGCTGCTGCCTCCATGATGGCTTCACTCATGGTAGGGTGTGGGTGCACAGACTTCACTATCTCATGACCTGTTGTTTCCAACTTTCTGGCCACCACTGCCTCTGCAATCATCTCCGTCACATTGGCTCCGATCATATGACATCCCAGCCATTCGCCATATTTAGCGTCAAAAATCACCTTTACGAAACCATCCTTGTGACCAGCAGCACTTGCCTTACCAGAGGCTGAGAATGGGAATTTACCCACTTTGATCTCATATCCCGCATCTTTGGCTTGCTTCTCGGTCATCCCTACGGATGCTATCTCGGGCGAACAGTAAGTACAGCCCGGTATGTTTCCATAATTCAATGGCTGTGGGTTTTCACCGGCTATTTTCTCTACGCAGATAATACCCTCAGCCGAAGCTACGTGTGCCAAGGCAGGACCATGTACGATATCACCAATGGCATAGACGCCATCTACATTGGTTTTATAAAAATCGTCAACTATAACCTTACCGCGTTCGGTTTTCACGCCAGTCTCTTCAAGGCCAATGCCTTCCAGGTTGGTAGATACACCAACTGCTGACAATACCACATCGCACTCTAGTATTTCTTCTCCCTTTTTGGTCTTTACTGTCACTTTACAACCCTTGCCTTTGGTATCCACCTTGGTTACCTCACTGCTGGTCATGATGTTGATACCACTCTTCTTGAAATTTCTTTCAAGCGCCTTGCTCACTTCTTCATCCTCTACCGGCACCACTCTGTCCATAAACTCCACTATGGTCACTTCCGTACCGATGGACTTATAGAAATAGGCAAACTCTACCCCAATAGCCCCTGAGCCCACTACGATCATTTTTTTAGGCTGCTTATCCATCACCATGGCCTTGCGGTAGCCGATGATTTTCTCATTGTCGATAGGCATAGATGGTAACTCGCGTGACCGTCCTCCTGTCGCCAGGATAATGCTGGTAGCTTCATACACAGTTTTCTTTCCAGCCTCATCTGTCACCTCTACCTTCTTACCCTTCTGAAGCTTACCGAAACCGTTAATTACCTCAATTTTGTTTTTCTTAAACAAAAACTGAATACCCTTGCTCATGCCTCCGGCTACCTCGCGGCTCCTCTTCACCATTCCTCCAAAGTCTACCGAAGCATCTTTCACATCTATGCCATAGTCTTTCGCATGTGATATGTATTCAAATACCTGAGCACTCTTCAGTAATGCTTTGGTAGGAATACACCCCCAGTTGAGACAGATACCACCGAGCTCAGCTTTTTCTACAACAGCCACTTTCAGGCCAAGTTGTGATGCTCTAATGGCCGCCACATATCCACCGGGTCCACTACCGATTACTATCAAGTCATATTTTGATGCCATGTTTTTTATATTTTAATAGTTTTGGTTGGCAAATTTAAGTCGTAAGAAGTTAACGAGAATGCCTTCTTTGAAAAGACCTCATTAGATTTACCTTTGACGCACGAAATTTAACGTTGTGAATATAAATCAATACCTATGAAATTACTCGAAGGAAAAACTGCATTGATCACCGGAGCCTCCAAGGGAATTGGCCGGGCTGTGGCTATGAAATATGCCGAACAGGGTGCCAATGTGGCTTTCACTTACCTTTCCAGTGTAGAAAAGGGGGAGGCCCTCACCAAAGAACTGGAAGCATTTGGCGTTAAAGCCAAAGGTTATAGATCTGATGCCTCGGACTTTAAGGCAGCCGAAGAATTGATCAACGCAGTAGTCGCGGATTTTGGGTCGTTGGATATTCTTATCAACAACGCTGGTATTACCAGAGACAATCTGCTCATGAGAATGTCCGAAGAGCAATGGGATGAAATCATGAATATTAACCTGAAGTCATGCTTCAATACCGTAAAAGCATCTGCAAGAACATTCATGAAGCAGCGGTCAGGATCCATCATCAACATGTCTTCTGTGGTGGGCGTAAAAGGAAATCCCGGGCAAACCAACTATGCAGCATCAAAAGCCGGGATCATTGGGTTCACCAAATCGGTGGCACTTGAGCTTGGCTCCAGAAACATCAGATGCAATGCCATCGCTCCGGGATTTATAGAAACTGAAATGACAGATGCGCTGGATGAAAAAACGGTGCAGAGCTGGAGAGATGCCATACCACTGAAAAGAGGTGGACAGCCGGAAGATGTAGCTGACGCCTGTGTTTATCTGGGATCAGACATGTCATCTTATGTGACCGGCCAGGTGCTGCAGGTAGATGGCGGCATGCTTACCTGATCAAATCAATCAAACAAGATACAATTAAGCCGTTTTAGCTTGCACGCGGGTGACAAACGGCTTTCTTCTTTTCTATGGACAATAGCTGGTATTCCTTTGATGTTTCCCCTGTTTGGGTGTTTGCCTCGCTCATCACAGCGCTGGGTGTAGCAGTTTTGTTGTATGCCAGAAAAACGGCGCCCTGGAGTAAATCCTGGAACATTTTCCTGGGATTCCTTCGGCTAAGTGCTGTTTTCCTGATCCTTCTCCTGTTGATCAACCCGCTCCTTCAATTCAATGTAAACAAGACGGACACACCTCTGGTCATTATTGCAGTGGACAACTCCGAATCAATTGGCTTACGATCAGAAGCAGCGACTCCTCCAGAAGTGGTGAACTGGATAAACAATGTCCAAAGGGAGCTTGAAAATAGCTACACCCCGATGGTAGAAACACTTTCCGGTAGGCAAGACACCATCCTTTTCGACCAAAAGACAACCAATCTCGGTGCCCTCCTCAAAAAGATTGAGAATGTTTATAAAGAGCAAAACATAGGCGCCGTGGTACTGCTTTCAGACGGAATCATCAATGAGGGCCGGTCTCCGGCCTATCAGACTTATGGCTTTCCGGTATTTACCGTTGGTTTGGGAGATACCATCCCACCAAAGGACATTGCCATTCGCAATGTCAGAAACAACCAGGTGGCCTACCAGGGAAACCAATTTCCCATCAGCATTTTGCTTTCGCAAAAAGGCTATGATGGCCTGCCACTGCCAGTAGAAATAATCGAAAATGGAAGAAAGATAGCGGCTCAGGAAATCACACTTCAACCGAACGCTCAGGAAGTTAACTTTCAGCTGGATGCCAACTCACCAGGAATCCGCCGGCTCACCATCGCTGTTGGAGAAAAAGCGGGGGAATCCTCGTATGTCAACAACCAGCAAGACGTATACATAGACATCATAGAAGGGAAAGACAAAATACTGATCCTGGCTCCTGCCCCCCACCCGGACATCAACGCCATCAGATCCGTTCTCAATGCAACCACCAACTACGAGTCTGTTCTTTTCATACCAGGGATTCATGAGCGACCCAAAGAGAAAAAATTTGATGCCATCATAGAACATCAGGCCTTCTCTGGCCACCAATACGGAGACTTTGAGGCCACAGGCAAATGGTACATCATGGGCAACTCCTCTAATGTGAGAAACATGGCTCAGACCATCACCTACCTCAGCATCAATCTGAAGGGAAACGGTAAGGACAAGGTAAGGGGTGCTTACAACCAGAACTTTACTAAATTCAAAATCTCTGAAGACTTAACCGACCGGATTCAGAATTACCCACCCATTGAAGTACCATTCGGCGAGTATCAGCTGGTGGGGCCAACAGAAGTCCTTTTATACCAAAAGATCGGCAGCATCAACACTGAGCGACCGCTTTTGGTGTTTTTCGATGATGGTGCCCAGAAGTCTGCTGTCACTCCGGGTGCCGGCATCTGGCAGTGGAGGCTTCAGGAAGCGGGGAGTGAAGAAAACTCTCAATTATTTGAAGAGTTGATCCTGAAGACTGTGCAGTATCTGAGTATAAAGGTGAACAAAGATCGTTTTGTGGTGAAGCCAAGAGAATCCAACTACCACATCGGTGAGCGGGTATTCATGGATGCCGAGGTATACAATGAAATCTACGAGAGGGCCTATGGAAATACCATCCCACTGGTAATTACCGATGAAAGTGGAAACCAAACCTCTTATGAAATGGTGGATAGCCCGGTCAACAGCAGCTTTAACCTGGGAGCCCTGGAAGCGGGAGTTTACCAATTCAAGGCAACTACCACTTTGGGAGGAAAGGGTTTTTCAGAGACCGGGTCTTTTGCCATACGTGATATCCAACTGGAGGGGATCAACCTTACTGCAGACCACAACATGCTCCGGGCTGTAGCAGAAAAGAATGATGGCCGTTTTTACCCTTTCTCACAAGCCAGCCAGGTGAGTGAGGACCTTATCGGAAAAGGCTATAAAAACATCATCAGGACCAGCAAAGAAACCTTTCCACTGATCAACAGCATATGGGTAGTTCTACTCATTGCCGGTCTGTTGGGCACCGAGTGGTTTCTAAGAAAATATCTGGGCGCTTTTTAGTAAAAAAACCGACCAAAAGGCCGGTTTTAGATGAGTAGCGCTATTTCTTTTCTAATTTCATTTCAAAAAACTGCCTCCAGGTCTCGCCATCCTGCGACATTTCGCCTATTTCCTCCCATACATTATTTTCAATTTTCAGGGTATATCGAATGGTGCCAGCAGGTCCCGCTTCAAACCACCACTTGAGCCTGCCCTCACCCAGCAACTCTACATTGGCATCCGTATGCATTCCTTTAGAGATCCAGGAGCTCATTCCGAACTGCTGCCGAAATGGATCAAAATACAAAACACCCAGCGCATCGTGTACCTTAACTTCCACCCCATCCTTGTCTGCGGTACCTACTCCACGTAGCCTGAGAACCGTATTGTCAAGGTCATAAGAAATGGTCTCCTTCACACGACTGGTCTCCATGCCTTCAGGGGTCATTACCCATCCCTCACCTTGCCACTCCCCAATCATAAAGCTCATTTTCTTCATCTCTTTCTGGGTGATGGCCTTAAAATCCTGAGTAAAAGCCACCAGACTGATCACTATTCCCAATAGGATCAGTAAAAATCTTCTTATTTCTTTCATGATAAACTACTTTATTTTATAAACTAAATACCTAAAAAAATTATTCAATATAGCCCTTCAGTGCATTGACGTACCTTTCGAATGCTTCCAGTCCTTGCTCAGTGATTTGGCAGGTGGTCACCGGCTTTTTTCCTCTAAAAGCTTTCTCCACCCGGATGTAACCAGCCTCTGAAAGCTTATCCAGTTGCACACTCAAATTGCCGGCTGTCGCCTGAGTTTTTTCCTTAATAAAGGTGAATTCGGCAGATTCCACACTAAGCAAAAGGCTCATCACGGCCAGTCGAAGCTGAGAATGCAATAAAGGATCTAATGGCTTGAAATCATTCATTTTTCCTTACTCTTGAGAAGGTATCCAGGAACAATGTATCCCAGAAATATACCAATGGCGCTTACCAGATACTGATCTGTCACCGAAACATTGAAGCAAACCACCGCTGCAACCGCAAGGGCCAGTCCTCCGAGGATTAACGGCTTAAACCTCAACATTTGACCAGAAAGATAAGTACCCATAGCAGCAAACAAAAGGATCATAGCACCGTGATTGAAGGAAAGGTTTCGCATGAATATCAAGGTAATCACTATGCCCACTCCTGCTGCGATCCAGACCTGACCATACAAACGATCCAAATGGCTCACTACCGTTGCCTGCTTACTCTGACGAGCACCATACAAGCCAGAGATGATCCCGGCGGGAAAAGTGATCACCCAAACCAGATAGGGGTGAGGATAGTCCGTAAACCCTTCCAGATAATAGTGGCCTAAGTTGGCAAGCATCACCACCCATCCCCAGAGCAGAAAATGAAAGCTTCCTCCCTTCCGGTAGTTCTTTTTGGCCTGTCCGATCATCTCTGTGATCAGCGCCAGGCTTTCTTTGTTTGTTAGTGTTTGTTCAGACATGACAGATCTTTTTGATGTAAAGATAATTAAGTTTATAATATAAACTAGTTTACCATAAAAAGGTTGCGTCACACTGCTGGAATTGATCCTCCTGAGGGAAATAACGACTCAGTCAATGACAGGCTTGCATAAAAAAAGGGCCTCATGGGCCCTTCAATTACTCTTTTTCTTTGTCTTCCTGCTTCACCTTCTTCTTCTTGAGCTTCAGGTGCAGTACTTCAGCTTTTCCATCCCAGTCAGCTACCAAAGTGTCTCCTTCCTGGATTTCTCCTTTGAGGATCTCTTCAGCCACAGGATCTTCCAGATATTTCTGAATGGCCCTATTGAGTGGCCGGGCACCATACTGAGGATCGTATCCTTTGTCCGAAATAAAATCCTTCGCCTTTTTGGTCAGCTCCACGTGATATCCAAGATCAACTACACGCTTGAAGAGCTTATCCAAAGTGATGTCTATGATCAAATGGATGTGCTCACGCTCCAGGGTATTGAACACTATCACGTCATCCAGTCTATTCAAAAACTCAGGACTAAACGCTTTCTTCAACGCACTCTGGATGGTAGACTTCATCACATCCTCAGCATTGTCACGCTTAGAGGAAGTAGAAAAACCAATGCCCGCGCCGAAATCCTTCAAATCCCTCACACCAATATTTGACGTCATGATGATGATGGTATTTCTGAAATCCACCCTACGGCCAAGGCCGTCTGTAAGGATTCCATCGTCCAACACCTGCAGCAGGATATTGAATACATCCGGATGCGCCTTTTCTATCTCATCCAACAACACCACGGAGTATGGCTTTCTGCGGACTTTTTCAGTCAGCTGACCGCCTTCTTCATATCCCACATATCCGGGAGGTGCTCCTACCAGTCGGGATACAGAAAATTTCTCCATGTATTCACTCATATCTATTCTGATGAGCGAATCGTCTTTATCAAACAAGAACGTGGAGAGCACTTTGGCCATCTCGGTTTTTCCTACCCCGGTAGGGCCCAGAAAAATGAATGATCCGATTGGCTTTTTAGGGTCTTTCAGTCCTACTCGTGTTCGCTGGATGGATTTGGTCAACTTCATGATCGCATCCTCCTGGCCAATCACTTTTTTCTTCAACTCCTCCTTCATGTTGAGAAGTTTGGCGCTTTCGTTCTGTGCGATCCTTTTGGTAGGAATACCAGTCATCATGGCGATCACCTCTGCCACATTTTCCTCATCCACCTCGTAGCGCCTGGTCCGTGTCTCCTCTTCCCACTTGTTCTTTTCCTCATCCAACTGTGCCAGCAGTTTCTTCTCTCTGTCGCGCAACTGAGCCGCCTCTTCGTACTTCTGGCTTTTCACTACACGATTTTTCTCCTTTTTGATATCTTCTATCTGCTCTTCCAGCTCGATCACCTGCTTCGGCACACTGATGTTATTGATGTGCACCCTGGCACCCGCCTCATCCATTACATCTATGGCTTTGTCCGGAAGGTACCTGTCGCTAATGTATCTATCAGAAAGGGTCACACACGCTTTTATCGCCTCTGGGGTATAGTTCACGTGGTGGTGATCCTGATATTTATCCTTGATGTTGTCGAGTATCTGAATGGTCTCATCTGCGGTAGTAGCATCCACCATTACCATCTGGAAACGTCGGGCCAAAGCCCCATCCTTCTCGATGTACTGTCTGTACTCATCCAACGTCGTGGCGCCGATGCATTGTATCTCGCCACGGGCCAGGGCCGGTTTGAACATATTGGACGCATCCAATGAACCGGAAGCTCCGCCAGCACCTACGATGGTATGAAGCTCATCTATAAAGAGAATAACGTCAGGTGACTTTTCGATTTCGTTCATCACCGCCTTCATCCGCTCTTCAAACTGCCCTCTGTACTTGGTGCCTGCCACCAAAGATGCCAGATCGAGCGTAACCACACGTTTTCCAAATAAGATTCTGGAAACTTTTTTCTGAATAATTCTGAGTGCCAGCCCTTCAGCGATGGCCGTTTTACCGACCCCAGGCTCACCAATCAGGATTGGGTTGTTCTTCTTTCTTCTACTCAGGATTTGAGCTACACGCTCTATTTCTTTCTCCCGACCTACGATCGGATCGAGCTTATCGTCCTCCGCCAGTTTGGTCAGGTCTCTGCCAAAGTTATCCAACACAGGGGTTCGTGACTTCTCGCCACCTGCCTTGCCGGACTCGCGGCTCCCCGAGCCTCCTGATGAAGAAGATCCTCCAAAGATCTTTCCGGTATCTTCATCTCCATCGTCAGTGTCAGACTGAGCCAAAGGATTTTCTGTCTGGTATTCCAGCAGCTCCTTCACCACGTCGTAGCTCACGTCAAATTTATCCAGAATCTGAGTAGCCAGATTGTCTTCATCTCTCAGGATAGAGAGGAGCAAATGCTCTGTGCCTATCAACTGGCTTTTGAAAATCTTGGCCTCCAGATAGGTTATTTTTAGTACTTTCTCCGATTGTCTGGTCAAAGGTATGTTGGCAAGGTTCTTCACATTGCTCGTGGCAGTGCCCTTGGTGGCCTGCTCTATGGCGGACCTTAGCTCCTCCAGAGACACCCCAAGTTTTTTCAGCAAACTGACGGCAACACCTTCTCCCTCGCGGATCATGCCCAAAAGCAAGTGCTCGGTGCCGATATAATCATGCCCAAGTCGCAAAGCTTCTTCACGGCTGAGAGAGATTACCTCCTTTACTCTGTTTGAAAATTTAGCTTCCATAAAATGGATTTATGATAGTGCGTTAGTAAGTAAATTTAAAACTTCTGTGAGTCAAAACCTCACAAAGAATGAGTTTTAGAAACACATTGATTTTCAGATTTGTTCACCTGTCGGATAAGAAGATTTTTTTAAAACCTCTAAAGCATTGCTGCCTTCGCTCACCAGAAGATCAATAATGCTCAGGTTAGGGACAAATTTGCTGCCAAATATCTGAGTATACGGGGAAGGTATATATAAATGTCGTTCTTCAAAAGGCTTTTTGGGCACAATATGCTCCCTGAGGTCGATAAGAGGGGTATTTATTTTTTTTTGATAGCTTTCGGTAATTTCTATCGGTATGTCAATTTGTAAGATTTTAAGACACAATGTCATCATTTCGAAGTTGAGATCCAGAAGAAACCGATGCTTTCTGTCCCAGATGTCCTTAAAATGATCCGCTAAAAATTCGAAGAAAGGGGCCTTCCCATAAGCAGAATAAAAAGCACCCCAATGCGCTCTTTTCCAGCTCTGATCATGCGCTATCTGCACCTCTTTGAAGGGTGTTCGGTTGGTGAACTTCACAGGCACGGTCAATGGCATGGCGCCTCTGGTGCTGAGCAAATAGCACCTGTTCTTAAACGTTTGCTTGGAGAAATGCTGGTGCACCTCCAGAAAGACACGCTCGCTATTTATCAGCTGAGTAAAATACTCCAGACTGCCCAGGTAATGGGGTTCAATAATCAGTTCTGCCATCTACAAATACTGCGCAATATCACCCATACCATGGCGTATCACCACCGGCGCGGCACCCGTACAATCGATCACTGTACTTGGCTGATTCCCCCCAGGGCCTCCATCTATGATCACATCCACGAGCCCCTCGAACTCCTCATAGATCAAGCTGGGGTCAGTGGAATACTCCACAATCTCATCCTCGTCGTGAATGGAAGTGGTAATGATGGGATTGCCTAAAATCTTCACAATGTCCCTTGGAATGTTATTATCCGGCACCCTGATCCCCACGGTTTTCTTCTTGGCATTCAGAATCTTGGGCACCTTACTGGACGACTCCAGTATAAATGTATAGGGACCGGGGAAACACTTTTTCATCAGCTTGAAAACGGGGGTTTCTACATGTCTGGCGTATTCTGACAACTGGCTCAGATCATAACAGATAAAAGAAAGATTCAGGTCTTTTCCTTTGATCCCCTTCAGCATCTTCAGCCTATCAAGCGCCCTACTGTTGAAAATATCGCACCCGATACCGTAGACAGTATCTGTGGGATAAATGACCAGCCCTCCATTGCGCAAGACATCCACAATGTGTCGGACTTTCTTTTCCTCGGGATTTTCCGGGTAGAGTTTTATCAGTTCTGCAGACATATTTTTATGGGGTTATGATGAAGAAATCAACAGATCTCACACTATGAGTCAAACGAGTAGAAAACTTAGTTATTTTTGCCAGACTTTTCACTTTGGGAATCCATTTTAATTGATGAAGAAGAAAAATTTTATCGCTGCTTTCATGATCGTTTTTGCCGTAATGCTATCGTCTTTCGCATTTTATGGCTATCAGGTGCTTTATACCCCAAATATACTGGTAGATCAGGAAGATCGGATGTTTGCCATTGAAGATGGTACTACTTTCAAGGAGCTCCAAAATAAGCTATATGATCAGCGCATTGTCAATGACCTGGTCTCTTTCAGTTTTCTGGCTAAGGTCAAAGGATTCGACAGGGAAATAAAACCCGGCATGTATCTGTTCAAAAAAGACATGAGCAATACGGAAGCCATCAATATGCTAAGGGCCGGGATACAGACCCCCGTAAAGCTGACTTTCAACAACGCCCGAAAAATAGAAGAGCTGGCAAGCAAGCTCACTTTTCCCCTCCAGATAGACTCTGCGGATATCGCGCCTCTCCTGATGTCTGATAGTGTGGCTCAGGCCTATGGACTAAATGCCAATACCTTCATCTGCATGTTCCTGCCTAACACCTATGAAGTCTATTGGACAGCCAGCCCAAAGGATATACTGGACCGGATGAAAAAAGAATACGACCGGTATTGGAATGACACCAGAGTAGCCCAGGCAGCAGCATTGGGTCTCACTCCTATTGAGGCCTCCACGCTAGCCTCCATAGTGGATGCCGAAACCAATAAAATGGACGAAGCGGCGACCATTGCGGGTGTGTATCTCAACCGACTGAAAAAAGGGTATAAACTCCAGGCCGACCCCACGCTTGTTTTTGCGATCGGTGACTTCTCCATTCGACGAATTCTCAACAAAGACAAGGATTTCGAATCGCCCTATAACACCTACAAGTATCGGGGATTACCCCCCGGCCCGATCAACATGCCGTCTATCGCCGCTCTGGAGGCGGTTTTGAATGCGGAAGAACATCGTTATCTTTATTTTTGTGCAAAAGACGATTTTTCAGGTTATCATGCATTCGCAAAAACCCTGGAAGAGCACAACGTCAACGCTGCGAGATTTCAGCGAGCACTTAATATGGAGCGGATTTACAGATAGAGATGTACCAGCAAGAAGTAAAGATCAGGGTACGGTATGCTGAAACAGACCAAATGGGGTATGTGTACTACGGCAACTATGCCACCTACTATGAGGTAGCCAGGGTAGAAGCCTTTCGTTCGCTGGGTTTCCCTTATAAAAAACTTGAGGAAATGGGGATCGGGATGCCGGTGCTTTCGCTGAACGTAAATTACCACCAGCCAGCCAAATACGATGACCTCCTCACCATCCTGGTGAGTATCCCTGAGCGACCAAGAGCTAGAATAAAATTTCACTACGAGGTTACTAATGAGGCGGGAAAACTAATTAATACGGGAGCGACCGAGCTGGTTTTCATCAAAATGGAGACCGGACGACCGGTAAGACTGCCCGAGGTTATGGATAAACTTATACAACCCCACTTCCATTGAGAAAGCGAACGATCATTCATCGGCACCTGAGCTATACAGGCTGGTATGTGAGAATGATTAGCTTCCTGAAGAGCATCAGAATATCCGGTGGAAAAACCTCACTATACCGCGCGCTCATCATTTTCATTGACAAAGTAGGGGACAATCAGCTTTTCGAAAAGGCCTACGGGGTGGCCTTTAATTTCACTCTGTCGCTGTTCCCCTCCATCATTTTTCTCTTTGCCCTGATTCCATTCATTCACGAGTATATCCCCTCCATCAGCCAGGGGGAAATTCTTCACTTTTTACAGGATATTTTACCCCGAAGTGTCTTTGAGATTACGGCCGAAACCATCTACGACACCTTACAGATAAGACGAGAGGGGCTAATTTCCTTTGGTGTGCTGTTTGCACTATTTCTGGCGACCAATGGAGTCAACTCCCTGATGCAAACTTTCAACATGAGCTACAAGACAGTTGAAAACCGCAGCTTTATCAAAACCAGGCTTATTGCGCTCTTTCTTACTGTTTTGCTGGCCTTTGCACTGATTTTCTCGATCCTGTTTATCATCATAGGACAAGTGGTGCTGGACTGGCTGCTGGAGGCCGGACTTCTCTCCGAAGACTTCCTGTACTATATCATCCTGCTCCTCCGATTTATTGTGGTGTACATTGCCTTCTATCTGGCCATCGCCTCTATCTATTACTGGGGTCCGGCCATTCACGACCGGTGGAAATTTTTCTCCTACGGATCGTCCCTGGCTACGATATTATGTATCCTGGTATCGGTGGGCTTTTCCTTCTATGTCGCCAATTTTGGCACCTACAATAAGGTATATGGCTCCATTGGAGCCATCATCGCCCTCATGGTATGGCAGTGGCTGATGTCCTTTATCCTACTGCTTGGTTTTGAGTTCAACGCGAGTGTATCCAGGGCAGCCAGTGGAGAAGTATACGATTTGGAAAAGGACTAAATCTACTCCAATCTCACACTCACTATGGCCAGCGCCTGTGGCTTTTCCACATCCTGAATCCCCGGACCAACAGAAATCTGCAGCACCTCGGCTTTACGAATATCAAATACGGCTCTTGAAGCTCCCTCAAAATAGTAAGGCAGAAAGGATGGATAAGGCCTTGGTAAGGTGACCATTTTCACTTCTTTCAGCTTATCAAGGGACAACCTGTAATCCGCCAATTTCGGACCGAGTTCCAGCAAACCTCCGTAGGTCTTGCCGTCAGCAGCGACCAGCGCCAGCTGCACCGCAGCAGGTTCATCTGTCAATGACCTGCCTGTCAAGACCAATTCCTTTTTGTCCGCCAAATCTGCCACTCTGCCACTCACCTTTTCTCTAAAAGCATACCGCATACTGTAATCAGCTACCTGTTCGCCATTTGGATTTTCAGCGTCCACCTCCTTGAGCCTGGCTACCTTGATTCTGATCTCGGCCTTTCCTGGCTCAGCCAGCGGAACAAAGGATGATTGAGGGCTCCATGCCCTAGATAGTTTATCATTGTCTGCAAGGGCATCAAAAAGATAAACAGGGGAATCATTCGATAGCACCTTCACCACATAAGCATTGTTGGCTTCAAAATCCCAATCTCCGGGCAAACCGGTGACCGCTCCAGGGTAGGTCTGAGTACCCAACTGCCCCATCACGGTAATGAAGTAGCTAAAGAATCCTGCTTTGATGTCTTCCGCAGGAATTGTGGCCATATATGAATACCCGTTATTTTCCATCACATAGGTTTTGGGTCGCCATCCGATATAGGCCAAAACCTCAACCCTCTCTGGCTGAGATGGAGCCAAAATAGTAGCGCTGATTTCATAGGGTGAACCTTGTGAGATTTGCGCAGCGGGTTCATGAAGCACATACTGTTTTTCCAATGTACTCATTGGTGCCGAAAATTCATTCAGGGTGATGTTTTTCCATTTCTCAACACCTTGTAGCTTCGTTTTCACCCCACTGCGAGCGATCAGATAGGTGCCCGGTTTGATGATAAATCGCTTTCCGGCTACTGCCGGCCTCCAGCCATTCCCTTCATTGATAGGCTTCAGGACAAAGTCCGCTCCAAGATCCGGAAGATCTATGGTCATGGGCCACTCCCCCCAACGAATTTCGCCAAGCTTTTTCTGGAGGCTATTTTTACCAAAGGGATCCTCCACCCAAACAGCATCCGGCATCACTTCCAGCCTCCACACCCCTTTTTCAAGTTGATCCAGAAAATAGGCTCCGGCTCCTGCATACTGAACCACACTTGAATTTCCATACCCCGCCACTTCATTTAACCTGGTCGGTGAAGGAGGTATCGATTTAGTCGTGTTGGTATAAATGAATTTCTTCTCGGTCAACAGCTCTGCCAGGTCCTCCTCATAGCTTACCCTAAACCCATCAAACTGAGTGTTTTCCGGATATGCGCCAAAGTCTTTGTATACTGGCACTCTGTGAAACACTTCCCCTGCCAACTTCAGGCTCAGTGCCTTTTGTGGGGTATATGCCAGGTTCATATAGTGGGTATTGTACTCGGTATTGGCATAAGCCAAATAGGTAGGGTCGTAGGCAAAATGCGTCGCCCACTGAATGCCCGCAGTCCGAAAACTCCGGGCCATGGCCGGGTAGATGTAAGAACGCCCGACATCTGCCGCATCAAATTCATACACCACTTTAGCCGCTTTTTTGAATTTTGAATTTTTGGCAAAGGGAATTTCATAAAGGTCCACATTGGGCAGAAAATTACCTTCCAACTCCTCGCCTGCACCCAAACCTGTCGGGTACCACTGGAAAGTGCCCCCCTGTACTCCGGCATCAAAATACGCGTTGACCAGGTGAATACTATGGCTAATGTTGTAGAAAATGGGTTTCTCACATCCCGTGTTACGCATGGAAGTCAACATCTTTTTGATATAGCGTGTGACAGAGTCGGCCTCCTGCCTATGATGTGGTTCATTACTAATCTCAAATGCCACAACTGCCGGATCATTTTTGTAAGCCAGGCCTGTGTAGGGATTTGTATGGTTCAAAAACTGATAAAGGTAATTCTCCTGTGCGGCAATGGCGTCCTCGTTAGTCAGGCAGGCATTTTTGCCGTACTTATTGGAAAACCCCGGAGTATCCTCCCCTGGCTCGGGCCAGCCGTTATCCCAAAAAGCAATGGGAGTGATTAACATCTTCATCCCCCGATCTTCCATCTTCTTGACCATATAATCAAACAAATCCAGGTGGTCATTCTCCAAAAGATTGCCCAGAGAATCGCTGATCTCAGTATCCCAAACATGGATCCGATAGGCATCAAATCCCAGCCGGGCAAAATGATAAACGTCGTTATCTATCGCTTCCTTCTTATCCACGCCGAGTTTTTCTGCTGACCGGTAAGCATGGGCAAATGGCACTGTATAGTTCACCCCGAAGCCCTGAACTTCTTTATCACTATCTCCCCAGCGCATGATCCCCGAATCATCCACATACACATTCTTGTTCTGCGCATTGGACGCACTTATCCCAAGGCCCAGGGTTAGGGCCAGACTTAATACCACAGATTTGATCATCGCTTACCTAGTAAATTGTTGTTAGTTTTGACTAATTGAATTGAGACGGTGGCAGACTTAAGGCCTGCAGATGTGGCATTGACCATCACCTTACCGGGATCATTTCCCGCCTGTAGGATCATCTGACATTTCCCATTGAAGAGTGACCGTCTGTAATCCCCCACGTCCATTTTGTCGGGTTCGTGAGAAGAGGGGTCTCCATTACCAACCCCAATGATCGAGGCATCGCCCTCCAGTGAGAAGGCAACCAAATGATTTGCGGTAGGCACCTCTCTGCCTCTATTATCCAACACAGTCACATTCACCACCGTAGCATCTTTACCATCTGCGGTGACGATATTCCGATCGGGAGTGAGTACAATCTGATGAGCCTCACCCGTAGTTTCCATCACAGCCTCATACGTCCGTCCGTTCTTAGTTGCTATGGCCTTCAGGCTTCCGGGCTCATAGGCTACCTGCCACTGCAGATGACTATTTCGGGGCATCACTTTCTTTCCAAGGGTTTTCCCATTGAGGAAAAGTTCCACTTCATCCGCGTTGGAATTCACCCATACATCTATGATTTCTCCCTCTTTTCCAGCCCAGTTCCAGTGAGGAGAAATGTGAAGTACATCTTTGTCTGTCCACCAGGACTGATAGTAGTAGTAAATGTTTTTGGGAAAGCCGCATACATCCATGATCCCAAAATGGGAGTTAATATTGGGCCACTGAAACGGGGTAGGTTCCCCCCTGTAATCAAAACCGGTCCAGACAAAACCACCCAGCAGCCAGTCATTATCTGCAGCTATGGGCCACCAGTCTTCTGCCAAAGACGCCCACCACGGATGGGTAATATCCTGATCCGGAACATAGCCCTTCACACTGTCCACCTCATAAATACCCCGTGTGGTCACCGTACTCCCCATCTCCGTGCCAATCACAGGCTGAGTCGGATGGTCATTATGATAGGGTACCATGCCCTTTTCGCGATAGTTGAATCCCCTGACCGGGATCACTTCATTGATCCCCTTAAACACATTGGCTAAATCAGCAGCATAAGTGCTTGTCCTCGTAGGGTCCAGCTCACGCTGCTTGGCCAGCATAGTGAGCGCCAGCCTTTTTCCCACGCTGGTTGTCTGCACATACCCTTCCTCATTTCCTATACACCAGAGGAAAACGGACGGGTAGTTTCTGTCTCGTTTGATCAGTCGCTCAAATTGATCCATATGTTCGGGACTTGAATTGAGCAATCGGGTCTCATCCAATACGAGCATGCCCAGACTATCACACGCCTCCAGTAATTCTGGTGTTGGTGGGTTATGACTGGCACGGTAGGCATTCACACCCATTTCTTTTAATAACTGAATCCTGTAATACTGCAGGTAGTCAGGCAGGGCGCTCCCCACTCCCGCATGATCCTGGTGGCAATTCACTCCCTGTACTTTGATGAACTTTCCATTGATGGAGAGCCCTTTCTTATCATCGATCAGAATGGTGCGTACCCCAAATCTGGTGGTGAGATGGTCCAAAATCGTGGAGCCATTGCTTACCTGTGAGGTGACTCTGTAGAGGTAAGGATCCTCCAGAGACCATAGCCTGGGATCGGTCAGTACAATCTCCTGCTTCACCGTAGTTTGCCCATTGAGTGCCAGGGTCACTTCTACCGATTTTGCTGAGCCCATTTTCTTCCCATCTCTGTCGGTAATGAATGCCGACACCTGCCCGGAAGCGTTTCCTAGAGTTTGATTTTCTACTGTTGTTTCAATAAATATTTTGGCAACATTTTCCTTTACCTCAGCATATACAAACTGGCCTCCTTCTGCAATGTGCAAGTTGTCATATTTCTGAAGCCATACGTGCCGATAGATTCCGGCGCCTTCATAAAACCACCCTTCCGCCTGTGTGGCGTCTACCCGAACAACTAATGTATTGTTCCCGTCAAAATTCACATAGTCTGTAATATCATAGGTGACCCCCATATAGCCACTCTCGTTGTTCCCCAGATAAAATCCATTGATCCAAACCATGGCATCCCGGAAAACACCATCGAAAGTAACTGCTAATCTCCGGCCGGAATCTGCTTTAGTGAGTTCAATATTCCTTCTGTACCAACCCACACTGTTTTCTGGAAACAGCCCTCCTACGGGCCGGTAGCCATGCGCCATCAGGTCAAAATTGTCCACATTCTCAAACGGAAGCTCCACCACCCAGTCATGTGGCAGATCCAACTGACGCCAGGTACTATCATTGAATTTGGGACTGATGGGAGTGTCCTCGGCCTTTCCGGTTTTAGAGAAAATATTGGCGACTTTAAAATTAAAATCCTGTACCGGGTCGGCCGCATGGCCAAGTGCAAACCGCCAGTCAGTATCAATATTAATTCGCTCCCGTGACGACCTCTGAGCCAGAAGCTCAGAAGATATCGTCAACAGAAATATGAAGAAGTATATTTTAGTACACCCTTTAGTCATTAGTGTCATATTCGTAGTTCATATAGTCGATGGTCGGTATGGTATTGCCATCGAAATCAAAAAAAGCATTGTTTTCCCATGAAGAGCCTGTACCCCATTTATCTTTCATATCAGAGCTTATCCATGCTGGCTCCCAATAAATGACTCCCGATGCACCGGCGCTCACTAACTTTTGTGTGATTGCTTTCATCAGGCTCAGCTGCCCATCTTGTGTATAAGGGTAGCCAGGCAGGGGCGGCTCTCCTCCGAACAGGTTGTTATAATTGTCATTGCCCTGTACCGTCCATGGGTAGGCGGTTTCCAGTATGACCACTTCACGTTTGAATTTTGTCACAAACCCAGCCACTGTTTCCTGGAGGCGGTCGAGCGAGATGCCCGTATGCCATATGGGGTAATAGGAAAATCCGATAAACTCAAAATCAGTAACTCCTCCTTCGGAAGTGGCCTGTTCGAACCACCAGTCCACATTGACCGGATCGGCCACATGCAGCATCACTTTGGTTTTGATGTCCGAATCGACAGACACAGCACGCACGGCCCGTATACCACTGTTGAGCACTGCGCCCATATTGGCCCAGTTGCCATCACATACATTGCATGCGGGGAAGCCATCCACACCACCCGTGAGCATCATCCCACAGTTGGTCTCATTCCCAATCTGAACCAACTCGGGCATGAGCCCTTTTTGATTCAGATAGTTCAGGGTTTTTAGCGTGTAGTCATACACAGAGTCAGCCAGCACATCAATATCCGTAATCTCCCGCCAGGCAGCAGGCACCCGCTGGCTTCCCGGATCGGCCCAGGTATCTGAGTAATGAAAATCAAGCAACACTTCCATGCCCTGAGCTTTGGCCTGACGAATAGATTTTTCTACATCGTAAAGGTCATTGTACAGCTGCGTGCCTGCATCTCCATAGACCTCCCGAGTCCATTGTGGATTGTGCCAAAGGCGAAATCTGGCCAGATTAGCGCCGTGATCTTTGAAGATTTTGTATGGATCGCGCACCTCACCTACATCACGGTATTGGCCCCCATGGTCCAATATTTGGTTAACATATGAGAGGTCAGCTCCAAAATAAAACTGTTCAACGATCACCGAATCCTTGTTTTCCGGATCGGGATCAACGCCACGCCGTGGGTCATCGGTATTGCAACTGACCAATGCGATGAAAGAGAAGATAATACTGAGCATGGCTAATCTGTTTGTATTCATACTAATTTAATCTCATGATTACCGAGCCACTCCGGAGTGGCTCGGTATTCTTTACTGTGATAATTGAACTGATTTGGTGGTGAGGTCTACTGTGATATTGAAAGCCCCGTCTGTCCCAATAAATTTGAAGTTATCATCATTATCGCCTGCTGCCTCCAGGTCCGATGACACCTCTGTGAAATAGGCATACCTGAAATCATCACTCCAATTATCCAGCTCCTCAAAAAACCTGAATGTGGACCCGTTCGTGAAAGTCACGCCAGTCGCTTCGAATACACCTGGAGTGGATGAGCTAAATACGGGTGAATTGGCAAAGGTCCAGCTCTGGTCATCGCCCACCAGATAGAGTGAAGAAGGATAAGCAGAATAAGGCTCTACCACAATGCTCATATCACTTAAAGAGACCGTAATCGTGTATAGACCACTTTCTCCTACGAACGAGAAGTTGTCATCATTATCGCCAACTGCCGCAAGTTCATCATCTATCCCACCTGTGAAGAATCCTGCACCAAAATCATCTGACCAGTTGTCAGCTTCTTCAAAAAATCTGAAAGTAGATTCCTTGGTAAAGTTTACGCCCTCAGCTTCGTACACACCACCACCCAAATTGGTGAAAGTAGGCGAATTAGCAAATGACCACCCCTGATCATCACCTACCAGGTATAGGGCCGCTGGATACTGTGTAGCGACTTCCAGGCTAATCTCTTTACTATTCAAATCCACGGAGACAGTGTACTCGCCGGTAGAGCCCGCAAAAATAAAGTTGGAATCGCCATCACCTCCATCGGTGAATTCTGCCGGTATGGTACCTCCATCGAAGTAGCTATACCCATACTGGGTGGCTGCCCAGTCTGCTTTTTCGAAGAAACGGAAATACCCGCCATCCTGAAAAGTACCTGTGCCTTCAAACTTACCACCGCCAAGAAAGGTAAGTTCCAGTGCCGCCTGCAGATTCCAGCCCTGAGCATCTCCTATCACAAAGAGTGTGGGTAATTCACCTTCTTCCAGGGTAATGGTTTTCGCGTTAAGGTTGACCGATATTTTGTAAACACCAGTGGTTCCTCCAAACAGAAAGTTTGAGTCCCCATCTTCTCCACTGGCCAACTCACTGGCTACAGTACCCCCTTCAAAAAAGCTCCAGCCCCACTGCTCAGCATCCCAGGAGGGCGTAGCAAAAAATCGAAATTTGCCATCCGCCTGAAATAAACCGGCAGCTTCGTATGTGCCGGGACCTGTGCTGGTAACCTCGAGCGCATTACCCAGATTCCATCCCTGGGCATCTCCTATGATATAGATAGGAGGAAATGTGGCCAAATAGGGTGTAACATTTGCTGATACCACATTGGTATAAACAGGAGCTACATTTGGATTGACACTGGACATCACTCTAAACTGAACTTCAGCAGCAACATCCGGGTCCAGCCCCATACCCAACAGGGCCGCATTCACGGCATTGACCGTAGGTGATACGGTGAGTGCCTGGGTAGTAGGGAAGCTAAAAGGCTTCGCAAAACTTCCACCTGCGGTATCCATCTGGAGTGTATAAGTGATAGAAGCCTCAAACCCGAAATCGGGTGCTGTCCAGGCAAATTCCTCAAACACTTCACTCCTGGATTCGAAAGTGAGGGTATAGTCTGCCGAAGACATTTCATTGAGCGAATTGGCAGTAATCTCCTGCTTGATCATCGCCTTCTCCATCTCCTCTTCACAAGCAGTGAGGCCCATGAAGACCATGAGAAAAGCGACTAATATTTTAATATTTTTCATGATTTTCTCAGTTTAGATCAGTAGTCATCATTTTGTTCAAGATTCGGATTGGCCCCTAACTCCGCTGATGGGATCGGAAACAAGTCACGGTGTGTCTCAGTGGCTCTGCCTTCCTTTACATTGCCTTTCCATGGCCACAAGTAACTGCCTCCGGTAAATACGCCGAACCGAACCAGATCGGTTCTTCTGTGACCTTCCCAGAACAACTCACGAGCACGCTCATCCAGAATAAAATCGAGGGTCAATTCGGCATCAGTGATGTTGCCTGAGGCATCCCCATAAGCTCTCTCTCTCAGCTCATTCACAAGGCTAAGCGCTTCTGCTCTTGAGCCTCCGGTGCCCCCCCGGAGTACTGCTTCAGCATACATCAGGTTGGCATCCGCCAGTCTGAACATAGGCCAGTCAGTATCTACGTGCACATTGTGGTTGGACTCGGAGAGACTGCCATCCAATTTCCGGTTTCGAAATTTGGTAATGGCATACCCATCTGAAAACACTCCTATGTCGTTGATTTCCAGAGATTGGCCATCAGTCCAAAACAAGGCCCGTGCGTCATTGTCCAGATCAAATTTATTGACCAAGGCTGAGGTAGTTCGGAGTCCCGCCCAGGCATCTCCTGTGCCAAACATCTCCGAAGCTGACATAGTCCCACCTATCTGTGCATGTATGAGATAGACCATTCCCCCAAACGACTGGGTGTTATTGCCATCATAAGTAATTGGGAAAATAAGCTCGGGGCTGGTGTTATTATCCGCCACAAAATTGTGTCTGTAATCATCAGATATCGAATAAGGGCCCCCAAAGACTTTGGTCAGAACGGTTATCGCTTCAGTAAATTTGGGTTCCCCTATATACACTTCGGCATTGAGGTACAGTTTGGCCAGTAGCATCCAGGCCGCTGCCTTATCGGCACGCCCATATTCAAACTTTGGATCTCCCAAATCAGACTCTATGGCGATCAGCTCAGACTCTACATAAGCAAACAAATCTGCTCTGGAAATCTGCTCCGGAAAGAAAGCCCCAGGCAAATCTGCTTCGGTAACAAATGAAGGGTTGCCGAACATATCTATCGCATGACCATATGCCAGTGCCCGTAGAAACCTGGCCTCAGCATGAAATTTGCTAATATCAGGATCGGAATTACCATCAGTAGCCCTGATGAACTCATTGCTCAGCGCCACGGTATACATGATTCTGGAATAAATGGCCCCTATGAATACATCAGTGGGAGACCAGGTCTGAGCATGGAAGTCTTTGATCGTGGCATCATTCCAGGAGATCACGGCCTCTTCGGTGGTTAATTCCTGGCAGTTCCAATACTGACGCAGGTAGTTACCGAATCCCTCGTCAATTCCGGCAATGTCCGGCTGGCCTGCAGGACCCTGCTGACCACTGAGGGCAAACGTTGCATAAAGTTTTGCCAGACCTTTCTTATAGTCAGCAGTGGTCTTGTACACATTGGCAGATGTGATCAGATTGGAATCTATCGGCTCCACTTCCAGATCACCTAAACAGCCCGACATCATGATCGTGAGCAGGGCAAGTATTGATATTTTATGATATGATTTCATCATTTCGTAAATGCTTTAGATTAAAAACTCAGATTTAGACCCAGAAGAAATGTACGTGGGCGCGGATAGATGTTATTGTCTATTCCGCCGCTCACTTCAGGATCCAGACCATCATAGTTGGTAATGATGAATGCGTTTTGTACCGTTAAGCTCACATGCAGCTTAATCGCATCCGTGAAAAGCTTATCCAGGCTGTAGCCAAGGCTTATGTTATCCATTTTGAAAAACGAGGCATTCTCCACAAAGGTGTCTGACCAATACTGCGGATTGGTAAATCCCCGATTCGCCGCAGAGGCAGTGATGTTATTGAAATATCCCCCACCTGAAGTGGTATAAAGCCCGCTCAGCACCCCTCCGGACTGCAGATTGTTATAGACGTAATTATTCAGACTCAATCTGCTGGAGAATGAAAAATCAAATTGCTTGTAAGCCACACGGGAATTGAATCCCATCAGTACCTCAGGAGCCGGGCTGTAATAATGGTATTTGTTGAGCTCATTGCTGGTGACTGCACCTGTTTCCCCTGTTCGGTTCACATAGAGTCCTTCCAACGGCTGTCCATCTGTCCCATATACCTGCTGAAAGACGTAAAAGGAGTTGGCAGGGTAGCCAACGGTGTGGATCTGGATCATATTGCCCACACCCCCACTGATCGCACCTACAGCCACTCCCTGATAATCAGGATCGTCCGTTTTGGTGAGTTTGGTGATCTGGTTGGTATTGTGAGTAAAGTTTACACCTATATTCCATGTAAAATCAGGCTTCAGTACAGGGCGTACATTCAGAGTCACTTCCACTCCTTCGTTTTCCAAATTCCCCACATTGGTAATCAGGAAGTTTGAAAAGTTGCTACCGGCCGCAATGGGAATGTTGTTGATCAGGTCTCTGGTTTCTCTCTTGTAAAGTTCTACCGACCCGTAAACCCGGTCATCAAAGAAGCCATAATCCACGCCCACGTTGTAGGTAGTAGTCTCTTCCCATTTGATGTTGGCATCATAAGGATCCGGCCGGAGCGTATTCACGAAAGTGTCCCCAAACTGATAGGAAGCTCCACCAATACTTTCGCGATAAATAGGAAGTGCCGGATACTGATTGGAAGTAACATCCTGCTGACCGGTAACACCATAGCCCAGGCGCAGTTTCAGATTGGACACTACAGGAACCGCAGACATGAAACCTTCTTCGCTGATTTTCCAGCCAGCTGCCAAGGCAGGAAACAGTCCCCAACGATTTTCTCCTGTGAATCGGGAAGATCCGTCATTTCTCAATGTAGCAGTCAACAGGTATTTGTTTTTGAAAATGTAGTTCAACCGACCAAAAAAGGAGATCAGAAAATTTTCATTGATATATCGTGAATCTTCTACCACCTGGGTTTGATCTCCGTTTCTATTAAACGTGGATCCTTCCCGCTGAAAATGCTGGTATGAATATCCACCAGTCAATTCCAGTTGATGATCCGTAAAGTCCTTTTTATACTTCAGGTAAAAATCCAGGAGTTCAGAAGAATTGGTGGCGTCATAGTCCAACAAGCGGCCATTTTCCCCCGTGTAGTCGCGGTAGGTCCACGTGGAGCCCGGCAGGGCATCATCAATGCCATCTGTATTGGATCTGTCCATCCCGAGGTTCAGGTTGGCACTGAGCCCAGGCAAAAATGGCAGGGCATAGTCAAACTGAATATTCCCGATCAGTCGGTTGACATCTGCGACATTGTTCCGGAGCTTTAAGAGTGCCACAGGGTTACTGCTGAAGGTATTGGCCGGACCATCAGGATCCATAGTGCCATCGGGCAGGTTTTCTGTAGTCCAGGCGAAGTATCCCCCATATTTGGTATTATCCGCATAGACAGACTGAGTCGGGTCAAAATTGACTGCCGCACCCACAGCACCCTGATCTCCAAATCCCGTGTTGGCCAGTGTTTCCTTCACATTCAGGTTTACTTTCAGTTGGTCGTTGAAAAACGAAGGATTCGTATTCACCGAGATAGAGTGGCGTTTCATGTACGTCGTTTTCAGGATACCCTCCTGATCCGTATACCCATAGGATACCCGAAAAGGGATATCCTTGATTGCTCCTGAAGCATTCACATTCACATCCTGAGAGATCGCAGTTTGATAGATTTCTTTCTGCCAATTTGTATTTTCTGTGCCTAATCTATTAAGTGCTGCATCGTTGATCCCGCTGAAGCCTTCCTCATGAAGACCATTCACCAGTGTGCGATACTCATCTCCATCAAGTACATCCACATAGGCGATAGGTGTGCTGACCGAGGTGCGACTGCTCACACTAAACTTCGGTTTTCCGCTCTGGCCCTTTTTGGTTGTGACGATGATCACCCCGTTGGAAGCCCTGGCTCCATAGATGGCTGTAGCAGAAGCATCTTTTAGTACAGTAAAGGACTCAATGTCGCTTGGGTTGATGGTGGAGAGCGGATTTGAAAGTCCGCTAATGGTGGTATTATCCACCGGAAACCCATCGATCACGATCAACGGATCATTGCTGGCACTCAAGGAGGACCCGCCCCTGATCCTGATGGTAGCAGCACTACCCGGTGCTCCGCTGTTGGTAGTCACCTGCACACCTGCGATACGCCCAACAAGCAAATCCTGCGGGGAAGTAAGTACGCCCTTATTGAAGTCTTTGGCCTGCACAGAAGCCACAGCCCCTGTAAGATCAGACTTCTGAACCTGACCGTACCCGATCACCACAATTTCCGAAAGCTCAGTAAGGTCAGTCTCCATATTCACACTAATGTTTGTGCGATTACCTACTGCTACTTCCGGGGTTTGGTACCCCACAAATGAAAAGGTAAGGACGGCACCCTCTGCCACCGTGATTGTATAATAGCCATCAACATCCGTGATCGTTCCATTATTAGTCCCTTTTTCCAGCACTGTCACCCCTGGCAGGCCAAATCCCTCATCGGCATCTTTCACCTGCCCGGAGACTGACTGCTGGGCCCAGAGTGTGGCGCAACTCACCAGTGTAACAATAATTAGAAGTGTATACTTTTTCATAGGCCATCAATTAGGTAAGAATGTTTTCAGTTTTAGATTGATTTCGATTCGATAAATTTAGATGGAGGGCTAGTGACGCAGGAAAAATCATCTTACAAAAACTAGCACTTTCCATACATCCCATTGAATAATCTATAATTAGAGCGATCTGGATAAGTTTCGCCGGTGATACTTTGACAATGTATCACTCGAAAACTGGAAAATTCAATTTTGAAATGGTTTAATCATTTTGTCATCTCCAGACCAACTCGGTGTACTCAATAACATGGGCGTAACGAACTAAAAAAAAGCCAGATGAACAATTCACCTGGCTCTTTGAACACTCCGATTTACGGTGCTTACTCTTTAACAACTCTAATGACCTCAGTGTCTACACCTGTCAGCCGCAGGATATATATTCCCTTGGGCAAGCCATCCATACTGATCTGATCAGTCCTGCTCAAGGTACCTGAAAGTAAAGTGGCGCCACTTAAATTCATAAGACTATACTGCCGATAACTGCTGTTTTTCAAATAGAGAACATCCGCCACCGGATTGGGATATACGCTGAGTTCCTGGTTTTCTGATGGAAGCCCAATGCCAGTCACCACTCTGGCTGATGCCTGGTCACAGCTTCCCCACCCAAATGCAAATGTATTGTTGGTGCCAGTAATGGTATACTGTCGGTCTGTGCCATAAGCCAAAGCGCATTCTGAAGGGACTGTTTCCCTAAAGCTCCATTTATTTCGTTTGAGGAAGTAATAACCCCCGGTGGCACCCTCTTCCATCGTGGTGGTGTAGGAGTAGATGTTGTTTCCCTCATGGGTCATGCTCAGTATCTGCCAACTGGCACCGGTGAAGTCTCCAGTCACATAGGCGCCCTGAGCTCCATTCACTCCCGTCATATCCACTCGAAAAGTAACAGTTCGTTCAGTCATTGGGGTGCAACTCCCCCATGGGAAAGCCAATACATTCTGACCTGCCTGAATGGTATACTCCCGATCAGTCCCCCATTGCAAAGCACACTCAGCAGGTACAGTCTCCCGATCACCCCATGTATTGTTCTTCAAAAAATAATAGGCTCCGATGGTACCCACTGGTATGGAAGTAGAATAGGTATAGATATTTCCTCCTTCATTCACCATCGGGATGATCTGCCAGCTGCCACTGCCTGTAAAGTTCCCAGTCACATAAGCGCCATTGGCGCCTGTTACTCCGGTCATATCTACTGAGAACGTCACATTGTTCACCCCGGCTCCATAACTTTGCTCCAAAAACTGCACCCCTCCATCGGTTATCAACTCATTATTGAAATCAAAGAACGTGGCATTCTCATAGTGTGATCCTGTACCCCACTCTGTATCGCAGCCAGTGGATACCCACGCCGGCTCCCAGTAGATGACTCCTATTCCACCTCTGTTATGCACTTCAGTGGTGATATCCACCAGCCAATTTCTCTGAGCGGCCGGGCTGGGCACTCCATAGCCACTTGGCATCTGACTCAGTATATTGCCAGCAGCATCGTTAGAAGCATCTGTCCAGGGCAGGCCTACTTCTACCAGCATCACATCCTTGTTGTAAGTGGTGCGCAGATACTCTACTATGTCTCCCGTCTGTCCAATATTACCACCATGCCATTCCGGATAAAGCGAGAATCCCATAATGTCAAAATCTGTAACACCATTGGCGACTGCTGACCCAAACCAGCCATCACCGTGCACAGGGTTGGCGATGTGGAGTACCACCTTGGGTTGGATTGTAGAATTATTACCGGCAGCACGCACCCCTGCTATCCCAGCATTGATGATGGCACTTTGCCTGTTCCAATCTATAGGATAGATGTTGGCACCTTCCGGAAACAACATACTCCCATTCGTTTCATTTCCCACCTGCACAAATTCCGGCATGAGACCGAGCTGATCCAGATCACTCAATACCTGAAAAGTATAATCATACATTTTGGTTTCCAGCGCAGAGGTATTGTTGACCAGTGAAGCCCAGGCAGAAGGGATCGCCTGTTTACCCGGATCCACCCAGGTATCGGAATAGTGAAAATCCAGGAGCACGCTCATACCGCTGGACCTGGCTCGGGTGATGGTAGTCACCACGTCGTTATAGCCAGAATATGAGGAAGGAAAAGATGCCCATGCTTCGGGAGTGTGCCATAAGCGAACCCGGACAATATTCGCTCCATGGTCCGCCATGATCTGAAAGGGATCTCCGGCAGTGCCCGCATCATAGTAGATCACCCCACAGTCTTCCATTTGATTGACATACGAAAGATCCACACCTTTGTAAAAGGTCTGAGCATTCACACTCAAATAGATCAGGATTGTTAGTAAAGTTGTAAAACTTGTTTTCATGGTCTTTGGTTGTTTGGTTTATAGTATAGAATTGATGGGAATAAAATTATCCTGATCACCTATCACGTCTGAACAACCATCTTGCAAATACCATTAAATTTCGACCATCATTTTAATGTTTTGTCAAAAACGAAGTGCGATAGACTTGTTTATTAAGAGATTTGGAAAATACGACTAAACTCCGGCACCGGATTATGACTCGAAGTAGACCTCTTCTATATGCCTTTCATATTCTGATAAGTATTGCCCTCCTGGCAATCCTTCCAATAAACGCGCACGGAAAGACCATCTCATTTTTCTCAAACCTTTCCATGCGAGACGGCCTTCCTTCTAACATCATTGCTTCCATCGCACAGGATCAGCACGATTTCATCTGGGTGGCCACCGGATCTGGGTTGGCCAGATATGATGGCTATAAGTTTAGGGTATTCAAAAAAACCGAGCTTAGTAATTCCCTACCCTCAAACGAACTGAGCACTTTGCTGGCAGATGGAGAACATATTTGGGTAGGCACCTGGAGTGGCCTTTGCAAAATCAACATCAAAACCTTTGAGATCACCAGGATCAACCTTGGGGAGCCTGCAGCCATCCGGGCACTCTTCAAGGGTAAAGACAATGCACTTTGGGTAGGCACAGGCAATGGACTTATCCGATATGACCCCACCAGCCAGCAGTACCTGGTCTATAACAACCAACAGAATGGACTAAGTCATAATACCGTCCGTACGATCCACGAGGATCATCACGGGACCCTTTGGGTGGGCACGTATGACCAGCTCAATATCCTCCCAAAAGGTAAGGATCAGTTTATCACTATCCCTCTTCCGCAAAAAAATATACCGGGCATAAAAAACCACCTGATCCTGGACATTCAGGTTCAGAAAGCACATCCGGATTCTCTGCTGTGGGTAGGCACAGAGACCGGTCTTTTTCAGGTGAACATAGCCAGCAGAAAGGCAGAAAGGTACAACGGGCAGGGCCAGTTCAGCAATGATGTCATCAAGTGCATATTTACTGACCAGAATAATCACCTCTGGCTGGGCACTGATTTTGGCCTGAATATTTTCGACCCTGAGTATGAAACGAATACCGTACATTTTCACAATCCCCAGCTTCCGTACTCCATCGCCAACAATGTGATCTGGCAAATATTTGAAGACCGAAGTGGGGTGCTCTGGCTGGTGACCTCCAATGGCCTCAGCCGGATCAACCAGTATGGTAGCTTCTATGAATATCAGGAAATTTCGCACACAGTAGAGGATCAGCTCATCGGCAACCAGGTAAAAACCATTTTGATAGATTCCAAGGGTATCTATTGGCTGGGCACTCAGGATGGCGTCATTCGCATCAATCCGGAAAGCGGCACCAAAAAAGTGTTAGATATCAACTCCAAACACCGGCTCCTGTTGAACAATGTCTTTGCACTTGAGGAAGATTTGTACGGCCATATATGGATAGGCTCTGCCGGGGGCATCAACATCTGGGATGAGGCGAATGAACAAATGCATGCAATCACCGCCAATCAGCACAATGGACTGAGCTCTAACTATATTGGTAAGTTTACCAAAGGTGCCGATGGTGCCTTTTGGGTGAGTGCCTGGGAAGGCGGTCTTTACAAGGTTGATGGAAACCTTCAAACCCTTGAGGAATTACTCTTCAGGCCCATACCTGACCTGGAAGCCGGATCAGCCAAGAATGTATTTGGAAATGGTGCCCTATGGGTGATCGAATACGACGAACTCTTTCGTGCAGATACCGCTTCCCTTACCAAAGAGCACATCAGTACATTTAGTGAAGCCTCCGGAAAACAAACCATCTACAGTGTTTATTTTTCAAAAAAAGGACACCTATGGGCAGGAACACTCAACGGACTGGTGCAATACATACCTGAAGAAAACCGGAGCGTGTTTCATCAGGTAGTGACAGGCAGTGACGAGATCGTTAGCAGCATCATTGAAGACGAAGCAGGTAACATCTGGAGCACCACTAACACCTCACTGCAGAGGCTTTCACCACCCACAGGAGAGATAGAACACTACCCATTGGACAAAGATTTGCCGCTGAAAAGCTTCTACTATGGATGCGCTGCCAGGACCCAAAATGGGGAGATCATATTTGGTGGGGACAATGGTTACATTCGGTTTGCTCCGGGAAAAGCCCATCCCAATCTTTTTGACCCCAAAGTATACATCACCGCCATTGAAATCAACAACCGAAGTGTAGGCATCAATGACCAAATAGACGGGGAAGTGCTGCTACAACGTGATGTGGCGTTTACTCAGGACCTTACCCTGGAATATGAGCAGCGATCGGTCACTTTTGAGTTTTCATCCCTTCACTTCTGGCAGCCGGCGATGAATGTCTTTGCCTATAAGCTGGAAGGGCTTGATGAAGAATGGAACTACGTATCAGGCTTGAAAAACTTTGCCGTGTACTCAAACCTCCCTGCCGGAAAGTACACTTTCAAAGTAAAAGGCTCCAACAACTATGGCGTGGAAAGTACCCACATGGCCAGTTTGGGACTCACCGTAAAGCCTCCACTCCTGCTGAGCACTGGTTTTTTTGTGTTGTATGTCATTCTGGGGAGTTTGGCCATTTTCTATTCGCTGCGGTTCTATTCCAGCAGGGTACATCTGAGAAACGAACTCAGGATCATTCGAATGGAAAAAGAGCACGCGGAGGAAATAGAACAAACTAAAGAGCAGTTTTTTACCAACATCTCTCATGAACTGAGAACACCGATCAGCCTGATTTTGCCACCCATTCATGAAATTCAAAAAAAAGGTCATCTGGATACCCAAAGCACCAAACTCATCGCTCTGGCTGAAAAGAACTCTGTGCGCCTGCTTCGGTTGGTCAATCAAATACTCGATTTCAATAAACTCGAAAATGAAACCCTGCAAATCAAAGTGGCCCCGGTGGATCTGGTCAAGTTTTGCCAGGAGGTGTTCGTGCTCTTCACCGACCAGGCCGAACGACAGCAAATCCACTTTTCTTTCGAAAGCTCACATGACGAGCACCGGGTCTGGGTAGATGCTGAAAAGATTGAGACCGTACTTTTCAACCTCCTCTCCAACGCCTTCAAATTCACCCACGCGGGAGGCTCCATTACGCTCCAGCTGAGGATACTGGAAGACTCACCTCCATTTAAGGAAGGAGCTTTTGAATTCAGAGTGAGTGATACGGGTGTGGGCATTTCAGAAGCCGACAAAACACGAGTATTCGAAAGGTTTTACCAGACCAAGGCAGGGAGAAAAATGGATGCCAGCACGGGCATAGGGCTCACACTGGCCGCAGAGTATGTAGACCTGCACCACGGCACCATCACTGTGGAAAGTACGCTGGGAGTAGGTACTACCTTCACCGTGCAGCTTCCGCTTGGCAAGACACACTTCCCCATAGATTCTGTGCAGGATGAAGAGATCAACCTGAGGGCCACACGCTCACTCTATGCCCACCAGGAAGGGGCCAAGCCATACCATCTGGACCTGGACTCTGACAAGCCCATGGTGCTAATCATTGAGGACAACACGGACATCATTGATTTCATACGCACAAGCCTGGGACACAAATTCAATTTTGTAGTGGCACAGAATGGGGAAGAAGGACTGCAAAAAGCCAACAACTTCATGCCTGAGGTCATTATCTCAGACATCATGATGCCAGTGATGGATGGACTGACCTTATGCGAAAAAGTGAAGGAAAACCCCAAAACGAGCCATATTACCATCATCTTACTCACTGCCAAGAGTATGCCATCTAATCGCCTGGAAGGGATAAAAAAAGGTGCAGATGTGTATCTCACCAAGCCCTTCGAAATAGAACTACTGGAGGCACACGTGAACAACCTCATCCACAGAAAAAAGGAACTCACGAGCTACTTTCGCAATGAGCTGGTAGTCAGTCAGGACACGCCCGAAACCAAAGACAATCAGGACAATAAGTTTTTGAAAAAAGTGATGGACCTCATAGAGGCCAACATCAGTGAGCCTGACTTTGGAGTAGAAAACATCAGCAAGGAAATAGGGATGAGTTCCACACATCTTTATCGGAGACTGAAGGCTCTGACCAATCTCTCTGCTCAGGACATTATCAAAAAATACCGTATCAAAAAAGCCTCTCTGCTCCTGGAAAACAATGAAGGGAACGTCTCTGAAACCATGTACAAAGTGGGATTTTCCAGTGCCTCATACTTCTCCAAGTGCTTCAAAGCGGAGTTTGGCATGACCCCCAAGGAGTTTCAGCGCGAGCGGGCAAGTGCATCAGATAAATCTCTGGATATCTGACCCCAAGAAAGGGCGGGTTAAAAGTCCTATTTGATAAAAAAATCTGAAGCGCCCAAGCACTTCTTTCTAGGGAAGTGCCCGGACTATTAGCTGAAATAACGGTCAATTGACTAGCTCTTCCTCCAGTTTCTCCAAACTTTTACCTCGCGTTTCGGGCATCATAAAATGTGTGTAAAGCAACTGCAAGACCATAAAGCACCCGAAAAATACAAAAGCGACCCAGGGAGCAAATGAATTGATCAGAACTGATCCGAAAAGGGTAATCAAAGCTGCAAAAACCCAATGGGTTCCACTGCCCCAGGCCTGACCATAAGCCCGCACGCGATTGGGGAAAATCTCAGAAATAAATATCCAGATCACAGCACCCTGGCCTATGGCGTGAGACGCAATAAACGTCAGGATAAATACCAGTTTGAAAATGGCACTGGAGTCTGTGTAAAAACCATAAGCCACCATAAACAAGCTAATGATGTAACCTACAGATCCAATGTACATCAGTTGTTTTCTTCCTGCCCGATCAATCAGGGACATCCCCACAAAAGTGAATATCAAATTGATTACCCCAATGGAAATAGAGCTCAGCAATGAATCCGAAGCTCCGAACCCTGCTTTCACCAATATTTCCGGAGCATAGTAGAGGATGAAATTGATCCCCGAAAGCTGATTGAAGAAGGCAATCAGAAAAGCCAAAATCAGCGGGCGTTTATATTTGGCAGAGAAGACCGAAGAGGTATCATGTGCGGTACGCTGATGATCCTCCTCTATGTCCTTCAGCATAGATTGGGCACGCTCCTCTGATCCTGTCAGTCCCTTCAGGATTTCGAACGCTTCGGTGGTATTGTTTTTATACAAAACCAACCATCTAGGACTTCTGGGTACCCCAAACACCATGATGGTATAGAATAGCGCTGGTAGCGCCTCTATCCCCAGCATCCATCGCCAGTCGTTTTCGCCTCCCACTCCCTGAAGCAGGTAATTGGAAATGAAAGCCACCAGAATCCCCAGCACCAAATTGAACTGATAAAGCGCACCAAGCCTGCCCCTGTTGCTCGCCGAAGAGATCTCCGATATATAAGTAGGTGCTGCAATAGAGGAGATTCCCACACCTAATCCTCCAATAAACCTGAACAGTGAAAATGTATACGGATCAGGAGCTAGACCACTCCCCACGGCAGATACAAAATACAACACGCCTATCCATATCAACGTAGAGCGTCTTCCCAGACGATCAGTAGGAAACCCCGCCAGTAACGCCCCGACCACAGTACCCCACAGCGCCATCGACATAATGAAAGTGCCATGAAACCACTCTGAAGTATTCCAAAGTTCTTTGATAGGGAGGTTCGCCCCTGAAATGACCACCGTATCAAATCCAAACAAAAATCCCGACAATGACGCAGCGAGCGCCGCAAATATTAATTTTCCTTTCATGGTTGATAGTTAAAATGATTAACAGTTTTCTTTTCGTAGGCCACAGCCGCGCCTACGACGGGTGCATCTTCGCCAAGGGTGGATAGGTGTATGGGTATATTGACACCAAGAGATGCAAGCCTATCCTTTACACCAGGGAAAAACAAATTCCCCGCTTTCATAATATTACCCCCCAACACAATAGAATCAGCACGCTCCATTTTGACGAAAATGCCTAAAAAATCACCCAGGTTTTGAGCAAACTCCTCAAATACGGTTCTGGAAATGGGATCAGCCTGATAACTAAGTGCCAGATCTTTAGCTCCGCCAATATCCGCTCCACCCAACTCCCTGTACCGGGTTTTGAACCAATGAGTGGATAGATAATCTTCTGCAATCCCATTTTTGAAGGGCAACTGCCACAGCGCTGCATCACAACCTATCCCCCCTTGCAGCCTGGCAGTACCACAGCCGGTGCCAAGTATCACACCGATGGAGCTTTGGCTATCCCGGGCTGCTCCCATAGCCATTTCCCCCTGGAGAAAACAAGCCGCATCATTGGTCATTACAACATTTTCATCCGGTATGTCCAAAGTCTGCGACAGGGCCTCGGGAATGTTTAACCCATACAGATTACCGTATTTATTCAGTCCTTTGATCATACAGACACCTGAGTCGTAATCACAAGGCCCAGGCATGGCCATCCCAATATGCCGCTCCAAATCCGGGTATTGACGATAACACGTCTGAATTACCTTTTGCCAATCTTCCAAAATGTAATCGGCAGGGCGTTGGGAATCCAGGTCCAATCTGCACTGTGAATCCGGAAGGAAAACATGGGCATCCAGGTCCACCAAAGCGGCTGTCACATGTGATCCGCCTACATCCATTCCCATCACTATACGTGACTTCCTTTCTATCATAGTTGATTGATATTTCCGGCCAGTGAAGCACGGATTTTCTGATCTATTAGTTGAGTATGAAAAATGTGCGATCGTGCACTCAGCATTAAAGGGTTTAAAGAGCTGCCAGATCAGCAGAAGTGACCCGACAGCTCAAACCTACCTAACAATCAAACCAACAGTAAGTCTTCTCTACCCTGAGTCACAAGCTTGAGCACCAACTCCCCAAAGAGGGTATTGGCCCAGGCAAACCATGATCGGGTAAATTTCTCTGGGTTGTCCTTATGAAAGGTCTCATGCATAAATCCCGTATCCGCATCGGTATCACGAAGGGTCCTCAGGCACCACCTGATCTCATCATCCTCTGCACTGGTAAGGGCGCGCATGATGATACTCATAGGCCAGATCATATCATAGCCCACATGTGGTCCACCGATCCCCTCAGCGGCAGTTCCTTTAAAGAAATAAGGATTATCCGTGCTCCAGATCAATTTCCTTGTATTCTGATAGATCACATCATCCTTTTCTACCAACCCCAAATACGGCAGTGCCAGCAAACTAGGTACATTGGCATCATCCATAAAAGTGTGATTGCCAAACCCGTCTACTTCAAAAGCATATACTTTCCCATATTTGGGATGATTGACCACCCCATATTCTTTAATGGCTCCTTCCACTTCATCAGCCAAAGCTCTACACTCCTGACCGAAGGATGCAGCCCCCTTGATGTGGTCATTGATCTCGGCGATTTGTCGCAAAGACACCACCGCAAACAAGTTGGAAGGAATGAGAAAGCCATAAGTAGTGGCATCATCTGACGGTCTGAATGACGAATTAATCAATCCAACAGGCTTCAAAGGACGTCCTAAACCTTCATTGGAGAGGGTATCCAACTGCCGTTCGCTTTTACGAAGGAATCTGTACGGCCCGACACCCGCTTTTCGCTGCTGCTCTTTAAATGTCTTCACGATCAGTTTTGCCGCTTGCTGCCAATCCCCATCGAAAGCAGAATCATCACCAGTCACTTTCCAGTAATGATAAGCCAGACGAACGGTGTAGGCCAGCGAGTCAATTTCCCACTTGCGCTCATGAAGACCTGCTTTCATATCCGTATCATCGCTCATCCAGTGCACTTCGTCTTCCGTCGTTTTGTTGAAAGCATTGGCATATGGATCCAGCAACACACACTGTGTCTGGCGATGAATAACACCCCTCAGCAAATTCTGCAGGTGCTTGTCTTTCCTGGCCAGCGAGAGATAGGGCCAAACCTGTGCCGTGGAATCCCGCAACCACATGGCGTGGATATCTCCGGTGATGACAAACGTATCCGGCTTTCCATCTTTCTCGGCATACTCCACTGTGGTATCCAGTGTGTTGGGAAAACAGTTTTCAAACAACCAGGCCAACTTAGGGTCTTTGATCTTCTTTTTGGTCTCCAAAATGGTCCTATCCACCATCTTAGAAGTAAAGTTTCTTTCTGCCAAAGGGGGCCGGTTGGTCGTCCATTCCTTAGCCTGAAACATCCCAAACAAGCTGTTAGGAGGCACCATGGCCAATCCAGACATGGCTATGGTGCCCGTCTTTATAAAATCTCTTCTATTACTCATGTATTTGGATTCTAGAATGATTAACCGAATTATTTGTCCAGCACTTTGATGAATGTACCGCCTACTACAGACCGGGCCTGGAAGCCCACCTGATGAGCATTAGGTGTCTCGTACCAGTCACTCATTGGCACACGATCTGGCGTTTCGGTCACATAATCATACACCGGATCGATGAACTTTTGGAAAGTCGCCTGATCATTGGCTAGAGTGGCAGTCCAAATCACCCAGTCAGCCTTGGTATAGGTTCTCCTATTGTCTAGCGGCAAGCCGTACTCATTTTGCTTGGTTAAGTAATAGGCAATCTCTTTCTGAGCTACTTCAGCGGGGAAAATGCCCAGATTGAGCAATTTGTCCCAAACCAAATTATACTTCTGGCTCCAGGTTCCCTCCTTGTCAAAAGTCAATTTGAAATGATCCCCATCGTCAGCCATTTTGATCCACTCCTGGGCCATCTGCCTGGCCTGAGCCGTATACTTTTCGGCAATCTCTTTCTTCCCCAGCATTTCGGCCAGTTTTCCATAACCCGCTATGCCCATAATCGCTTTTGCCGAAAGGTTGACGTTGTGCGCAAAGTGTCCTGCAAAGTCATCCGTACATAGCTGATTTTCCGGATCAAGCCCATTCTCCAGCAGGTAATTAGCCCAGGTGGTCAATACATCCCAATGCTGCTCCGCGTACTTTGCATTCCCTTCAGCATTGGCAATGGCGGTAGCCAAAATGAGCATGTTGCCACTTTCTTCCACTGGCATATCACCACCATAAGTCTGGCCGTTTGCCTGCGGATATGTCCCCACATCATGCGCTGCAAAGGGCTTCGTCCACCTGCCGCTTTCGGAGTAATAGAAAATAGGATTCAACATTCCCTTGAGCAATTCAGGGTTGTATGCCAGGAACAATGGCGCAGATGGGTATGTCACATCCACCGTACCAATAGATCCATTGCTGAAATTCTCTTTGGAAAGAAACAAAATTTCACCTTTAGTATCTTTTACCAGCTTGTGAGCCGCAATGGACTGACGGTAAGAAAGCACACATAGCCTGGCATAGTTTTCACCACCCGCCTGCCTGGCATCCTGATAAATTTTAGCATCCAATTCATCGCAGGTAGTCATCGTTTGATCGTGACCCGTAGCCGCTGAGGTCAACGCCTGATCGAAACTCACCTGACCGTCTTTTGTCCACCACGCTTTCAGATTGTCACCAAAGTACTGGATGGATTCAATGTCGTCATAGGCAAGCATCACATAGCCACTCACGGGGCTGGAGGATACCGATTCCAAATCATCGGTGAAAGCCAATACAGGCATTGATTGGGCCATGACTGCTTTGGTCTCTGAACCTGAAGGCTGAATTTCTCCTGTTTCGGAGAAGATTTTTTTCACTTCTGAAAAATCACCAAATGCAAATGTTTTACTGGCTGATTGCTCTGACGCGAGATAAAAATGCCCCCAATCGATACGTACATCATCACCCTTCTTACCCAGCACTGATTGCTCTGTTGTTCCGGTTTTCAGGAAGTTTACGTTCCCCACCTTGCCCGAATTGATGGTCACTTCCTGGTTCAGTTCATTCACTGCCCACTCCGGAGTAGCCTCCAGGTATACTTTCACATCGTGAGACTGGCCATCATTGGCCACCACCTGATAGTTGATGTAGTTAACCGGTCGGGAAAGCAAATCCAGATCATCGATCACCAAAGGTGACACAAACTCAACCAAAAGGTCAACTGGCCCGCAAGTGAAACTATATTTAGTTTGTGTAGCAGTCATTTTCACACCCGTCTGCTGAGCTACCTGACCGAAAACCGGCTTCCTCTCACTGTCTTTGAAGATTCCAAAGTCAACATAAGCCAGGCCTCCTCTGTCCAAACAATGAGCAGCAATCACGTTTTTGCCATTGACATTCAACAGACTCTTATCCAGCGCTATTGTGATGTTTTGCTTCGCGCGGTTGCCAGTGTTCACCACCTCCTTACCGTTGATGTATAGTTCAAAATCATCGTCGTGTGAATAGTTGAGGTATAGCTTCCCGGAACCTAAATCGGATAGTGTGAATTCCCTACGGACCCAGATTTCTCTGGTGGACCAGTCGGTTTTTACATGGTAGGTATTTGGGGTTCCAAAACCACCCTTTCCAGACTTCCACGAAGCATCATTAAACTCCGGCTGCTCCCACCCAGCCGCGGGTGCCTCGTTCACATAGGTGCCATCCCATGCCTCATATTTGGCATTGGCGAGCACAGGCTGCAAAGGAATCTCCTCTTTGCCGAGGAAGCGATAGGTCTTGCCATCTACACGCACTGCACCGATCAGGGAGTGGTTTTTTCCTGTCCAGTGTTTGACCGGACTGTCAAAAAGCTGATCTGAAGTAGACCAGGCACTGGTGTATGGGTCAATAGTGATCAAAGGATAAGCAGGTGCTCTGAATTCCAGGCCCGCCTCCTCTTTTGGTGGCTCAGCCGGCTTTGAACAAGCAGCCAGAACAAGGCCTGTGATTGCAAATACTAATAAACGGTTTAAAAATGTATTGGACATAATTTTAGCTTTTGGTCGATATTTTATCAATAGTGTTTTAATGGTGGTGATCTAACTGGTCACGGAGTGCGTCAAAGTTGTAAAACGGAATGCACGAGGTAGCCGCAGTTAATTCCCGGGTACTCGCTTTCAGAATACCCGGGGAAATAACCATATGAAGAAGTACTACGTGTTTCATTCAATCTTAAACTTAGATTTACCTGTCGTTTGAAAATGAATAAGGAAAATCTTTTTTCTTTGTGCCTCGGCTTTTATTGGGATTCTCACTCATCTCAAAATTGATTTTGGCTCCCTTCAGCAGGTCCTCATGGGTCAGATAATTTTGACTGGAAGTGGCGCCATTCAAAGTGAGTTCATTAATGTACACTTTGTCTTCACCATTGCCTTGAGCACTTATTTCAATCTTTTTGCCATTTTCCAGATGTATCACTGCACGATCAAACAGTGGTGACCCTATCACATACTGATCTGATCCGGGGCATACCGGGTAGAATCCGAGTGCCGAAAAAACATACCATGCAGAGGTCTGCCCATTGTCTTCATCGCCACAGTATCCATCAGGAGCAGCACTGTAAAGGTTGCTCATTACCTCGCGTACTCTGGCTTGAGCTTTCCAGGGCTGCCCGGAGTAGTTATAGAGATAGATCATGTGCTGAATCGGCTGATTGCCATGCGCATAGTTACCCATGTTCATGATCTGCATTTCTCTGATCTCATGGATCACCGCGCCATAGTAGCTCTCATCAAAAACCGGGGACAAATTGAACACTGAATCCATCATGCCATTGAAGGAATCATAGCCCCCCATGAGATCGATCAGTCCCTGTGGGTCATGAAAAACCGACCATGTATAATGCCAACTGTTGCCCTCTGTGAAGGCATCTCCCCATTTCAGTGGATTGAAGGGTGCCTGGAAAGTCCCATCTTCATTTTTGCCTCGCATGAGCTTGTGCTCAGGATCAAATACGTTTTTGTAGTTCATGGCCCGCTTAGCGAACACATTTATCTCTGACTTTGGTTTACCCAATGTCTTACCTAGCTGATAGATACACCAGTCGTCATAAGCGTACTCAAGTGTTCTGGCCACATTTTCCCTGATCCCAACATTGTAGGGCACATAGCCCAGTTTGTTATAATAGTCGTAACCCCATCTTCCTGTGGATCCTATCTGTGGATGTCTGGAGTTGGCACCACTCACCACGGCCTGCCACAGTGCCTCTATGTCATGATCTGTAAGTCCTTTCACGTAGGCATCCGCCACCACAGAAGCGGAGTTGTTGCCTACCATACAATCCCTATGTCCCGGGCTGGCCCACTCTGGCAAGAAGCCGCTTTCGTGATAGGTATTTACCAGACCTTCCTGCATTTTGGCATTCATGGAAGGATACACCAGATTGAGAAATGGAAACAGGGCTCTGAAGGTGTCCCAAAACCCGGTATCGGTAAACATCTCGCCAGCTACCACTTTGCCATTGAATGGGCTGTAATGGATCACCTCACCCTTTGCGTTGATCTCTGACAGGGTTCTTGGAAACAATACCGAACGATACAGGCATGAGTAGAAAGTCCTGATGTTATCAATGTTGGTATCCGTAATTTCTATTCGGCCAAGGATGTCGTTCCATTCGGCTTTGCCTTCCTGCTTTACCTGGTCAAAAGACTTTTCCTCCACCTCTTTCAGATTAAGCAAGGCCTGCTCCGGACTAACAAATGATGATGCAACCCGTGCATGGACTACCTCACCCCGGGTGGTTTTAAAGCCAATCACCGCTCCGGCATGGTCACCGGTCCATTGAGTGGTTCCCTCCCTGATCTCGTTGCTTTCCACGGCTGCCTGGTACTCAAAGGGCTTATCAAACACGATTACAAAGTAGTTTTTGAAGTTAGCCGGTACTCCTCCGGTATTCTTGGTGTTATAGCCCGTGATCATGTTTCTCTCAGGGTGGATCTTGATGGACGATCCATTGTCAAAGGCATCAACCACGACATAGGATTGATCCGTTTCGGGAAACGTAAAACGAAAGACAGATGCCCGCGATGTTGGCGCTATTTCAGTAACCACATCATGCTCAGCCAAATAAACCTTGTAGTAATAAGGATGGGCTGTTTCTGCCTTGTGTGAAAACCAACTCGCACGGTCATCCTGATTGAAAACCAACTTATTGGTCACCGGCATGATCGCAAACTGACCATAATCGTTGATCCAGGGGCTTGGCTGATGTGTCTGCTTGAATCCACGTATCTTATCTTCCGTGTATACATACTGCCAGCCATCACCCATTTTCCCGGTTTGTGGTGTCCAGAAATTCATACCCCATGGCCTGGCAATAATCGGATAGGTATTACCAGTGGATAAAGAATGCTTGGATTGCGTTCCCACCATTGTACTCACATAGCTTACCGGATCATTGATCTGTGCATTCCCTTCCAGTACCAAACTGCACAGAAAAAACGCTCTGATAATCCAAATTTTCATTCTCATTATGATTCACTTAAGTTCTTAATTACTCTTTATTTTCAATTTGTCTAATCGGTGTCACTCACCACTTCACACTCACATGTACCCCTTCAGGATTATTCTCAAACCTCAGGAAGCACGTCTTGCTTACCTCATCCCATGAGGACTCCACTTTCATGGCCTCTCCAAAATGATCGATAACCTTGATATCCGCCACTTTTTTCGGGAGTAGAATTCTCATCACATTGGTGGTATTCAATGGGCTTTTCACCAGAAATGCATAGGAGTGCTCCGCTATTTCCTCATCGTAAACTCTGGCTGCCGTGGCTATCACCTGGGGTATATCACGATTGTCCACTCTATCGATATTGAAGAGTAAGGCCTGCTCTCCAGGGTTGATCACCTTGGTGGTCAACACGGGGATTTCCGGATCAAACAAATCGATCAGCATCCCCTCAAGGGTATAAGGAGTCGCATCGGCATTTTCATCCACTACCGAAATAATCTCATAAGGTCCGCGGGTAAGCGTGAAATTGTTTTTAAATGCTAACCCTTCACCGGTGGTCTTTCGGTAGAGTGCATCTATGGCACTCACAAAGTCATCATCACTCCCGGCTTCCAGCACAAACTCCTTGGGGTCATTGCGCAATACCCGAACCAGCCCCTCGCCATACTGATATTCTCCTGCCTCCAAAGGCACATCAAGCCCGAGTTTCTCAAACAGGTGATCTGAGGGCGCTTTGAAATCATTCTCCCCGGTATTCCACCAGTCCTGCACCCGCTGAAAGACATCCTCATCTCTGGCGCTATACACCAAAGTGCCGCCAGATTTCACCCACTCAGCCAGGTACCCATGAGCAGTCTCTTCCATTGGCTTCATGTTGGAGTAGGACATGATCAATACCCTGATGTCCTTCAGTGTTTCCGGAAAAGAAACATTTTCGATGTGCACGGTCTTCACAGGTACGCCCCTCTTCAGTAAGGGTAATGCCTGACCGTAAAAATTAGAGAGTTGCGGATCTTCGTAGCCCGCGTGTGTAGGAAATCGCTGAAACATCAAAGAGTTGGCCATCAAAATGCCAATGCCCTGAGAGCCGCTCACTTTATTCTCTGATAAAGGCATGTGGTTCAGGGCATTGATCATGACCTGCATTTGCGTAGAATAAAATCGCGGAATTCGCTCTTTTTCATCACTATCAGCGCTGGTCCTGTAGAGGCCCTGATAAATCCTGTTGGGCCATGGCATCACCTCATAATTGGCGATCATCGGGTAGAGAAGTTGAGCGGTGAATGTAGCCTGGTAGTTCTTTTTGTAATCCGCCCAATCCCTCGGCCAATCCTCTATTGGATCGGTTAAAAAGAATAACTTTCTGCCGGTAGGGGCGGTCATGGACTCCATGGATCCGTACTCCAGAAAAGCCGTTTCAAAAACCCGTTCTTTCCTTTCTCCTTTAAAATAATTGGGCTCGCGGGACGTACCCGTCCATACCTGGGCAATGTACCCGTCTACACATGGCAATGAAGCCAGACTGGCCTCAGGACTTACAATCATCCATTGAGAATAATTGACAAGGGAGTGTGTGGGCACATAGCAACGAACATCCATTCCCTTGCTTTTACCATACGCCTTGGCATAAGTGAAGCACTCATTCAAAGCCCTGTAGTAAAGGTGATACTTGAGCTTATTGGAGAGGTAGGTATTTTCGGCAGACTCGTGTTGGGGTCTCCAGTCAAACCCATAGTATTCTTTCCATTCCCGCTTAAATGCTTCGCTATAGCCTGATCGTGACCAAAACTCCGGCTCTTCCAGGTATATCGCATCTATGCCAGCATCTATCACCCGTTTGATGACCGCCTCCTTCATGTACTGAATGAAGTTGGTGGAAGGGACTATGTATGGTACCATGTGACCATGCCAGATCGTATCTCCCTGCTGGGTGACCTGCCCCTCATCCAGGTGCCACTTGCCATCCCACTTACCTGTGAAATAATCCTGATATTCACCCCATGCTATCCCCGACATAAAGTGAGTAGTGTAGCCCCTGTCCCTCCAGGACTGAACACGCTCTTCAAAAGTCATCCCACCGTTCTCATGGTGATCCTTTACACTGTACACAATGGCCACATCCGCCCGCACATCGATCACAGGCTTCCACGGATTTGAGGTTTGAAAAACGGTCTTTTCTTTAGGACGATCTTCCGCCCGTTGGTCCTGAGCATCGCTACAAGAGAGTAAAACGATGATCAGGAAAAGGTTTATCACTGTGGTTATTCGCATTTATCTTAACAATCTTCATTTAGAAAAAGAGCAAACCACCCTCACACAAACGGCTAATTCCATTTGTCATTTGGCAGATAACCTGAGCTATCTAAGACGCCAAAAAGGGAGGATCTGCATTAAAATTGAAAGGCTTAATACCATCATACCGAGAGGGTATTAAGCCTTTGGATATCCTAAGGAATCAAGACCTGCGTGGCCTCATTGTAGTTCCATCTTCGGATTCCACTTCCTCTGGGTGTATCGTAGTTGATACGAGCTGCTGCCCGTACAAACACCGCCCTGCCGGAAGGTATGGTGCCTGTGGACTCGATGGTAATAGTCTCTCCTACCAGACCGTCAAATGAAGCCCCGGAGTATTCGATCGCATTGGACCAACGAGTATCCCTGGCTCGGTAGCCAACAGAAGATGAATAGCTCACAAAAAGCTGAACATCAGTCACATTGAAGAAACTATCACTGTAACCACCCATAGGTTCAATTTTGGATTGGAAATCCTCCTCGGAAACACCTCTGATCACCTTGACCTGCGCCCTTACCTTGCCGTTGACCACTGTAGGTGAACCTACCCACTCCACTTTGAGGAAAGGCTGCACCTCAAACCTTGCTTTCGTTACCCCTTCAATTTCCATTGTCTGGGTTTCGTTGGCAAGAGGAACACCTCGATCATCTTCCCTTAGCAAGGGAATGAATGGGCCATCCACCTGAATGTTGTAGGTGCCTTTGAAGAGCCTTGTATTCTGAAAAGTACCGTCGGGCATACAAAAGAAGTCCGGGTTTGGAGCTACATTATCTCCCCAGCTGAGCTCAGTCAGACGTACCCTGATTCCCTCGCTACCCTGATCGGTGAGCACTGGCTCTCCAGTGGCTACATCTACCACCTCACCCTTTAGGGTTTCGGCGGGCGCGTCATAGTTATCCAACTCAAACAAGCTGCAGGCACTGAGTAAAATCAGCACCAGCATAGCAGCATAATTCGGGATTCTTATCATTTTCTGAATATTCTTATTTAAGCTCATTTCCTTATCTGTTTGGTTGTTGGTCAATCATCGAGCTTTTGGCCACTTCATTGCCAGGAATGGCGAAATAGTAGTCCACCACATTGTACTCGAAGGTTTTCAGACTTACCCACTGAAACCTCGCATCAAAAAAGTACTGACCGCTCTCTGTAGAAAAGAAGGGATAAAGCCCCCGGAAGCGATAGCGAGAGTTGTTACTGAATTGATCCGCATCTCGGGTTTCGCCCCAAAATCCATCTCTGCCTTCGTAGTGCTGTACCCGCCATCTGCGCACATCCCATTTGGTCTTGTGCTCCAGGGCCAGCTCTTTTCGTCGTTCCCTGCGCACGATGTTACGACCTGTAATGTCCGGAGTAATATTGCCTGCCAGCAAAGTGGCTCCTGCCCGTCTTCGGATTTGGTTCACAGCAGAAGTAGCTGTAAGCATCAGATCTGACCCATCAGGTGCGGCCTCTCCGGCAAGAGACAGTTCTACAGCCGCTTCGGCGGCATTGAGCAATACCTCTGCATATCGCATAAGGATAAAGTGCTGATCTGACCTGCCCTCGCCCGCATCAAACGAAGGGTCATCATTCAGCCATTTACGTCCGTAAAGCCCTGTAAGACACCCTTCACCATTGTCATAGAATGGCCCATTGGCGCCTGCTGCAGTCATTTCAGCTCCATTATAATTCACGGTTTCCTGGCCATTTCCTTCTCTGGAGCTAAGAAACAACGACTTTGGTGACTGGGTGTACTCACTCAGCTGCTGGTAGCGAGTCTCCGCCGCCGCAAATGAGTAGTCGTTGAAAAGGGGCTCTACAGGCTCTGATCCCGTATATACTCCAGCTCTGATTTCTATTTCCTTACCCTTGAATACATCCCCCGGGAAGATCACATAGGCGCGCAGACGTGGCTCAGCATTGCTGAAAAAATCCATTGGTGAATCATACATCAGGTAGTCCCCTTCCGTGTTGGAATTGCCTGTGGTTACCTTGAGGGTACCATTCGGATACCGATCAAAACCATCAAACAATTCCACAAAATCAGCGGTAGGACAAACCCCTGATGCCAGTGGTGCCTTAAAGATAAATGGAGCACTATAAGCATCGTATCCATGAGTTACTGTCGGGTAGACATATTCCTTTACATAGATATTTTCGGAGCTCGAGAGGTCACTAAACATATCGACCATATTCTGATACTGAGCTTCAGGATCACCTTCTACCCATTTGTTCATATAAAGTGAATATGCCCCACTGTTGATCACCTCTTGTGCAGCTGCATAGGCTTCTCTAAAGTATCTGATGGATGCTGTCTGCCATGAGTCCTCGTCAAAGCCAATCACTCGCACGCCTGTTTTCAATCCAAAACCTGTCAGACGTCCGGGAACGGTCTCATTGTATTTGGCTACACTCCCCGCATACAACATAGCCTCAGACTTGAATGACAAAGCCACGTACTTGTTGGCATAGCCACGCTCCTGACTGGTGGGCTGCAGCAGGTCAATGGCCTGGTCAAAGTCCGCCAACACCTGATCCCATGTCTCTTCTTCTGTGGCCCGTGGTATATCCGCTTCTGCAGCATCTGCAGGATATTCGATCAGCTTTGTTACCAGCGGAACACCCCCGAAGCGTCTAGCCATAGCAGCAAACACCATCGCTCTGGCAAAATATGCCTCTCCCAAATAGTGATTGTAAGTAACACTTGGAAATGAGCTCTGATACTCCGGCAAAGTTTCAATCAGGTAATTCGCATCTCTCAGCAATGTAAATGCCTGACCCCAGTAGGGTGTACGTTCACCGGTAAAGGCCGCACAAATCCCATCTCGATTCAATGCTTCGCCGGTGCCGGCTATTCCCAGGGCATTAAGCCATCCGTTGTACTCAAAGCCCCACTGGGGCATGTATTTGAAGTCCTCAAAAGGCATTCGGCTATACATGCGCGCCAGATAAACCTTCATTCCGGATTCGCTGGTCAAGAGCGTTTCATCACCCACCACGTTTGGCGGTGGTATGTCCAGGTCTGCACAAGCAGAGATGGTGAGTAAGCTTATCAGAAATAATATATATATCCTTTTCATATCATCATCAAATTTTCAGTTCGTTGTTTCACAGTAACCATTTCTTAAAATGAGGCTGAAATTCCCAACGTGTATGTTTTACTGAGCGGATACAATCGGCCCAGGTCGCTATCAGGATGTTCCGGATCAACAAATTTGACCCCTGTGATCGTGAATAGATTATAGGTGTTGGCAAATACACGCACATTCATAGAAGATGACTGCTTCGGCTTGAGCGTGTAGCCCGCCTCTATACTTTTGAGCCTCAGGTAAGCCGTACTGACACGGTTGAAATCGGAATTTCCAAAGGGATAGTTGCCGGTATACCCATAGTATCCGCTTACCCAGTCGGTCTCAGGATCGTAGGGATCTGCTGACGGATCTACCGGATGCCAGCGGTCCAGGTATTGGGTCAAAGTACCGCCTCCATTTGTTCCCCAGATACCGTATAGTGGTTCCTGATATTGCATAGACCCCATGGCCGTACCCTGAAAGAGGAAGCTCAGGTCAAAATTTTTGTAGGAGCCATCAAACGATAAGCTGAAGTTCATCCACGGAGTTTGGTCAAAAGCAAAAGGATGTTCGTCCAAACTGTTGATTTCGCCATCGCCATTCCAGTCTTCATACTTATAATCTCCCGGCAATATGTCCCGATCCTTATAGATGGGGTATGACCAGATGTCCTCCCAATCTTCATAACGCCCTGCCTCTTCGTACCCAAATTGTACCCCCTGGTACCTGTCAGTCAGGTTGTCATTTCGCCATTGATCATAAGAATTGGCATATGGGCCATTTTGAACAGCCGTAAGCCATTTCCTTCGAGTAATGGTACTAATCGCTTTCACTTTATATGAAAACTGACCGATTCTATTGAAATGTGAGAGCTGAAGGTCGATACCAAACTGACGATCGCTGTTCACATTTTCCAGGGGAGCTCCGGTACCTACTGCGGTGGGTACATCCCCTGAACGACGCTCAAAAAGCCCCTCTCTGCGGCGGTCGAAGTAGTCCGCTGAGAAGCCAAACAAACCATTCCAGCTTTCAAAATCCACCCCAACATTAAATGTTTTGGCTTTCCACCAGGAGATGTGACTATTGGCAACAATCAGGTCTACTCCATTGACAAATTCGCCACCAAACACATAACCGGGCGCATACTGATTGTAATATCCATTCTCTGCATTGCCACTGGTAGATGGATAAATATATCCCGGGTACCACTCATAGTTCAGCGAACCATCATTGGCTGTCATACCATAACTGGCCCTGAATTTGAGCTGGTCAATAAAGGACAAAGCTGAAACGGAATTAAAAAACGGCTCTTCAGAAATACGCCAGCCGATTGATCCCGAAGGGAAGAAACCCCATTGGTTATCCTCCACAAACTTGGAGGAACCATCATAGCGAAACTGAAACTCAGCGATGTATCGATCTGCAAACGAGTAGTTCAGCCTTCCTAAAGCAGCTGCGTTGGCAATGACATATAAATTATCCGGGTCTCCGAGCATGCCGCTCACCATGTTATCGGTGGTGCCTCCCACCAGGTGATCCATGGCAAAAGCAAGATCATTTCGGGCGAAGAAGTTATCCCCCTTTTTTCTTTGACTCTCCCAGCCGAGTAGGGCTTTCACATCATGTTTGGAATCAAATGTTCGGTTATAGTTCAGTAAAAACTGCCCCAAAACCTGCTGCCTGTTAAACATTTCGCGCCTGATCTGATTTGGAGAGCTCAGGTTATAAAGCTTAGAAGCGTACGAGTCGGTCGCTTCATCATACATGAACTGATAGTATTCTCTGCGATAGGAATTGTTATCATCAAACCGATAGTCATAACTAATCATCGCCTTGGCAGATAGCCCCTTCAATGCGCTGGCGAGTGTTTCCATATCGTATTCCAGAGATGCCGAGGATTGAAAGTTTCTCTGATTGTATTGACGGTATCCGGAAATATCGGAAGTCATCATGGCCACGGTGTTTTGCTCCAGATCCAGCCCCTGATAATTCAGCAATGTGTTTTCCGGATCTGCATAAGCAGGAAACAAAACCCCTTGTCTCCAATAATTTCTGATGATATCTACCGAACTGGAATAAGGAGAATTGCGCTGATCCAGCACCCCTGCCAGGTTGATATTAAACTTCAACCCTTCCGTGAGCTCTGTGGTAATATTGGACCTAAGGTTGAATTTCTCATAGTTCAAATCCCCGGATTTGAAGAATCCCTCCTGAAACAAGTATCCACCACCAATGAAGTATTGGGTTTGGTCGGATCCTCCGGTAATGCTGATGTTGTGCTGCGTCTGAGGAGAGTAGTCCGATAGCAACAACGAGTTCCAATCTGCGGCTCTGCGCCTGCCCGTACGAAATGCTTCGAAATCATCTTCATCATAGATGATCGTGCCCCCACTGATATTATTCATCGATTTCTCGTTGTAGAGGGTCATGGTTTCGTATGGATCAGCGAGCATCGGCATACGCGATGGTTTCTGTAGGGTATATGATCCGTTATAGGAAATTTTGGTTTTACCTGCGGATCCTTTTTTAGTGGAGACCAACACTACTCCACTGGCGGCACGAACACCATAAATGGCTGCTGAAGCATCTTTGAGTACAGAAATGTCCTCTATGTCATTGGGATTCAACCGTTGAAAATCTGCCATGGTACGAGGCACTCCATCTATCACCACCAAGGGACTTCCCTCAAAACCACGTATATCAAAATTGTTATTGAACGTTCCCGGCTCTGCGCTTCTTTGCCATACCCGAACACCCGCCACCCGGCCGGTTAGCATATTTTGTGGATTTTCGTTTCTGGTTTGAAGCATTTCTTCACCTTTGATACTGGCCACAGATCCTGTGATTGTAACTTTCTCCTGGGTACCATACCCAACCACTATCACTTCATTCAGCTGCTGAATGTCCGGCTCCAAAGCCACATCAATGACCGAGCTGGCTCCTACGGTAATTTCCTGCTGCTTATAACCGATAAATGAGAAGACCAAAACAGCACCTTCATCCGGCACCTTGACCCTGTACGTCCCATCGATATTGGTGGTAGTTCCCTGACCGGTACTCTTAATTTTGATGGTCACACCCGGCAAGCCTTCTCCATCCTCTGAAGTCACTTTTCCGGTGACTGTCAACTCCTGTTGCAAATCAGCCGCAACAGTATAATTCACATTCTCCTCAGTGCTTGCCTCCGCCACGAGAGCGGAAGCTAAAAACAGGCACTGAACAAGCATCCCACGTACGGAATACTTTAACAGTCTTACAGACAATTGCTTGTATTTATTTGGCATAGGTTAAGTCAGTTTATCATTTTTCAAGTTCGTATCTCGCCAATACGGCATACTCTGCTGCAAACGCGAAATTGAACATGCCTTCTGTCCTGTTGTTGTTATTGGTCTGGCTCCAACCTACCAGCAAATTGGTAGGTAAAAACCCCTCGTACAAGAAGTTTTCATAACCGTAATCAAGGTTCTTCTGAAAGGAATCAATGTAGTCAGCTACGGGCTTGTGTTCCGGGTAAGCATCTACATATGCCCTCATGAGTACACCATTGAACCAGTTATTGAATCCACTGATATCCCAGGTATAATACCCCTCTTTGGTTTGCTCCGGATTGGCAAAATATTCAAAGCTGGCGTCAGACAAATTACTCGCATCCTTGCGGTACTGGTCATCCCCTGTGACTCTGAACAGATCAGCTGCTCCTGAGAGCATGCTACCACTGTTATAAGTAATGGCAGGACCGGCCATTTCTCTACACCTGATACCCTTGCGGTAAGTCTTTCCATTGACGGTTTCTGTTTCCGGTCCTCCAGGGGAGCAACCGCCCATCAGGTCATCATATACCCCATCAGATCGCAGCAAGCGCTCTTCCTGCCATGCATAGATTTTTTTTGCAAAGTCCAGGTAGTAATCACTCTTAGTCACCTGTACCGTTCTTCTGGTCTCTTTATCCTGCGCATCAATGTAGCGATGCGTAATCTGATCCGATTTGCCTTGGTATATCTCATGCAGCCACACCAATGGACTAATCATGGGGCCGTTACTGCAAGAATGCTTGGTCACATACCCGGGGCCCCAGGTAATGCCGCCCAGTTCTTCCCCATTGTCATCTATGGTGCAATCCCATCCATCCAATACATATTCTGTCAAATACTCAGCCTCCTGGAGGTACGCATCGTTGCCGGTCAGTTTATAACTTTCCACCAACTCCCGAATAAACCACATCTGATCATCATACACATTCATGATACCAGCCACACTCGCAGCTCCTTTACCTGCCCCACGGTTCACCCCATATATGGTCCACTCTTTGGTCTGAGTATAAGAGACAAGCTCGAAAGTGCCCTGATAAAATTTTGCATTTTCATACAGGCTGGATAACACCTCCGCATATCTGTTGAAGTGTTCGTCATACAGTTTCGAATTACCCCCTCCCTTTTGGCGCTCAAGGCTGTGCAGAATTGCGTTCACTGCTTCAATGGCGCTGGTATACATCCATATACTTCCGATTTCATCTGAACGCACGTCGGTATAAGGGTTATAATACCTGGCCATTGCCATCCCTGCCCCCGAAAAGTGGGCAGAGATGGCACTGTCAGTGAGCTCCATGGCGCGTAGGAGGTTTCGCTCAGATAAGCTCAACTCCTCCTTTGAATCAGGACCTGGATTAGATCCCGAATCACCACATGCGACCATGGTGATGAGTAAAACAAAACAACAGATAGATATTATCTTATTAAATGTTAGCATCGTGCTCTTATTCAATTTTAGTTCAATTCAATGCTGTAGAAAACAAGCTTGTTCTCACCTGAGTCTGCAACTCCATTATAGACCCCGAACGCAAGTGTAACATCCTCACCATCGAACTGTGACAAATCGTAAACGAAAGAAGCGTAGCCTTCAGGATTATCAGCACCTCCATCTCCATGTTTGAAAGTCCAACAACCGTCTGCGGCTGCACTGGCTTCCTGGGCTGTATTAGACGTGGGCGCTATGTGAGTGACGGTACCATTGTCCTGGATGGCGGTAAGCTTGAAATACGTGGGGTTATCACCAAAATTACGCGTATTCAGTGTCATTTGATTGCTGCCGGAAGCAATAGAAAATTTGGCATACATATAGGCCTCGGGTACTGTAGTACTCACCTCAGCTGTATTTCGGGTTTTGATGATGTACCCTTCAGAAGCAAATACTTCAGGATCTTTCTTGAGCGGTACAAAAGACCATTCGGCACCTATGTGGTCAACATCTCTCCAGGCGCGGTATGCGTCTACATAGTTATCTCTGTTGCCGCTCACAGGGCTAATACCTGTAAATGATGACTTGGTGTGAGGCATGGTTGAACGTACTGTTTCCTGAGTGAGCTTCCATCCTTCGATTACCTCTGTACCCGGTAGCCAGTTTGTTCCTTCTACTTTTTGATTAGAGAACCTGATGGCCCGAAGTACGAGTTGTTTCCAGTAGTCACCAGTAGCTTCACGATAGATACCAATAGCTATAATTACCTCCTTGCCCACATAATCACTCAAATCGAAATCAATATCTGCATAATCTCCAGAACCATAAGTCTTATTACCGCCCACTTTTACTGCAGCCGGCTGAGCCGCGGAAAGATCAACTACCTGCACGCCATAATGAGCCGGAGCTGTTTCATCCGCATCGTGGGTGCGCAATCTGATGGAGAGTATTTTGTTATCCTCTGTGATCAGCTTGCTACCATAGACAAACGAATCGAAAACATCAAGATCTGCTGGATTGTCCTGATCCTCCTCGCCATTGCGGATCTGCAAGGTAGTACCCTCGTTTTGCTCCTGCCATGCTCCCTGAAAGTCCAGTGTGGACATGTAATCACATGCCCAGTCCCAATGTGGATAGGCATCTGCGTTGCGACCACCGCGGTATTCATTGTAGTACCACTTATCTGCATTTAGCAGATCCTCTGACGTAAAACCCCTCAGGAGTTCATCTGCTCCCAGTTTGGCATCCACAGTAGCCACACCATCCACAAAGTCTGATGAAGTTATTTCCTTCACTACTGTCACATAGGTATCTTTCGAAAAGGTAATGGTATAGTCATCTTCCACCAGGTTCTCGATGGCATAGGTACCATCCTCTCCTGTAGTGACGGTCTCCGATCCGGTGCTTACACTTACACCTGCTATTGGGGCATCATTGTTTTTAGAATCAGTAACTGTACCGCTAATCTTTGCAGAAGCATTTACCATAGTCACATCTGCTGTAGCCACGTTACTGTCGTCAAACTTATCTACTCCCACAGTGATGCTTACAGTAAGCCATCCTGTTTTGGAAAAAGTTATCGTGTGCGCTTTCAATGGAAGGTTCTCAGCAAGAAATGCTCCGTCAGCCCCGGTGGTTAAGGAAATATCCTCTTCATTCAGACTCGCAACCGTCACATTGACATCTGCAACGGCCTGCCCGCCCTCATCGACAACCACGCCAGTTATTGACCCCAATTCTGCGGCTTGAGGAGTTTCATCTTTATCGCAGGAGCTTAATGATAGAAACACCAGCCCGATCAGCATACATGTAGCAAAGCGTAAAATTTCATTTCTCATAATTTAAGTTGTTTTGGTTATCATTTTTGAAAAATTAATAGTGTTCTCAGCTACTGTTATTGAGGAATTCGCATCGAACAAACATGTCAAAAATGTATGCTGGTGGTTAACCAGGCGATTAATTAGGGGTTAAAACATGAAATATCTTATTAACCTACTCCACTTATTATTGACAATTTTGCAATCTGAGGGCCGCGGTGCATCTAACAACCTGATCAATTACCATGAATGGGAGAATTACCTCGGAATGTGCAGAGAAGAGAAAAATGAAGTGAATTCTGTGCAAGCGCAATTACCTCAATATTTCTGCCCCCTTTTTGAAGCTATTGCTACTTTTACAGCCAGATAAGACTCGTTGGTGAGCCTTTGGTAGTCTTCAATAAATTATCTTCCGAAGTGATTTCCATTGTTAGTGCCTTATATCTTAATTTTCCTTGAATGAATCATTTAGTCCTGTTACTTCTATCGGTAATTTCTATCCAAACCAATCCTACACAGGGATTGAGGTTCAAGGACAATACCCACCCGATCGATGAGCGGACTTCCTATAATGTCTTCAATGATCAATCCGTAGAATTTTCAGGTCATTTTTCCATAGAGTTTGATCTATCACTCTACTCTACTCATCAGATAGGCTATATCCTCCGCATCAAAGACGCCAAAAACAGTACGATTTACAACCTCTTCTTTGAAGAGCAGAATGATGACCTTGTTTTCAAGTTTAATGAAGAAGGGGTAAGCAGTCTTGTTACTGCAAGACTTGACAAAGACATTTTAAATAAGGCCAGATGGATTCATGTAGGGATATCATTTAATCTTCAACAAAACCAGCTGAAGCTATCCATACAGGATCAAATCCATACCATCGAGAAATTAGATCTGCCGGATACCTACCACCCTACAGTGATCTTTGGTAAAAGTGACTACATCATAGAAGTGCCTTCTTTCGCCATCAGAGACCTCTCCATAGGAGATGGCAACAAATACACATTTCAGTTAAGCGAAGGTCGTGGCAAAGCTGTGCATGATGAGGAGGGTAATGCCATCGGATGGGTAGAAAATCCGGATTGGCTGATCAACGATGCCTATTTCTGGCGTCTAAAGCATTCATTCAAATCCAGGGCAGTAGCCGGATCGTGTCATAACCCTACTAATAATGAAATTTATTACTTCAATAAAGACACCTTATTCCAATACAATACCAAAACGGACAGGGCCAATGTCATCGTCCTCAAAAATGAATGTCCAATCAACTTTACCACTGGCACCAGCTTCATTGATGCTGAAAACAATAAATTATATGTGTATGAGGTGTATACCAACACCAACGAGCCCTCAGTGGCAAGTCTCGATCTAACCAGCTTCGAATGGAAAACAGAAAGCTATGACAAACTTCAAAAGAGGTTATTTCATCATGGGCGTTTCTTCGACGCTAAGCGTGATCGATTTGTGCTTTTCGGAGGGTTTGGGGACAAACGTTACAGCAACTCTTTTTATAGCTACAGCACGACCACCAAGGACTGGGAGGAAATTCTAACTGATCTGGAAGGAGATTTTATTTCCCCACGATACTTTGCCAGTATTAGCTATGTGGAGCAGGAACAGTCCATATACATCTTTGGAGGCATGGGCAATAAATCCGGGGACCAGATTGTGGGTAGGAAATACATGCATGACCTCTATGAGGTGAACCTGGAAACAAAGAGAACATCGAAACTCTGGGATATTCCCTGGGATAATATAGAAATGGTGCCTGTACGAAGTATGGTGATTATGGACTCCAGCTTCTACACCTTATGCTATCCGGAGCATTATACAGATTCATTTCTCAAGCTTTATCAGTACTCATTACAAGATGGGGTCTTCAAGATTCTGGGAGATTCTATCCCTATCCACTCGGATAAAATGAATACCAATGCCAACATATATTATAGCAGCAGTGAGCAAACACTTTACGCACTGGTACAGGAATTTGAAGATGATGATATTGCTTCACAGCTGAAAATCTACTCCATCGCGTTTCCCGCCGTGACAGTGGACAAACTGATGACTCAGGCGAAATCAGATAGCTCCGTGGCCACGAAGCTGATCATCCTTTTGCTCAGTATGCTATTCATCGTGATATTGGGCTACCTTCTATTGAAGAAAAGAGCAAAGTCCATAAAACAGAGAGGGTCTCGGGAGATGTCGGAGAAAGGAACCTCCCCCACTGATGAGCATAAACCCAATTCAATATTCCTGTTTGGTAATTTCACGGTTTTTGATAGGGGTGGTAAGGATATCAGCTACATGTTTAGCTCCCGACTAACAGAAATGTTTTGCCTCATACTCCAACATAGTGTGAAGGAGGGTATCAATTCAAAAAACCTGAGCAACATGCTCTGGCCAGACAAGGAGGGTGAGAAGTTGAAGAATTCACGAGGGGTGACCATCAATAATTTGAGAAAAGTGCTCTCGGAACTAGATGGTATAGAATTGATCTATGAAAATGGATACTACCGACTCACACATACTCCAGAACTACACTGTGACTATATCAATTTTGTGGAAATCCTCTCCTCCAATAAGTTAGCCGAACATCAGGAGTCTTTTGCCCAAATCGTTTCTCGCGGTAAGTTCTTAAACAACCTTAATGAACCAATATTTGATTCATTTAAGACATCTACCGAAAGAAAATTGGAACCAATCCTGATTGTGGAGATCGAAAAAAGCTATTCTTCCGGGTTATTCCTGACGAGCATCGCCTTATCCAAGGCTTTGTTTGAAATAGACCCACTAAGCGATGTGGCCCTGGAGTATCAAATAAAGTCCCTACAAAACATGGAAAGAAGAGATGAGGCCTTAATCAAGTATAACGAGTTCCTCATCAGATACAGAAAAGTAATGAAGCAGGATTATCCTAAACAATTCAAAATTTGACATACAGCATCTAATCTACCGGATGATTAGTAGGACCACCTGAAAACCACCAAACCACTTTTTAGAAATTCTTCCTCTGAGCTTTTCTGATCAGGAGAACCGTAGGAACGATGGTCCAAATCAAAAGCATACACCAGGAAGCAATCAACCCCAAACTGGTGCCAAAAAATCGCTGAAACAAAGCTCCGGTATAACCCAGCAAGGCTGAAATATCCAACTTCAACAAGATCATGATTCTGGATAAATCAATTGGATTCAAAAAGCTCGCAATCAAAGCAAAATTATCTAGAGGATACTCTGCAAACACCATCATGGACAAGAGCACCAGACCATCATAAATCACCGCAAAAAACAACCACATCAGTATGGCGCAGCCAAAGCCCTTAATCTTGTTAGAATTGAACAGAGCAATACAGATAGAAAGGGCCACGAAGATGAAGGTCAACAAAGTACCAGAAGTGAGCAATAGGATAAAATTGGCTATTTCGCCAGAGCGAAAAATACCGTAGGCCAGAAAAGGAAGACCCAACCCTAGGACAAGGCTTAGTGACAATGAAATGGATATACCCAAATACTGCCCCAGAAAAATCACAGAACGCTTCACAGGTTGGGCAAGTAAAAGCTCTGTAAACTCTCTGGAATTGTAAAAATACATCACCCCAAAAATGGTCCCAATCATGGGTGTGAGCACCACTATCACATTCATCAAGGTGATGATGCCTTTGGACAGATCGTTGTTCAGAAACAGAAGCACAGACCCCAGCAGTAGGTAAAAAGCCAGGTATATAAAACTCCACCTACTCCGCGTCAAATCAGAAAAACTATATTTTAAAATCTTGATCATGGTTCCAGAATTCTCGCTATCGCGTGTTCTAAATCTACACTGTCAGTTTTGGACTTCAGGTCTGTGACGGTCCCTTTGAAGTAGATATTGCCCTCTAGTAAAAACACCACTTCGTCGGCAAGCTCTTCTACCAGGCTCATGATGTGAGAAGTGATCAAAATGAGCTTACCCTTTGACTTTTCCTTATTGATGAGTTCCTTCAACCGGATCAGTGAGACCGGATCAAGACCTGCTGTGGGTTCGTCCAGTATGATCACCGGGCTGTCAAACATAAAGGTCAATACGATATTGACCTTCTGCCTGGTACCTCCGGACAGATCTCCCAGTTTCTTCTCCATAAATTTCTCCATCCCAAAGAGTTCAATCAGTGGCTCCGGGCTGGCGGGTTCGTTGCGAATGTCAGTGATCATCGCCAGTATCTCTCTTACCTTCAGGTTATCCGGGAAACGAGCAATCTGCGGCAGATAACCAATATGCTTTCTGTATGCATGAGACCCCGCTATATCTTTTTGCTGATAAAAGATATGGCCACCGTCAGGAATCACCATGCCAAGCAAAATCTTTAAAAATGTGGTTTTTCCAGAGCCATTCGGCCCCAGGATTGCAACTATCCCGCCTTTGCTGATCTCAAAGTTGAGGTTTTTCAGTACCTGAAGGTTACCGAAGGACTTCCTAATATTGGTCACTGTAATCATCTGAATATTCGCATTGAAGGTGTCTGATCTACCAGGTCGGCGGGAGTAAAAGCCGGAGAGACTTTTTCCGAAAAATTGATGATGTCCACAAAAAGACTTCTGAGCAGCACTATGGTCTCCGGAGTTCTATTCACCACATAAGAGAATAGCTTCACGGGACGGTACGGCACATCTCCACTCCCATCTTTGTCCAGGTCATAGCCGCTGTAGGCGCTCCAAAAGTTACCATTGAAGGTATTGTCATTCATTTTGGAGTTGTACGACACATCAAAGGAGTTGCCAATAAAGTTGTTGGCAGTAAATGCATTGGCATAGCAGCCCCCGGACACTTTTACTGCCCAACCATTCTGCTTAAAGGTATTGCCCGAGTACGTTACTCTCGCCGATCCATCCACATATACCCCAATGGTATTTTCCTGAAAGGTGTTGTTCTGTACTTCCCCATCATAAATCTCCTTGAGCAACAGTCCGTACGAGGCGGTTCCCCAGTTATCCATGAACCTGTTTTGCTCCATTCTGATCCATTTGGAAAACATCACCGCTACACCTGCCCCATTATGCTGAAAAGTGTTGCCCCTATACTCATCATGATTTGAAAACATAAAGTGCAAACCATACCGAACATTGAAGTGTGTTTTGTTATCAGTCACATAGCTCTCATCTACAAACTCCAGATAAATCCCATCCCGCATCCCTTTTACTTCGTTTGACTCGATTTGCATGTGATCACAATTCCAAAGATGAATTCCATTGCCGGACTGATCTTCCTGAGTGGCCGTTCCTGTCACTTTGTTTCCTAGTATGGTTCCTCCAGTTGATTTTTCTATCAGTATCCCAAAAAATGACTGGCTCACCTGATTATTTTCGATCCAAATACCCGAAGTATTATAAGCATAAATCGCAGCAAAGTCCTTGGTGTAACTCCTTCCTGAATTGGTGATGGTAAAACCATACACCACAATGCTATCAGCCAATAACCTGAGCACATAACTTTCATTGGCTCCATCAAGGATGGCTCCCGAATCCCCAATCAACGTAATGGGTTTATCGATGGTCAGGTTTTTGCAAACGTATGTCCCGCGCTGAACCCTCACCGTATCTTTTGCCCTGGCATGCCTTACTGCCTCCGCTACACTGGTAATGGCACAATCACCACAAACCGACGTAACAGACGCACGACTCACCAGAGAAGTGAATAGGATAATTAGCATGATACAACGTTCTCGTCTCATGTGTTACTGTGATTAAAACATGTATCTGATTCCTGAATTGATGGTGAAGGATTCGGTCATTTGAATCCCCCGAACACTTCTATAAATCGGGGTTCCTAGTTCCATTCCCAATTTTACGTTTTTTAAAGAGGTGACCGACGCTGGAAAACCAACGTTAACTCCTGCGAAAACATTGACCTGTTCACTGCCGGAATTCTCCACATTGGAGGGTGGAGCCATCATCGGATTTAGATCTGAATCTATCCCGGATATCTTATGCTGGAGAATAAGCTCCGTCCGGCCCACCAAACCCAACCAATTATCCGGAGTATAAACAAACCAGCTGTTCAGACCATACTGATTGCCCAGCCGGTAGGAGGATCTGTTTTCTCCGATTCTCAGCAAGGCCATAGGCTGAACACCCAAACCTACCTTTTCAAACGCCACTTTATACGTAGCACCAAGATTCAAATCGGTGGTTCCTGAGCCAATTTGCATGGCATAAGGGAGTTTCATATTGTCGGACATTGGCGTGTTATCCGATTGATCATAAGACCCTGTTGGTAGGCTTATCCCAATATTGAGGTGAAGCGATGAACCAGTCTTGGCAATCAGGCTGTAAAGGGCTGACAGTTTCAGGTCGCCCAACCCGAAACTCCTGGTTTGATAGCTCATTTCTGACATAGGCATTGCCTGATGGTTCATGGCATTCATGTCCATCTCACGCCAGATCAATGGTTGCATCATGGCGAGGGTCAGCCGATCGGTGGGGGCATACATCACACCTAGCATGTACATGCTCATCCTCATTTGCTGAGGGGCGGCGTGGTACTGAGTATAAACCTCCTCATTGCTGACTGATTTCGTTCCTGTCTGGTTTCCACTCATTTGCATAAACATGGAGCGCACACTGACCATCCAGCCACCTTGATGATGCACATGGTCGCCCATAACACCGATGGGACCGTATGCATCTCCCCGATGATGGTGGTCTGGGTGATTGATCACTCCAAATCGCGAACCTTCAAACTGCCGTAAGAGCTCGGTCCAGGTGAAAATATCCCCTCCCATCTGTGTCTGGATGTTTTGGACCTCCTGCAAATTCGAATAAGCAGACAGGTAAGCACCCATTGGGCTTGGTATGGCACTACTTTTTATATAAAAAGCATCCTTTGCCTCTATCCACCCATTGGATCTGGAGTAGTCCGTAACCAAAAGCTGGCTGAAAGACGCTTCATCATGCACTTTCAAATAATTCACCAGGCATTCGATCGCATCAAAGGTTTGTGTTCGATGATCAGCATCCACAGCGAGTGCAACAAAGCTTCGGTCCCGGATCAACATGCCGCAGTGTTTGCACAAATCCTGATCAATGTTCACGCTTTGAGCAAAGACCACAGTGCTCATCAGATATATCAGTAAAAAGAAGGAGCGAATCATGGCATTTCAATTTGATATTTCGAATTGGTTTTGGAGTTGGGTCCATTCCAGGGTCTGTCCACCAACTGAATGATGAGTTTTATCCCTGGATTGGGTGGTCGAGAAAGCACTCAGGTAGGCTCCCATCGGACTTGGAATCTTATCACTAATGAGGTAACTGGCTTTTATAGCATCGGTGAGCTTGCCAGGATTCTGGTAGTCAGCCACGAGGTGATATTGTATGGCCGGTCGGTCCCAATCCTTCAGATCATTCAGCATACACTCTATGGCATCATACTTATATACACGCCCTTTCTCAGTCACCATTTGTGCAGCGTGCTGTTTGTCCACAATGGTCATCCTGCAAAAATCACAAGCATCCTGTCCGTAATGAATAGGCTCAGGGCCCGGTTGGCAAGAACTGAGCAATTGCGAAACGAGAAAAATCAACACGACCAATGCCGAGTTTTTCAGAGCCGCCAAATAGCGCTTAGACTTTGACTTTTTCCCTACAAAGTAAGCCACAGCCGCTAGCGTCATGCCTATTCCCAGTAGGATACCCCCGAGCCTCGGATAAGAAAAAGCATCGAAATTGAGCAGCTTCTTATGTCCAATGAGCGGTGGATTGTATTGCATGGGTGTTCCATCCGGATTGACCAGTTTTAAGATCGCATTGGGATCCAGGTCCGTACCGTATGCCACCAGCCACAGGTTGAAATCGTAGATACCAAGGGCTCCCAACGCACTCATAGTGAGAAACCAGATGAGAAACCATATCGGTCTTATTTTTCCAAGGAAGCCCAGCAGCCCTATCAATACCCCCAGAGAAGCCATGGCCATCACCACTTTGGGAAAAACCGAAAACTCCCACATCTCTTCAGGTTTAGGCAGTGTCTTCATGCCTATATAGTGATTAAGACCATCAATGTTCTGGATGTCAAACTCACTTTCACCCTGGAGTCCGTTGACATAAATATCTATGCCCAGCGGTTCAGGATACTGTGGTGCTCCCAGCCGGATGTTCCACATGGGAAAAACGAATAGCCCCAACAACATCACGCTTCCAATAATCATTAATATGCTTGCCTTCTTCATTTTGTTGCTTTTTTGCAAGTACTCATTGTGTGATCAAGACGAGTGGTTAAAATCAACTGAATCGTCCATTTTAACCACTCGCTTTTAATCAATCATCTAAAGACCAGCTTAACTCGAGATCGGAATTTGCCGGAGAAACACGCACGTAGCCTTGCATTTCCTGATGCAGTGCGGAGCAAAAGTCCGTACAATAGAACGGCCATACACCCACACGCTTAGGCTCCCAAAGCGAGGTTTTGGTTTGACCAGGCATGATCAGTATTTCAGATGTACCCTGACCGATCATAGAAAAACCATGTGGCACATCAAAGTCCTGCTCGTGGTTGGTGATGTGGAAGTAGACCTTGTCACCTACTTTGATGCCTTCTATATTGTCAGGTGTAAAGTGACTTCTGATGGTAGACATGTAAATGTGCACCTCGTTTCCGGTTCTTTCCACCCTGGCTTCAGCAGGGCTCTTTATAGCGTAAGGGTGATTGTTTTCATCCAATCGATAGATCTTTTTGGAGTTGTTCACCAAAAGCTCAGCATTACAACCTGCCGCATAGTGAGGCTCACCGTGAGTCGGAAAATCATACAGCAGCTCCATTTTTTCCCCGGTGATGTCATATATCTGCGCAGAGTGTTCCATTTCAGGACCCGTTGGAAGGTATCGATCTTTGGTGATTTTGTTCATCGCCACCAGGTACTTGCCATGTGGCTTTCGGGAGTTTCCTCCAGGAATCATCAGGTGCCCCACAGAGTAGTAGGTAGGCTTTCTGTCTATGACCTCCCAGGTTCCCAATTTCCATTTCACCACTTCTGAAGAAATAAAGAAGGTAGTATAGGCGTTGCCCCGACCATCAAACTCTGTGTGCAATGGCCCCAGGCCTCCGCTGCTTACGGTACCAGCCAGCACATCCTGGTAATTCAAAATCGGGATGCCATATGCTTCTCCATCAAACTTTTCAGCTTTGATAGCCGCGAGCATTTTATCAAAAGAGTGAACAGTAAGATCCGCTGAAAGCTTACCCGAGCCAATAATGTACTGGCCAGTAGGGTCCACATCACATCCATGTGGTGATTTTGGGGTTGGTAAAAAATAGATCGCTCCCGGTACTTCTGCGGGGTCTACGGTCAGTACCTCCTTATTCATGGTAGAAGTAGCCGTGTGTGTAGATTCATCATACACATTGTGGGCATACCTGGTAGACATTTTCTTTCCTCCTCCGTTGTTCACATATGCTTCTATCATTTTCCAGTTCACCGCCGCTATGAAGTCCTTGTCATTTTGCGAGGCGTTTACTTCCAACAGGGTGTTTGCTTCCTCTGTGTTGTAAGTAGAAAAGAAAAACCAACCGTGAGATTTGTCTCTTCCCGGGTGAGATAAATCGTAATTAAATCCCGGCATTAAGAGTTGAAATTTTATCTCCATGTGCCCATGCTCCGGCTCAACTGATATAAAGGTCAATGCCCCTTTGAAATTGCTCTTGTACTCACTGATCGGTATGTCCCTTTGAGGTACCGGAACAGAGAAACGTGTTCCGGCCACCACATACTCGGTATTTTCAGTGATAAAAGAGGAGCTATGGTTACCCGCACTGTTGGGTACTTCTATGATCTCCTCGGTCTCAAAAGTACTGAGACTGATCCTGGCAATTCGGGGTGTGTTGTTTCCATTGGCAAAAATCCACCTGCCGTCCAGCTCACCATTAGTCTGTGAAATATCCGGATGGTGCAAATCATCCCAGGGTACAAAACCAAACGAAGTGTTCAGCATGGGTTTGGTCTCTTCTGAATACCCATACCCGGAAGTGGGAAACTGTGAAAAGACAGGGATTTCTTTGAACATTCTGCCCGATGGCAATCCATACACGGTCAGGTTGCCGCTGTATCCACCAGACAAAAAGGCATACTGCTCGTCCCTTTCACCCGGGGCTATGTACACCTTCTCAGCTACGTTACTGCTGAGGGCACTTTTTCCATTGCTACCCGATTGGCCACATGAGGTGATCAATATGAAGGCACCAACTATAAAGACATTGGATAATACTGATATAGTTTTCATTTTAATCTGTTGTTTTAGTTAGACGCAATCACTTTATCAATGACATGTATGATCCCATTGGAGGTGGATATAGTGGCCAGAATATTGGCTCCCCCCACTGATACATTATCACCGTCAACTTTTACCTCCAGATAGTCTCCGGTGGCCATGTAAATTTTTCTCCCCTTACTTGCCTCCCTTTTGAGCGCTTCCAGGTCAAAAGACCCTGGTGCGGCGTGCCGTGTGAGGGTAGTGGCCAGATCGCTTTTGTTTTCAGGCTTCAGCAGGTTTTCTACCACCCCTTCCGGCAATAAGTTGAATGCCTCATTGGTAGGTGCAAAAACTGTGAGGGGACCGGCATTTACCAAAACATGCTCTATTTGGGCAGCCTCCACAGCTGCTACCAGCGTGGTATGCGCATCAGAAGCTACGGCTACCTGTAGGATATTCCTGTCTGAAACATTATCCGAGACAGAGGCTTGTCCTTTAGGATGACTCGTTGCTGCCGAAGTGGCCTGATCGTCTGTACGCTCAGTATTACCTGATGAACAGGAGAGCATCACTCCCATGGCCAGTACGGCCATCATTGACATAATTGATTTAGTTTTCATCATCATATGATTTAGTTGCTACAATGTCCTGAAGTACTCCAGGACGGATCTTGCTTCTTCTTCCGATAGGTTTTGATTGGCCATAGGAGACCCGTTATATTCCATCAATAACTTCTTCGCGATGGCGTCCTCCTGAACCATTTTTCCCGGATCCAGGATCATGTTCATCACCCAGGCGGGGTTTCTTCTAGACAAAATGTCCTTAGGTGATGGACCAATGAACTTCTTATCCACTTTGTGGCAGGCAGTACATTTAGATTCAAATATTTCCTGGCCCTTGGCTACCAGTTGCTGGTCTACTTCTGTGGGCAGTGTGAATGCCTTCACAGGACCTACTCCGTGAAATTGCTTCCAGTTTTCGTATGGATCGGATGGCTCCACTTTCGATTGCTCTTTGATTTGCTCAATCCGGCTTTTACCTCCGCCACCACAGGCCGAAAGCAACACCAAAAACGAAGCGGCAATAAGGTATTGATTTAGAATTTTCATGATTATTGGGGTTTATGAATTACTGAATGAGAATTCCCTGAACAGTTTTCTGGCCTCCGGAAATAAGATGTTGTTTTCCAGGTGAATGTGCTTGTGTAAATCTTCTTCAAACTCCTTGAGCATGGCATATGCCACCTTGTAGGTTTGACATCCATCCGGAGGACATTCATAACCACCGGTCAATTCTGCAATCTGACGAAACCTGAAGCCCTCTTCTTCGTGCTCCTGCTCCATCATCTGAATGGGGTTTTCAATATCTCCAAAATGAGGCTTTGATAAGGGAAACTCTTTTGCCTTTGCCTGTACCATCGCCTTGATGTAAGGAAAGAGTATCTGCTCTTCCTTAGTCATGTGATCGAGCAATGCCTGGGAGCCCTTGGCAAACAAATCATTGACCGAATGCAGCTCTGGGTGTCGATCACCGTGCACTGTGCACAGTTTCTCCAAATAAGCCCTGAGCGCCGGCACAGTAGCCCAAACATAACTGTGATGCATGCTCACAATGGTGTCAATGAGCTTATCAAGGTCTAGTTCCTGATAGTTCATAGTATCTGGGGTCTGGAAGGTCGCTTCCAACTCCTCCAGCACCCTATCCAAATCCACATTGTTTCTGGTGCAGGCCTCTTCCAGAGAGATACCCCCGCCACAGCAGAAATCTATGTGGTGCGAAGAGAATACCCGGGAGGTTCTGAAGTTAGATGCTACGATGACCCCCACTTTTGATTTTGCTAGATTTTTCATATTTGAGATTTAAAGACTCTTTTATCCTTTATTGAAATAAATTTTTATGTCCTCAAAAACCGATTTCCTTCAATTACTCCACCTTTCAGGTCCGATAGGTAGGTTGTTGTCAATACACCTTTCAAATGGTCTCTGATGGCGATAAACTTATCATGTGCCGGGCAAGGGTGCTCTCCTGAGCATTCCTTAAGGCCCAGTACGCAGCTTTTCACGAGGTGCTCACCGTCTATGGCCGTTACCACTTCCATTAGGGTAATGTCACGGCCTGCCACTTTGAAGCCTCCATTCGGCCCCCTCAATGACTCCAATAAGCCTGCTCTTACCAGTTGCTGCAATATTTTGGCTGTATAGGCCTCCGGAGAATCTATTGCTCCGGCTATGTCCTTCAAACCAGCCAACTTCCCCGCTTCCGTGACAGAACAGAGATAAATCATGACTTTTAGTGCATACTCACAAGCTTTCGAAAACATTTTTGTCACTGAGTTTTGGACAAATGTAGTTCCCGAGATAATTTCGGATAATGATATCCGAAATGGAAAAAGATGATCTTTGTCATACTAAATATCATGTCTCTCCTGAGACCCGGAGCCAAAAACAGAAAAAGCAGAAAAAGCAGAAAATATTTGACCAGGTGGTAATGGCCCTATAATACGTGGATGTGTGGGCACACTGAGTGCCCTTTGAGTGTATGGCCTCAAATCGCGACCTGATATAATGCCTCTTATAAATTACTGCGCACCGGCACGGTAATGCCCTCCGCTTCAAGCATCTTTCTGATCTGCTTGTGCTTCGCCCAGAATTTGTCATTGATTTTCTTGAGCGTGCGCTCGTAATCGGGATGTCCGGCCATTTTTCGGATAACAGGATCTTTGTCCAGAAAGAGTACGATCCAGTATTGATAATTGTCCTTTTCCGAAAAAGCTTTGAGGTACTTGACGGCCTTATCTCTTTGGCCGGTCACCGCATAGTAGGAGGAATAAAGCAGGTCCTTGTAGAGTGACTGATCTTTTTCTGCATAGGCAAGGAAACTCTCATAATATTGCTTCGCCTCCTCCTTTCTCCCGAGCTGCTCCAGCACAAAGCCTATTCTGCTGCCCTCATTTTGATAGATATCAAGTTTCAGGGCTGCTTTCATGTGGAGCATCTTCTCATAATACACCCATGCCTGCTCATAATCCTCCATGGTGTAGCACACCTTGGCGATCTCCTGTATCACGTCTATCCTGGTGGTATCCTTTTGCAAAATGGTCATCAACGATTGTTTCGCACGATTCAGATCAAGATGCTGTGCCTGCCTGATATACACATACAAATACTGCGAATACAAATTATCAGGATTGAAGGCCAACGACTTCTGTACATAGGTTTCAGCTTCATTGAAAAAACCAGTTTGCGCCAGAGCATTGCTCAAATGCAGATAGGTAAAGCTCGTAGTGACTGAGTCTGCATCCGCTACTGCCGCCTGAATGCCCTGCAGGGCATGCGTGAGGTACTTTTCTGTATCAGGCAGAATCACCCCATAGATGTTTGACAGGAAATTATGCACCCAGGCAGTGTTTGGATAGTACTCCAAAACCTCCTCAAATGACTCAACGGCTTTCTTAAAATCCCGGATCTGCATATAATACAATGACCTGGCAATAAGACTTTCGCCTGATTCTCCATCCAGCAGCATGGCTTTGTCGGCATACTCTTTCAGCTCCTGTGTATACTTAGGCTCCGCCAGAAAAATATCCAGATAGTAGTAGGAGATGGCTATGTAGGCATAGGCATTGGAGAACTGACCATCTTCCTGGATGGCCTTCTTAAATTCTTCAACCCCTTCTGCAAGCCCCGCTCCCGATCTATCATTCAGCAGGGCCAGACCTTTCAGGTAATGGTCATAAGCCACCAGGTTTTGGGTAGGTATTTTTTCAATGCGCTCCTGCTCTTCTGGTGTGATGATGGCATTGATCTCTTTGGCAATACTCTTGGCCACATCTGACTGCAACTCAAAGACATCTTTGAGCTCGCGCTTATACCTCCGCGACCACAGGTGCTTGTCGCCTGGTGCTTCTATCAGCTGGATGGTCAGCAGGATTTCATTGCCAATCTTCTGCCCACTGCCCTCTATGAAATAGCGCACGTTGAGCTCCTTGGACAGTTCGGGGATGGTTTTGTTGAGGGTGCGGTACTTCTCCACGGTGGTTCTGCTCGTCACCCGGATGTCTTCAATCTTTTGGAAATTATCTAAAATGGCCTCCATCAGGCCATTCATAAAGTAAATATTGGTGCTGTCAGCACTGTCGTTTTTGAAAGGGAGTACGGCCAGGGATTTGCCCTGACTTTTTGGAGTGACTTCTTCCTCCTCAGGGAAACTGAATAAAACAATGGACAGTACCACCACCAGAGCCAAAACTACCAGTACCAGAACTCTGCCCCTTCCTCCCCCTGTATCAGGTGCATCAGCTGCTACCTCCTCTGATGCCAGCCGGGCTCGGCTACCAGCCTCTCCCGGTGTATAACCGTACAGCTCTCTGAAGCATTTGGTGAAATACGAGGTACTGCTAAAACCCACTTTGTAAGAGATCTCAGAAACGGTGAGAGAGTCATCCGCCAACAAAAGCTTTGCGTGGTGCAGCCTGACATTTCTGATCAATACACTCACTGATCCTCCGGTTTCCTGCTTCACCTTTCGCAGCAGGTTGGAGCGGCTCATGTTGGTGATCTCGGCCAATTCGGTTACTCCGAAGTGCTCGTTTGCCAGATTCTCTTCAATTACCGCAACTATTTTCTGAAGAAATACACTTTTGGAGGTTTGAAAATCTGACATATCATACAGTGATTAGGTGCAATAATCGGCAATTTAAAGACCACTCGCAACAGGTCTTATTCAGCCTTTTGCGTCATAGTTTATAGCCCATCATCATAATTTCTATTCAAAACGCATAGCTCACATTACTTGCCGCATGGTTGTTTAGTGGCGCCCAGGCCTTCTTTTCACCTTTGTATCATCGAAATAAATATTAAAACCCTAAACAAAACAAGATGAAATCTTTAACACAGAAAACAGTACAAAAATGGATGACTTTAAGTCTGATCATGATCTTTTTAGGCACGGCTGCCTGCAACCAGACACAGGAAAAAGCCTCTAAAGAGACGAGTGTAGAAGCGCCCAGCACCACCTTACAGGAAGCCACCTTCTTTGGTAATCTTGACGCCATCAAAGGCCACATTGCAGCCAAAACTGATCTCAACGAGAAAGACGCTTATGGGTCTACTCCCTTGCACATCGCCGCGACATTTGGCAAAACTGAAGCCGCTCTTTTACTGATATCAGGTGGGGCTGACCTGAACTCAACGAGTGCCGATGGCTCCACACCCTTGCACACTGCAGCCTTCTTTGGGCGAACAGACATTGTAAAAGCCCTGCTCGAAAACAAGGCCGATGTGACGATCAGAAACACTTACAATGCTACAGCCCTCGAGTCTGTGTCTGCTCCATTTGCTGACATGAAACCTGTCTATGACCAAATGAGCAAAGACCTTGGTCCTTTCGGATTGAAGCTAGACTTTAAGCAGCTGGAAAAGGCCCGTCCGGTCATTGCTGAAATGATTGAAACCTACAGCAACAATCAATAAAGACAATGCTCGACAACAGAAGATACGACATTGATTGGTTACGCGTGATCGCCATCGGCTTATTGGTGATATACCATATAGCCATTGGCTTTCAGCCCTGGGGAGTGTTCCTCGGATTCATTCAAAACAGTGAAACCGTAGAGTGGATCTGGACACCCATGGCCATGCTGAATGTGTGGCGCATTCCACTGCTATTCTTTGTTTCAGGTATGGGGGTGTATTTTGCTATCCAGAGGCGCGACTGGAAAGCACTCCTAATAGAGCGAACCAAACGAATACTTGTCCCTTACATTTTTGGATTACTCGCGATCGTGCCGCTGCATGTATGGATTTGGAAGAACTATTACCATCAGGACATGGAGTTCGCCCTTAGCCCGATGCACCTTTGGTTTCTTGGCAACATCTTCGTCTATGTACTGATCTTTACCCCATTGTTTTTCTATCTGAAAAAACACCCAAATGGCAAGTTTCAGCAGATCATGAGCAAGCTACTGAGCCATCCGGCTGGTTTGCTACTATTGATGATCCCGTTTGTTGCGGAAGCAGAGCTGTTACACCCAGACAGTTTTGAATACTACGCCATGAACGCCCATGGATTCTGGATAGGCATGCTGGCATTCCTCACAGGTTTTTTGTGTGTCTACAGCGGGCAGGCTTTTTGGAGCACCGTCACCCGATGGAGGTGGTTGATGCTGGCCATTGCTGCCACTCTATACACGCTCCGCTTGCTGGAGGGCGAGTTTATTGCACCTCTTTACCTAAAGTCCATTGAGTCCAACCTTTGGATATTCACGGTCTTTGGTTTTGGACACCGATACCTCAACAAACCGAGTGGAGCATTGACTTACTTAAGTCAGTCGGCATACCCGATCTATATCCTGCACATGATCTTCCTCTACCTCGCCTCTTGGCTGCTGTTTCCGTTGGATATGCCCGCTCCGTTTAAGCTGGCGCTGGTGATATTACTTACCTTTATAGGGTGCTTTGCAGCCTACGAGTTGGTAGTGCGGAGAATCCGGTTTGTACGACCACTTTTTGGGTTGAAGGTATAATCATACCCACAGGTAGTTATTTTATAAAAAAGAACATCGCTGAAATAGTATAGCCATGAAACAAACAAAAAAGATACTCAGAATAGCCTTTATACTGGCAAGCATAGGCTCTTTGTACTTCGTGCCCTGGATACTGGTAAAAGCCTGGATCTTACCACTGCCCGACACGGTTCAGGAGCAGCTGGAGGAAGGTCTGGGGTATGGATTTGATGGAATGATCGCGTACGTGGATCAGGGCGGTAAGCCACCGGAGTACTATGCTGCCGGCTGGCATGACCGCAAGAACAAGATTCCTGCCTACCCGCAGGCCTTATTCAAGATAGCCAGTATCACCAAGCTTTATGTGGCGGTGGCGGTGGCCAAACTGGTCAAAGCGGAGCGTTTGTCTTTGGACAAAACGCTCGCTGAATACTTTCCGGAACTTGTCGGAAGGATTGAATATGCTGATCGGATCACCTTGAGAATGATGGTGCAGCATCGGAGTGGCATTCCCAACTTTGTAGACCACCCTGATTTCTGGACAAAACCACCCAAAAACAAACAAGAAACCCTTGAATACGCCCTGGACCTACCAGCAGATTTCGAACCGGGTGAAGATTATGGTTATTCCAATACCAACTATATGCTGATTTCTGACCTGATAGATCAGGTGGTGGGCTATCCTCATCAGCAATACATCAAAGAGGAGATTTTGATACCCCTGGGGCTGAAAAACACGTTTGGCTCGCTTAGTGAAGTGAATCTAGATGATGTGATGAGCGGCTACTATGTCGGTGTGGAGGAAGACTTCAAGACTGAGAATACGGGCCTAATGCTGGCCACGGCTGAGGATGTGGGCATATTCATCAGGGCCTTAAATGAGGGCTCCGTGTTCAATGAAGGGGAGCAGGACATCTACTCCTCCATCTACGAGTATGAACATACCGGTCTGCTGGTGGGCTATCAGAGTATTGCCAAATACCACAAAGACATTGATACGGTGGTGATTCAATTTAACAATACCACCAATTTTGATGGATATAACTGGAATTTGGCGGAGATCTTCTATGGTCGCATCGTCAAAATAGTGCGGCGGGCAAATGGAGCGTAAGCTGCATGAAGATTTGGGCAATTAGTTTGGTCTTTGGGGAACTCAGCCCCTTTAGGTAGTGTTAGGAGTGCTTTCTTAACCAGTTGGGTTCACCGCTGTGTGGATCTACCAACTCAAAATCGTAAAGCAATCCAGCATGAAGTACAATCAAGTCATCGCAATATTCGTGGGTATCATTGTTTCGTCCTGCGGAGGCACTGATCAAACAGCCCGGCAGGAAAAGGCGTTGCCGCAATTTCAAAACAAGGGGCACGAACTGATCTACCAGATGACCCAAAAGGTGGGCGATTATGAAACGCTTTGGAACAAGAAAGATGTGGTTTACACCTATACCTACCGCACTCCCGACAGCAAGGCTGACATTTCAACGGAAAAATACCTGTTCGAGGGAGAACTGTCTTATGGCTTGTATCAAACCCATGAGCGGACCTTCCCGGACCTGGAAGGGCCTATTGAACAGGGCTTCGATGGCCAGGAATACTGGCTCAAGCATAATGGACAGATCCAAAACGACACCAACCGCCTGAAAAGGGTCGCTTTCAATCGACCCACTAATTTTTACTGGTTTGCCATGTTCCAAAAACTGATGGATCCGGGCCTAAACTATGAATACCTGGGGGAAGAAACCATCGATGACACGGTCTACGATGTAGTGAAAATCACCTTTCATACCCCTGACGACAAGCCAACCGATGTTTATCAGCTGTACATCAATCAGAAAACGGCTTTAGTGGATCAGTTTCTCTTTACCGTGGCAGATTTCGGTGTGATGGAAACGCCCTACCTAATGAAGCTGGAGTACGAGCAAATCGAGGACCTGCTGATCCCTACCCAAAGAAGGTATAAAAAATCCACCTGGGATGCCCAGGTAAGTGATGAGCCCTGGATCTCCGTCATTTGGTCAGACATTCAGTTCAATACCGGATTGAGCCCCAAAGATTTTTTGAAGTAGTCGGTGCTGTTTCACCATCCCGATAGCCCACGTAAACAATATTCCATATAAGCCCTTTCAGAGTTCGCTTCTACCATTTATACTATCTCTTTTTAGTTGACAAATCCATATTGTATATATACAATGTCAATCAAAAAAACTCAGTCTTTCTCTATAGATAAATCACTAGTTAATTACATTATTCTTCATAACTACCATTTATAAGTTGTCATATTCAATTGACAAAAAGTATTTTATATACCAACTAAATCTAATAAATTCGTGTTATAAACCTAACCAAACAACTACGGAAATGGCATTTATAGCAGACCGACTCAAGTCCGCCAGGATCATGAACGGGCTTTCCCTGCAAGGCTTGGCAGATCAACTTAAAGAGCTGGGCCAATCAATTTCCAAGCAGGCCTTAAACAAGTACGAGCAGGGCGAATCCACTCCAAATAGTGAAATGATTGGGTTCCTTTGTGAGGCACTTGGCGTAAGGCCTGATTATTTCTCAAATGCAACCTTGGTAGAGTTCGGGGAGATAGAATTCAGGAAGCTCAGCACCTATCCGGGCAAGGAAAGAGATAGGATAGAAGAGGTGGTAAAAGACAAAGTGCGTCGATATTTGGAGCTTGAGCAGATTCTCAACCTACAGACTGAATTTAAGAATCCTCTTGAGGGGTTTCCGATTAATACTATTGATGACATTGATGATGCAGCCAAAGAACTAAGAAAGGAATGGGACATTGGTGAAAACCCGATCCCAAACACTATCGAGCTATTAGAAGAACATGGGATCAAGGTTGTAGAGATCATTTCAGACGTTAAGCTAGATGCTTTCGCCACCAAAATCAACGGTGCCCAGCCATTAGTTGTTCTGAACAATGCCAAGCTTGACCATAACCTTGATCGCAAGAGATTCTCGGCAATGCATGAATTAGGTCACATACTGCTCAAGCTCGATCAACATGACGATAAAACCAAAGAGCGCTTCTGTCACTATTTTGCTGGAGCCTTACTCTTCCCCAAAGAAAGAATATACACCGAGTTAGGACGCTCTCGAAGCAAATTATCCTTCAAAGAATTAGGCATGCTCAAGCAAGAATATGGCATATCCATGCAGGCCATTATGTACCGTGCTAAGGAACTGGGAGTAATTAATCAAAGCACCTTCAAACAGTTTTACTTCATGTTTAATAGATTAGGCTATCGGAACAATGAGCCGTATTCATATAAAGGATTTGAAGAGTCCAATCGTTTTTCTCAGTTGCTCTTCCGCGGGTTAGTGGAGGAGGCAATTTCTATGAGCAAAGCGGCGGCGCTTAACAATCAAAAATTGGCTGATTTCCGAAAGGAAAACATGATTATTTGATGACCATTGCCATAACTGATGCCTGTATATTCATAGACTTACTGGATCTTGAAATAACGGCAGAATTTTTTGAACTGAATCTTGATATTCATACAACCATTGAGGTTTGGAATGAGATTGTTCATGAACAGCAATCAATTCTTCAGACATACAGGTCAGTTGGCAAACTCACCATTCACATTCTTGAACCTGAAGATTTTGAGAAAATGGAAACATTTGCTTTTCCCAGGGCCCTTTCAGAACCAGATAAATCAGTGGTCTATATGGCCGATAAATTGGGAGCTATCCTCTTGACAAGTGATGGGCCAGTCAGAAAATTTGCGGAGAAACGAGCTATTGACAGGCATGGAATGCTCTGGATACTTGATGAATTGGTTGGGAAAAGTATTCTTTCAAAATCTTCGGCACACAAGAAGCTAGATCAACTCACTACCAACAATTTGATGTACATTAATAATATCAAACTGCAAATGGAAATCAAGAAGAGACTTAATCACTGGAGGACGTAGCATTAATCTGATTTTCAGCTGAGCAACTCCTGGCCAGTTTTCCACTTTTCTATCCCCCATAATTCATCTCCGCCATTATCCGATTAAATTGCAGGGAACATTAATGAATTTCAAACCTGCAGTTACATGAAAACCATCATCAACTCCCCCAAAGCTCCTGCCCCCATCGGCCCATACAGTCAGGCCGTGCTATCCAATGGCGTGCTCTACGTATCTGGTCAGATCCCCATCGATCAGGCCACCGGCCAGCTGGTCAGCACCTCTATAGAGGATGAGACCCGGCAAGTAATGAAAAACCTCAACTACATACTGGAAGCCGCCGGAGCCAGTTTTGCCAATGTATTGAAGTGCAGCATCTTCATCAAAGACATGGGACAGTTTGCGCAGATCAATGCGGTGTATGGTGAGTACTTCCCCGAAAACCCGCCTGCCAGAGAAACAGTGGAGGTCAGCCGCCTGCCAAAGGATGTCAGCGTGGAGATTAGCTGCATCGCTCAGCTCTGATGTCCCTCTGGCCCTTTCTCCGGCAAACCCTGGTATCGAGCCACTCTAAAAACGAGGTATTGAGGAGGATTGCCCTCAAAACCCGCCTGATCGATTCGGAGGTGGTGGTCAATCGGCCGGTGTTCAATGGGGCTGTTTCTCCGGAGGGGTTCAGGATTTCGCTGGTCATCCGCTCTGCTCAGAATGCACTCCCCCTGACCATCGGTCGGGTGGAAAACACCTCCCGCGGATCCTTAATATTTCTCCGGCTATGTCTGTTTCCAGGAGCTCGCCTTTACTTGTGGTTTTCCACCACCCTGTGCGTATTGATAGCGGCTGTATTTCTGACCCTTTCCTCCCTTACCCTCGCCGTAATCACCGCGCTGCTCATCGCCCTGGCCAACTATCTGGTGCTCACGCTCAGCTTTCATCAGAAAGCCCGCGAAACCATCCACCAGATTCAGGGGATTCTGGCAGAAGAAGGGGAATAAAAGCAATTGTCCTTCACATTAGTATTGGGTATTTGATAGCTTTGCACACCAAAAAAATATCCCCCAATAAATGGATTCAGTAAGAGTAAGATTTGCCCCCAGCCCGACAGGCGCTTTGCACATAGGTGGAGTCAGAACAGCCCTGTTCAACTACCTCTTTGCCAAAAAAAACAACGGCACTTTCATCTTAAGAATAGAAGACACTGACCAGAGCCGGTTTGTAGCCGGTGCTGAAGACTACATCCGCCAGTCGCTGGAGTGGTGCGGCATCTCTCCCGACGAAAGTCCCTGGACGGGGGGTGAGTACGGCCCCTACAGACAGTCGGAGCGCAAAGAGATCTATCAGTCCTACGCCCAGAAGCTGATCGATGAAGGCAACGCTTACTACGCCTTTGACACGCCTGAGGAATTGGATGCCATGCGCGACCGACTGAAAGCGGCCGGGGTGGCCACACCGCATTACAACGCGGCAGTGAGGCTGACCATGAAAAATTCACTCACCATGCCCGCTGAGGAAGTGGCCGCCAAAATCGCCAGCGGAGAACCTTACGTGATCCGTTTCAAAATAGACCCGAAGGAAGAAGTTCGGCTGAATGACATCATCAGGGGCTGGGTGCACGTGCATGGCTCCACCCTCGATGACAAAGTACTCATGAAGTCTGACGGCCTGCCTACCTATCACCTGGCCAACATAGTGGATGATCACCTGATGAAAATCACCCATGTGATCCGTGGTGAAGAATGGCTGCCCTCAGCACCGCTGCACGTACTGCTCTACAAATACCTGGGATTTGAATCCACGATGCCTCAGTTTGCCCACCTACCCCTCATTCTGAAGCCCGATGGCAACGGGAAATTGAGTAAGAGAGCCGCTGATCAGGCCGGTTTCCCCATATTCCCGCTCGACTGGCAAGATCCGGAAACGGGTGAAACCTCTAAAGGATTTAAAGAAGAAGGTTTCATTCCTGAAGCCCTGGTAAACTTTTTGGCATTTCTGGGCTGGAACCCCGGCACCGAGCAGGAGATTTTCAGCTTAGAGGAATTGTCGAATGTATTCAGTTTGGAAAAAGTCAACAAAGCGGGTACCAAATTTGACCTGGACAAAATCAAATGGTTTAACCAGCAGTACTTAAAGTCTACCAATCCGAAGGCACTGGCGGAAATAGTACGCACCGACCTCAAAAACCACTATGCCATAGACAGCAGTCTGGAAACTGCCCTGGTCATCGTGGACCTGCTGAAAGAGCGGGTGACATTTCCACATGAGATGGCTCCCAATGCCTTATTTATTTTCAGAAACCCCACTGAGTACGACCAGAGTGTGACCAGCAAAAAATGGAATGAGGAAGCCGAGCAAGCCGTATCACTCTACGCAGAGGCCCTTGCCACCAAAGAAAGCATCAATGCCGAAGAGGCCAAAGAGCTGTTTTTTTCGCTGATGGAAACCAACGGAATCAAAGCAGGTAAAAACATGCAGGCACTCAGAATGGTCATTACCGGAGCGGGTTCCGGCCCCGATCTCATGGCCATCATTGCCCTCATGGGAGGAAAAGCAGTGGCCGAACGAATCAAATACTCCGTAGATCAGTTAAAGTAGTAGACACTTAACTGAGGGACCATGACAAAGAAAAAATCAGAAGACGATCACAAGCCTAAAGTGAATAAAGAGCTTGAAGGTTTTGACATCAGGATTGACCCTTTCGGGGAAATCAAATCGACCATAGACATTGATAAGATCAATCAGTTTCTGAATAAATCTGTGGATGACAAAAAGCTACGCGACCGGGACGATCTGGAGGAGCTGAAGAAAGGAAAAAAGGACTAAGGCTTTTTGGGGAAAATAGCAGGTACCTCCCGACGATAAGTCAGGTAATCATCCCCAAACTCTGCGATCAGTTTTTGCTCTTCAAAATAGATGCCTGCTGGCAGGTAAGCCAGTATACATACTGCAGACAGTACTACTATATCTGTGGGTGTGTACAAAGCCATCCCGATGACGATCAGAATGATTCCTGAATAAATGGGATGTCGCACATAGGCATGCGTACCCTTTCTGATCAGCCCTTTTTTCTCCTCCTTTTTCAATCCTAAAAAGGCCCAACCCGAAAGATGCCTGAACGACGTAATCACTAAAATAACCCCCCAGGAGGCCAAAATCATGGCGATATACCGCACATACCCCGGCGAACTGAAAAGCGTTGCAGAAGGGGTGATGGCCATGAGGTACAGCAGCCACAACAGCCCCACGGTACTGATGAGTGAGTAAAAAAAGCGATAGCCACGGGCAATGACCGGTGCCTTGCTGCGCACTGTTCTTTTCACCCGCTCCGATGCTAACAAGCTATGGAGAGCAAAATATAACGCCCAGCCCCCACCAATGATCAGATAATCCATTTTACCTCGTCAAAAAGTTTAAATTTGCGCCCATCAAGTTAACACCAAAAAAATGGGAAAAATCAAAATAGCACTGATCAAAGAGGGGAAGGTTCCAAAAGACAAGCGTGTGGCACTCACTCCTTATCAGGCCAGACAGGTAATGGAAAGATTTCCTGAAGTGGACCTGGTGGCCCAGACCTCAGACATCCGATGTTTTACAGACCAGGACTACCTCAACGAAGGCATTCACGTGGTGGATACTGTGGATGATTGTGATATTTTGCTAGGTGTCAAAGAGGTGCCCATTCCCAACCTCATTGCCAATAAAACCTATTTCTTCTTTTCTCACACCATCAAAAAGCAGCCCTACAATCAGCCGCTGATCAGGGAGGTTATCTCCAAAAAAATCCGCTTGATCGACTATGAAACCCTCACAGACGAAACCGGCAAGCGGATCATTGCATTTGGCAGATGGGCGGGTATTGTGGGTGCCTACAATGGCATCTGGACGTTTGGCAAGCGGTACAACCTTTTCGATATCAGACGTGCTTCGGAGTGTTTTGATCTGGAGGATCTCAAGACCGAGTATGAAAAAGTGAAATTACCTGCCATCAAAATCGCCCTGACAGGTGGTGGCAGAGTGGCCAAAGGAGCCATGGAAGTGCTGCATGGGATGAACATTCGCAAGGTCACCCCGGCGGCTTTCATCGAGGAGCAGTTTGATTACCCGGTCTTCACCCAGCTCAATACCCGGGACTACCACGTCCGGAAGGATGGGGGAGAATTTAGCAGACACGAGTTTTATGACAACCCGGAGCTATATGATGCGGACTTCCTGAAATACGCTAAAGTGACCGACCTATTGATCGCTGCAGCCTTCTGGGATCCCAACTCACCCGTGCTTTTCAAACGCGAAGACATCCTGAAAAATGATTTTAAAATCAACATTGTGGCTGACATCACTTGCGACATTGAGGGCTCTATCCCTTCCACCAAGAAACCAAGTACCATTGAAGACCCGGTGTACGACTACAACCCAAGTGATAATGAAGTGGAAAGTGCTTTTACCGATGAGGGTAATATCACAGTAATGGCCGTAGACAACCTGCCCTGCGAGCTTCCCAGAGATGCGTCGGAAAGCTTCGGAAATGAGTTGCTCAATAACGTACTTCCTGAGCTCCTGAGTGATGACAGCAGAGAAGTAATCAAACGTGCTACCATCACGGCGGGTGGAGATCTTACCCCGGTCTATGAGTATCTGAGAGACTATGTAAACGGCGAACTGAAATGAAAATTCTTGTCACAGGTTCCGGAGGTCAGTTAGGGTCAGAGATTCAGGATCTCGTGAGCGAATTCCCCGAACTCCAATTTGATTTTACAGATTACCCGGAGTTAGATATTACCAATGCGAGCCTCGTGAGCGACCTGTTCAAACAAAACAAATACGACTATTGCATTAACTGTGCGGCATATACCGCCGTGGACAAAGCCGAAACAGAGCGCGAGGCTTCTGACAAAATTAACCTCACCGGCAGCCTGAACCTGGCGAAGGCCTGTAAGCCATATGATGTCACGCTCATCCATATCTCCACAGATTTTGTCTTCAACGGAGGGGCTTCCGTACCACTGAAGGAATCCCACCTGACCGACCCGGTCAATTACTACGGTGTATCCAAACTCAAAGGTGAGCGCGCCATACAAAATACGCTGAAGAAGCACTTTATCTTCAGGACTTCATGGCTCTACTCCACCCACGGTGAGAACTTTGTGAAAACCATGCTCAGGCTTTCCCAGACCAGGGATGAGCTGAATGTCATAGCTGATCAGATTGGCACACCCACCTATGCCAGAGACCTGGCCCGGGCCATTCTCCTGATCATCTCCGCAAAATCGACCTCCTACGGGCTCTACCACTACAGCAATGAAGGGGTAGCTTCCTGGTACGATTTTACCAAAGCCATTTTTGAGTACCGAAAGGTAAACACCCGGGTGAATCCGATCCCAACAGAGAAGTATCCCACTCCGGCCAAAAGGCCTCATTACAGTGTAATGGACAAAAGCAGGTTCAGGGAAACCTTTGAAATAGAAATCCCCTACTGGCGGGAGAGCCTCAAGGCGTGTTTGGACAGGGCATAAAAAAACCTTGGGAAAATCCCAAGGCCTTTTCAACCTAATTCAAACTCTTAAATCACTCGGAGTAATCGACTCCCAACCTCTTGAGATTGGCAATGGAATTCAACTTCACGTTAGGTGGAGGATCCATTGAAAGTGATTTTTTAAATAATTTTATAGCCTCGTCATTCTTTCCCATCGCCACATAGCACTCACCCAGACTATCGTAGCCATTGGCCACTTTTGGATTTCTTTTAATATTTAGTTTAAAAAACTCCTCGGCTTTCTCGTACTGATTGGCGCCAGCCAGCTGATAACCCAGGGTGTTCAATTCATTCATTGTGGCAATCTCCTTAGCCTCATCAGCAGTCTTTACACCTGCTTCGATATCTCCCTTCTGAAAAAGTAAGGCTGCTTTCATTCCGAGTGTTTGCCCGGTTCTGTTTGCGGCGATTGCCTGATCAGCCCATTTAACGGCCTCTTCATGGTTAATGTTGTTCTGAAGACAATAATTTGCTGCAGAAAGTGGCCCTTGCCAGCCAAATCCCTGCACTCCCCTCAGATCATCTCTGAATTTGGCCAAAATGGTCTCCTGACTCACTGCAAGTTTGATGGGAATCTGCTTCTTTTCCCACATCAGCGCCAACGTGCCGGAGGTGAGTCCTACCTCTGTAAATTGATAGGTCAAAACATTGGTGAATGGTGCATCCTTCATCTGAACCTTCACTCTCAGCGCATCTTCTGCCTGCTCATACCAGAAACTTCCCCACGAGGATGTGTTTTTCGAAAAGATGATGGTCACTGTTCCGCTTTCTTCCGGGATCATGTGCAGCCCGTAGGTACCAGCCCCAAGCTGCTCTCCCTCTATGAGCACTGGTGTGGAGAACGAAATAGTCGTATTTTCATTGGCTCCGGCCCGCCAGGGCATAGGCTTCTGGTTGCCGAAAGCATTGGGAGCAAGTCCCCAGGGCACCTGTGAGCCCCATATCTGACCTGTACGGTCGTTGTTTCCCCTGATCACTGATGGTCGCGAATAGTTCACAGTGATGGTAGTAAGCGCGATGGTTTGATTAAGCTCTGCCGCAGGGCTGGGCCTGGGTGTAGTCAGCTGAGCTGCAGCTCCTCCCACCAGCAGCAATGACAAACTCAAGAAAAGTAATTGTTGATTGATTAGCTTATTCATGATGTTGCAAAGGTTTGGTTGTTTATAGATACGAAACAAGCCAAGTACCCGCGAACACTATTTGATGAGCGGCATTTTATGTAATCGGTCATTGAACACTTTAAAGGGCAAGAAAAAAGCCAAAGGAGGAAATCCTTTGGCTAGTTTTTTTCAAAATACGAAGGGCCGATTAGCCATTCATGGAAATCAGAAACTCGTCGTTGTTTCTGGTTCCTTTCATCTTGCTGAGTAGGAATTCCATTGCTTCGTTGCTATTCATGTCAGACATGAACTTACGAAGGATCCATACACGCTTAAGCTCTTCCGCATCCATGAGGAGATCCTCACGTCTGGTACCAGATGCCGGTACGTCGATGGCAGGGTATACCCGCTTGTTGGAAAGTTTTCTATCCAACTGGAGTTCCATGTTACCAGTACCCTTGAATTCCTCAAAGATCACTTCGTCCATTTTCGATCCGGTTTCGATCAGTGCGGTAGCGATGATGGTCAATGAACCACCGTTCTCCACGTTTCTGGCCGCTCCGAAGAATCTCTTAGGCTTGTGCAATGCGTTGGCATCCACACCACCAGAAAGAATTTTACCCGAAGATGGTACCACAGTGTTGTATGCCCGGGCCAGTCTGGTAATAGAATCCAACAGGATTACCACATCATGTCCGCATTCCACCATTCTTTTGGCTTTCTCCAGCACGATGCTCGATACTTTTACATGCTTATCTGCCTGCTCATCAAAAGTAGAAGCAATCACCTCTGCCTTTACCGAACGTGCCATGTCTGTTACTTCTTCAGGACGCTCATCGATCAGGAGAATCATCAGGTAAACTTCAGGATGATTTTCTGCAATCGCATTCGCTATTTGCTTCAACAGCACCGTTTTACCTGTTTTTGGCTGAGCCACGATCATCCCCCTTTGTCCTTTTCCTATCGGTGCGAAAAGGTCCAAAATACGGGTGGAGTAATTGTCTGCCTTGGTACACAGGTTAAGTTTTTCCTCTGGAAACAAAGGTGTCAGGTATTCGAAAGCAATTCTATCCCTGATTTCTTCAGTGGTTTTTCCATTGACACTGGATACTCTCAGCAGGGCAAAATACTTCTCACCATCTTTTGGTGGTCTGATCTGTCCTTTCACGGTATCTCCGGTTTTCAGGCCAAATAATTTGATCTGAGATGGCGATACGTAGATATCATCCGGGCTGGCCAGATAATGATAGTCACTTGACCTCAGGAAGCCATAGCCATCCTGCATGATCTCAAGTACGCCTTCATTCTCGATCACACCGTCAAATTCCTTGATGTCTTCGTTGAACTGTGCCTTTCTGCCTTTGTGCTCGTTGCGAGGCTCTTTTCTCTCTTTAGACTCACGGTCCTCAGACTTGGGTCGGTCCTCAGATCGCTCGTTTTCTCTTCGCTTATTGGGCTTATTGTGCCCTTCTGATTTTCCTTCTCTTGGCTTTTGCTCTTTGGCTTCTCCCCCTTTGGCCGCTGGAGCTTCTGCTGATGACTCAGTTTCTATCTCTATGTCCAATGATTTCAGTAGATCTTCCGGGCTTTTCGCCTCGGCCTTCTCTGTGGGCTTGTTTTCCTTTACATTCTCGCGCTTTTTGTTAGCGGGTCTTGGAGGCCGGCTTTCAGATTTGCTTTCGGGTTTGCTCTCAGGTTTGCTTTCCGGCTTTTTTTCTTCTTTCTTGATCTTTTGGATTTCACTATCAGGCAAAGTGGCCTGTTTGTCAAGAATTTCGTAAATAAGGTCTTTTTTAGCAGTTTTTTTGGCGTTTTTCACGCCCAGATTTTCGGCTATCTCTCTTAGTTCAGAAAGGAGCCTTACACTCAAATCGTCTAAAGTGTACATAAATAAGTTGTGGGTTTAATAACTGGATCCGCTGCATGAAACGCGCGGAATTTTTTTGAAATAAATATCGAAATGGATAAAAATTAAGTGGAGACCACTTGAATTGCACCACAAGTATATGCTAACGGTGAATATTTCACAAATATACGCATATAATTCTGGCGATGGGGCTGTTAATAAATAATGGATGCTTTTCCTTTTATTGGCACAATGCCTTTTAAATTTGCCACTTCAAAAATCAAGCACCGATGTTACAAGTAACTGCAGTAAAGGAAAATTTTGAGAATTTCGTCAATGGACTGAAAAAACGGGGCATTCAGAATGCCGAGGAGCAGCTCAATGAGCTCATTCAGCTGGATGACGAGCGCAAGAAAACCCAGCAATCCCTTGATGACATTTTGGCCAACTCCAATCTTCTGGCCAAGAAAATCGGACAGCTTTATAAGGAAGGCAAAAAAGAAGAGGCTGATGCTGCCAAGGCAGAAACCGGCCAACTCAAAGAAGAAAGCAAGCAGCTGAGTGAGGTACTCAGCTCCATCGAAAACCAACTGCTGGACAAACTCTACAGCATTCCCAACATACCCAATCCACTGGTGCCTGCCGGCAAAAGTGAAGCTGACAATGAAGTGGTGAAGTTGGATGACAAGAACCTCCCTGCCCTGTATGATGGTGCCAAACCGCACTGGGACCTCATCACGGAGTATGACATTATAGACTTTGACCTTGGCAACAAAGTAACTGGTGCGGGCTTCCCATTTTACAAGAGAGAGGGAGCACGCATGGTGCGCTCATTGGTCAACTATTTTCTGGACGAAGCACAGCAAGCCGGCTACATGGAGGTGCAGCCTCCTATTCTGATCAACGAAGAGTCTGGATATGGCACCGGCCAGCTGCCTGATAAAGAGGGCCAGATGTATGGCATCACTGGTACCAACCTGTATTTGATCCCAACAGCCGAAGTACCTATTACCAACATCTACCGGGATGTGATTCTGGATGCGGGCAGTCTGCCTGTGAAAAATGTAGGTTATACGCCCTGCTTCCGAAGAGAGGCTGGTTCATGGGGTGCTCACGTAAGAGGCCTGAATCGTTTGCATCAATTTGACAAAGTGGAGATTGTGCAGATCGCTCACCCGGATCAATCTTATGAAATACTGGACGGCATGGTCGCACATGTGGAGCATCTGGTAAAAAGCCTGGGGCTGCCTTACAGAATTCTCAGACTGTGCGGAGGAGACCTTGGCTTCACGTCAGCCATCACCTATGACTTTGAAGTGTATTCAGCCGCCCAGGAGAAATGGCTGGAGGTAAGTTCTGTTTCCAACTTTGAAACTTACCAGGCCAACAGGCTCAAGCTTAGATTCAAGGACAAGGATGGCAAAAAAGTGCTTGCTCACACACTGAATGGGTCAGCCCTTGCGGTACCCAGGATTCTGGCAGCATTACTGGAAAACAATCAGACGGAAGAGGGCATCCGCATTCCTGAAGTACTCCGACAGTACACAGGGTTTGATATGATCAAAAGGCCTTAAGTTCGCTGAGAGGTGGTCTTTACTTCTCCACCATATACTTGATCAGCTTCTGATAGAGGTGGTCGGGATGAAATGGTTTCACTACGAAATCATCCAGACCAGCCTCCAGAATATTCTTCTCCACATCGCTGAGGGCTGCGGCAGTGAGCGCTATAATAGGCAGTACGGCCCCCCTTGCCCTGAGTTGGCGAGTGGCTTCATAGCCATCCATCTCTGGCATCTGCAAATCCATCAAGATGAGATCATACTTATCCTCCTCAAACTGCTTGAGGGCCTCCAGACCATTTTCAGCGATATCAATGGCACAGTGCCACTTTTCCAGAAACCGTTTGGCCACCATCACATTCACAGAATTATCCTCCACGAGCAACACCCGCTTATCCTTGAGGGGATCCACAAGGACACTCGGGCGCACCATCTGTTTTCTGAAGCCCTTCGCTATTTTGAAGTACTGTGTGAAATAGAAGGTAGAGCCCTTGCCCAGCTCACTGATGAGCTGAATCTTAACATTTTGCAACTCCAGTATTTTCTTGGTAATGGCCAGCCCCAGACCTGTGCCACCATATTTACGGGTGATTGATGTATTGGCCTGATTGAACTTTTCAAAAATCTTTCCCTTATCATGATTGGAAATGCCAATCCCGGTATCCTCCACAGCAAACCTGATGAAAATGCCTTCCGGTTGTCTTTGCTCCTGGGTCATACTCAAAGTCACTTTCCCTTCTGTGGTAAACTTGATGGCGTTGTTGATCAGATTGGAAAGCACCTGGGTCAAACGCCCTCCATCCCCCAGAAACATGGTGGGAAGTTCCGGATCATACTTGAAAACCACTTTACTCTTTTTCTCCTCCGCTATGGTGGCAAAGCCATCCACCAGGTTGTTTCCCAAACTTTTCAGGTCAAGGAGCGATTCTTCCAGCACCAAATTACCGGATTCCAACTTGCTATAGTCCAGAACGTCATTTATCAATCGCAGTAGGTTCTCCGATGAAAACTTAAGGATGTCCAATGTATTCTTTTGATCGTTTCTCGGGTGGCTATCCAGTAAGTGATGTGTGAGGCCGATAACCGCATTCATAGGAGTGCGGATCTCATGAGACATGGTAGACAAAAAATCTGACTTCACCTGAAGTGAGGCCTCGGCGTTTTCCTTGGCCCTGCGCCATGACAAAGCCACCTGCTGTGACGTAGTGACGGATTGTAAAAAGAAAAAAAACATATAGCCGGCTGGCAATACGAATAGTGGTAGATCTACAATTTCAAACTGGTGCAGATTTTTCAGGGTTAAAACCACCAAAATCATACTAGCACTAATGAACGCATAAACTGCACCAATGCGCTTATTGAGCAATGCAGTGAGGTAGATATAAAAGCCGAGTGCAATACCACCAAAAATGAAGATTAGAAAGTACTGATTGAAGCGGGTAAACAGAGCTGGCGGCAGAAGAATAGCAATGGCCAGGAATAATAGGCAAACACCTATAATGATCTTATCACCCAGCCGGGGTGCATCCAGAGGATAGGTATGGTAGGTATACTTTGTAAACAGTATGCACACCAGATACAAAGTGGCATACTCCAGCTTGATGGTAACAATCCAGGGAATATCAGGAAATAACCAGTGCATGATGTAATTGCCACTGCCAAAAATGTAATAGCTGAAAGCCATACAAAAAAGAGAGAAATACAATATGCTCTTGTGGTTTCGACCGAAAAGAAACAGACCTAGAAAAAACAACCCACCCATGATCAACGCACCGGTAAGGAGCGCATCTATGGTAAAAAGGTAATTTCGATAAGATAGTAAAGCCGATTTTTTTCCGAACACAATACTATCGATAGGCCCACCCCTGGAATGCCGGAAATTTGAAATCTGAAGGGTGAATACGTTGGTATCTTTGAGAATACCACGCTCTATGGGCTCCACCAGCTGGATCCAGTGCGGCGATGAGTTGTCTTCACTATCACCTACCACGCCATTGCTGGTGATCAGCTCATCGTTGATATAAAAGTGGTAGGCACTGTAGACCGCCGGAGTATAGATGGCGTACTTCCGATCAGGATTGATCAGAACCTTTAGTTGGTAGGTTGCATACCCCTCTGGAGAATATCCCGTTTCCTCCATGTGGTTCCACAGGCCTGGGAATCTCGCCAATCCGGCTTTGGAGAAATCGGTACTGTCTGGCGAGACCAACTCATTCCAGTAAAAAAACCAGTCTCCGTCCAGTTCAACTTCTGAAAAATCATCCCCAACTTGTCGGAGATCAAGTATGCCGTTGTCTACCGACTGTGCCCTTAACCCAAGCATACAGCACAGTAAAACCAGCCCCGAAAAATATCTAAATTGAATCAATTGGCGGTGTTTAGATTATTTCTGAAGGTAATTCGATTGACGAATTTTGACAAATGTATGATTTATCCACAAATAACCTATTCCCGATGATCAAATCCGAAAAGCCCGTTCTGCTCAGACTTTTATAATTTAGAGCCATGATCATACGAAAAGGCACCAAAGAAGACCTTCCCAGAGCACTGGAGCTAATCCGGGAGCTCGCCATTTATGAAAAAGCGCCAGATGAAGTGACCAACACTCTGGAGATGATGGAAAACGATGGCTTTGGCGAACATCCGATTTTTGGATTCATCGTGGCAGAGGAAGCCGGAACCATCCATGGGATGTCCATGTACTACTGGCGATACTCCACCTGGAAAGGAAAGCGCATCTATCTGGAGGACCTCATTGTCACAGAGGCCAAAAGGGGTTCCGGAATCGGGAAATTGCTTTTCGAAGAGACCATTGCCATCGGCAAGGCCGCTGGAGCCACCGGCATGATGTGGCAGGTACTCGACTGGAACGAACCTGCCATTAACTTCTACAAAAAATATCAGGCCAACATAGAAGACGGCTGGCTGAACTGTAATCTAAATTTTTAAACCTCTTCCAAAAAGGTACGGAAGGCCACAAATTTATTACTGTATCGGTCGATGACTTTCTTTTGAAGCCCCGGAGCAAAATTATCGAGGTAGTTGTTCAGGCTGGTGATCCCGGGAGCAAAGTATTGCACGGCGTAAGTGGTGCCGGTTGCCTCCGGGTCGTCATTCAGTAATTTCAGAAAACGATGCTCTGTAAAGCAGCCCGTCTGCAACACCTCAGGAATGTGAGTCTGCTTCATCCAGGAAAGCCAATCAGACTCTACTTCTGTTTCTATATTTACTGTAACATTATAAACGATCATATATTTTCATTTACTTGACCAAACCTTCTCCAAAGTAAAAGGGTTTTCTACGCCAATGCCAGCGCTATCCAAAAAGTTTCTGCCTCACTTTCTTATCATATTACTCCACATAGTAGGTGTGGCGGGTACGCTCCTGCCCCTCACCAGCGAGCTGGTCGTCGCCCTTACCCCTGTGAACCTCATCGTTTCTACGGGGATATTGCTGGCTTGCCATCCGGGTGCACTCAGATCCGTTCTTCCGCCCCTGCTTTTCTGTGTTCTGGTGGGTTTTGGTGTGGAGGTACTGGGAGTACATACCGGATTCCCCTTTGGCAGGTATGCTTATGGACCGGTGCTGGGGTGGAAACTACTGGAGGTACCCCTCGTCATTGGGGTCAATTGGTTCCTCCTTATTTATGCTTTTTTTTCTATAGGAAACCTCTTCAAAAAACCTGCCTTCAGAATCCTTTTTACCGCACTCGCGATGCTTTTGATGGATCTACTCATCGAGCCCGTGGCAATTCATCTGGGCTATTGGTCGTGGGCCGGGGGGGACATTCCCATACAAAACTATCTGTCGTGGTTTGTGATGGCTCTGGTGATGGCCCTGGTGATGCATAGGCATCAGCCGAAACTAATGAATCCGGTATCCGTCACATTAATCCTGTCACAAATTCTGTATTTTTCCGCCATCTTTTTTACCAAAATTTAAACACTTTGGAAAAGACCGGGGTTATCAGACCATACCCATATCTATATTGATCAGGGAAAAATTATTACTTGAATGAGTACATTTTCTATCAGGGATTTAGAGCATTTATCTGGAATCAAAGCCCATACCATCAGGATTTGGGAGCAGAGATACGAGCTCATCAAGCCCAAAAGGACGGACACCAACATCCGCTTCTATGATGACCAGGACCTGAAACTTATTCTGAATGTAGCCCTGCTCAAAGAAAATGGCGTCAAGATCTCCAAGATTGCCGAGATGACCCATGGTGATATGCAGCGTGAAGTATTGAAGCTCACAGAACTCAACCTCCGCTACCCGGAGCAAATTCACGCACTGACCATCTCCATGGTGGACATTGATGAAGAGCGGTTTGAAAAAATCATCTCTACCAATATCCTGAAGTTGGGATTTGAGAAAACGATGATGAACATCATCTATCCCTTCCTGAATAAAATAGGTATCCTCTGGCAAACCGGAGCCATCAACCCCGCCCAGGAGCACTTTATTTCTAACCTTGTGAGGCAAAAGCTCATCGTGGCCATCGACGGTCAGTACACCGTGCCGGCGGATAAGTCCAAAAAATATTTGCTCTACCTGCCAGAAGGAGAGCTTCACGAGCTCAGCCTGCTGTTTGCGGATTACCTCATCAAATCACGCAATAATAAAAGCATCTACCTGGGGCAGTCACTCCCCATTATGGATCTGGAAGCTGTTTGCGACATTCACAAACCGGACTACCTGCTATCCGTACTCACCACGGTTCCGGGCCCCAGTGACGTGCAGGGTTACGTAGATCACCTATCCGAAAAATTTTCTGACTGTCAGATTTTGCTTACCGGCTATCAGGTGATTGGCCAGGATGTGCAGGCACCGGAAAACGTCACTTTTTTCTCCCGGTTTGATCAGATGATCGATTTTGTGGAATCACATACTCTCACATTGTCGAATCTTTAAAAAAGATTCACATTTTTGAGAAAATCTTAAACAATATTTGAACGCTAAATTCGTTCACACTATCTAAACAAAAGCGCCCTTCATATCCATGAAGGGTTTTTTTATGCGTTTTTCGGAAACCATTTGATGTCTATACACGTAATAATGTTTATGTATTTATAGAAAAAACTTAAACAAAAGGATAAAATTCTGTTTAACTTTTTGTATCTTTGAATTAAACAAAACGAAAGACGACTATGACAGCTCTTGAATTCAGTTATAAAGTAGATCAACTAACCAGCTCATTAAAGCCATTCGCTCTGAAGCTTACCAGAGACATGGAGGATGCCAATGATCTCCTTCAGGAAACGATTCTAAAGGCTTTCACTAACAGAGATAAATTTGCCGAAGGGACTAACCTGAAGGCATGGATGTATACCATCATGAAGAACACCTTCATCACCAACTATCAAAGAATGGTCCGGAGAAACACCTTCATAGATACCACACAGAACCTGCATTATATTAACTCCACAGGCAGCACCATCCAGAACAACGCCTATACGGATTTTGCCATGCGTGACATCAATGGCGCTGTAGACAAGCTGCAGGACTCTTACAAAGTACCGTTCATGATGCACTTCAGGGGATTTAAATACCACGAAATAGCAGATAAGTTGAATATTCCCATTGGAACTGTCAAAAACAGAATCCATATTGCCAGAAAAGAGTTGAAGACCAAACTGAAGGTTTACGGCAATAAGAACTAATGGGTAAAAAAATAGGTGTTATTGGCTCAGGTTTTGCGGGCTTGTCGGCCGCTTGCCATCTGGCCAAAGCCGGAAATGAGGTAATTGTTCTGGAGAAAAACAGTACTCCGGGAGGCAGAGCCAGGCAATTAAAAATGTCTGGCTTTACTTTTGATATGGGGCCGTCCTGGTACTGGATGCCCGATGTATTTGAGCGTTTCTTTGAGCACTTCCAGAAAACACCATCCGATTACTATGAACTGCAGCGACTGGATCCCTCTTATAGGGTAAGATTTGAAAAGGAGTCTATAGACCTCCCGGCTTCTATGGCTGAAATGGAAGCCTTGTTTGAAAAAATAGAACCCGAAAGCAGTCTGGCACTTAGGAAATTCCTGAAACAGGCCGCCTTTAAATACGAAGTGGGTATCAACGACCTGGTGTATAAACCCAGCCGATCACTCATGGAATTTGCCGACAGGCGCCTGCTCACAGGATTGCTGAAGATGGACGTGCTCACCTCCATGAGTAAGCACATCCGCAAATTTTTCAAAAACGAAAAGCTGATTCAGCTCATGGAGTTTCCAGTGCTTTTCCTGGGCAGTACTCCTGAAAACACCCCTGCTCTTTACAGCCTCATGAACTACGCCGACATTCAGCTGGGCACCTGGTACCCCAAGGGAGGAATGTTTAGAGTAGTGGAGGGGATGGTAACGCTGGCAGAAAGCCTGGGCGTAAAATTTCATTATGACGAAGCAGTGACAAGCGTGAACATTGCGGGCAAAAACATCACCCACCTGGTCACCTCAAAGGGATCACATGCTGTAGACATAGTAGTAGGGGGTGCCGATTATCATCATCTGGATCAGCACATTCTCCCAGAGGGCTATCGCAATTACTCCCCCAAGTATTGGGACACCCGCACCATGGCCCCTTCTTCCCTGCTGTTTTATATTGGGGTGGATCAGCCGCTTCCCAATATGAAGCACCACGTGTTGTTTTTTGATGAAGACTTCAAACAACATGCCCACGAAATCTACAATGATCCCAAGTGGCCCTCAAAACCCCTCCTCTACACATCCGTCACTTCCAAAACAGATGATACCGTGGCCCCGGCCGGTCATGAAAACCTGGTCATTCTCATTCCGGTGGCTCCAGACCTTGAGGACACTGAAGCCATCAGAGAAAAATATTTTCAGCTTGCCATGGATCGTTTGGAAGCGTTTACCGGAACCAACATCCGGGACCATATCGTGGTGAAAAAAAGCTATGCGCACAATGATTTTGTAGCCGATTACCACTCATATAAAGGGAATGCTTATGGACTCGCCAATACCCTGCTGCAAACCGCCATTCTGAAGCCGGCCATGAAAAGTAAAAAGCTGACCAACCTTTATTTCACCGGCCAGCTCACCGTGCCAGGGCCAGGTGTGCCTCCCTCCATCATCTCCGGCGAGGTAGTAGCCCGGGAAATAGCTAAAGATTTTAAGTAATTTTAGCATAATGGATCTATACACCCACACGGCCCTTCAATGCAGCAAGGTTATCACCAGAAACTACAGCACTTCGTTTACTCTGGGCATACGAACACTACATAAGAAATTTCACATGCCCATTTATGCCATTTATGGGTTTGTCAGGTATGCAGATGAGATTGTGGACACCTTCCATGATTTTGACAAAGCGCAGCTCCTGGCCCGTTTCAAGATGGACACGTACCAGGCCATTGACGAAAAAATAAGTCTGAATCCTGTCTTGCACTCTTTTCAGCTCGTCGTTAATCAATATCACATCGGGCATGACCTCATCGAAGCCTTTCTGCATAGCATGGAGATGGATCTGCAAGGTGAATCCTACAACCAGGCCGGATATGAAGAATACATATACGGCTCTGCAGAAGTGGTAGGCCTCATGTGCCTGCGGGTATTTTGCGATGGTGACGATGCAGAGTATGACCGACTGCAACCTTCCGCCAAACACCTGGGCGCGGCATTTCAGAAAGTGAATTTTCTAAGAGACATCAAGAGCGATTTCAAAGAACGGGGAAGGATCTATTTTCCCGGTGTGGACTTTTCCGATTTCAGTCAGGAGGATAAAAAGAAAATCGAAACCGATATAGAACAGGACTTCAAAGCCGCCCTGATCGGCATCAAACAATTGCCACCACCAGCCCGTGCCGGTGTGTATCTTGCCTATATCTACTATTTGCAGCTATTTAAGAAAATTAGAAAACTATCAGCCTCCAAAATACTCTCTGAGCGGATCCGGGTACCTGATTTCCAGAAAATGGTCCTGCTGAGCAAAACACTCCTTATGCACCGCCTCAAACTTCTGAGATGAAATCGCTCTACCTGCTGCTGCACATTTTCACCCTCGCGTTTCCGCTCATTCGCTCGTTCGAGCCACGTATTCAGTATGCCAAAAAATGGCCGACCCTATTTCCAGCGATATTCATCACAGCCGCATTCTTCATCACGTGGGATATCATCTTCACTCAAAAAGGGGTCTGGGGCTTCAATGAAAATTATTTAATAGGAGTATTCCTGTGGGGCCTCCCGCTGGAAGAATGGCTCTTTTTCATAAGTGTGCCCTTCGCCAGTGTGTTTATCTATGAGTGTGTCAGGTACTTTCTACCCGGGATCAAAACCAGCAGAAGCTTCCGGATCCTTACAGTTTCGATGGCCTTTTTGTTATTGGTGATGGCCGTGATAAACGATCAGAAGGCCTACACCTTTTGGAATTTCATCTTTGCAGGTTCATTTCTCATCCTGGTCGCGCTCATGAACCCACACTGGTTAGGCAAATTCTGGGTGGCCTACAGCATACATCTCATCCCTTTTCTTTTCATCAACGGAATATTGACCGGGAGCTTTCTTGAGCAACCCGTTGTTTGGTATAATAACAGGGAAAACCTGTACTTCAGAATCTTCACCATTCCTATCGAGGATTTTGTTTATGCTTTACTTTTATTACTTATGAATATCACGTTCTATGAAGTCTTAAATAAATATTACATACGCATCAAACATAAATAATCAACACACAGTTGTAGTCGCATGTTAAGCCTAAAGGTACAAATAGATCAAAATTCGGGATTCTGCTTCGGAGTGGTTTATGCCATAGAGATGGCCGAAGACATGCTGGAAGCAGAGGGTCACCTGTATTGCCTTGGGGACATTGTGCACAATGATGAAGAAGTGAAACGACTGGAAGCCAAAGGACTGAAAATCATCAGCCATGATGACCTTCTGAGCCTGCGTGACGCCAATGTGCTGATCAGAGCCCATGGGGAGCCGCCCAGCACCTACCAACTGGCCATTGAGAACAACCTGACCCTGATCGACGCATCCTGTCCCGTAGTACTGAAGCTTCAAAACAGGATCAAGAACTCCTTTGACAAAAAAGACAAGATCTACATCTATGGAAAGCATGGTCATGCAGAGGTGATCGGGCTATTGGGGCAGACCAATGACGAGGCGGTGGTTTTTCAGAGTCTCGAAGAGCTGGATCTGGACACATTACCGAAATCGATCACACTCTATAGCCAGACCACCAAAAGCACAGACGCATTCTACGAAATCAAAGCAAAGCTAGAGGCAGCAGGGGTAACACTCAACACCCACGACACCATCTGCAGGCAGGTGTCCAACCGAGACAAAGAACTTCGAGCCTTTGCTCAACAATATGATCACATCATATTTGTATCCGGCACCAAATCCTCCAATGGAAAAGTGCTGTACAATATCTGCAAGGAAAACAACCCACGGACCTATTTCATCAGTAACAAAACTGAACTACAAAAAGAATGGTTTACAGAGCACAGCAGCATTGGTATTTGTGGAGCCACCTCCACGCCCATGTGGCTGATGGAAGATGTTCGTGATGAGCTAAACACTTATTAGAAATGAATTATTTCATCCATACTGTCCTGGTTGTCGGCACTTTTCTCCTGATGGAAGCTGTGGCCTGGGCCACTCACAAGTATGTGATGCATGGTCCACTGTGGAGCTGGCACCGGTCACATCACAAAAAACATCCGCATACACTGGAAAGGAATGACCTTTTTGCATTGGTCTTTAGTGTCCCTTCCATACTCCTTATCGTTGCAGGCTTTGAGCTCCCTGGGTGGGCGTTTCTAAAGTATGTGGGGTTTGGCATCATGGGTTATGGTCTGTTCTATTTTGTTTTTCATGATATCATTGTACACCGCCGCATCAATATCCCATACAAAGCCAAAAACAAGTACATGAAGCGAATCATGAAGGCTCACTACGTGCATCACGAAACCCACACCAAAGAGGACGCTGAGGCCTTTGGATTCCTGTACGCACCAAAAAAATATGAAGCAAAAGAGGATCAAACCATTAGAAGAAAAAAATAGCAGTTTCCTCAGCAAATATTGACCATTCACCGAAAAGACACCCACTTCTCATTACAGTTATCAGAAAAGAATTATTTTTACCATTCATTAAGCGAAAAATCTCACTAAGAACCAGCTTGTTTTTAAACACATTTACTAACAAGCACCATGGCAAACCAAACAGACGAAATCTGGAATCCTATTGATGGTTTCAGTAATTATGAGATTTCTAATAAGGGAAAGATTAGAAGCAAGACACGCAAAACCTGGCACAAGGGGAGCAAAACCAACATGACCATCAAAGGCAAATTGATGAAGCAACGTTGGAACAAAATGTGCAAATGTTACTTCCTGGATTTGATCGATGACGAAAAGAGAAGACGTACAGTCTATCCGCACAAAGAAGTAGCTAAGGCATTTTTGGAAAACAACGATCCTGAAACACTCAACATGATCATCCATGAGGACAACAATCCTCGTAACAACAAGGCCGATAACCTGAAATGGGTGAGTGCTTCAGATCATATGAAATGGCAGTTTGAAGTGGGCAACAAAGACAACTTCAAAGTATGGAAAACCAGAAAGAAAAGATACAAAAACGGATTCAAGCCCGACACTGTATTGCCTGGCAGACCTAAGAAGGCCAAAGAGGAAAAAGAACTCGTTGCCGGTTAAAAAAGCACATGGTCCTTTATGCAGATAAAGGACCATTTTTTTTGCATAAGGGCCCGCAAGAAAATGAAGGGTAAGTAGCCATCACTTGGATTGAGGTATATAAGGTATCAGGTCACTACTTCATCATCCACCTTTAATGCAATCTCCCCACGACTTTACTGCTTGATCCTTATTTAAGAAAAAGCACAAAAACTTAAATAACATGACTGCTCATTAAAATATAGGCCTAAATACTTAAATTAGATAAGGGTCTTGATGGAGACTATCGTCCAACCATCGTCCGTCAGTCGGACTTTGCAACCCCCGCGTTTGGGGCCCCGTGACCAACAAGGGCAGAGAGTTGCTTTGACTCCCCAAACCCCAAGGGCACAAAAAAACCCGTTCCGACATGATCGAAACGGGTTCTTAGATTTCTTTGAAGTAGTTATTACTCAGCTGCTGCAGCCGGGTCTACATGAACGTAAGATCTGTCCTGTCTTCCTTTGCGGAACCTCACAGTACCATCGATCAGCGCAAACAAAGTATGGTCTCTACCGATGCCCACGTTTTCACCTGGGTGATGCTTAGTGCCTCTCTGGCGCACAAGGATATTCCCTGCGATTGCTTTCTGGCCACCGTATATTTTTACACCAAGTCGTTTACTTTCTGACTCTCTTCCGTTTTTCGAACTACCTACACCTTTCTTGTGTGCCATGATTCTTTAACCTTTAATATCTTCTATTAATACTTTAGAGAAATTCTGACGATGACCATTTTTCTTCTGGTATCCCTTTCTTCTCTTTTTCTTGAATACGATTACTTTATCGCCTTTCACGTGTCCCAGGATAGTACCGGATACTTTGGCACCTTTTACTGTAGGGGCTCCTACTTTTACTTTACCGTCATTGTCTACCAACAGCACTTGATCAAAGTCAACCTTAGTTCCTTCTTCTCCTTCAAGTAACGGTGCGTACACAAAGTTGTCTTTCTCAACTTTGAATTGTTTTCCGGCTATGTCTACTATTGCGTACATGTTTTTTGTTTGCTTTTTCAAAAAGGAATGCAAAGATATGGGTTTGTATATTAATAATCAAACTATCCTTTAGCATAAATATAGGTTAAAAAAAAATTCACTTTTTTTTCACTTTTCTAAATGCCCCTTTGCAGCGTTTTTTAATGAAGTTTTGATTGGCCAAAGATAACTTAAACATCTTTTTAACAGCCAGTTATCAAATATTTTATCTTTTTTTTCACCCCTCTTTTCCCATCCCCGGGGCGCTTGATTTTTCCACGGACTTTTTACACATTTGTAAACGCAGCTAGAAAAAAATAAACCACTTTTCGCTTCGGGCTGTATCCCAAACCTTAGCAAAACACTCAAAAAGGGCGATTTCGATAAATCGACCCCCAAATGTTTTGTCGGTGTGGATAACTAGTTTTGATTGTGGATAACATTGTGCGTATTCAACTTGTCTAGTGGATAAACATTGAATAACTTAAGTGACCTATGAGCCAAGCAGTAGAACCATTACTTAAAGAAAACCCTAATCGCTTCGTCTTATTCCCCATACAGCACAATGATATATGGCAATTTTATAAACGAGCCGAAGCAAGTTTCTGGACTGCAGAGGAAATCGACCTGAGCCAGGATCCTAAAGATTGGGCTTCTCTCAATGATGGTGAAAGGCATTTCATTAAACATGTATTGGCATTCTTTGCAGCCAGCGATGGCATCGTCAACGAAAACCTTGCCGAGCATATGGTGTCTGATGTGCAGTACACAGAAGCCAAGTTCTTCTACGGCTTTCAGATAGCCATCGAAAACATCCACTCAGAAACCTATTCCTTATTAATAGATACCTACGTAAAAGACCCTAAAGAAAAAGACTCACTTTTCCACGCCATAGATACGATGGACTGTGTGAAGAAAAAAGCAGACTGGGCCCTACGCTGGATCGATAAAGGAAACTTTCAGGAAAGACTGATCGCATTTGCCGCCGTGGAGGGCATCTTCTTCTCCGGTAGTTTCTGTTCCATCTTCTGGTTAAAGAAGCGAGGCCTCATGCCCGGACTTACTTTTTCAAACGAGCTGATCTCAAGAGACGAAGGTCTTCATTGCGATTTTGCTTGTCTGCTGTATAATAATCACATCAAACACAAGTTACCTAAGGAGACAGTCACAGCCATTATAGAAGATGCTGTGATCATAGAAAAGGAATTTGTAACCGACGCACTTCCCGTGAAACTGATCGGGATGAATGCTGACCTCATGTGTCAGTATATAGAGTTTGTCGCAGACAGACTTTTGATGGAGCTCGGTTGCTCCAAAGTGTACAACTCCACCAATCCATTTGATTTTATGGATATGATCTCCCTCCAGGGTAAAACCAATTTCTTTGAGAAAAGAGTAGGTGAATACCAGAAAGCCGGAGTAATGGACAGTGGCACTGGCAACAACGACGATAAAGCCAAATTCAGTTTAGACGAAGACTTTTAATGAACCGTAATTTTCCATCCCAAATCGCCTTATAAGAAATGTTAGTAATCAAGAGAGACGGAAGACGTGAATCCGTAAAATTTGACAAAATCACCGCCAGAATTGAAAAACTCTGTGATGGTTTAAACTCGGACTTTGTAAAACCAGTGGAGATCGCCAAGAAGGTGATTGATGGTCTGTATGATGGAGTGACCACCATTGAGTTGGACAACCTGGCTGCCGAGATCGCTGCCACGATGACCACCCGTCATCCGGATTTTGCGAAGCTTGCCGCTCGCATATCTATATCTAACCTTCATAAGGTGACTGAAGAGTCTTTTTCAAACACCATGAAAAGACTGTATACTTATGTAAATCCTAAAACAGATGAAAATGCAGCTTTGGTATCTACCGAAGTATATGGCATCATCAGGGCCAATGCCAAGCGATTGGATGAAGCAGTGGATTATACCAGGGATTATAATTATGACTTCTTTGGGTACAAAACCCTCGAAAGATCATACCTGATCAAATTGGATGGAAAAATTGTAGAAAGACCTCAGCACATGCTGATGCGGGTTTCTGTGGGTATTCACATGGATGATATCGACGCAGCGATAGAAACCTACAACCTTATGTCTGAAAAGTGGTTTACACACGCCACACCTACGCTCTTCAATGCGGGGACTCCCAAACCACAGCTTTCCTCATGCTTCCTGCTCACCATGCAGGATGATAGCATCGATGGTATCTACGATACCCTTAAACAGTGCGCTAAAATCTCACAATCAGCTGGTGGTATAGGCCTCAGCATTCACAACGTAAGGGCTACAGGCGCTTACATCAAAGGCACCAACGGTACCTCTAATGGTATCGTGCCTATGCTCAGAAACTTCGACATGACTGCTAGGTATGTGGATCAGGGAGGCGGGAAGCGCAAAGGAAGCTTTGCCATCTACCTGGAGCCCTGGCATGCAGACATCTTTGACTTCCTGGAACTGAAGAAAAATCACGGAAAAGAAGAATTGCGCGCAAGAGACCTTTTCTATGCACTTTGGATTCCTGACCTTTTCATGAAACGAGTGGAAGAAAATGGCGAATGGTCACTCTTTAGCCCAGATGAAGCACCCAACCTGTATGAATCATACGGAGATGAATTTGAAAAACTTTACGAAAAATACGAGAAGGAAGGCAGAGCCAGAAGAACCATCAAAGCGCAGGAGCTTTGGTTCGAAATTCTGGAATCTCAGATAGAAACTGGCACACCTTACATCCTTTACAAAGACGCAGCCAACAAAAAGTCAAACCAAAAGAATCTTGGCACCATTCGGTCGAGCAACCTTTGTACTGAAATCATGGAGTACACCTCCAAAGATGAAGTAGCGGTGTGCAACCTGGCTTCCATTGCTTTGAACAAGTTCGTCAATGAGAAAGGTGAGTTTGATCACCAAAAACTCTATGAAATCACCAAAGTAGCTACACGAAACCTGAATAAGGTGATCGATGTAAACTACTACCCGGTGCCGGAGGCCAAAACCTCCAACATGCGACACAGACCTATAGGGATCGGTGTGCAGGGATTGGCTGATGCGTTCATGTTGATGAAGCTTCCATTTGACTCCCCTGAGTCCAGAAAACTCAACAAAGAGATCTTCGAAACCATCTACTATGCTGCTATGGAGACTTCCATGGAACTGGCTCAGAAAGAAGGTCCATACGAAACCTTCAAAGGATCACCGGTATCCAAAGGCATCTTCCAGTTTGACATGTGGGGCATTACTCCCGACTCAGGCAGATGGGACTGGTATGACCTGAAGCAAAAAGTAAGAAAGCACGGCGTGAGAAATTCACTGCTTTTGGCACCTATGCCTACGGCTTCTACTTCACAAATCCTTGGAAACAATGAGTGCTTCGAGCCTTACACCTCCAATATCTACACCAGAAGAACCTTGTCTGGTGAGTTTATCGTGGTGAACAAACACCTGATGACTGACCTGATCAACCTGGGCTTGTGGGATGATAGAATGAAAAACCGCATCATGACAGCCAATGGATCTGTGCAGGGCATTCCTGAGATTCCTGAAGACATCAGAGAGCGTTACAAAACCGTTTGGGAGATTTCACAGAAGTCCATCATCGACATGTCAGCAGATAGAGGTGCATTCATCTGTCAGAGCCAGAGCTTGAACATCCACTTGCTGGACGCCAACTTCGGTAAGATGACCTCTATGCACTTCTATGCCTGGAAGAAAGGTTTGAAAACGGGTATGTATTACCTGAGAACCAAGGCTGCCACAGATGCCATCAAGTTTACGCTGGAAAAAGAAGGCGCAGCTCAGCCCGAAGGAAAATCAAAGCCTGCGGCAGACCCTGACGCTGATAAAACTCAAAATCAGGCAGCCATGCAGTGCTCCCTCGATGATCCAGAAGGATGCGAGATGTGCGGAAGTTAAAAATTTGCTATTTTGATAATCGAAGCCTCACTGAAAAGTGGGGCTTTTTTTATGTCCCATGGCCAGCAATCAAGGCTTCTTTTGATAGAAGTAAGAGGAATCAGTATTCATCGTCAGCTGCTCGCCATTCATCTCCACCAGATCAATGACAGTATGGTCACACCCGGCCGTTTCCTCATGTACCAATACCCTGAGCGTATCCACATCCTCATTCCCATAATCCAGATAATATTCATTGCTCTCAGTTACCAGAATCAATGTCACCTGAAAAAGCGAGACCATACTGTCAGAAAAATTCCTGATCTCATAAGGAAAATCCGCTCCGTCACTTGCGGTCAGCTCCCAACTCAAAAACTCAAGGTATGATGAATCCTCCTGGCTAAAATCCAACTGCACCAAAACATCCGGAGGACGAGAGGCACACTTTCTCAAATCACAAGAACCCAGGAAAAACAGCAAAATAATCCAAACTGTAGGCCTCATAAAGCTTTGTATGTCAGTAACTAACACAAAGATAAATGCTATTTCAACTGAATTATATCGCCTGCCTCAAAGTTATTTCTCTATCCCCAGTAGCGTTGAAATGTCCTCCTGAATCAAGTGCTCTTCCGTTTTGGCAGCATGTACATAAGGCTCCACCGCACGCTCCTTACAGTCCATGATGGGACAGCGCTCACAAGTTGTATTGACTTCACGCCTCACGATGTTGGGGTCCCTCAAAAACTTAATTCTTCGCTCGAGGGCGCCATCCACCAGAAAACCAATGGTCACACTTACAGCCTCCTCAGGGTTAGACACATTGGGGAATGCGATGGACAGGCACAGGTATTCATTGGTGGTGCCATGGTAAAATGATCGTTGAATACCCGCCAGGTATTTGATGTCCGGATCAGATTCTCGTGCTTTATATAGATCCCGAATAACATCCAATGAAATCCATCGTCGACAATAATGTTCGTTCAGCTCATTGCCATGCGGGTTATGAAGGCGCGTGAGGTGCAGCTCTTTGGTCAAAGTAAAATAATCCGATCCTTTCCCCACAAATCGCAGGAAGAACAAATTCTCGTAACCAAACACCGCAGGAAGGATATTGGTGAGGCGCTGCATAATCATCTCGGGGGTCACATCGTACTTATCCAAAAAACCCAGCAGCACCTTCGGATCCCATACTTTCATATCGCCCACCGCCCTGATGTCCCTTACGACCTCCTCCTGTGGCATCATGAGTGCCGCTGAAAAATAGGAAGCCCTGTAATTGTTAAGAATCTCCTCAAACGTATGGTCACCATAAGGTGGTGTGCTCATTGGCCTGTTCTTTACCTTAGTCCACTGAAAGGCAATTTCACGACCCAGAAGAAAATTCATCTGACCGGAGTTGAGCCCCCGGTTGATATGTAGCAGGCGTTGTTTTTCATCATACAGAGAGCGCACGTTGCGCAAGGAAGGGTATTTCTGGAGTTCATCCATCCCCATGCGAACACCTATTTCCAGTAAAATACCCGTTAGCAGCTTTTCATTGAAAGGAATATCCTTGAGCTCCGGAAATTCCAGATGAAGCTCCTCTACGGCCTCTTCCAAATCGGCAAAGTAATTCTGATGCAGCTCCTGATAGGATCGGAGGGCTGCATAATAGAAACTTTCCTGCTTCAGCTCAAAATTGCGAGACACCTGGAGCACAGTATTGACGAAAGCATTGATCTTCTCGGGATCATAAGAAATGATTTCAACCAGCTTCTGAGGATTCAGGCCAAACTGCTCCAGAGGGAAGGCTTTAAAAAAATCGGATTGAATCAGGTTCACAATGGGTTCGAGTTTCCTCGGCACCTTCAGCGATACCAACTCATCATAGCTTACGCCGAGGGCTTTAGCCAGAATCATGATTTTATCTCCTTTGGGGTATTTCTTTCCATTTTCAATCTCACTCAGGTAAGACAGTGACAGGCCGGTCTTCTCACGCAGTTCCTGATAGGATATCCCTTTTTCATTTCGGATTTCCTTGAGTTTGAGACCGAAAATGAGCTTGAATTCAAATATCTCTTTGGGCATTCGCCAAAAATAATTCAAAAAAAGCGAAATAAAAGTATTAGCGAAATTTCGCTATTTAATATATTTCGCTATATTTGATCATGTTTAATCAGATAATCATCTTATTATGATCACAGAAGCACACATCCCGGAAACCCAAACACCCCTGGGAATCCAGATAAAAGGAGCCACACCGGCCCCTTACATGGAGATCCTCACTCCTGAGGCACTCGAGTTCTTACAGGCACTCCACGTGCGTTTCAATGAGCGACGCAAGAAGCTCCTTAGAGATAGGGTCATTCGTCAGGAAGCTTTTGATGCAGGGGTCATGCCCAATTTCCTACCTGAAACCCAGGATATCAGAGAGTCAGACTGGACAGTGGCACCCATCCCTGAAGACATCTGGGACCGACGTGTGGAGATCACCGGCCCGGTAGATCGTAAAATGGTCATCAATGCCCTGAACTCTGGTGCCAAGGTATTCATGGCAGACTTTGAGGATAGCAATGCGCCCTATTGGTCCACCAACATGGAAGGTCAGATCAATCTCCGGGACGCCATTCGCAGAGAGATTGAATTCGTAAACCCCAACGGGAAAACTTACCAGCTCAACAAAGAAACGGCCACCTTATTCGTGCGCCCCAGAGGCTGGCACCTTGAGGAAAAGCACCTCCAGATAGATGAGCAACCCGCTAGCGGAGCGCTGGTAGACTTTGGACTCTACTTTTTTCATAATGTACGAGAACTGATCAAAAGGGGATCTGGTCCATATTTCTATCTGCCTAAGCTGGAGAGCCATCTGGAAGCACGCCTTTGGAATGAAGTATTTGTGTTCGCACAAAACTATCTCGGCATTCCCCAGGGCACCATCAAAGCCACTGTATTGATAGAAACGCTCCCTGCAGCCTTTGAACTTCATGAAATCCTGCACGAATTGCAGCATCATTCTGCCGGATTGAATTGCGGTCGTTGGGATTACATTTTTTCCTACATCAAAAAATTCAGAAACAATCGCCATAAAATTTTGCCGAACAGAGATCAGGTCAATATGACGGTGCCTTTTATGAAAGCCTATTCTGACCTGGTGATCCAGACCTGCCACAAGCGCGGGGCCCATGCCATGGGCGGAATGGCCGCACAGATTCCGATCAAAGACGATCCGGAAGCCAATACTGCCGCCCTGGAAAAAGTACGCCTGGACAAACTCAGGGAAGTCATGAACGGACATGATGGCACCTGGGTGGCCCATCCGGGACTGGTGTCGGTGGCTAAAGAGGTCTTTGACCGGCACATGCCCTGGCCCAATCAGTTTCACAACCTGCGCCGCGATGTGGATGTGACTGCTAAGGATCTGGTGCAAACCCCCACCGGTACCATCACCGAGGAGGGAATACGCACCAACATCAACGTGGGAATTCTCTACGTGGAAAGCTGGCTCAGGGGAGTCGGTGCAGCAGCGCTGTACCACCTGATGGAGGATGCCGCCACTGCGGAGATTTCACGCTCCCAGCTCTGGCAGTGGATTCACCGCCACTGCTATACCGTGAGTGGAGTAGCCATCACTGTGGATCTGTATGAAAAACTCAAGCGAGAGGAATTGGTGAAGATAAAAGCAATGCTGGGAGAAGAGACTTATCACTCCGGCCGATTTGAAGAAGCCATAGAGATCTTCGACCGCCTCGTGAAGAATAACACCCTTGAAGAATTTTTAACTATTAACGCCTATACCTATTTAAACTAAGATGATCATGAAAACCGAAAGAATCCAAAAAATCCAAAAAGACTGGGACGAGAACCCCAGGTGGAAAAACATCCATCGCCCATATACCGCGGAAGAAGTGGTCAACTTACAGGGATCTGTCCCAATAGAGCATTCCATCGCCAGAATTACGGCCGAAAAACTATGGAAAAAGCTGAATGACAAACCCTTTGTGGCCGGGCTGGGCGCCCTCACCGGCAACCAAGCGGTACAGGAAATTGCCGCTGGCCTGGAAGCCATCTACCTCAGTGGATGGCAGGTGGCTGCGGACGCTAACCTCGCCGGAGCCATGTACCCCGATCAGTCACTCTACCCGGCTGACTCTGTTCCCAGTGTCGTTAAGCGCATCAACAATGCCCTACTCCGAAGAGATCAGATCGAAAACCTGACTGGTGACAGCAGCATTGACTGGCTCGCGCCCATCGTTGCGGACGCAGAAGCCGGATTCGGAGGAAACCTGAACGCCTTTGAGCTGATGAAAGCCATGATAGAAGCCGGAGCTGCGGGTGTCCACTTCGAAGATCAACTGAGCTCAGCCAAGAAGTGTGGCCATCTGGGCGGAAAGGTACTCGTACCCACGCAGGAGGCCATTGACAAGCTGGTAGCAGCTCGCCTGGCCGCAGATGTGATGAACACACCAACGCTGTTGATTGCCAGGACGGATGCAGATGCCGCCACGCTTATTACTTCTGACATTGACAAGCGTGACCACCGGTTCCTGACAGGAGGTCGCACCAATGAGGGTTTCTTTGAGGTGACCAATGGAGTAGAAGCCGGAATTGCCAGAGGACTGGCTTACGCGCCCTACTCAGACCTCCTATGGATGGAAACATCCAACCCGGATTTGGGTCTGGCCAGAGAATTTGCGCAAGCCATCAAAGCGGAGTTTCCTGATCAGATGCTGGCTTACAATTGCTCACCATCGTTCAACTGGGCAGCACACCTGACTAAATCCGAGATGTTTACCTTCAGGGAAAATCTTGCGGAAATGGGATACAAGTTTCAGTTTATCACGCTGGCAGGATTCCACGCACTCAACACTTCCATGTTTGAGCTCTCCAAAGCTTACAAGGAGCGTGGTATGGCCGGGTATTCCGAGCTTCAGGAGCGGGAGTTTGCGCTGCTGGATTCAGGTTTCAAAGCCGTGAAACATCAAGCCTTTGTGGGTACGGGTTATTTTGACGCCATTCAGAATACCGTACAGCAAGGAAGGGCTTCCACCGTAGCCATGGAGGGAAGCACTGAAGTGGAGCAATTTTAAAATAATGTGTTCCTGAGTTTGTAAAAACCGGCCCTCTGGGTCGGTTTTTCTAGTTCCACGCCAGGCTGGCTCGCTCAGCCCAATAATGATCTGGCTTCACCTTCAGGCCATCCAATACCCTGATGTCTTGCTGGGAGAGTTTGATTTCAGAACCCCTAACATTGGAAATGAGATGTGCCGGAACAGCCGCACCACTCAGCACCACTGACACAAATGGCTTGCTCAGGACGTAAGCCAATGCAACGGCATCCTCGGTAACCTGATAGCTCTGGGCCATATCTGTGAGGGTCTTTAAATAAGCCCCGGTATTCCTGCTTGTCAACCGGCCATTGGCCAGTCCCTCTTTGATGATCACTCCCAATCCCCGATCAAAGGCCTTTTGCAAGGTCTCGCCAGCAGACTGCTCCAAACAATTATAGGTGGCCTGCACTGAGCCAAAAAGTGGCTTTTCTCCAACTTTCACCGCAAGGGCTTTCTCCAACACCACACTTTGCTGAACGCCGCTCAGAGAAAGTCCGATCAAATAACCCATCTCACGAATTTCCTCCAGGCGCTGCAGTACCGCCCTTTTCTCCAACACACCACTCTCCAGGGTGGCTGAGTGAATCTGATAAATTTTCAGCGCGGTGCCCAAACGCTGCTCGCTCTCCGGCCATTGCAGATTCAAACGCTCCAGTGTATGCTCCTTCACTTCATGCTTATCTGCCTGCACAGACCAGTCCGCGGTGTAGTAGTATCCCCATTTTGAACCGACCACCACCTCTTCCCGAGGGTGGGCCATAAGCCATGTGCTCAGGAAAGTTTCCGCCTTTCCATAAGATTGAGCAGCATCAAAATAATTAATCCCCTGGGCTCTGGCCAGGGAAAGCATCGCATGTGTTTGAGCTTCCATTTTAGATGGATCATACTCATTTCCAAGGTCTTCATGGTGACCCAGGTTGATATAGCCGGGCCTGCCCAGCGCCGCGAGGCCTAGCCCTGTACATGATACACTGCACCCTGATTCTCCGAACATTCTGTACTCCATATGTTCGAAGCTAAAAAAAACACTACGATTCTACCTTCTCGGTGAGCCGGAAATTGGTGACTTCTCCCTTTTCCAGTCCCCATCTCTCCAGTATCGGAGTTTCCAGGGCCGGCTCACGGTATTCATCAGGCGACATGATCGGGATACCATGTACAATGGGATAATACCTGCCACAGGAGGTGCAGGTCATGAGCCCTTCGAGTATCTCCTGACTGCCTTCCTTGATGACTTTTATTTCCAGATCGCTCTTATCAAAAGGGCAACACAATTTCTTGAAAAATGCTTTCTTCATGGTTTTGATATGATTTGATTAAACTTTAAGGTCGTGTCAAGCGGATTTTCTGCTTTCCACAATGCGGATATCAGGGCAACTCCTGACACTCCAATCGATGCTATTTCTCCGGCGTTTTCAAGGTTGATCCCTCCGGATGCGAATACCGAACCATCAAAATGCTGACAGGCCTCCCGCACGACATCTGGGGATACCAGCGCACAGGTATCCACCGATGAGGAGGGATACATCGCACAAAAACTGATATAGTCTACCCCTTTTTTTCTGAGGGTCACCCAGTCGGCATGTGCACCCACTGTAAGACCAATTATCTTTTTGAAAGTGCATTCCGGGCTCGGTAAATCCTCCTCCCTGTCGAAATGGACACCCTGAATGCCCGGTAGGGAGGCCAGCTCCAGATTGTTATTGATCAGAATAGGTACCTGACCACACACCGCTTGCAACCTGTATAGAAACTCGTGACGATCCTGATCCGGATGCCAGTGATCCCACACCTGGATGGCACCTATGCCTCCACTCAGAATATGGAGTAATCTGTTTTCCAGGGCGTCAAACCCCTCAGCAGGATCCAGCACTAAATAAACTCCCTTTAGCTTCGGCTTCATTTCCATCCGCGATTTAGAGCGTCTAAAAAAGCCGCCCAATAAGGATCAACACCCGGGGGAGTCAATGGACTGAGTACTTCTCCAGCCAGCCATCTGCCGGCCTTTTCCTCCGTAACTACCCCAATTTTAACCGCCTGGTGGCCGTCCTGATGCAACTGATTAATAATCCCGGACACCCGCCCCGGAGCTACCGCCAGAAGCAACGCACCTGCACCTACACTACAAAGGGGATCAATACCAAAGGCCCCACAAATACTGTCCTGAGCGTACCCCCGGGGAATGGCTGCTACATCCACCTGCACTCCACACCCTGCAGCCGTCATCATTTCCCATATGGCTCCCATCACACCTCCTTCTGTGATGTCATGAATCGCCCGCACACCCTCCGAGTGAATCCCGACAGAGATAGCTGACATGGCGGCATCTACCGCTGATGATGCATAGAAGAGTGCCTGACCAGCCTCTAATACCTCCTTGCCACATTTATTCAGTACTGTTTCGGGAAAGCTAAGGGCCAGGATGGCGGTACTGATAATGGCTGGCTCTTTCACCAGAATGAGGCTATCGCCAGGACGAGCCATCCGACTCAACAAAACCTCTTCCGAGGGCATAGTACTCATCATGGTCACTCCTCCTGAAATGGTGATATTTTGTCCAGTGATCCTTCCCGTATGCCCTCCAGTAATGGCCACTCCCAGCTGATCACAATAAGTACTGATGTGGTTCCAATAGGAGTGAAACTCAGCCGCTGTGAGGGTTTCCGGTAAGTTGAGACAAAACTGAGCGTACTGAGGCAAACACCCTGCTGTGGCCAGATCTGATGCCACCAAATGAACCGTCAACCATGCCGATTCCTGCAACCCGAGCGTTGGAATTAAAGTGGCAGGGTCAGTAGCCGTGACGAGTGACTGCCCCCCATGAAGCGCTATGACACTTACATCCACACCATATTGAGGGCCGCTTACCACCTCCTGTCTCACAGCCCCGGTGGATGGGAAAACGTGACTTTTGAGAAAATCCTCCTGGATTTTGCCCGTATCCGGAAATCCTGAAATCATGGTTGATTCCTTTTGACATAAACACCAAAAAAATCACCTACTGGCACATGCCATTCCTGTACGGGAAACCACTTGGGCAATCCTGTACACTGCCATTCTACCGTATAATCTTCCCCTTGGAGTGCTATATCAATCACTTTGAGCAATGATTTTGGAGTGTAAAAATTGGCTGTTACATAAAAAGGATTCTTACCAACCATCTGCTGCATCCTGCGGCGCACATATTTGGGCGTATTTCGGTTCATCATCCCGAATACTATCCCGTGCTTGCCTACACGTGCTGCCTCCCTAATCACCTTCACCGGGTCTTTATAGTATTCAAAAGTGGTAATGAAGGCCACCGCATCGAAGGTGTTGTCACGAAAGGGCATGTGATGAGAGTCTGCCAGCACCAGGTCACCTCCGAAGAGCTGTCTGCCCTGAGCCAGCATGAAGGGACTCAAATCACCACCGGTAGCCTCTATCCCAATCTCGTGCCACCACCTGGTGAATCGTGTGGTCCCACATCCAAACTCGAGAAGTGTCTTCACCCTGGGGTCCTTTTGAAGCCGATCCGCAATAATTTTTTTCTGAAAAATCTCAGCACGCTTATACCGCCCCTCGTACCAGAGCTCATAGGTATCGGTGTGTTCGCGGTTGAAAAACCACTCTTTTCTGCCCTGCCAATTGGTCAGGTTCTGTTTTACTAACTCATCAAAAGCCATCTCATCATTTTTAAAAAATGGAATAAAAAAAACCGTACCGTCCAGGCATGCGTGGACAATACGGTTTATACTAATGACTTTATAATCTTACTACGAGTCAACCGATATTCCTACGCTGGCATTACCCAGATCAGGTTCAACGGGTATCATCTCAGCCGAATAACGGCACCCCGTGGTTACTTCAAATCTATATGCTAAAACCAGAACCAAAAAGGAATCCGGCTCCTTTCCATCAATTTATTTACTTGCTCCTTTGACAATGGCCTCTACCACCTCAGGATTGAGCAGGGTGGAAGTGTCACCTAACTGATCTGCTTCTCCTGAAGCTACCTTTCTGAGAATCCTGCGCATGATTTTACCAGAGCGGGTTTTAGGCAGTCCGGGAACTATCTGCACCTTATCAGGCTTGGCAATTGGCCCGATAATCTTGCTCACGGTTTCCCTGATTTCATTTTTCAAACTCTCTTCTGAGCGGCCTTCCATGTCACAGATCACGTAGGCATAAATCCCCTGACCTTTCACATCATGAGGGTAGCCCACCACAGCGGACTCGATCACCTTAGGATGCTCATTGATGGCATTTTCTACTTCGGCAGTACCCATTCTGTGACCGGACACATTGATCACATCATCCACACGACCCAGGATTCTCAAATAGCCATCATGGTCCCTCTTGGCTCCATCTCCTGTAAAGTAAAGTCCCTTGTAAGTGGAAAAATAGGTCTGTTTGCATCGATCATGATCCCCATAGGTTGTTCTGATCATACCGGGCCATGGAAACTTGATACATAGGTTTCCCTCCACATTGTTTCCATGAAGCTCCTTTCCCTCGGTATCAACAATGATTGGCTGCACCCCAGGCAGTGGCAATGAGGCATGCGCGGGTTTGTTGGGGGTCACACCAGCGATGGGCGCTATCATGATACCTCCGGTTTCCGTTTGCCACCAGGTGTCTACCAAGGGGCAGTTTCCTTTACCCACATGATCGTGGTACCAGTGCCAGGCCTCCTCATTGATAGGCTCCCCTACGGATCCTATCACCTTCAGAGTGTCCATCTTGTACGGCTCCAGCGGCTCCAACCCGTAGGCCTGCAGCGCACGAATGGCCGTAGGCGCTGTATAAAACTGGTTGACCTTGTGCTTATCGATGACCTCCCAAAAACGACCAACATGCGGATAGGTAGGTACTCCTTCGAACATGAGTGTGGTAGCACCAGCCAACAACGGGCCATATACGATGTAAGAATGCCCGGTGATCCACCCGACATCTGCTGTACACCAGTATACATCACCCACATTATACTGAAACACATTCACAAAAGAGTAATAGGTATAGACCATGTAGCCACCACAGGTGTGCACCACCCCTTTGGGCTTACCTGTGGATCCGGAGGTATAAAGGATAAAGAGCATATCCTCTGCGTCCATTTCCTCTGCCGGGCAATCCAGGGGCTGGCCCTTGATGGCATCATCCCACCAAATATCCCGTCCCTCCTTCATGGTCACCTCGGTACCTGTTCTTTTGAATACAATCACTTTCTCCACTGAGGTAGACTTTTCCAGGGCCTCATCCACCACACTTTTTACTCCTATGCTCTTGGCTCCTCTGTAGTTTCCATCTGAGGTCAGCACCATTTTAGCCTCACAGTCGTTGATTCGATCTGCTACAGCTGTGGAGGAAAATCCGGCAAACACTACTGAGTGTACCGCCCCGATCCGGGCACACGCGAGCATAGCCACAGCAGCCTCAGGCACCATGGGCATATAGATAATCACCCGATCACCCTTTTGCACTCCCTGTGCCTTGAGAGCATTGGCAAACTGGCAAACCTGATGATAGAGCTCCCTATAGGTAAGGGTGACGACCTCATCTCCCGGCTCATTGGGTTCCCAGATGATGGCCGGCCTATCCCCCATGATGAACAAATGACGATCGAGGATATTTTCTGTGATGTTCATTTTCCCATCTACAAACCAGTTGACATCTGGCCCATCAAAATCCCACTTCAATACCTTTGACCATGGCTTCTTCCAATGAAAAGACTCTGCCACTCTCCCCCAAAACTCTTCGGGCTGGAGAACGCTTTTCTGATATTCATGGATATAACCGCTCAGGGTTTGAATCTTGTGACTCATGTGTTTTGAATTTTTATGTTTTTGATAATTTAACGTTAGATAGGCCTTCAAATATCATGGATATCACTTACAATTCCTATGTGAAATTCCCAATTTGACAATGCTCCATCAGGTCCACCCCAAAGCAAAGGCCAAATATTTTACCGGCATTTACTTAACGGCCAAAAGAATATTCCATTCGTCGCTATTCATCCTTGGTGAGAGGTTACTTCATTCATAGTCGTATCAAGGACAGGCCGAAAACAATCGTGCAATATGGTCATGCGTATTATCCATCCAATGACTATATTTATGAAACTGACCAAATCCAGACATGAAGACCAACAAGCTCCTAATTGCCACTCTGGCGTTATTCGCCGTAAATGTACCCGCTTACAGTATGGATGGAATGTCCTCTAGTAGTTTCAATATCACACTTGGACTTCTGGAACTCCCATTCCTGATCATGGCTGTTGTTTTTAGTTTCCTCAATGCAAAAAACCTCAAGGGAGGAAAATTTGGGACAGGAATGACCTACCTGGCCTGGGGATTTCTGGTGATGGCCGTGGGTCACCTTCACATGCAGATCGACTATCACTTTGGGTTTAACTTATTTAACACCCTGCTGGGTGAAAGTGGTGGTCTTATCGCCTGGTTTATTGCACTTATTCTCACATGGGGACTTTCCGGGTGGGGGTTTTATCAGATTTGGAAGGTAAGTAAATCCTGATGTTTAAGTCCCTTTACAAAAGATTGAGTTCCCGACCCCATGGGAACCTCTTGCGTGAAGAGCACAACCGTTTTATCGAATACATTAAATCCTTTGAAGCGCAAGGGATTTGGAACGAAAACCTGGACAATAGGATCAAAAGCCTGGCCAAGGAAAGCTTTGACAGTCAGCTTAACAGATCCGCAGGACTCTATCTCCTTTTCGAACATTCCTTTATTTACAAACAAAAAAATCCATCCAAATATCAAACTCAGCTGAGAAGAGAGATGCGGGGCCGGTTTCCCAATTTGGTGGACACGTTGTTTTTCAGAATCATCTTTAGTTCAGTCAATAATCAGGAGCGTGACCTGGCTTATCTGATTGTGGATCTGGTATGGTCCAAATACACCGATATGGTGGGCAACTCCAAAAACGAGCTCCTCAAAAACTACAAGTATCAGGTGGATAAAGCTGCGGAGCAGTTGAAATTTAACCAGCTCAACAGAAGTGAATTCAGGAGTACGGTAAAGTACGAAGTGTCCAGGCTTTATGAGTACCTCTGCCTCTCCATGGGCCAGGCCAAAATATCAGAGTGGCTCCAGGAGGCTTATCAGCTATTGGCAGACAATTATCAGTTTCTTGATGGCTTTTCACTCCTAATTGGCATTCTTCCCGAGCCCCTCCTGAATGAGCAGCAGCTGAGCCAGCTGAGCCGGGAGCAAATTCACGGTGTACTGCTGGAAAAAACCGAAAAGCTGGAAGAAACCAACCAGAAACTTCAGATACAAATCGCCGAGCGGGAGAAGATTCAGCGGGAGCTGGCTCAGAGTGCTGAAAGGCTCTACACTGTAGTGGAAAATGCCATGGACGCAGTGGTTCTGCTGGATGCTTCCGGGAGGATTACCTTTTGGAACAATCAGGCTGAGACCATTTTTGGATGGTCAAGTGAGGAGATCATTGGCAAGAAATTCTCGGAGCACATTGTACCGCCAGACCGAAAAGAGATCCTGGACAGAGGGTTGGATTTCTTTCTTAAAGGACAAAAAATGCCCACCATCAACCGAAGATTTGAGTTGGTGGGGCTTTCAAAAGAGGGGAAGCTCATTGACCTGGAGCTATCCATTGGTGCCAATCAGATTGGTGATGAGGTTATTTTCACGTCTTTTATCAGAGACATCTCAGACCGAAAGCGCTACGAAAAGCAACTCATGGATGCCCGGGACAAAGCGCAAAAGGCTTCTCAAACCAAGGCAGAATTCCTCTCAACCATGAGTCATGAGATACGCACCCCTATGAACGGCCTGTATGGTACCATTGAGTACTTACTGTCAGAGAATCCAAGGGAAGATCAGCGGGAATCTCTGAAAATGATGAAACACTCTGCCAAGGGCTTGTTGGTGATATTGAATGACATCCTTGATCTTTCCAAACTGGAAGAAGGCCATGTGGAATTTGATCAGCGTGACTTCTCCATCCAGGAACTGTGCAACCGAACCATCTCCACGTTTATGCAAATGGCAGACGAGAAAGGAATCAACCTGACTCTGAACCTCCATCAACCCATACCCGGGCTCATAGGAGACCCCGTGCGCATTGGCCAGATCCTGAATAACCTCATTAGCAATGCCATTAAATTTACGGATGAGGGCTCAGTAGAACTAAGTGTGGAGTGTCTGGGGACGTCCAATGACTCAGTCAATGTGCAGTTCAAGGTTATTGACACGGGAACAGGTATTGCGCAGGCCGATCAGGAACGCATTTTCCACCGCTTTACGCAGATTGACAACTATGGAAAGACTCATCTGCGGACGGGAACAGGACTTGGATTGTCCATTTGTCAAAAACTCCTACAACTTCAGGGAAGTGACCTTCAAGTAGACAGCTCCCCCGGAAAGGGGTCCAGCTTCTTTTTCAAGCTCTCGTTTCCCAAATCGACCCAGAGAATTGCGCAGCATCCCACACCGGATGACCAAAAAAGAGACCTCTCTGGTGTCAGGGTTCTTCTGGCTGAAGACAACCAGATCAACCAGATCGTCGCCAAAAGATTCCTGGTGAAGTGGAACTGTGAAGTAGACATTGCTGATAATGGATTGATCGCCCTGGACTTACTGGCAGTTAACCAATATGATGTGATTCTGATGGATTTGCAAATGCCGGAAATGGATGGGTTTGAGGCTTCCAGAGCCATCCGAAACCACAAGGATTCTCACATGAAACGAATCCCCATCATAGCGCTAACAGCGGACGTATTTCCCGAGGTGAAAGAAAAAGCCTTGCAATCGGGTATGAATGACTTTATGTCCAAGCCTTTCGACTCTGAAAAGCTCTACTTCACCATCGCCTCGAACCTATAACCCATACTAATGATGAGTGGCTCCTCCGGCCCCTCTTGGGTACCTGATTTGCTCCACCATCTCCTGCACATCGGCTGGGGGCGCAGGGTAAAACCTGGAAATCCCGAATGAAACGGCAAAGTTGACCAGCATGGCCATGGTGCCAAAACCTTCCGGAGAGATTCCAAACCACCAGTCTGCCTGAGTGCCTCCTCCAAATCCATCAAATTTGAACTTGATCATGTAAAACAGCATCAGTAAGATGCCGACTACCATACCAGCGATAGCACCCTCCTTATTCATTCGCTTATCGAAAATGCCCAAAATAATCGCAGGGAAGAACGACGCTGCTGCCAGCCCGAAAGCCAGTGCCACCACCGCCGCTACAAACCCGGGCGGGTTAATGCCGAAATATCCAGCCACCAATACGGCACCCAGTGCCCCTACCCGTGCCCAAATCAATTCCTCCTTATCAGAAAGGTTAGGTTTTAATTGCTTTTTGATCAGGTCATGTGAAATACTGGCTGAAATCACCAGCAGTAAACCTGCGGCCGTAGACAGAGCTGCGGCCAGTCCTCCCGCTGCCACCAGAGCGATCACCCAGTTGGGCAAATTGGCTATTTCAGGATTGGCCAGCACCATGATGTCACGATCTATCGTAAGTTCATTCTTCTCTCCAGCCACGTATTGAATCTTCCCGTCTCCATTTTTATCCTCAAAAGCGATAAGACCAGTAGACTCCCAATTAGAAAACCACTGAGGTACCTGCTCATATTCCTGATTGGAAACCGTCTCAATGAGGTTGGTCCGAGCGAAAGCCGCTATGGCAGGAGCAGTGGTATATAGAATGGCAATGAAAATCAGCGCCCATCCGGCTGAAAGACGCGCATCCCTCACCTTCGGAACCGTAAAGAACCTGACGATCACATGGGGCAGACCTGCCGTACCTACCATCAGGGCAAATGTGATGGCAAAAACATCTATCATGGACTTGGTACCGCCGGTGTACTCTGCAAAACCCAGCTCCTTGTGAAGGTTGTCCAGCTTATCCAGCAGATAAGTACCATCCGCTACCTGGCTCCCAAAGCCCAACTGCGGAATATAATTTCCTGTGAGCTGAAAACTGATGAAAATAGCCGGCACCATAAACGCAAAAATCAGAACACAGAACTGAGCCACCTGCGTATAAGTCACCCCTTTCATTCCGCCAAGGACCGCATAAAAGAAGACAATGCCCATGCCTATATATACACCTACATTCACCGGCACCTCCAGAAAGCGTGAAAACACCACGCCCACACCGCGCATCTGACCTGCCACATAGGTGAACGACACGATGATGGCGCAAATCACCGCCACCGTACGGGCCACATTAGAATAATACCGATCTCCTATGAAATCAGGTACTGTAAACTTTCCGAATTTCCTAAGGTACGGAGCCAGAAGCAGCGCCAATAAGACATACCCACCTGTCCAGCCCATAAGGTATACCGAGCCATCATAGCCCATAAAAGAAATGAGTCCGGCCATGCTGATAAATGAAGCCGCAGACATCCAGTCTGCTGCCGTAGCCATACCATTGGCCAGGGGAGAAACGCCACCTCCAGCCACATAAAAATCATTAGTAGAAGCTGCCCGGGCCCATATGGCAATCCCTATATAAAGTGCGAAAGTGAATCCTACGATGAGGAAAGTCCAGCTTTGTACATCCATGAAGATCCTACTTTTCGTCTACATCAAATTCCTTGTCCAGCTTGTTCATCAAGCGGACATACACAAAGATCAGAATCACAAACGCATAGATGGATCCTTGCTGGGCAAACCAAAAGCCCAACTTGAAGCCTGCAAACTGAATTTCGTTGAGTAGGTCCACCAGCAGGATGCCGGCGCCAAACGAGACTGCAAACCAAATAGTCAGGAGAATTAGCAAATACCTGACGTTTCTGCGCCAGTACCGCTTCATTGTATTTTCACTCATGGTTGGATTAGTTACTTAACCTTGAAAGATATATGATTTTACCTTCCTGAAAAGAATTAATCCTAACTCAAAATGATTTTTTCATAGAAAATATTCTGTCGCAATGGCCGTAAACGCCCCAAACAGACTTATCAGAAACTTTTTGAGCCCAAAGTGATGATTGGGGCTGCTTTCCACAAAAATGGTAGTGGAAATATGCAGGAAACTACCAGACACAAAGGCAAAAAGCAGAAGAAGCACCTCTGGAGAAAGATTGAGCACCTGGTCGCTCATGAGAAATCCAACCGGTGAGGAGATGCTAAAGATGAGGAGTATACCCCACAGTCGCCCATCGAATCCCTTACTTGTCCGAAGAGTAGTCACCAGAGCAAATGCCGCTGGCATCTTGTGAAGGACAATTCCCACGAGTAGAGAATACGACTCATGCCGCTCATGAAATGGAGAATCGTGGGTAAGCAGTGCTCCCTCCAGAAAGGAGTGAATCACCAAAGCGATCAACAGACCAAACTTGGACGTTCCGGTGATCTCATCATGAGCATGCGTATGTCCGTGCTCAATACCAGAAGTAAAATATTCCAGCAGCTGCTGAAAGAAAAAACCAAAGAGGATGTATAAACCAACCTCCAGTGGGTCTTCTGACAATGAGAAGACTTCAGGAAGAATGTGTATAATGGTGACGGAGAAGAGAAAAGACCCTGCGAAGATGAGCGGGTACCGGATACTTTGGGTGTGATGACCAAAAAATTTAGAAGAAACACCCCCCAGTACGGCGGATAAGAACAAAATAAGAATCATTAAAACCATCGATCGGCGATATTATAGCGGTGAAGCATTTCCCTGCGCGGGCGCTGCAACTTCATAGAACGGATAATGCAATTCCTTTCAAGAAAATTCACCTGGAGCTGAACTTTTATTAATTTTTATTACAATCATTGAATGTTGTTGCGTTCTATTCGGGATTGCAGCCCCGAAGACACAAAACTTTTCAATTTACCCTCATCATCCTGATAAATCAAAAATGCCTCCAACTCTGTGGTGGATAAAATCTCTTTTGCTCCCTCTACACCCAACACCATGAACGCCGTGGCGTAGGCATCTGCCGTCATACAGTCCTCAGCAAATACAGAGGCACTAAGTAAATTATGACTGGTGTTATAGCCTGTTCTGGGATCTATGGTATGTGCGATGATCCGATCTCCCACCTGATAATAATTACGGTAATTCCCGGAAGTAGCCATGGATAAGTCATCTAGCTGCACTATTGCTAACAGACGTTGCTGGTCCCTGGCTACCATCGGATCTTCTATCCCAATTTTCCAGGTCTCGTTATCCTGATTCTGCCCTCTGGTGCGCACCTCCCCACCTATCTCCACCATGTAATGTTCGAATCCCCTTCCCTCCAGAAACTCTGCCACCAGGTCTACAGCATAGCCCTTGGCAATGGCACTAAAGTCCAGATACATGCCAGGATCCATTCTTACCTGACTCCCCTGGGTGATGATTCGCTCAAACCCTACCATAGATCTCAAAGAATCAATCACACTGCTATCGGGCACTGTGACTGACTTATCCGGACCGAAACCCCAGGCATTGACCAAAGGACCCACGGTAGGATCAAACGCCCCATTGGTACGCTCAAAAACCAGCCGGCTGGACTCCAGCACCTCAGTAAACATTTTCGTGGGGTAAAGTATACTGTCCGTTCTATTGAGCAGAGATATTTCCGAATCCGGAATGTAGGTGGACAGCGACTGATTGAAAGCCTGAAGAATGGAGTCAATTTCGGTCTTGTAACCGGGTACATCGTCACCCAGGTATTTCACATTGTAGATGATTGTGCCCATGGTCTGACCCGTAATATGTGTCAGCTGAAATTTGGGCTGACCCATAAAAACCCGATAAATCGCCACTACCACAACCACCGCCAGGATGACCCTAAACACTAGTTTTCGACTCATATTTGGATATTTTACGCAATATTAAGGCATACACTATTACTAACCTTCATTAACATTATCTTTGTCCAAGATCGAAAACAAAGCATGAGAGAAGACTACCTGAGAGGTGATGATGAGCAGATGGATTCTGGAGAAAAAGAGTTTGAAAAAGCCCTGCGCCCTCTTTCGTTTGATGATTTTGCCGGACAGGATAAAGTGGTTGAAAACCTGAAGATTTTCGTGAAGGCTGCAAAGCTCCGCTCTGAGCCGCTCGACCATGTGCTGCTACATGGCCCTCCCGGACTGGGGAAGACTACCCTCTCGCACATCATCGCCAATGAACTGGGCGCTGGCATCAAAGTGACTTCCGGCCCGGTACTGGACAAGGCCAGCGAGCTGGCTGGTTTGCTTACAAACCTGGAAGCTCACGATGTACTATTCATAGATGAAATCCACAGACTCAATCCGGTAGTGGAAGAATACCTCTACTCTGCCATGGAGGATTACCGCATCGATATCCTGCTGGACAGTGGACCCAATGCCCGATCGGTACAAATCAGCCTGGAGCCATTTACGCTGATCGGAGCTACTACCCGTTCGGGCTTGCTCACTTCGCCACTGCGTGCACGCTTTGGCATAAACTCCCGACTGGAATATTATGATGCCAAATTGCTCACCTCCATAGTGGGTCGATCAGCAGATATTCTGGAGACGCCCATCGATCAGGAAGCCGCCTACGAAATAGCCCGCAGAAGCAGAGGAACCCCTCGTATCAGCAATAACCTCCTCCGCCGAACCCGTGACTTTGCGCAGATCAAGGGAGATGGTGCCATCACACTGGACATTGCTAAAATGGCCCTCAAAGCACTGGATGTGGATGACCATGGACTTGATGAAATGGACAACAGGATTTTGGCTACGATCATCGAAAAATTCAAAGGTGGGCCTGTGGGGCTTTCTACCATTGCCACAGCTTGTGGTGAAGAGGCTGAAACCATAGAAGAAGTCTATGAACCTTTCCTGATCATGGAAGGCTACATCAAAAGAACTTCCAGAGGTAGACAAGCCACAGAACGCGCCTATCAGCACCTTGGTCACATCCCTCCGCAAGAGATGGGAAGGCTTTTCTAAGAAGACCCAAAATCGACTTCACGGCATCATATGTATCACATTGGTGCTGTGAATGTTCTTTCCCCGGATATCAAAAGGTAAAAATAGCGGGAGGTGATCTTTTCATCCTATTTTTAGGACTATAGCAAAACGCAAATGAAAAAGATCTTAGTCCCACTCCTACTACTTTATTTCCTGGAAAGCCTTGCCCAAACTGCTCCGGGTAACATACGCCTCAATCAGGTAGGGTTCCTGCCAGAAGCTCAGAAAATCGCGGTGGTTGTTGGCTCCAGCCAATCGGCCTTTGAAGTCATCAAAAACAGTAACTCGGCAGTGGTTTTTTCCGGTACGCTGTCCGCATCCAAATATTGGAGTAAATCCGAAGAAGATGTGAAAATCGCTGACTTTTCAGACTTCAAAACCAGAGGAACTTATAGACTGAAACTTGGAAATGGGGACCTCTCCCATCCTTTTAAAATAGCCGATGATGTACTCCTGGATTTAACGAGCGCCACCATCAAGGCCTATTACTACAACCGCGCTTCCATGGAGCTCACCGAGGAGTTTGCCGGTGTCTACAATCGCCCATTGGGCCACCCGGACAATGCGGTGGTAGTTCTGCCTTCGGCAGCTTCCGATGAGCGTCCCGCAGGCACCGTCATTTCCACCCCGAAAGGCTGGTATGATGCCGGTGACTACAACAAATACATTGTAAACTCAGGCATCAGCACCTTTACCCTACTCGCCGCTTATGAAAACTATCCTGAATTCTACGACACCCTTGACCTGAACATCCCCGAAAGCGGCAATGCACTGCCCGACCTCCTCGATGAGGCCCTTTGGAACATTGAGTGGATGAGTACCATGCAAGACCCAAATGACGGTGGAGTGTATAACAAGACCACTACTGCCAACTTTCAGGGAGTGGTGATGCCACACAAGGCTACCGCCACCCGGTATGTGGTGGCCAAGGGCACAGCAGCTGCACTCGACTTTGCCGCTGTAATGGCCATGGCTTACAGAATTTACAAACCCTACCTGCCCGACTTTGCTGACGAATGTCTGGCCAAGGCTGAATTAGCCTGGACTTGGGCCAAGACCAACCCTAATGTATCGTATAACAACCCTGGAGCACAAGATGGCTATCCGGCAGTTCATACCGGTGGTTACGGAGATGGCAACTTCAGCGATGAATTTTTCTGGGCTGCCGTCGAACTCTACATCGGCACCAAAGATGACAGCTACTTTTCCACCCTCAACTTTTCTCAATACTTTGGAATACCAGGCTGGCCCAATGTGCAAACCCTGGGTATCCTGTCGCTCATCACCCATAGAAAATCCCTAACGGCAGCTGCCGATACCACGGCCATTAAAAACATCCTGATCAATATGACGGATGACATCAAGGATTACCAGAAAAACACTTCCCCTTACCTCATTCCAAACAATGACTTCTACTGGGGAAGTAATAGTATCCCCGGCAATCAGGGGATGCTGCTGATGTATGCCTATGAGCTGACGAATGACGTGGACTACCTGAATGCTGCCATAGGAGCCGTGGATTATCTCCTGGGGCGAAATGCCACCAAATATTGCTTTGTGACAGGTTTTGGGACTGTATCACCAATAGATATTCACCACCGGCAGTCTGGCGCTGACAATGTGGCCGCACCGGTGCCGGGATTTCTGGCGGGTGGCCCAAACCCACAGAATGTAAATGACGACTGTGGTGCCAGCAAGTACCCCAGCCTCGTTGCCGCCCAATGCTACGTAGATGATTTTTGCAGCTACTCCACCAATGAAATCACGATCAATTGGAATGCGCCGCTGGTATACACCGCAGGAGCCATTCATGCAGTCTATGACCGGGATTTCAAAACACCCAATACCGATCCGGTAGAGGAGCCTTTGTCACTTTTCCCGTCATTCAAAGTTGAAATATACCCCAACCCGGCAGATGATTTTCTTATTGTACAAACCGATGAACACACCTTTGGGGAAATGGACATTCGCATTTTTTCCATCAACGGAAAAGAGGTCATCTCCACTACCCAATCGAGGATTGATGTTTCGGCATTGACACAGGGAGTGTATGTAGTCAGATGTAAAACCCGACAGCAGACCATCAGCCGTCAAATTCTGATCAGATAACCCATTGAATGAAAAAATCAAGCTGGCAAATGGATTTGCCAGCTTGAGAATCATCCCTTAGCCCTTGTAAGAACCCGGCTCATACCCAAAGGTAATAGCGATGCGATTCCATGAATTGATCTGGCAAATCAGCAGGACAAGATTAGCGATCTCCGCTTTGCTAAAATGCTCCGATGCATGGGTATATGCACTTTCCAAATCGGATTGATCTATTGCGGTCAATGCCTCTGTGAGGTGCAGCGCGGCAGCCTCAGCAGGAGTAAAGCAGGTAGCTTCGCGCCACACCTGCGAGAGATAGAGCCGCTGGGCGGTCTCACCATCTTTGGCCGCCTCTTTGGCGTGCATGTCCATACAATAGCCACACCCATTGATGACCGAAGCCCGAAACTTCACCAGGTGGTAGATCATTTGATCAATGCCTGCTTTCTTTAAATAGCCCTCAGTATTCAGCATGGTATCAAACCAGCCTTTTGGGAGTTCTTTTGCTGTTATTCTTTCCATTGTCATACATTTATTTGGTTTATGGTAGTATGACTGGCCAGCAGCCCAATACGTGACAGTTTTTTTGAGTTATTGATTGATTCGAAAGTCCATCAGCTTTTCCGGATTGATCACCACAAAAACTCCGGTGACTTTGTCCGCTTCCACCTCCAGGATCATCACCCGATACACTTCATCATTTTGCAAGTAGGCAATAGCCGGCTGATGATTAACAGAGATCACTTCCACTTGGGTGTTTTCCAAATAGTATTTGGTACCTATGGCCCGTAGCAATTTGGACACATGGTCCTTCCCTCGGAGTACCTTACGCACCGCTGAGTTATTTGGTCCGCCATCTGAGCGGCTTTCCACTTTATTTTTGAGCAAGTGCTTGATCCTGGGCAAATCAGCAGATCGCATCGCCCCGATCAACTCATTCAGGAGGTCACTGTCTTGGCTCGAAAGAGCCTTTTTCTTTCCTCTTTTCAGGTGAATCTTGTCTTTTGACCTTTTGTAAAGTTGCCGCGAATGCTCTTCTTCAACCCCGAGTACCTCGCCTATGTCTTTGTGTGAGAATTCAAAGGCATTTTTCAGGATAAAAACCGCCCGCTCTTGCGGGCTAAGTTTCTCCATAAGCACCAGCAGGGAATAACTCAGAATCCGCTCCTTGTCCACACCCTGATAGATACCCTCCTCGGTAATCACAGGCTCTGGCAGCCAATGATCAGGATAATGCTCAAGCCTGCTTCTCAGAAGATTCTTATGGCTGATCGACCGGTTGATCACAGATTTTACCAAATACCCGGTGGGATTTTGAACCTCCGGGTGTTTTTTGAGGACAAAAGGCACCAGCACCTCCTCCACTACGTCCCGTGCTGGTTCCATAGTCCCTATGATGTTATAAGCATAGGGCAGCAGCGTAGATCTGAATCGCTCAATCTCATTTTCCGGATATTGAAGTTCGCTCATCTCAAGTGTATCCTGTGGGTTTTCGTTAGCATGCATCTTTGTCTGAAGTCTTTGATCCAGTTTAATGACGCTGCTTGTTTGAAATCCGTGACAATTATTTTTCTATTTCAAAGTCTGCCTCAGTTTCTTCTCTGCCCGAAGTACATGTTCGCTTTCCGTATAGAAGAAAGCCGCCGGATCCATATGCTCCTCACTGATGATGTGCTGCTGGGCTTTGAACGTTTCTGAGTATTGGCTCAAAAAAACGATTCCCTGCTCCAACCCCACCAGTATGAGTACCAACAAAACGATGTTTCTAATCACGCGCTTCATATCGCCGAGGTGATTTCAGGGAATACTTTGTAAAACATCAGCCATGCCATGAGCAAGGTGAGCCCCAAATTGAGTAATTGACCACAGACGTAGAGAATCAGAGGCTTACCCCCAGAAAACTGGCTTCGGAGCTCTTTGAAATTGGTAGAGAGCCCAATGCTTACAAAAGCCAGGCAAAACAGCCACCCACGGATCTCTTTGGTAAACCCAAACAACTGCTTTTCGATCAGTGCCTCTGATAACTCGGGGCTCAGGGTCGCCTGCAGAAGGGAAAAGAAAATGGAGGCCCCGATAAATCCCAGAATAAACTTGGGGAAGCGGGTCCATATCTCAGAAGCGGATACTTTTTTACCCTGTGCACGATCCACTTTGGTGGTCCAGTAAACGGCCACCGCAAAGGCAATCACCCCGATGAGGATGTTTTGAATCATCTTAATGGTAGCAGCTACATTCATCGCACTATCCCCCAAGAAAGCCCCCGCAGCTACTACCGCGCCAGTGGCATCTATGGTGCCACCCAGCCAGGCACCGCCCAGAACTTCTGGCATCCCCACTGCTTTGATAAAGGCGGGCAAAGCCACCATCATCACAGAGGTAAAAACCATGGACAGCCCGATGGCCGTTGTGAGCTCCTCTTTTTTGGCATTGCAGGCGGCAGCAGTGGCAATGGCCGCAGACACGCCACAAACAGACATATCAGCACTGATGGTGATGTTCAGGGTTTTGGAAGACATCTTCAGAATCCGCTGACCAAACCAAAAAGTGGTGACCAGCACAATGGGGGTGACCACCCAGGCCACGAAAATACCAGGAAGCCCAATGGCCATGATCTTACCAAACAGCACCTCTGCTCCCAGCAGAACCAGACCGGTTTTGATAAACAGCTCATGCTTTAGAGCGGGTCTCAGCCAGTCAGGTATTCCAAAGGTATTGCTGATAAAGATCCCCAGAACGATCGCCCAAAGGGCATAACCCAGACCAATTGACTTGAAACTGACCTGAGACTGCAGTACATATGCCGCCAGTCCCACCAAAAATACCAGCACAAAACCACCCAAAAACTTTTTGAGGGGCGTGCCCATCATGACCGCTCCGCCTCCCAGAACAGACGCGAAAACCAGCAGCAGACTCATCAACCCCCAGCCGTAGTTTTTTCCGGCAAAGGTATCGAGTGGGTTATACTCCCACTTCTGCAGCTTGGCAGTCATGAGATGAAGATGACTTGTCAATGTAGTCTGCTCTATCTCCACAGATCCGGTGATGGCCTGTTCGCTGGCATTTCCATATGGAGCCATCACAAATACCACCAGGGCAAACCCAAGAATTAATACGCCCGTGGCAATAGCCACCAAATCTTCTGTCCATTTCATCCGCTCAAATTTTCCAAAAAGATATGAATTCTCCTCAACTAACCCCATCAGATATGGCCTCACTATTTACCTTTAAGGCATGAGCGAGCAAAATGTCACCATCATCTATTGTAAAATGTGTCGCTGGATGATGCGCGCCCACTGGATGAGTCAGGAGCTGCTCACCACCTTCAGCGAAGAACTGGACGAAGTAACCCTAAGGCAGGGCACCGGTGGCATTTTTGATATCTACGCCAACGGGACACTGATCTTCTCCAGAAAAGAAATGGGACGATTCCCGGAAATCACCGAACTGAAGCAACTTGTGAGAGATCACATCGCTCCAGACAAAAGCCTTGGCCATTCCGACAAGAAATCAGATTAATCTTTAGTTTGCAGCCTGATGCAGCAACTCAATCCTATTAAATTCTGGCCGCCACTCATTCTCCTCACGGGCACAGTGATCTACAGTCTGCTGGATAAAGAGGGGTTTCTGGCTGCAGCTCAGTCTATCAACACCTGGATTCTGGAGCACTTCAGTTGGCTGTTTAGCTGGAGTGTCTTGTTGTTCGTTTTGCTCCTTGTCGTCATTTACATTTCCCCATTCGGTCGGATCACCATAGGGGGGAAGGGAGCTACCCCGCTACTTTCCAAATGGAAATGGTTTTCGATTACCCTCTGTACCACCATTGCCACTGGCATTTTGTTTTGGGGAACCGCAGAGCCACTCTTTCATTTTCATCAGCCACCCGCCAGCCTGGGCATCAACCCCGCCAGCGTAGAAGCCCGGAATTTTTCTATGGCTACGATGATCCTTCACTGGACCCTAAGCCCCTATGCCATCTATACCATGGCAGCGCTGGTCTTTGCCTATTGTTTTTATAACCTCCAGCGCCCTTTTGAGGTAAGCGCTACCCTCTTTCCCCTCATTGGTAAAAGCTCCTCCGGAATCATTGGACACCTCACCGATATCATTTGCTTATACGGACTGGTGGCAGGCATGGCAGCTTCCCTGGGAGCTGGCATTCTTACCATCTCTGGAGGACTGCGCCTTTTTCTGGGTATTCCTCCTTCCAGTTTTCTCCTGCTGGTCATTACCATAACCATTGTAGGCACTTTCGTGGCCTCTGCCAGCAGTGGGCTGATGAAAGGTATTCGTGTGCTTTCCGACTACAACATCAAAGCATTTATTCTCCTGGCCATTTTCTTTTTCTGCTTCGGCCCCACCATGCCTATTTTAGAAACAGGAAGCTCGGCGGTGGTCGCTTACGTCCAAAATTTTCTTCCCCGCAGCGTCAACTGGAACCACGCCCTTGATCAAAGTTGGTTTCAGAGCTGGACCGTCTTCAACTGGGCCAACTGGCTGGCCTGGGCACCCATCACGGCTCTTTTCCTTGGTCGGCTCGGCAAAGGATATACCGTTCGTCAGTTTATCCTGGTCAATCTGGTCTTTCCATCTATTTTCGGAGGACTCTGGATGATGATCTTTAGTGGTTCGGCCATTCACTTCGACACCCTGAGTAATGGTGCGCTATTTCAAATCCTGAACGATAAAGGGCCTGAAAATGTGATCTACGCTATCTTTGAATCCTTACCTTTTACCCGGCTGATCAGCATCATTTTTCTACTGATTACCTTTATCTCCTATGTCACCGCGGCTGACTCCAACACCTCCGCCATGAGTAATCTTTGCACCAAAGGGATCACCACCGAACATCAGGAATCACCGGTTTTCATTCAGGTGATCTGGGGGACTATCGTGGGGACATTGGCCTGGATCATGATCTCCTACTCGGGCATAGAAGGGATCAAAATGATCTCCGTGCTTGGCGGTTTCCCAGCGTTGTTTCTGGTCATCGCCATTTCCCTTGGCGCCCTCCACCTAATCATCACTACCAAATCATGAACCCACAGCAGCATACCGCACTGATCAAATCGCTGGCCACTGAGCTGGGCTTCAGTTTCTGTGGAATCTCCAAAGCGGGATTTCTAGAGGGCGAAGCACCTAAAGTGGAAGAATGGCTCAGGCGCGGATATCAGGGAAAAATGGGTTATCTGGAAAACCATTTTGACAAGCGACTGGACCCCACCAAACTGGTGCCTGGTGCTAAGTCTGTGGTCTCTCTCCTCTACAACTACTATCCCGAAAAAGACCAGGCCACCGACGGAAACTATAAACTGGCTAAGTACGCCTATGGTCAGGACTATCACCATGTGATCAAGGACAAGTTGAAGGTTTTTATGAATCAGATTCAGGCAAAAATTGGAGCTGTGGAGGGAAGAGTATTTGTAGACTCGGCGCCCGTACACGAGCGGGCCTGGGCCGCCAAAAGTGGACTGGGGTGGATTGGCAAAAACTCCCTCCTACTCAACAGGCAGATGGGAAGCTTTTTCTTCCTGGCGGAGCTCATCATCGACCTGGAGTTGGAACCTGATGGTCCTATGAAAGACTACTGCGGCACCTGTACCGCCTGTCAGGATGCCTGCCCCACTGATGCCATCTCAGAGGCTTATGTGGTGGACGGGAGCAAATGCATTTCCTACCTGACAATCGAACTCAAAGAGAGCATTCCACCGGAGTTTAAAGGTAAAATGGAAAACTGGGCTTTCGGGTGTGATATCTGCCAGGATGTGTGTCCCTGGAATCGGTTCTCCACACCCCACAACGAACCCGCCTTCCAGCCACAGGGCTGGGAAGATTTTTCCGCTCAGGATTGGGAAGAAATGACCCAGGAAGTCTTCAGCAAAGTATTTAAGAAATCGGCCGTAAAGCGGACCAAATACGAAGGCCTCAAACGGAATATTTCTTTCCTAAAAAATAACACTTAACCCCTGCTTTTCTGCGTTGGGTTGCTTAATATGGCATCGTTATTTTTTAAGTCCCAAATCATGAAAATAAAACACATTCCCCTCCTCACACTCCTGAGCCTCCTCTTTGCCTGCGGTGGCGACAACAGTGGATCATCTGGCACCATCATCAATGACGCTCGTTTCGGCGAGTACATCAGTGGCTACACCAGCGGCACCATCTCGCAAAAGGACAACATCAACGTACAGTTTACGAATCTCGTGCCGATCCCTGATGACCCGCAGCTCAACACCCTTTTTTCTATTTCCCCGTCCATCAAAGGAACCCTGGTGAAAACCGGCCCGCACGCCATCACCATTTCCCCGGAGACGCCTTTAAAATCAGGGCAAAAATTCATATTCACCCTGAACCTCCAATCACTCATAGAAGTGCCAAAAGAACTCGGGCAGTTTAAGTTCGAAATTTCCATCATCGAGCAAAACTTTGAAGTGATCCTCGGTGAAATGCTGGCTCCCGACTCCTCCACCCCTGATCAGCTCCAGTTTGAAGGTACCGTGAACACCGCAGACTTTGCCGAAAACGAGGCGGTAGAAAAAATGATTCAGATGGAAGGCAGCCTCCCCATCGCCTGGCAGCATCGCAGCGGGACCTCACATCGATTTGCCGTGACGGGGATCACCCGCACCAAGGACCCAACAACCATCCAGATCAAAGCCAGTGGTGCCCCAATAGGGGTGAAACGATCCGAAGATCTGCGAATAGAAGTTCCATCTCAAGCAGTTTTTTCCATGATTTCCACCAAGGTGGACAACTCGGGAGACCCCTTTGTAGCCATCTATTTTTCTGATCCTCTTGATCCTGCCCAGAGTCTTGCCGGCCTCATCAATCTGGAGGGTGTTCGAAATCCGGGCATGGTCATCGAAGGTAATCAGGTGAAGGTGTACGTACCTCAAAACATGACCGGCAGCAAAAAGCTGGAGATCTTCGAAGGGATCAAAAACTCCAAAGGGCAGGCCCTGGGTAAAACCACCACCAGCTACATCCCATTTGAGCCGGAAAAACCCCAGCTCCGACTAGTAGGAAATGGCACCATTTTACCCTCTACTTCCGGGCTGGTGCTACCCTTCGAATCCGTCAATCTCAAAGCCGTTCAGGTGGAGGTAGTGAAAATATTTGAAGCCAATATGCCTGCCTTTTTTCAGGTGAACAATCTCTCCGGTGAGGATCAGATCAACCGGGTAGGTCGAAAAATCATGCGCCGCAAGATCGACCTCTCCGCCAAGGCCGAAGACCTCAGCAGTTGGAACCGGTTTACATTAGATCTTTCTACCCTTTTTGAAGCCGAAAGAGGGGCCCTGTATCAGGTCAGAATTGGTTTTCTTCCAGAATACACCAACTACCCCTGTGATCAGGTCTTTGAAGTACAAGACAATCCCTCAGACAAAGAATCATGGAGCATCCACCAGGATGACAACTTTTACGAATGGGGTAATCTCTGGGACTACCGCTACCCCGACGGGTATACCTGGAAGGAGCGTGATAACCCATGCCACGTTTCCTACTACAATTCCAATCGCTTTGTGTCCACCAGCCTGCTGGCCACCGATATTGGGCTGATTGCCAAAATAGGGGGCGACAATACCATGAAGGTGATCGCCACCAACATGACAAACGCACAACCCGTCCAGGCCACTATCAAAGTGCTGGACTATCAGCTTCAGGAAATGAGCTCCAGCATGACCGACGCCCAGGGCTTCGCCACTATCAAACCGGAAAGAAGGCCATTCCTCATTATTGCAGAAGCTCAGGGTCAAAAATCTTACCTGAGGCTGGAAGACAATGAATCCCTCTCGCTCAGCAATTTTGATGTGTCTGGCACCCGGGTGATTGGCAATATCAAAGGCATGGTCTATGGCGAAAGAGGCGTCTGGCGTCCCGGAGACGATATTTTCCTCAGTTTCATGCTGGAGGATCCCGAAAAACAAATCCCCGATAATCACCCGGTAGTCATGGAACTACGCGACCCCCGTGGCAACATTAAGGACAAGCAGGTAGTCACACAGGGCGTAAAAGGACTTTACACTTTTCAGACCAAAACAAGTCCGGATGATGTGACCGGAAACTGGTGGACAACCGTGTCGGTAGGAAACAATAGTTTCGCCAAAACAGTGAAGGTAGAAACTGTAAAACCCAACCGCCTGAAAATCAACCTGGATCTGGGGGGCGATCAGATTGCCTATGAAAACAGGGCCGTGAAAGGAAAACTCAATGTAAAATGGCTCACAGGACTCACAGGGGGCAACCTGAAAACCGAGACCGAACTGCGACTAGTGGAAACCAATACCACTTTTAATGGCTACGCCCAATACGAATTTGATGATGCGGGAAAAAGCTTCTATGACGACCCAAAGCAGATATTTAGTGGTGAAGTAGACCAAAATGGGGATGCCACCATCAACCTGCAACTCCCATCAAAACCTAACTCCCCGGGAGCGCTCAAAGCCATTTTCAACACCAAAGTATTTGAGCCGGGAGCCGGTTTCAGTGTCAACTCCAAAGCTGTGACCTACCTCCCCTATAGTTCGTTTGTGGGGGTGAACCTCTCCTCTGCAGATCAGGGTAGCCGTATCGAGCGCGATAAACCTCAGCAGGTAGACTTGATCACACTTGGTGCCAATGGGCAACCCGTAGACCGAACCGGCGTGGAGGTGAAAATCTACAAACTCAACTGGCGCTGGTGGTGGGATCAGTCGGATGACTACAGTACCAACTATGTTTCCTCCAGCTATGCCGAACTGATCGAATCCAAAAAAATCAACACCACCGCAGGTAAGGGTAAAATCAACTTTACCATCAAAAGCCCCAACTGGGGGCGGTTTATCGTCGTGGCCAGGGATCCGGTATCGGGACATTCATCCAGTCAGGTATTTTATACCAGTTGGTATGGCTCATCGGGTGGCAATGCCATCGGCGCTACCTCGCTGGAAGTGAGCACCGACAAAGCTGAGTACGCAGTAGGCGAAAAGATCAATGTGACCATGCGTGGAAGTTATGAAGGGCAGGCACTCATCAGCATAGAAAATGGCAGCTCAGTAGTCCAAAATTTCTGGATCAAAACCGAAAAGGAATGGACCTCCTTCACGGTGGACGTAACCCCCGAAATGGCACCCAATGTCTACCTGCACGCCTCCTTATTACAACCGCACGGTCAGACCAGCAATGACCTTCCCATCAGACTCTATGGGATTGCCTCCATTCAGGTCTATGACAAAGAAACCCGACTGGAACCCACCATCCGAATGGCTAATGAGCTGGCTCCCAACGAGCCAGTGGAGATCACTGTGACTGAGAAAAACGGAAAGCCTATGGCCTACACACTGGCGGTAGTAGATGACGGCCTGCTGGACCTCACCAATTTCAAAACGCCTGCTCCGTGGGATCACTTCTATAGCAAAGAAGCCATAGGGGTGAAGACCTGGGATCTTTACAATGACGTGATTGGAGCGTATGGTGGTCGTCTGGAGAGACTGCTCGCCATTGGTGGTGGTGAGGGAGGTCTGGACGACTCCAAAAAGAAGGAGGAAAACCGATTTAAACCAGTGGTTCAGTTTATGGGACCTTTTTACCTGGAGGGTGGGCAATCTAAAAAACATACTTTCACCATGCCCCAATACATTGGATCCGTGCGAACCATGGTGGTAGCAGGGCTGGGTGGTGCTTATGGAAGTGCCGAAAAAAGCACTCCGGTCATCAAACCCCTGATGGTACTGGGCACACTGCCACGCGTGGTAGGCCCCGGTGAACTGGTGAGTCTGCCTGTGAACGTATTCAAATACAAAGAGGACATCAAAAACGCCACCATCACGGTAGAAACTTCCGGAGTACTCAGCCTCAGGGGCTCCAATAAACAGACCATCGAGCTCAGAGAATCCAATGGTACCCTGTATTTTGATCTGGCTGTAGCCGAAAAGCTGGGGCCGGGTAAAGTGACCATCACCGCCTCCTCGGGCAGTGAGTCGGCCAGGCACGACATCAACATTGAGTCCAGGTCACCCAACTCCGCACAAACCATCGTGAAGGTACTTCCCGTGGAAGCAGGCCAGGCAGTCACTCCCGGTGGAAAGCTTTTCGGCATGGAGGGCACCAACAAAGTAACCCTGGAGGTGGCATCCATCCCACCGATCAACCTGGAGCACAGGCTCAGCTATCTGATCCGCTATCCACATGGATGCATCGAGCAGACGGTCTCCTCGGTATTCCCTCAGCTTTTCCTCAAAAACATCACCGAACTGACGGTGGAGGAGCACGTGAAAATCGAGAACAACATCAAGACGGCCATCAAACGACTTTCCAAATTTCAGGTGCCTACCGGAGGGCTTGGCTACTGGCCTGGCTATGACAATCCCAACAGCTGGGGAACGAGCTATGCTTATCATTTTCTGATAGAAGCCCAAAAACAGGGGTACTCCGTTCCAGGAGAACTGATTGAAAAGATTTTGAGCTACCAAAGGAATAAGGCCCGAAACTGGAGCAAGTCTGTAGACCATCGGGACTCTGACCTGATCCAGGCTTATCGACTTTTCACTTTGGCACTGGCCGGATATCCAGAAATAGGGGCAATGAACAGGCTCAGAAATACCTCCGACAAGTCTGTTCAGTCTGTACATAAACTTGCTGCTGCCTATGCCATCATCGGTCAGAAAGAAGCAGCACAGACACTCATGAAGGATTTCGGTCGCTCAAAAGTAAAAGACTATGGATATAGCTACTATTACTACAGTTACGGCTCCTTTGAGCGGGATCTGGCACTACTGCTGGAGACCTATGTGTACATGGACAGCAAAGCAGAAGCTTATAAAATCTTGCAGGAAATCTCCGAGAGGTTGTCCGCAGACGGCTGGATGAGCACTCAAACCACGGCCTATTCATTATTGGCAATCAGCAAATACATCACTGCCAACCAAACAGAAAAAGGCATGAAAGCGGGTATTTCCTATGGCGGAAAAAACACCACCTGGTCTTCGGATAAAGCCATTTACAAATCCGAGTTACCCATTGACGCCATACAGTCACTCAAGATTGACAACAAAGGCGAGTCCAATTTCTTTGTGACACTTTCTATCACTGGCACTCCAAAGCCCGGCGATGAGCCAGTCGCACAGTCTGACCTGGCCGTGAGTGTTCGTTACCTGGATCCATCCGGCAGATCGCTCTCTCCCGATAGCCTGAAATTGGGCCAGAGCTTTGATATACTGATCACTGTGAAAAACGAATATGCTGCCGGTAGCGTGAAAGACATAGCCCTTACGCACATATTGCCCTCTGGCTGGGAAATCCAGAATGACCGACTCACGGATCAGGAAACCAGTGAATACAGTGCTTTCGACTATCAGGACATTCGTGACGACCGAGTCTATACGTATTTTGACTTGAGTCAAAACAGTCAGAAAGTATTCAAAGTAAGTGTGACGGCTGCCTACCCGGGTAAATATTATATGCCGGGTATACAGGCGGAAGCCATGTACAAGGCCTCTATCTCGGCGAAAACTGCCGGGAAATGGGTTTACATAACCAAATAATTTATCTACTCAAATGCTTTCAGGCAGTGGTGATCGTCGTGCAAAAATCAAGTGGGCCGCCTGGCTATCACCACTGCTGGCTTTGGGTATTTATCTGGCGATCCCACCCAGCTTGGGCGACAGACCCACCTCTACTGTGTTGAATGACCGCAATGGTCATTTGCTCAGTGCCTCGATCGCTGCGGACGGACAATGGCGATTTCCCTTGTGCGATTCCGTGCCTGTCAAACTGGAGCGATCCATATTGCTTTTTGAAGACGAATACTTCTACTATCATCCGGGTGTCAACCCCCTCTCTGTTTTAAGGGCCATTCGGCAAAACATCCAACAACAGCGCATTGTCAGCGGTGCCAGTACCCTGACCATGCAGCTGGCGCGAATGCTCCAAAACGAGAAGCGCACCTTCTTCCAAAAACTTCGGGAAGTGGGCATTGCCCTAAGAATGGAGCTCTGGTATTCAAAAGAGGATCTACTGCGACATTACGCCTCCCTGGCTCCATTCGGGGGCAATGTGGTAGGCATCGATGCTGCCTCATGGCGATACTACGGGAGGCCTGCCCACCTCCTCAGCTGGTCAGAAAGTGCCACCCTGGCCGTACTGCCCAATCAACCCGGAGCGATCTACCCTGGTACTTCCATGGAGGCATTGAGGTACAAGCGCGATTTCCTTTTGAAAAAGCTCTATCTGAGCGCTGACATTGACAGCCTCACTTATGCACTAAGCCTGGAGGAACCACTTCCCGACAAGCCCTTTGATATTCCACAGCGCGCCCCCCACCTCCTTACAACCCTACGTGAAAATGCCGAGGGACGAACCCAGACTACAACTCTTCATCCTTTTTGGCAACAGAAAACCACGGAAGTGGCAGAGCGTAAGCATCGGTGGTTAAAATCCAGTGGCATCGACAACCTGGCCGTCATGGTGGTAGACCTTCGGAATGGCCAGGTGCTCTCCTATGTAGGTAACACCACCGATCCCACCGCGGATGGATATCAGGTGGATGTTATCCAAAAACCCAGAAGTTCGGGTAGCATCCTCAAGCCCTTGCTTTATGCCAGATCCCTGGAAAAAGGCATTATGCTGCCAAAAACCCTCCTTCCCGATGTGCCCAGCTTCTTTGGTGGGTATACTCCCAAAAACTTCAACCTGGGATATGCAGGGATGGTCAAAGCCAATGAGGCACTGTCCATGTCACTGAACATCCCTTTTACCCATCTCCTGCAGGAATATACCTATGAGGTTTTTCATCAGGACCTTCAAAAATTTGGGATCACCACCCTCACTCAGCCACCGGGGCATTACGGTCTCTCCATCATTCTGGGTGGGGCAGAGGTCAAACTTTGGGATCTCGCCCAGGCGTATTTTGGTCTGTACAGAAAGCTGGCCAACGAGGATAATCTCAGCATCAGCTACCTTCCTGATTCTCGGAAAATTCCGGATGTGGAGCTCAGCGAAATCAATGTCTGGCATACCTTTCAGGCCATGACCGAGCTCACAAGGCCTGGAGCCGATCACTCCTGGCAAAACTTCAGCTCCAGCCAGCTGATCGCATGGAAAACAGGCACCAGCTTCGGTTTTAGAGACGCCTGGGCCATTGGACTGAACGGCAACATTCTGGTGGGTGTATGGGTAGGAAATGCCGATGGCGAGGGCCGTGCTGGTCTCTCGGGCGCTTCATCTGCAGGCCCCATCCTCACAGAGCTTATCCGGCTTGGAGAATACGATAGCCAATGGCTCGAAAAGCTCAGGCCTTTTTCATTTCCCCATCAAACCTGCACCGCCTCCGGGATGCTGGCCGGGCCGGCATGCGAACACACCGAAACCATGGAGCTGGGGCCTCAAGCGGAACAATCCGGCTTATGTACCTATCATCAACGACTCTGGATGGACGAGAGTAACACCTACATAGTCAATCATTCCTGCTATGACATGCACAAGGCTTCCCTGCGGTCAGTGTTTGTACTCCCCCCGAAGCAAGGCTATTACTATCAAAAGAATCACTCCGACTACTCAGGCAGACCGCCCATATACCCGGGATGTGAGCAGCAAGTGGAAAATCTCCTGGCGATCAATTATCCATCGGCTAATGCCAAAATATTTATCCCCAAAGAGCTGCAAGGCCAGTCAAGTGAGGTGATTCTGGAAGGCTCCCATCAAAACCCGAATGCAGAGCTCTTCTGGCACCTCAACGACCGCTATATTGGGAGCACCCATGGGGAGCATAAGCAATCACTCCTGCTGCCAAGAGGAGCGTATATGATCACCATCTTGGACGAACAGGGCAACTCCGCCTCTCGAAGTTTTGAAGTGGTATCTGATCCCTCATCTTAGTACCTTCGCCAGAAAAATAAGCACTTTTGAATATCCTCTACTTCATAGACCTCCTCGGCACCATGGTATTTGCCATCAGTGGAGCACTCACCGCGTTTGACAAAAAGCTGGATATTTTCGGCATCTCAGCAGTGGCTTTTATCACGGCGCTGGGCGGTGGTACACTCCGCGATGTGCTGCTGGGAAGCACTCCTGTCTCATGGATGCAAAACCTCAATTACCTGTTCATGATCCTCATAGGCATTTCCATTGCCATTTTGTTTCGGCAGGCAGTCCAGAAGCTCAGAAAAACCTTTTTCCTGTTTGATACGATAGGCATCGCCGTATTCACCATTCTGGGTCTGCAAAAAGCCCTGGACTTTGGTGTCTCTCCTATCATTGGCATCATGATGGGCATGATCTCTGCGGTTTTTGGTGGGGTAATCCGGGATATTGTCTGCAATGAGATCCCGCTCATCTTCCGCAAAGAGATCTATGCACTCACGTGTATCGCCGGAGGCATCGTGTTCATCCTTCTGGATTTTTGGGCGGTAGAGCAATTTCTCAACATTCTGATCACTGCCGGGTTTATCGTTTCCTTCAGAGTGCTGGCTGTCAGGTATCATTGGGAATTGCCCCTTTTATCATAACCGATTCTTATTACTTTTACCCACCCAAAAAGTCAGCCCCACTTTTGATACAAACCGAATAACTATGGGCTTAAAAAACCATGCCATACTACTGATCCACTGTACGGACCGCAAAGGCCTGATCAGTACCATTACCAATTTCCTGTTTGAGCACAATGGCAACATCATCGACCTGGATGAGCATGTGGAAAAAACAGAAGGAGTATTCTTCATGCGGGCAGAATGGGAACTCGACGGATTTACCATCCCCAAAGAGGATATTCATGGCACCTTTCAGGATAAAATAGCCAGCCAATACGACATGAACTGGCAGCTACATTTTACAGACAAAAAGCCCAGAATGGCGGTGTTTGTCTCCAAATCTTCCCACTGCCTCTACGATATCCTGTCGCGACACTACTCAGGTGAGTGGGAGATTGAGATTCCGGCCATCATTTCCAACCATACCGTACATCAGACCATCGCTGAGCGATATGACATCCCGTTTTATCACTTTGAAATCAACAAAGACAACAAGCAGGAAATGGAGCAGGCCCAGCGGTCACTGCTCTCGGAGCTCAACATTGACTTTTTGATCTTGGCGCGGTACATGCAGATACTCAGCGATGAGTTCATCAATGCCTATCCCAATAAAATCATCAACATTCACCATTCTTTTCTCCCGGCATTTGCTGGCGCCAAGCCATACCACCGGGCGCATGAGCGGGGAGTGAAACTGATAGGTGCCACCAGTCACTATGTTACTGCTGACCTGGATGCCGGCCCCATATTGGAGCAAGATGTAGTGAAAATCTCCCACAAAAACTCCGTGGAGGACCTCATCAGAAAAGGAAAAGACCTGGAAAAGATCGTACTCTCAAGGGCCATCTGGACACACCTGCAACGCAAGGCCCTGGTGCACAATAATCGAACAGTGATTTTTGATTAACGAATAAATAATTAAACCGACTGACAGTACTCCATCACGCCTTCTTTGATCAGCTTGAAGGTCTTCTCGATGATGCTTTCATCCTCCTCAAGCAGCGTAAGCCGGAAGCCCAGCAGGTCTGATGAAAACGAGGAGATCGGGACGATACACACATTTTTGGCAGCCAGCAGATAATACACAAACCGCTTGTCCAGCGTCATGTGATTGGCCTTCATCCAGGATTCCAGCAACGCTTCCACCTTTGGATCAGTGATCTTCAGGGTCTGTTTGTCATTCAGCACACCCGGCTCAAAAATCATGGTGTTGTAAAAAGCCCCGTTGGTCTGATTGAATTTCACATAGGGCACATCACTAAATACCTCATTCAAATAGGCACTTCGCCTGCCGATCTTATCCCTCGTTTCTTTGATGAACTCCGGATAACGAGGATCCTTCATGATCCTGGGAATGGAAAGCTGTGGCAGCTTGGTCGAGCTCACCTCGATCATCTTGGCATTGTCTATGGTCTCACATAGTCTGGTAAACTCCGGATCGTTGGTACGGTTGTAATATTCGGCCCAGCCACATCTGGCGCCTGGCCAGGGGAACTCCTTAGAAATTCCTTTCAACGAAATGGCAGGTACATCCCCTATCACCTCGGCAAGCGTGCAGGTTTTTGCGCCATTGTAGACAATATTCATATAGATCTCATCGCAGATCAGGAAGAGATCAAACTCCCTGGCGATGGCCACCATCTTTTCCAATATTTCCTTGGGGTAAACCATGCCGGTTGGATTATCCGGGTTGATGATGAGTATCCCCACGATGCTCGGGTTGTACTTCACCTTATTGTACAGGTCATCCATGTCAGGGTACCAGCTATTATCCGGATCCAGCTTGTAGGTGATCGGATGATGGTTGGCATGCCCCGCCTCCGCAGAACTGTGGGTAGAATACGCCGGTGAGGGACCAATCACCCGTGAGGTGGGCAAGAGGTACTGATAGATTTTCTGAATGGCATCCCCCAGTCCGTTGAAAAAGGTAATGTCCTGTGGCAGGATCTGAGCACCTCCACGCTTATTATTTAAATCTGCCAGAAACTCGCGCGTAGACAGCACGCCTTTGGAGTGGCTATACCCATAGGTATTGTCTTCATAGAGCAATCCTGCTATGATCTCCTTCATCCATGCCGGCAGCTTGTGATTTTTCTGAATAGGATCTCCAATGTTCTCCCATAGTATAGAATACCCAAGCTGCTCAAGCTGCTCTGCCTTCTTCACAATCCCACGAATTTCGTAAGAAAGCTCGTTGGCCCCTTCCCTAAGTAGTTTCTGTCGCATACGCTGAAAATGAAGCTACGAAGGTAGGAGAAAGTGTAGGTCTTTTGAAAATCGACAAAAGAATATTGTTTCGTTTTGTTAAGGAACGGAATTAATCTCCTAGCCTAAAGGCCAGCATGGCAGTAAGCTCGTTGACGTTCTGCACCTTGTTTTCCGGTGAATTATAGTATCGGTAATATCCATTTTTCAACCGATGGTTAGTCAGCCAATAATACCGGGCTTTGAGTGCCACGCGCGAACCGATGTGCAAGGAAGCGCCCAGGGTCAACCCAAAACCTGTGGTTCCTTTTATTTTGTACACATCCCGCCCCATCACCATGGCAGAAGGTTTAAAAAAGCTGATTACTCCCCCCGCTGACACCTGCCAAGTATTTCGAGGAGAAAAATTAACCCCGGCGGCCATGGGCAGTCCAAAGTAGTGTGAATACTTTAAGTTCTCCGGTGGGCTCCTCATCGAGGATTCTATTTGGGCTTCGGAAGATTCGTCGAAGGGATTCCAAATAAAGGAGGCATTGAAAAAAATCGCCAGTCCCACACTATCTGTCGGGCCTATAAATTCATACCCAAGGGCCATTCCCGTGGCGGCCATCCCGCTGGTCGGGTGCTCTACGTCTGCCTCTCCAAAGTCTGCCAACGGCACCGATGGCCCCAAACCCAGCCAATGAGTTTGCCCATAAAGTGCACTTAAGAATACCAGTGCGAAAAAGCCGGTAAGCAATATTTTTTTACTCATAAAGGATCACTCTGAGAGAATATCACACAAGTAGTCAAAATAACGGTTAATTTTCTAAGAGAAAAAGGCAAAGCACGTACATGGAAAAGAAAAAAGTGATATTTTAAGGTCAAAATAACTCACCCATGGATTTCAATTTTTCAGATTGGTGGAACTCCCTCACCACCCTCCAACAAATTTACTGGGGCTTTGCCATCCCTTTCTCCCTGATTTTCCTGCTCCAGATGATCATGACTTTTGTGGGTGGCGATATGGATACAGACGGGTCGGCAGACTTTGACGTAGAAACCGATGATGGTGCTGGCTTCCAGTTTTTTACCATCAAAAATTTTGTAGGGTTTTTTACGCTTTTCTCATGGACAGGCATCGCTTGTCTGGATTCAGGGCTGTCAGGAGGACTCTCAGTGGTCATTTCCATTGGGGCCGGTATCCTGATGATGGTGATTATGGCAGCAATTTTTTATTATTTCAGCAAGCTGACAGACTCTGGCAATATGTCCGCTAAGAATGCGATCGGGGGAATCGGAGAAGTTTATCTGCCCATCCTATCAGGCCGAAGCAATATCGGGAAGGTGAGCATCAAAGTGCAGGGATCTCTGCGGGAGCTTGACGCCATCACCGATGATGATCAGGATTTGCCAACAGGCGCCGTGGTGACCGTCACAGACATCACCAGCAATGACACATTAATCGTTACTAAATCTAAATAATTCAATGTCGAGTACCTTCTTATTTATCATCGCCGCAGTAGTCGTATTCGTATTTGTACTACTCATTGGTCTCTTTCAACGCTATAAGCGCTGTCCCTCAGACAGAATATTGGTAGTCTATGGAAAAGTCGGCAAAGGCGCCGATGACCAGGGCCGGTCGGCCAAGTGTATCCATGGGGGTGCCGCCTTTATCTGGCCCATCATTCAGGATTATGAATTTCTGGACCTGACACCCATTTCTATTGAAGTGATGCTGACGAATGCCCTCTCTCGCCAAAACATCCGCGTGGATGTGCCATCACGGTTTACCGTGGGTATCTCTACTGAGGAAGGTGTCATGAACAATGCCGCAGAGCGCCTGCTGGGTCAGTCACAGCAGAGTATTCATGACCTGGCCAAAGACATTATTTTCGGACAACTGCGCCTGGTGGTTGCGACCATGGACATTGAAGAGATCAATAGCAACAGAGATAAGTTCCTTGCCAATGTGGCCTCCAATGTGGAAGCTGAGCTTAAAAAGATTGGTCTGAAGCTGATCAACGTGAACGTGACAGACATCAAAGATGAGTCTGGATACATAGAAGCACTGGGAAAAGAGGCTGCAGCCAAAGCCATCAACGATGCCCGAAAAAGTGTAGCTGAGAAGGTAAGAGACGGATCTATTGGTGAGGCCAATGCTCATCAGGAGCAGCGGGTAAAAGTAGCTTCAGCCGATGCCATGGCCGTGGAAGGGGAAAATACCGCCAAGATCACAATCGCACAATCGGACGCTGCCAGACGAGAAAAAGAGGCCGAAGCACAGAAAATTGCCATCGCGGCGGAGAAAGTACAATCTGCCAAAGCACTGGAAGAAGCCTATGCCGCAGAGCAGGAGGCTGAAAATGCCAGAGCGAGAAGAGATAAAGCCACCCAAACAGCTGATGTGGTGATACCCGCACAGATTGACAAAGAAAAAGTGGAAATAGCTGCTGAAGCGGAGGCTGAAATGATCAGAAGAAAAGCCAGAGGGGAAGCAGACGCCATCCTGTTTATGAAAGAGGCTGAAGCCAAAGGTATTTATGAAGTATTGACCAAGCAGGCCGAAGGGTTCAAACAAATAGTAAGTGCCGCTGGCAATAACTCACGTGATGCGGTGCTGCTGATTATTGCCGATAAACTGAATGAATTGGTAAAACTGCAAACTGAAGCCATCAAAAATATCAAAATTGATAAGATCACCGTCTGGGACAGTGGCAATGGGGAGAACGAAAAATCCTCTACGGCCAACTTTATTTCCGGTTTGTATAAGTCTGTACCACCACTTCAGGAGATGTTTGGCATGGCCGGTATGGAGCTCCCGGATTATCTGAAAGGGAAGTCTACCGAAGAGATTCAAAAGCTGGCCAGCGAGGTGAAAAAGAAAAACGAACCCAAAAAGCCAAAGGAGGCCAATGATCCTCCAAAAAACGATACAGCAAAATAAATTAAGGGGCGCTTGCCCCTTTTTTATTGGTTGCATTGTTGGCCATTCCGGCTAACTAATCAATATTTGAGTTGATTTATACAAAATCCCATGAGACTACTTTTTACTTTCATTGTGCTTTCTTCCATCCACCTCGCCCACGGGCAAAACTACCTGCTCCCCCTTTGGAAAGATCAGGTGCCCAACCAGCAGAAAACCAAAGAAGTGGAATCCCGCGACACCACTGACGCAGTGCGAATAGCCTATGTGCAAAATCCCACCATCGAGGTATACCTCCCTGGTAAAAGTCAAGCCACAGGCCAGGCCGTAGTGATCTGCCCGGGAGGGGGGTATTCCATATTGGCTTATGATAAGGAAGGAACGGATATAGCCAAGCTCCTGAATGGTCAGGGCATTGCAGGGATTGTACTGAAATACCGCCTGCCCAAATCTCAAAGTAACATTGTACCTCATCAGTCTGCACTCATGGATGCACAGCAAGCCATGAAGTTGGTAAGAGCCAATGCCGACAAATGGAACATCGATCCCGACAAAGTTGGGGTGATCGGATTCTCGGCAGGGGGCCACCTGGCCTCCACCCTCGGCACCCACTTTGATGACGAATCTCGCCCCGATTTTATGGCACTGATCTATCCTGTTATTTCCATGGATACTGAGATCACTCATATGGGATCCAGAAAAAATCTGATCGGTGAAACCCCAACAGAAGAGCTGGTGAGATTATACTCCAACGAACTGCAGGTACAAGTCAATACCCCACCAACTTTCATTCTTCATATGATGGATGATCAGGTAGTACCTGTGGAAAACAGCTTGCGATTTTACGAAGCCCTGAGAAAAGCAGACGTACCCACAGAGATGCACTTGTACCCTGCCGGCGGACATGGGTTTGGCCTGGCTATTGGTCGGGGACACCTGGCGAGCTGGACAGACCGGCTGATCGAGTGGTTACAGCATTTGGATTGACCCAAATCAAGGGGTAGAAGCACTAAAAAAGCCCGGTGAAGAATCTTCACCGGGCTTTTTCTCATTTTGATTAAGTCTTAAAAAGTAAACCCTATGCGACCGAAGAAGTAAGCACCGCCTACACCCATTTGCACAGAATCCCAGTACCCTCCCGAATCGGTCCAGTCATCCTGCTGTGATGGATAGACATTGAAAATGTTATTTCCTCCGAGAGATAAGGTCAGCCCATCTGTCACCTGGAAACTAACACTCAGGTCAGTAACCACTCCTGCCTCATACACATCTTTGGAGGCATTGAGCTTGTTTTGATACCCACCATAGTCGGCATCATCCTCATAAATCTGCCAGTCGAGCACTGTGATTTCGCTGAAGCGGGTGAACGCCAGAGATACGTCAAACCGGTCGGTGAAGTAGCCGATGTTCAGACCAAACTTGGACGGTGGGGCAGAAGCCTTCAAGAAGTACTGTTCCCTTGGCCCAAAAAACACATCCGCATCCAGGTTGCCATTATTGATTTTTTCAATAGAGATATCATTGATGTTTCCGGTCAGTGCCACATTGAGTCGGTTGGCACCCAATTGCGCCCGATAGTTCAATACCATATCCACACCAGTGGTTTTAGTATCCAGCCCATTGGCGAAGAACTGAGCATCCACCACGTTGATGTTCAAAGAAGAGGCATCAAAGTAGTCGGTCAGTACTATCCTGTCCTTCACGGTGATGTAATACCCATCCACAGTAGCGGTGAAATTACCAGCTCCCAGTGTCACTCCTAGGCTCGCATTCTTGGCTGTTTCCTGCTTCAGTTGCTCTATGCCAAACCCACGAGTCACGGGGCTGTTATTGGGCGCCAAAAGAACCTCCAGAGCCTCACCACCAATAAAGTTGGTAAATCGAAGGTTATAATAAATCTGCGCCAATGATGGTGCTCTGAATCCTGATGAAAGGGAACCTCTCAGCGCCAGATTATCGGTCAGTTCAAGTCTGGAAGCCAGCTTGTAGTTAAACGTCTCACCAAAATCTGAGTAGTTCTCATAGCGAACTGCTGCTCCCAAGAGAAACTGCTCTGTTATATTAAATTCGGTATCCACATACAAGGCCAGATTGGATCTGCTTCTCAGCACTTCGTTTGCCGGGCTATACCCGGGAAAACCCTGTGATCCACCCGGACGTGGCTCGTCGTTATACTCAGGAGCTTGCTGATCAGGGCCGGTAATGGCCAGTCCCAACGTATCGTAAGTAGCATAAGAGCCCTCTTCACCACTGAAAATACCAAAAGTCTCCGTTCTGTATTCCATCCCGAAGGCCAGGTTGGTACCTGACAAAAACCCATCGTAGTATTTGGTCAGGGTGGCAGAGGTCACATTCATTGCCAGGCTGTGTCCACCGGCATCAAAGTCTGTGGGAGAAGCCTCTTCCAGCGAAGCGTTCACAGTGTTTTTGATGTAATAATGAAAATCGTTTTTACCGAAACTGTTGTTCACATCCATTTTCCAGCCATTCGGCAAAATCTGCTTGAAGCCAGTGGATACCGATGCATCAGAAATGATGGAGGTGATCCTGGGGGTGAACCCATTAGGATAGATAGAAGACACATTACGACCAGATTCGGCATCTCGTGAAAAGGCGTAGGCATCTGTGTTTCTAAAATTTCGACCACCAAACGCGTAAAATTCTGTCTTATCGCCTACTGGCACCGAAGCATTCACCATGAAGTTGAACCCCTGAATGCCTGCTTCACCATAGCCCTGACGAAAAGAAGCCCCGGGTCGGAGTACTTTTTCTTTATTGACAAATTCGGTAGTGAAGTTCACAAACCCACCATCATCACCAATGTCCAGACCGTAATTAAGAGAAGCCCGTACCGTATTGCCATCGAAGCTTCTATCGTCATCATAGAGTCTGTTTTTGCCGTCCGCATTGGCCGTCCCCGGATCAAAGGTTCCCTTTGCCGCTGTGCTATAAGCACCATAAGTCACGTTGCCGCTAATATCTCCTGTGTTATCTTTCAGCACAATGTTGATCACACCTGCGATGGCATCAGACCCGTACTGGGCGGAGGCTCCATCTCTCAGGATTTCTATTCTTTTGATAGAGGCTACAGGGATGGCGTTCAGGTCAGTCCCGGTGTTACCACGCCCTCTGGTTCCAAACACATTGATCAATGAAGACTGATGTCTTCTTTTTCCATTGATAAGCACCAGCGTCTGGTCAGGACCGAGGCCTCTGAGTGTGGCCGGATCTATGTGGTCAGCACCATCAGACCCCGACTGCTTGGAGGAGTTGAAGGAAGGTGCCGCATATTGCAAAATCTGGTTGATCTCGATCTGTCCATTTCGCGAAGGGATTTCTGCCAGATCAATGACATCTACTGGCACCGGGGTGCTGAGCTCCGTCCGGTTTTCATTTCTGGAACCTACCACCGTCACGGCACCCAGCTCCAGGCCTTCGCGCATGGTCACGGAGAGGTTAGTTTGTCCGGCTACTGCCACTTCCTGGGACTTAAATCCCACAAAGGAAAAAGTAAGCACGGCATTTGAGCTGCTCACCTGAAGGGAGAATTTGCCTTCATAGTCGGTAATGACACCATTTGAGGTGCCCTTCTCCAGAACGGTCGCTCCCACTACCTCCTGCCCAGAGTCATCGGTTACTTTGCCCGATATGTTGACCTGAGCCCACGAGGTGTAGGAAATTACTGCAAGGGTTAATAGTAGAATTTTTCTCATAATCTTCATACTTAATGTTTAGAGTATGAGTAAAATAACAAATATCGAAGACTTTTCCTTTTAGGCATCTCAGTCATTTAAAGGGAACATGACCTATTTGGCAAAGGTTATGAAAGTGTTTGAAGTGGTAGTTTGATCCGAAAAGTATGATAGAAATATCCTAAGTGACTTAGCACGGATTTATCTAACTTCATACCCACCATTTTGACCAAGTTGTGACTAAAAAAACCACCATTTACAAGTACGTATCGGCTGAAGACCTTGATCTAATTCTAAATAATAAGAACCTAAAGTTTTCAATTGCAAAAAGATTCAATGATCCATTTGATTGCTATCCTGAACTGATATCGTTCAATGTCACTGAGTCTTTCTTAACTTCCCACATAGAAAAGGGAATTTTGGTGTTAGAGGGAGAAGAGCCAAATATGCCCCTTAAAGACTTAATACCACATGTCCAAAGTAAATACTACAATCATAGTAATACTGACATCAATGCTCTCTTTGAGATAATCCTGAATAAATATCGGTTCAGTTGTTTCAGTCTTACAAATAAACAAATATTAATGTGGTCACACTACGCCAACAAGCACACTGGAGCGTGCATCGGATTCAATGTCTCAGAACTAATGAAAATAAGGGGCATCATAGCTCTCAAAGTAAACTACACACAGGAATTCGATAAATCAGACATGTGTAAAGACGAACTGGCTGCAATTCAACATTTGTTTTCAACTAAGTCCATTCAGTGGGATTATGAAGAAGAGATTCGACTTTTGACAACTCCCGAAAAAGCAGATGAAATGGATTCGGAGGGATTAATGCCATTTTCAACCTCAGCTGTCTCAGAAGTATATTTTGGTTGTCAATATGAATCGAACACTCAACTGAAGAAGCTAAACTTTGAAAGAATTGGATACGAACATGTAAAATTCAAAAGAATGCTTAAATCAAAGCGGTCCTTTGAGTTAGAATCAATAAATATCTAGTGTCTACCAGCTCAACCGTCAACACCGAAATCCAATCAAGCAGCCCTAGCGACAATACTCACTTTATTGGACTTGTTATTCATACTGGTAAATAGATAAGCTGCCTACCGAAAGAGAGTATTGGGCAATGTGGCTCATCCACTTCTACCTTATAACCGTTGACGAAAAAAAAGATCACACTGAGTTCCAGTGATTGCATTAAAGATGGATGGTGAGGTTGCTATCTGATACCTTAATATGCTTCAATCCAATTGATTGGCTACTTACCCTTCATTTTCTTTGCTTGCCCAAAGAAAACGAAGCAAAAGAAAAGGCACCAACGCAAAAAATCATTTTAACTCATCGTATTTGAGCCTTTTTTTTGAATTTTATTGGAGTCAAAATGATTCACACTTGCCTTGGATGCCCCGCCCTCCATTACGGTCTTACCTTTCTACTTTCATCTTCTTTCAAATTCATTAATTTGGTTTTACAAAATTATAACTACAAAGTATTCCCTATTTCCATAACAATCCACAAAAAAACCCTGGCCTTTTAACAAGATCAGGGTTTTCAATCTATCTCTGTAGGGTGACTACAAGAACACTACTGACGCTTGGCCAGCACGGGCCCGGGTTTCCCCTAAATGGAAGGCCTGAAGTGGGTCCGTAAGGACTACTTCTTCTCTTCGTCTACCTCTTCAAACTCTACATCTGACACATCAGAGTCAGCATTGCCGGCATCTGCTCCGCCAGTCGGATCAGCACCTTGCGCTGCTTCTGCTCCACCTGCGGCCTGCTGTGCCGCATAGATCTCCTGAGAAGCTGCCTGCCATGCGGCATTCAGTGCTTCCATGCCAGCGTCTATGGCAGCTATGTCTCTGGAAGCATGCGCTTCTTTCAACTTGGCCAAGGCTCCTTCAATGGCAGTTTTGTTGCCCTCAGAAAGCTTCTCGCCGTACTCCTTCAGCTGACTCTCTGTTTGGAAAATCAACGAATCGGCCTGGTTCACTTTCTCTACTTTCTCCTTCTCAGCCTTATCAGACTCTGCGTTGGCCTGAGCTTCCTGCTTCATTTTCTCGATTTCCTCGTCGGTCAAGCCGGAAGAAGCCTCAATCCTGATTTTCTGCTCTTTGTTAGTGCCTTTGTCCTTAGCAGACACTTGCAGGATACCGTTGGCATCTATGTCAAAAGTCACTTCGATCTGAGGCACTCCTCTTGGTGCTGGTGGTATACCATCCAGGTGGAATCTACCGATGGTTCTGTTGTCCTTCGCCATTGGTCGCTCTCCCTGGAGCACGTGGATTTCCACAGAAGGCTGATTGTCAGCTGCTGTAGAGAATGTCTCAGATTTCTTTGAAGGAATGGTGGTGTTGGACTCGATCAGTTTGGTCATCACACCGCCCATGGTTTCAATTCCCAAAGAAAGTGGCGTCACATCCAAAAGCAGAACGTCCTTCACCTCTCCGGTCAATACACCACCCTGAATCGCAGCACCTATGGCCACTACTTCGTCAGGGTTCACTCCTTTAGAAGGCTTTCTTCCGAAAAACTTCTCTACTTCTTCCTGAATTCTGGGGATACGTGTAGAACCTCCAACCAAAATCACCTCATCGATCTCAGAAGCAGAAAGACCTGAATCTGCCAGGGCCTTCTTGCAAGGCTCCATAGATCTTCTCACCAAATCCTCGCTCAACTGCTCAAACTTGCTTCTGGAAAGTGTTCTTACCAGGTGCTTTGGCACACCGTCTACCGGCATGATGTATGGCAGGTTGATCTCCGTAGAAGACGAACTCGACAATTCTATTTTCGCTTTTTCAGCTGCTTCTTTCAATCGCTGAAGGGCCATCGGGTCTTTTCTAAGATCCAAACCTTCGTCCTTCTTGAATTCTTCAGCCAGCCAGTTGATAATTACCCCGTCAAAGTCATCACCACCCAGGTGAACATCACCATTGGTAGATTTTACTTCAAACACACCATCACCCAGCTCAAGGATAGAAATATCGAATGTACCACCACCAAGGTCATACACCGCGATTTTCATGTCCGCATTTTTCTTATCCAGACCATAAGCCAATGCCGCCGCTGTAGGCTCATTGATGATCCTTTTCACTTCCAGGCCTGCAATCTGTCCGGCTTCTTTCGTAGCCTGACGCTCAGCGTCGTTGAAGTAAGCAGGCACGGTAATGACCGCCTCTGTCACTTCCTGTCCCAGAAAGTCTTCTGCCGTTGACTTCATTTTCTGAAGGATCATAGCCGAAAGCTCCTGAGGAGTGTAATTTCTATCGCCGATCTTTACCCGCACGGTATCATTAGTGCCAGCCTCCAGGCCATATGAAACATTCTTTCTTTCTTCTGTCACCTCAGAATACTTCTTACCCATGAATCTCTTCACTGAGCTAATGGTGTTCTGAGGATTGGTGATGGCCTGACGTTTTGCAGGGTCTCCAACTTTTCTTTCTCCGTTACCATTATCCAAAAATGCCACGATAGATGGTGTGGTCCTGCGCCCTTCACTGTTCTGAATCACTACAGGCTCGTTACCCTCCATTACCGCCACGCATGAGTTGGTAGTACCTAAGTCTATGCCGATAATTTTTCCCATTGTTAACTATTTATTTAAAGTCTTGAAAATTCTTTTTTCGTTCTCTATCCTTTTATCAATGGTTGTGCCAACAAGAAAATGACAGCCGATTTATGACAGATTGTCAGAACTACCCCGGTAAACTGACGCTCTAACCGGACACATTTGTGCAGGTAACTGGCTTTTAAACTTATTTATCATAAAATTCGCATGATTCCAGAGCGCTTTTTTTTAACTTAATGCACTAAATCATAAAAACACTTCCTAGCGTCTTAACTAAACGATCATGAAAAATAAAATTCCTGAATGGCTGTCCAATTTCCCTACGATTGGTTTTGCTTTTTTTGCCATCGCCGTATTGATCACCATTACCTATTTCTTCATGCTGGCAACTGCCGGCAAAAGAACCAAAAAATTTATTTTCGCTTCGGCTAAAGAAACCGTCTATTTTGATATTGCCACTCGCTTTGTGGCCTTTGGTTTAGTCTTTTTTGCCTTTTATGCCATCATCAACTGGATCGGAAAAGCAGCGATTTATCACATTTTCGGGGCCGGATTTTTCTCCATTATCATCGGTGTGGCATTTGGCTATGCTTTTTGGGCCATTGTAAAGTATTACTACCCATTCGTACTGGAAAAGCGCCTCGATAAGATTCGATTTAAGCCAATGAAGTCCAAGGCCGGCAATCCCATGAGATTGCTAAACGAAGAAGAAGAAGATGAGTATATGACTCCTGCGATGATTGAAGAGGAAGACAATCACATTGCGGATTACGACATCTGGGTAGATGAAAAAACCGGGGAAAAAGTCGTGGAGAAATACGACATGCTCTTTCATGCGCTGGTATGTGAGAAGTGTAATTACCGAACCATGAGAGACCTGAGGGAAGAAGTGGTGAAAGAAGCCAGTGCCAGCGAAGAGGGTCTGATTGTGAAGCATTACAAATGTACCTACTGCGGACACTCCAAGACTCAGGACCTTAAAGTGGCTGCACTTGGCTAACACCTGCTAAAAGACATAAAAAAACCTGCTGAGTATGTACTCGGCAGGTTTTTTTATGTCTGCATTAATCTTTTTCCTTCTTACTAATGATATAGCGCACCAGAAACAGCAGCACCACCACACCAATGATCAGCGCCGGGGCCATTTTGTGTACCTCCTCCAGAGATTCGGGATTGTTCTCTCCATCCATGGCAAAATAGATGAGCACGCCAATACCAAAGTACAGCGCATACCTGTAGGGCTTTTTCATGGCGCTAAAATAAGATCAATTCCTTAAAAAGGATGGATCCCAGGCTCAAAGACCTTTCAACTCATCCACCAGCATGGCTATTCCACTAATCACCTGCAACTCCGTGCGCCCACCACTCTCCCTGGCCTCCTCCAGCACCTGCTGACACTGAGTCACCCATCCGGATGATGGCTTCCCGCCCGACTCAATCAGCCCAATGGCCTCAAGGCCAATCACAGCGAGCCTGGAAAAGTTTTCTGAAAGTGATTCGATCTCCAAAAGTGCCGGAGATCGATTGATGATGGGCAGTACTTTCTTATGATTCTTACTCCACAGGTCCAATTGTGTTCGCAGCTGGTTGGCTTCCAGACTGCCCGACAGGTATCGCTCTACGTCTTCATTGAATACCCTCGCCACGGTGGCATCGGCAGTAGCAGCATCTGCCCAAAGCATGAAAGGGGAAAATGTGGTGTACAATGTGCCATTCGTATTTCTGGTATAGCCTTTCATGGGTTCTACCACCTCCACCAGTACTTTTAGTGGCTCTATGTCTTTGCTTTTAGCCAACTTCCTGAGAATGACGTTTCGGGACGAAATATGCTTCAGGCCGAGCTGCTCCAATTGGAGGCTGATGATGGCCAGGCGCCTGTACATGTCCTGTACGTCCTGGACTTCCTCAGGTGACCACAATCGCTCCGCCACAGCCGCGGCTCTTGGCCATAGTCTGCTATCGATGGTTTCAGGGACGACGAGCTCACTCCACATGCACATCTCACCACCCAATATACGGCTTCTCTCTGCTGGGGTAAGATCCATATCGGCGGGCGCCGGATCCACCAGATAGTGCTGGCTGGCAGGCATCATCAAATCGAGATAATATCCGTTGGAGAGTACAGTTTCATAACCCGCTCTGGCTGCATCGTACAAAGTCTGCTTGGCCACCAGGCCTTCCCAGTTGCCTCGCCATGAATGAATGATGGCACTTTTGGGCATTTCAGGTGTCATGATCTCATCCCAGCCCATGGTGTGTTTACCATACTTGTTGAGTATTTTTTGCACCCTGATGTTGAAATAGGTCTGCAAATCGTGATTGGTAGCCAGGTTATTGGCTTTCATGAAAGCCTGAATATCCTTGTTTTCGTTCCAATGGCGCCCCAGATTTTCATCACCCCCGATGTGGAAATATGGATCGGGGAAAACCTCAGCCACTTCAGCAAACAACTGATCTAAAAAATCATATACTGCATCGTTGGTAGGATCCAACGTAGGGTCAAATATGCCTGAATAGCGCTCCAATGTATAGGTAGTATCCTTGCTGCCGAGCTCGGGGAAGGCCACCAGAATGGCCGTGGCGTGTCCTGGTACGTCTATTTCTGGAATTACCCTAATCCCCCGCTGATGTGCATAGGCAATAATGTCATCCAAATCCTCCCGTGTATAATACTGACCGTCCGAAGAAAGCTCCAACAACTCAGGGAAGGCTTTGGTAGGAAACCTGAAACCCTGATCATCCACCAGGTGGAGGTGAAGCACGTTCAGCTTCACGGCAGCCATGGCATCCAGATTTCTATACAGCACATCCATCGGCATGAAGTGACGAGCCACATCCAGCATCAATCCCCGCCAATGAAAACGCGGCGAGTCATTGATGGTGAGTACAGGGAAAGTACTTTGGCCATTGGTGGCGCCTGTCAACTGAAGGAGGGTTTCCAATCCTCTGATGGCACCTATATCCGTCTGTGCGCTTATCTCAATGGACTCAGTACCTACTCGTAGCTGATAGCTCTCTTCTTCGTGCAGTCTGATCTCTCCCGGGCGCTCCACGGTGATGGTGAGGCTGGCGTTTGTCCGCTCACCACTTACCTTGTGCTGGTCAAAAAACAATGCGGTTTTCTGATCCAGTCTGCGCAAAAATCTGGTAGCTTCATGAGCAAGTCGCTCGTGATAGTCGCCGGTGAGAGAAATAGAAAAACGCTTCGTGATAACAAATTGTCCTTCTCCCGTCTCTATTTGCTCAGGCACGGGCATGAGATTTAGCGCGGTTTCCTGAGCACTCAGGCTAAGCCCAAATAGTAAAAAAAGGAGCGTTAGCTGGTATTGAAAAAATCTTTTCATCATCACACTGAGTTGGGGTAGAAGAATAGGGCCTGAAAACATGCCGGATACCTTTAATGTCATTATGACTATAAGTTACGATTATTTTAAAACTTCCAGAGCGAATACCCAGAATGGACTCACCATTCGACCATCGCCCGTACTCTAAATAAAGTGCCCAAGGCACCTGAAAAAAATTTATTAGCGGTTTGGATCAATTTCATCGACCAACAACCCAGGCCTGCCTTCAAACGGCCCAGACGCTCTTCATCGTCGAATTCACAACAACCCGCACACTCTTTGTGTGCTCAAAGAAGGAATAAAAAGCCTCCCGGAGGAGGCCTTTCATCCACTTATAAACACAATTTATCATCTCGCGTCCCACCACACTTTGGTCAGGAACGTGTTGGTGCCCTGTCTGCTGATGGCTTCTGCATAATTCACTGAATTGTTGGACGCCTCATGAGAAGGGTAAATCATTCGCCTTGGGATCACTCCTCCTGTTGCATTTCCAGGATAGTCGACCGGTACCAGTTCAGGGTAGCCTGTTCTTCTCCAGTTGGACCATACCTCATACCAGTCAAGGAATGATGCTACCCAATACTGCGCTCCGATCATTTCCATTCCATCTGCCACCACAAAAGGGTTGGCAGCCAGATAGGTAGTGATTTCATCCGCAGGCACTTCTGCGGTGGAGTTGTACTGAGTGAGAAACTGCATGGCAGCAGTCACCCCTGCCGTATAGTGCGACTCTGCGGTACCACCCACATTGTAATTCCTCAAGGCTGCTTCTGCCAGCAGCAACTCCACCTGCGCATAGTTGATCACGAAAGTGGGGCCTGAGAGGCTAAGAAATACATCATCACGAATGGTTGAATAATTGGTAATGTCCCCGGGAAAATCAGGATCTGTACTCACGTCAAACGCTCCTCCATTCTGATCGAGCCCGTTAGGAAGTCCGATCTGATTGGCCGGGTCTGTATCGCCTGTAGATTGTATCCTGGCAAAAAGACCCAGTCTCGGATCGTTGGTGTCAGAAAGAAAATCCACGAAGGTTTTGCTCAGGAACACCTCTCCGGTGTTGGTCGCATTCCATTCTCCTGCCAGGATGTTGCTGTTTCTGTTGACCGTGGTTCGGCCACCGGCTGCATCATGCATAATGAAAGCATTGTCAGCATTGGAGGTAAATACTCCCCCATTTACTGCCGTTTCTGCCCATTGCTTGGCTACTGTAGGCGCCACTTCTGTGAGTCGCATAGAAAGTCTGAGCATCATGGAATACGCCAGTTTTTTCCACTGACCAATAGGGTCTGCCGCCGATCCGTAGATCAAATCGCCGGAACCAGGCAAGTCACCATTAGCATTGAGGGCTTCAGCCGCTTCTTTTAACTCCTTCAGCATGTCCATGTAGATAAATTCCTGCGTGTCATACTTAGGGGCATAAATCCCTTCGTGATAAGCCAAACCAGCTTCAGAGTATGGAATCTCTCCATACAAATCTGTAAGCCTGTGGAAAATGATCACTTTCATAATCCTGGCAATCTGATGCAGGTTAGCATAGAGCGGATCTGTTTCTGTGATTTTCAATAAGTCCACGATGTATTTTACCTGATCATTGTAAGCCACGTCGAATGACGCATTGGCCCAACCATCGTTTTGCATGTACTTATCTCCTGCATACCAACTCGCATTGGCAAGTTGCTGGGTCATCATACTCGAATAGATAATATTGATCCTCCAGGTATCATAGCTGAAATCACTATTTCCTGTATACTCCAGCTGAGCCCTCGAAAGGTGATAACCAGGCACATAACTCTCCTTAGCCACCTTGTTTTTGTCTGTGTTGATGTCCTCAAAGTCGGATGTACATCCGGTAAAAGCCACCGCGACAGTCGTAAGAACGATATATAATAGATTCTTCATGTCTGTTTCTTTAGATGATTAAAACTTAATACCAAGGTTGATACCATAAGTCCTGGATGTTGGGAGTCCCAGGTATTCGATTCCCTGAGCATTGCCATTGGTATAGTTGGACTCCGGATCGATGTTTGGCGTGCTCTTTTTGATGTAAAAAAGATTTCTGCCCACCAACGAAATGCTCAGTCCCTTGATGTTCCCGAGGTTGGGGAAGTTGTAAGTAAGACTCAACGAACGGAATTTGATGAAATCTGCATCATATACCTGCAGCTTGGAAATGCCCGCCAGAGCTCCGTAATAGTTCTGGTCTGTGACAGTAGAAGTCATAGCATTTCCTTCAGCATCCACTCCACTGACGGTGATTCCATCCCCACGGCCTTCCAGCGTTGCTTTATGAAGACCATTGCCATAGGCAATCGCATTGGTACCGGAGTAGATCACCCCTCCATATTTGAAGTCGATCAGGAAGGACAATGTAAGGTTCTTGAACTTCACATCGTTGCTCCATCCTCCCGTGACCGGATGTACGCCTGTTCCCTGCGAGGTGAGCTCTGAAGCTGCCTGAGGAAGACCTGTGGCACCTAATATCAGGTTGCCGGCATCATCCCGCATATAGTCATAGGCCATCACCTGTGCGAATGGTTTTCCTACTACATGCTCAATGAACGCCCGCCCGTTTCTGGACTCACCCACAGTAAGTTTATCCTGACCTTCTGCCAGGCCAATCACAGTATTCTTGTTGTTGGAAATATTAAAAGTAGTGGTCCAGGTAAGTGCCGGAGTTTTCACAGGTACCCCTCCCAAAAGGAATTCCACACCCGTGTTTTCTATCTCTGCGATGTTCACCACAGCCGTCTGATAACCAGACCCTCTCGAAATTCCCACATTCACAATGTCATTGAGGGTTTGCTTTTTATACCAGGCCAGGTCTACAAACAGTCTCTTTTGTAAGAATTCCATTTCACCTCCAACTTCCAGTTCGGTCACCTGTAGTGGTTCAATTTGAGGATTTGGCACGTTGTTATCTACGTTCCCGAGCGGCACACCATTAATGGCGTTGCCCAGGGTGCCATAGTATAAGCTGGTGGCGAACACAGGAGCGTCACCACCCACACGCGCATATCCCGCTCTGATCTTACCCATGTTCATCCAAGGCACATTCAATGACTCAGAGAATACATAAGAAAGATTGACCGATGGGTAATTGTACGAGTTATTACCACTTGGCAAGGTACTCGACCAGTCATTTCTGTCCGTGATGTTCAAAAACAGCATGTCTCTGAATCCAAGCTCAACCGAACCATAAAGCGAGTGCACCTCTTTTTGTGGCTCTGTCACGTTGGCACCTTTGGTGGTAGCTGTACCCGGGTTATAGAGGAATGGGAACGCAAAACCACTGGCGTTCACTTCCACAGTCTTCTGCTGCATTTTCAGCAGGTTACCTCCCAGCGTGACCCCAATGGAGAAGTCTCTGCTCACATCTTTATTGATCCCCACAAGGAAATCAGCGTTGGTTTCATTGTAGTTTACCGTGCGCTGCAAGTCCAGTCCTCCAGTAGGCCGGTACGCGGTACCTGTTGGAGTGATTTGGGTGGCATTGAACGCATAGAAGTCATTGGCAATACGTGCCTGCACATATAACCACTCCAGTGGAGCATAGCGCAAACTAGCCACACTCAACACCCGGTCTTTGGAAGTCTCCGTGATGAACCTGTTGGCTGCAAAATATGGGTTGGTAGTAAAGGCATCACTGCCAAATCGGATTTCATTTTTCAACTCATCATAGCCCGGAGCCAGGTATTCGGCATCCACGTTGGGTGGCAAGAACATGATGGCATAGTTACCATTACCCGGTGCATCATTTACTTTGGTTCGGCTCGCACCATCTTTGGTGTAGTTCACATTGGCACTACCCGTCAGCTGTGGTGACAACTTGTAAGAAGCATCCAGGTTGATTGTTTGCCTTTTATAATCAGCACCCGGATATACCGAGCTATTTCGCAAATCACCTAAAGACAATCTGACAGAACCAGACTCGCCGCCACCGGAGATCGCCAAAGAATTGGTATAGGTGGCTCCGGTCTCATAAAAATCAGTCAGGTTGTCCCCGCTCACTGCAGAGTACGGGTGCTGCTTTCCATCAAAAAGCGTAACCATAGAACCATCTAGCGGAGCGCCCCAGGAGGTAAGCCCGGTATTGAGGGCTGAGGTCTGATCCGTAGGTGCTACACCGAGCGTGCCTTGACCATACTTTTCCTGAAAATCCCTGAAGTCATTGATCTTGGAGATGGCCACATTACTATTGAACTCAACGCCCAATCCCTGACTGGACTTACCCGACTTGGTGGTGATGAGGATCACCCCATTACGACCTCTCTGTCCATACAGTGCTGCCGCAGCACCACCTTTCAGTACTGTGATGTCTTCGATATCATCCGGGTTGATACTGGAGATACCATCTCCGAAATCGGCACCATCCCATTTGCCTACACTACCCAGGTTGTCATTGTTCATCTGGATACCATTAATTACATAGAGTGGCTGGTTGTTGAAAGAGAGGGAGGAGTTACCACGAATGGTCACACGCGAAGATCCCCCAGGGCCGGTGGAAGGCGCACTGCTGTTGAGGCCTGCTACTCGGCCTACCAGGTTGTCCGCCACGCTAATCTCACGTGCTTTGGTAAACTGCTCTCCTTTCACTCTGGAAACCGAATATCCGAGTGTTTTTGAATCTCTTTCGATACCCAAAGCCGTCACCACCACTTCTCCCAGCTGAGTGATGTCAGCATCCATGGACACAGTAATAATGGCTCGTGAGCCAACAACTTCTTCCACGGCTGAAAAACCAATGGATGAAAAGACGAGAACGTCCGTTTCGTTTTCAATCTGGATCCTGAATTTTCCATCCAGATCCGTAGTAGTCCCTGTGTCCGTCCCTTTGATCAGGATGGTGGCACCAGGTATAGGCTCCCCCGATTGAGCATCACTCACAGTTCCCGAGACAGTTTGCTGTCCGAGTACGACGATGCCCATCAGCATTAACATGCAAAATGGTAGTATTCTCTTCATAGAATTAAACTTTTTGGTTTAGGACTTTTGTGACCGCCTTTTTTCAGTCACGGTACCCAATTAAGCAACTAGGTATGATCTGAGGAAATTTATTCGCAGTACGACGAGCTTTTATCGCTAGATGACATTGGGGGTGCTATGAATAGCACCAATGCTGTTCATTGGCAAAACAGGGCTGTTGGTATAATTTAGGGCCTGTCCGTTCACTTATTTAGGAAATTTGGCTATCTAGTATATGCAGTATCGCCCATAAAAAGCCATTAAGAATAAATAACCGGCATTGAAACAGATCAGAAAACACCGTACAGTACTCTTCCATATCCTCTTCTGGGTAGGCTATTTCTCTTTCAACAGTGTAAGGTGGGGTCACTACTTTGGTGACTATATATATTCGATCAAGTCCAACCTGGTAGAGTTCCCAATACACATCATTCTGGTATACTTCAACCTATACTGGCTGGTGCCGCGTCTGCTTTCCAAAAAGAAATACCTCTTCTATGTGCTATCGCTCTTTGGTGCCACACTTGCGTTTTCACTCGTCAAAATCCTGCTGACCTATGGCCTGGTAACCACCAACATCTGGCCGGAATCCGCCAAACCCGAAACTGACCTGTTTGGGCTGAGCTATATCATCACCGTGTTCATTGGTGAATTGTACATTATTGGGCTTACTGCGGCCATCAAACTGACCATTGACCACATTCGTGAACGGGATGCCCAGCGGGAACTGGAAAAAAACAGCCTCGAGACTGAGCTTGCCTACCTGAAGAGTCAGATCCAGCCACACTTCTTTTTCAATACGCTCAATAGCCTCTATGCACTCACGCTGGAAAAATCCGACCTGGCCCCCAACACGATCCTGAAGCTGTCTAACCTTATGAGTTTTGTTATTTACCGGGCCAAAGCGGATGAGGTGACCCTCATGGAAACCGTAACCCACATGAAGAATTACATTGAGTTGGAAAAAATCCGCTTTGGCATCCGCCTTCAGGTGGACTTTGAGATCACCGGCAAACTGGACGACAAGAAAATACCGCCACTTATCCTCTCCCCTTTTGTGGAAAACAGCATGAAACATGGTGGAGAGTCTCCTGAAGGCACCTTCGACATCTGGATCAAACTGAACGTGGAAGAAGATAAATTACACTTCCAGGTACATAACTGTCTGAAGGATTATCAGGATTCCAAAGAAGTACAGCGGCTCAATAAAAGTGAGGGCATAGGCCTTCAAAATACCATTCGACGGCTTAAGTTGCTCTATCAGAATAAGTACCAGCTGGACATAAGCCAGGACGGTCAAAAACATATGGTTAATTTGGTGCTCCCTTTAAATCAATAGTTATGCAAGTAAAATGCCTGATCATAGATGACGAACCTCTGGCCGTAAAAGTGGTAGAGAAATACATCGAAGAGGTGGATGACTTTGAATGCGTAGGAAACTGCTCCAACGGCCTGGAGGCCATTCGCTTCCTGAATGAGCAAGCTGTAGACCTTATTTTTCTGGACATCAATATGCCCAAACTCAGCGGCATGGAGTTTTTGGAGACTTTGAAAAATCCGCCACAGGTGGTGATCACCACGGCCTACCGCGACTATGCCGTGGAGAGCTACAACTATGACGTGGTAGATTATCTAGTCAAGCCCATTGAGTTTCCTCGTTTTTTCCGGATGGTACAAAAAGTAATGAACCGACTGAGCATCAAGCCCGTGGGCCCGGGCAGTGCTGCCGGTGAGACAGAGAAAATAGACCACCTCTTTCTGAAAGTAGATAAAAAGATGGTGAAGGTATTCCTGAAGGACCTCCTCTACGTGGAGAGCCTCAAGGACTATGTGATGGTGCGCACCACTGCCGAAGACCTCATCGTTCATCACAACCTCCACTCCTTCACCGATCTCTTACCCCAGGAAGACTTCATGCGCATACACCGCAGCTATACGGTTTCACTGGAGAAAATCAAAGCCATCAATGGTAATCAGGTGGAGATCGGAGGCAAGCACCTGCCCATCGGGCGCAACTACCAGTCTGAAGTGAAAAACAGAATATTGAAGGGTTAGGCAAAAGCCAAAAGCAGGGCATGTGTTCATCCGCTAAAGATCACTAACTTTGCGCCCTGAAATACTCGCAGGGAATGACCTTAGAACAAGAAATACAGAAACGCCGCACCTTTGGAATCATCGCTCACCCGGATGCCGGAAAAACCACCCTTACGGAGAAATTACTCCTTTTTGGGGGTGCCATACAAACAGCCGGGGCGGTAAAATCCAACAAGATTGATGTGGGCACCCGCTCCGACTGGATGGAGATAGAAAAACAACGGGGTATTTCGGTAGCCACTTCCGTCATGGGTTTTGATTACAAAGACTTAAAAATTAACATCCTGGACACCCCTGGTCACGAGGATTTTGCAGAAGACACCTACCGCACGCTCACTGCCGTGGACAGTGTGATCATGGTGATAGACTGTGTGAAGGGTGTGGAGCGCCAGACAGAAAAGCTGATGGAAGTATGCCGGATGCGAAACACCCCGGTACTCTGTTTCATCAATAAGCTGGACCGTGAAGGCCGGGATGCCTTCGAACTCCTGGACGAAATAGAAGAAAAGCTGGGGATTAATGTGCGGCCCATGAGCTGGCCCATAGGCATGGGTAAATCCCTGCGTGGCGTATTCAATATTTTTGAAAACAACCTGAACCTGTACGAACCCAGCAAAACCAAGAAAGTCACCGATGTGGTGGAAATCAAGGGCATCGATGATCCTGAACTGGACAAGCGACTCCCAGCCTCAGCTGTGAAAACCCTGCGTGAGGAAATAGAGCTGGTGAATGGTGTGTATGATCCGCTGGATGTCCAAAAATACCTCAACGGTGAAGTAGCTCCTGTTTTCTTTGGTAGTGCGGTCAATAACTTCGGGGTGCGTGAGTTGCTTGATTGCTTCATACAAATAGCTCCTCCGCCTGTGGCACGAGAAACAGAGGAGCGAAAGATCGAGCCCAACGAACGCAAGTTTTCAGGGTTTATCTTTAAGATCCATGCCAACATGGATCCCAAGCACCGAAACCGTATCGCCTTTGCACGAATCTGCTCAGGCACCTTTCATCGCGGCACCAGCTACTACAATGTGCGCCACGACAAGCAATTTAGGTTTTCCAATGCCACGGCCTTCATGGCCCAGCAGAAGGAAACCGTGGATGAGGCCTTCCCGGGAGATATCGTAGGACTCTACGATACCGGCAACCTGAAGATCGGGGACACCCTCACCGAAGGGGAAAAAGGACTGTACAAAGGAATTCCTTCCTTCTCGCCTGAGCTTTTCAGAGAGGTGATCAACCTGGATGCCATGAAGTCCAAGCAATTGGAAAAAGGTCTCAATCAGCTCATGGATGAGGGCGTGGCTCAGCTCTTTACCTTCGAGATGGGTGCCCGAAAAGTGGTGGGCACCGTGGGTGCACTGCAGTTTGAGGTATTGCAGTACCGTCTCCTCAATGAGTACAACGCCAAGGCCCGGTTTGACCATGTCAACATCTACAAAGCCTGCTGGATCAGTAGTAAAAACGAAGCTAAGCTGGATGCCTTTATCAAGGACAAGTACCGCCATATTGCCAAAGACAAAGAAGGCAAACTGGTGTTTATGGCCGAGTCAAAAGCCTGGTTGCAGATGGTGCAGGATAACTTCCCGGAGGTAGAGTTTCACTTTATCAGTGAGTTTTAAGGGAGGTTCTTCCTACTGGGGCTCTATTGTTTGTATTTTGTCCATCTTTTGGGTGGATGCCTTTGGTAAAAAACCTTAACGAACTTGAGTAAACCATTCGTATTATTTGAAGACAATCACCTGCTGATCCTCAGCAAACCCACCAGCTGGCTGGTACAGGAAGATAAAACCGGGGATAAAACGCTCACGGATTGGGGGCGTGAATACATCAAGGAGAAATACCAGAAGCCCGGGGACGTTTTTCTACACCCGTGTCACCGGCTGGATAGGCCCGTGAGCGGCATCACCGTTTTTGCGCGTACATCCAAAGCACTGGAGCGCATGAATAAGCTTTTCCGTGAGGATAACATCCAAAAAACCTACCTCGCTGTGGTACAAGGCAAGCCAGAACACGAATCCGGCAAGCTCATCCACTGGCTGGAGAAAGACGGGGCTAAAAACATGGTGAAAGCTTATACCAAAGCCAAAGGAGGGGCCAAAGAAGCCGAGCTGGACTATCAGCTCCTGGCCAAAGAAAAAGCACATTCGCTGCTGAAAGTACTCCCCAAAACCGGACGACCTCACCAGATCCGTGTGCAGCTCTCCAAAATGGGCTGCCCCATCAAGGGAGATTTAAAATATGGCTACGCTGACCCAAATACCGACAAAAGCATTCACTTACACGCCTTTCAGATTAGTTTTGTGCACCCTGTAAAAAAAGAGCCTGTTACTTTCACTTCATTACCCCATTGGAATGAATTCAAATCCATCATCCATGAGTTGGCTTGACCGACTGCAAGCCCGCTGGAACTTAAAAAGCAGCTTTCAGGTGTTCATCGTGCTGATCGTTTTTGCCTGCACCGGCTTCACGGTGCTCTTCCTCAAGCGGCCTGTGGTTTCCTTTTTCACTGCTGATGGTGAGCAAAACATCTGGTTTTCGCTGGCTTACTACATCCTCATCCTGCCCATTTACAATCTTATTCTGCTATTTTATGGATTTGTATTCGGCCAGTTCCGCTTTTTCTGGGCATTTGAAAAACGCATGTTTAGACGACTGACTGGCAAAAAAGACAATGCTTGAACGGGAAGAAGCAATAGCGCGGATGAATGAACTGGGTGCCCGTGGCATCCCCTTTTTCTTTTTCACCGACTTTCTGGGTCACCGCTGCCTCATCCAGCCATTGGACGAAATCAACCCATCGATGTTGAGGTTTGCCATCGACCAACCTGCCGCCAAAGACCGGAAGCCGGCTTTTCATTTCAAAAAACACCCCCTGACACAGGCCCAGTTTCACGGGCCGTTTCGCTATGTGGTGGAGCAGATCAACTATGGCAACTCCTACCTGGTGAACCTGACATTCAAAACTCCCATAGCAACCAACCTCACACTTGCCGACATCTACGAACTCAGCAGGGCCAAATACAAACTCCTTTATCAAGACCAGTTTGTGGTTTTTTCTCCCGAAACTTTCGTGAAAATAGCAGACGGGCGCATCTACAGCTACCCCATGAAGGGAACGATAGACGCCTCCATACCCAATGCCGAGGCGCAAATCCTCAACGACCCGAAAGAAACGGCCGAGCATGTGACCATCGTGGATCTGATCAGAAACGACCTCAGCCAGATTGCCAGTGAGGTGCAGGTGTCACGGTTTAGGTTTATCTCAGAAGTGAAAACCCACGAAAAGAAACTCCTGCAGGTGAGCTCCGAGATCACCGGAAAGCTCCCTGCCGACTATCACCGATCTCTGGGGAGCATGCTCTTTCAGCTGCTACCCGCTGGCAGTATCTCCGGGGCTCCTAAGAAAGAGACCCTCCACATTATAGAGACTGCTGAGACTTATGATCGCGGCTTCTACACCGGGGTGTGTGGCCTGTTTGATGGCAAAGACCTGGACACTGGTGTGATGATCCGGTTTATTGAGAAAGAGGGCGACCAACTCTGCTACAAAAGTGGCGGCGGCATCACCTCCTTTAGCGATGAAGCCCGGGAGTACCAGGAGATCATTGATAAGATCTATCTGCCTATTTGATGGAGCGCTTTCCGGATGCATCCTCTGCCTCCGCAGAGGTGGTGCCCGGGTGTTTGTTGCCTCATTGCGCAAGTTTTCCTCAATCTTCATTTAAATTAACCCGCTCAAACCAATCGCGATGTGCTGTACCCAATGAGCCGATTCATTGAAACCATCTGTTTTGAAAAAGGAACCTATCCCTTGCTGGCATGGCACCAGCAGCGGGTCGACAGAACATTCAAGCAACACTTTCCGGGTATGCCCCCTCATCAGCTCACCGACACCTTGCCGGCACTGTCGTTTGAGGAGCGCTACAAGGTGCGCGTGGTGTATGATGCCGAGCTGACCGAAGTGGAGTTTTCTCAGTACACACTCCGCGCGCTGAAGCGCATTCAGCTCGTGCACGATGACTCCATCAGCTACACCTACAAGTACGAAAACCGCAAGGCACTGACCAGGCTCTTTGAACAGCGCGGATCAGCAGACGAAATATTGATAGTGAAAAAGGGAGCCCTGACCGACAGCTACTTTGCCAATGTGGTCTTCTGGGATGGAGAGGCCTGGTGGACCCCCAAGACGTATTTACTCAATGGGGTGAGAAGGCAGCAGCTGATCAGTATGGGTAAAATAAAGGAGGTAGAAATGACCATAGACGACCTCAGGTCATTTGAAAAGGTAAGTCTTGTCAATGCTATGGTAGACCTGGGGGAAAGTGAACTTCCCGTGAGTGAAGTCCGTGGGATAAACAGCTGAGATGACCCCATTTGGGCCACCTCGCTGTTATTCGTCCACGCTGGTTAAAAATCTAAATCCGTCAGAAACCTGAATTTCAATTCATAAATTTCTGAAAAGTCTCTTCCTGTTTCTATCATTTCTTGGTTGGTGACTTCCGCACCCCACACCACCTGTACATCCGTACCTCGCAAGGCACGCGTTCTCAGGTATTTAAACAGGTCAAATAATACTTTGGCGGTGCTGGTGTTCAGGTCTTTGAAACACAGATATACTTTGAGTCTGCCGCTATCGCGAAGCTCGGTTTTGAAAGTCTCCAGTGCATTATGGTAAAACTCGTGCATGTCTGGCTTCACGGAGCTCCCTTTGATCATCAGCAGTTGATGGGCGCAGCTGTATCGTAGAAACGGAGTATTGACGGTAGGTTCAATGGTTAGTTCTGATCTTTTGGAGATGAACTGGTGGGCAAGTGTGGCATTTGTGGCGTAGTGAGTAATCATGTCTTAATGTTTTAAAATCTATGTGATGCAATGCCTTTGGTGATACTTTCAGAGTGCTCAATCATAGCTGGATTTTGCAAAGGGAGGCGTCTGGCATTGGTCATCTGATGGATTTAGGTTTTCATTTTATTGTTTGGTTTCTAATACCATACAAAGATGCCATACATCCTACCGTCATATAAGAGGGAAACCACCAATTGGGAAAAATAGGTGTTTTGCGTAGGCGCTCACTTTCGACAGGCGGACAGCACCTATTCAGGATCAAATTAATTCAGTGCTCAATCTTCATTTGGCACATAAATCGCCATTAAAGTCAAATAAGGGCCTTTATGGAAATGTGAGTGCAAAGGAGCGTCGTTGAATCTCGTCTCCGTGAATTACGTAGCCAGCTCTCTTCCCATCAAACGGTTTGGTAGTAACTGTTGGCCAAAATGCATAAAAAAAGTGCCTCCTGACAGGAGCCACCTTGCTGGTTGGTCTATTAACTGGCTGTTATTCCTTAGGCAGCCAGGTAGTGAAAATCCATGTCATAAATCTCCGCAAAGTCTCTACCTGTCTCCATCATCTCATTATCAGCTTCGGCACTCCAGATGACGTGTATACGCTTACCCAAAGCGCGCATACTTCTCAGGTATTTGAAAAAATCAAAGAGTACTTTGGCCGTACTGGTATTAATGTTTTGAAAGTAAAAGCTCACGGTCAGTTGGTCGGTCTCCTCCAGGTTGGCTTTCACATCAGTCAGTATCTCATGATAAAACTTCTGCATATCCGGCTTTGTCGAATTTCCTTTCACCATCAACACCTGATTGAACTCATCGTAACAAACGAAAGGTGTTTTGGAAGTAGGCTCTATCACCCGTGTGCCGAAGTGTGACACCATGAGTGAAAGGGCGTCCAGGTTGTAAGGTCGAGAGGAATGCTGATTTACTGTCATGGCTTTTAATTTTAGGGTGCTTATCAAATAACTACAATACAAAGATGCCATACCTGCTGACCCCATATAAGAGGGAATCAAGTATTTGGATAAAATGGGTGTTTTGCGCAACATTCTCCTTCCATCTCTGCGGATATCCGCAATATGCCATCAGTCAACAGGGAGGAAAAACCCTTTTCAATCTGGTGAAAATAAGGCCTATGATCTATTGGAATAGCTTTTATGCGCATTTCGGACAGTGCGATCCGCTCGAGTCAGATATGCGTAGAGTCACTCTGTGAATCACGCACTGGGCGATCTCCAGAGCAACGGTTTAGCAGGATTTTTTCTAAAAGACACAAAAAAAGGTGACCCATCCCGAGTCACCTTTCACCTGTTGGCCGCCAATTTCCTAACCGCCTAGGCTGCCAAATATCTAAAATTCAAATCATATAGCTCTGAGAGCTCGCGCCCGGTTTCCATCATTTCATGATCACAGGCATCAGCACCCCAAACCACCTGTACTTTGGTGCCTGCTGCCACTCGCACCCGCAAATATTTGAACAGGTCAAATAAAACCCTTACCGTACCCGTGTTCATCGACTTGAAGTAGAAGTAGACCCTCAGGTTTTTGGAGTCAACAGTATCTCTTTTTACAGCCGAGAAGATAGAATCAAAAAACTCCTGTATATGAGGATCGCTGGCATGTCCCTTGATAATCAGGAATTTCGTCTCCTTATCATAGCTCACAAAGGGAGTAGTTCCTGTGGAGTCCAGCATCAGGTTTGAGGTCCACTTGGGAATGAACCCGTGGAGGTGAGTGGTGTCTGTAGCGTAGTGAGTAATCATGTTCTTAATATTAATTTGTGAGTGTTAAGATGACGTTTAGCCCTTGACCCTCCGGTGAGTTGGCTGCCAGATCATAGCTGTAATCTGGCAGTGGGAGATATTTCAGGCATTAGCCACCTATTGGATTTAAGTTTTCATTGCTTTCTTTAGTTTTTATGGCACTACAAATTTGCTCAATATCATCCCGTTATATCAGAGGGATATCCGTATTTTTAAACTTTGCGTGAAACACGCAACGGTGTGGTCTTCCTGAGTGGACTACACAGCCAGAAGCGAACAAAGAGTGTCCGTCACCGACCATTTTTGAGGTACAGGTCAAAAGCAATCTGCTTATTTTCAATAACTTACCCTTTCTGGCAAGCATTTGGCATCAATAGCCACAAACCGAACAACCTATGATCCGTAACCTGCTTACTATTGCACTCAGACGAGTGAAAAGACAGCGCTCACTCACCCTACTCCATATACTGGGGCTCTCCATCGGCCTGATGTCCTGCATATTCGTATGGCTTTACTCCAATGAGGAGCTTAGCTTTGATCAATTTCATGAGCAGGGAGATCGGATTTACAGGATCAATCAGACCTTTATCTGGGGAGATGACGATGCGCTTTTCGGCTCCACCGGCCCTGCGGTGATGGGCGCGCTCTGGCGCGAGGTGCCAGAGTTTGAAAGCATGACCCGAGTGCACACGCCGGGTAATTTTTTGATCTCACATAGCAATGCCCTGGGTGAGCAACAGGTCTTCGAAGAAGAACACCTTTTGGCTGTAGACTCCAATTTTCTGGAAATCTTTACCTTCCCGCTGCTTCAGGGTAACCCAAAGACTGCCCTCATCAACCCTAAGAGCATTGTGCTGACAGCCAGCATGGCTCAGAAGTACTTTGGTAATGAAAACGCCCTTGGCAAGCAGCTGGAACTCGGCGAGCAACCCAATAAGCAGTCTTACCTGATCACGGGTGTGGCAGCGGATGTCCCTGCCAATTCACACATTCAGTTTGACTTCCTCCTCTCCATGTCGTCCTTTCCCAGGGTTAAAAAATCAGCTGACTCCTGGATGTGGACCACCTTTGTGACCTTTGGGCTACTCCGGGAAGATGCAGATCCGGACGTGGTGGCTCAGAAAGTGGCAGCCGTACCCGGCAAATACCTGGAGGCTTTTCTACAAAAATACAGAGGGATCAGCTATGAGGAGTTTCTGGCCTCTGGCGAGGAATGGAACCTCTACATCCAGCCTTTTCTGGATACTCACCTGCGCTCCACGCACGTGTATTCCAGGTTAAATGAAGTCTCAGACATCAATACCCTCTATATACTGTGGTTGATCGCCGGGCTCATCCTCACCCTGTCCATGATCAATTTTGTGAACCTATCCACCGCAAAGGCCACCACCAGGGCCAAGGAAGTGGGAATAAGAAAAGTCATCGGCTCGGCAAGAAAACAGCTGATTGCTCAGTTTCTGGTAGAGTCGTTCATCTACGTGGTAGGTGCGGTGATCGTCTCTTTGTTTCTGGTAGAGTTTCTCCTGCCTGCCTTCAATGGCATCACCGAAAAAAGCATTTCCATTACCCAGCTATTCTCCCCGGATTTTATTCTCGTCCTCTTCGTGCTCACGCTGGTGATCGGTCTGTTAAGTGGACTCTATCCTGCCTTTTACCTGTCTTCTTTCAGGCCCGCACTGGTACTCAAAGGCAAAAACATGCAGGGACTCGGTGGTACCCGTACAAGAAATACATTGGTGGCTGCTCAGTTTGCCATCTCCATCGCCATGATCACCTGCACGCTGATCGTGCGGGACCAGGTAGAGTTCTGGAAAAACGCTGATCTGGGTTTCGATCGGGAAAACAAAATCATCATTGAGCATGCCGAGCGACTGGGCACCTCAGTGGAGGCTTACGAAAACATGCTATTGCAGCACCCACTGGTGGAGCGTGTCTCACACTCCTCCGATACCCCACCCATGATCTTTGATTTTGACAACTTTGTGCGGAACGGAGAGGAGCAAAGAAACATCTCCGTCAACTACCTGACCAGCGACGAGCATTTTCTGGAGGTGTACGGACTCAGTCTCATGATGGGCAGAAACTTCTCACGTGAGTTCACCGAAACACATCACATCATCGTCAATGAATCCCTGACCAAATCCTTTGGGTTTGACACCCCCGAGGATGCCCTGAATCAGCCCATCACTTACAATGAGGTGGACTATAAGATCATTGGCATTGTCCGCGATTTCAATAGCAACCTTTCGGATCAGATCTATCCTACGGCCATTTTCGATGCCAGTGCGCCTATCTTCAGAGATCCCTCAACGGAGCTTACGGTGAGCCTGGTGAGAGACCTCACCGCAGATGAGACCATGGACTTATTATCAGACTTTGAATCCAACTGGAACCTCATTCAGTCATCTGCACCTTTTGACTACACCTTTATGGATCAGGAATTTCTCCAGTTCTTCAAGGAAACCATTCGGTTTAGCCACATCCTGAAAGCCCTGGCTTCCCTGGCCATATTCATTGCCTGTCTGGGACTGATCGGTTTGGTCGCTTTTGTGATAGAGAAACGAAACAAGGAGATCGGGATCAGAAAAGTCCTCGGCGCCTCGGTTACCAACATCTGGATACTCCTTTCGGGCAACTTCGGCAGGCTGCTGCTGATTGGTTTTGTGATCGCTACACCACTCAGCTGGTACCTGATGGCTCAATGGCTGGAGAGCTTCCCTATGCGCACCACTATTTCGGTATTTACCTTGGTAGCCTCTGGCGTGCTCATGTTGCTAATTGCGGTCATCACCATGAGCTTTCAGACCCTCAAAGCCTCCCGAATGAATCCGGTGGATTATCTGAAGGAGGAGTGAAGGTAAGGGTGGATCTTAATCCTATTTCTTGAATCCTACTGGAGGTCTAAAATAAAAAAAGGGAGCTCATGCTCCCTTTTCTATTTTCATATATCTAAGGATTACTCCTTGATGATCTTCTCAGCCAGTACGGTCACCTTATTGTTGAGTACTTCTACCACTCCGCCACTTACAGCGATGTGTGTTTCCTCAGGCTTCTTGTTGACCTCTCTGGTAAATTTGATGTCTCCATCTCCCAAGGTGGAAATCATAGCGGCATGATCACTCAACACCTGAAATGACCCGTCGCTTCCCGGAAAAGTAGCACTTTCTACTTCCCCTTCAAATACCTTTTCGTCTGGAGTTACTATTTCTAAAAACATGCGCTTATGCGTTAGCTTCTGCTAATAATTTTTCTCCTTTGGCCACTGCATCTTCAATGGTTCCTACCAGGTTAAATGCTGCCTCAGGCAAATGATCATATGTACCATCCATGATGGCATTGAATCCTTTGATCGTGTCTTTGATGTCTACAAGTACTCCTTTGAGGCCTGTAAACTGCTCTGCCACGTGGAAAGGCTGAGACAAGAATCTCTGCACCCTTCTGGCTCTGTGTACCACTTCTTTATCTTCATCAGAAAGCTCATCCATACCCAGGATGGCAATGATGTCCTGAAGTTCTTTGTATCGCTGCAAAAGCTCTTTCACACGCTGCGCACAGTCGTAGTGCTCAGCGCCCAGAATCTCTGTGCTCAGGATTCGGGAAGTACTATCCAAAGGATCCACGGCAGGGTAGATACCCAACTCAGCAATCTTACGGGAAAGTACGGTGGTAGCATCCAGGTGAGAGAAAGTAGTCGCCGGAGCAGGGTCAGTCAAGTCATCGGCAGGTACATATACGGCCTGTACGGAAGTGATCGAGCCATTCTTGGTAGAGGTGATTCGCTCCTGCATGGCACCCATCTCAGTGGCCAGTGTAGGCTGGTAACCCACCGCTGATGGCATACGTCCAAGAAGTGCAGACACCTCAGAACCCGCCTGAGTGAATCGGAAGATGTTATCCACGAAGAAAAGGATATCACGTCCCTTGCCAGTGCCATCTCCGTCACGGAAATATTCTGCGATCGTCAGACCAGAAAGTGCCACTCGAGCACGTGCCCCCGGAGGCTCGTTCATCTGTCCGAATACGAAAGTTGCTTTAGATTCTTTAAGGTCTTCAGGAGTCACTTGAGACAAGTCCCATCCGCCTTCTTCCATAGACTTCTTAAAGTTCTCACCGTAGTTTACGATGCCCGCCTCAATCATCTCTCTCAAAAGGTCGTTACCCTCACGAGTACGCTCACCCACACCGGCAAATACCGATAGACCAGAATACGCTTTGGCGATGTTGTTGATCAATTCCTGAATCAATACGGTTTTACCAACACCGGCACCACCGAACAATCCAATCTTACCCCCTTTGGCGTAAGGCTCAATCAGGTCAATAACTTTGATCCCTGTGAAAAGTACCTCAGTAGAGGTAGAAAGATCTTCATATTTAGGAGCCAATCGGTGAATTGGTAATCCCTGACCACCTTTCGGCTGTGGAATTCCGTCAATCGCTGCCCCTACAACGTTGAAAAGACGACCTTTGATGTCGTCTCCAATGGGCATCTGTATGGGGCTACCCAGGTCCTCTACTTCCATTCCCCTCATCATACCGTCGGTAGCGTCCATCGCAATGGTACGCACGGTATCTTCTCCCAGGTGCTGCTGTACTTCCAAAATTACGTCAGTACCGTCCAGTTTAGTGATTTTCAACGCATCCATGATGTTGGGGAGTTTTGAGCCCTCAGCATCAAAACTAACGTCCACAACTGGACCGATTACTTGGGTGATTTTGCCTTTATTAGCCATTATTCAATTTGATTTAAATAAGCGTATCTCGAATCGAGTGCGAAATTAATCTAAAATTGGTTAAGAGAAAAAGCAGGTAGTCGAAAACTGCTCACGATTTCAGTAATATTCTGAAGGTAGTCCCTTTATTGAGCTCAGAGTCCTTCACAAAAATCCTTCCACCATGGTAATTCTCTACAATTCGCTTGGTGAGCGCCAGTCCCAGCCCCCAGCCTCTCTTCTTGGTGGTGTACCCGGGTTTGAAAACCTGCGTGAGGCGATTTTTCGCGATTCCTTTTCCGGTATCGGAAATGTCCACGGCCACCCTGCCGTCACTCACTTTCATGATTTTGATGGTGATGGCACCTTTCCCCACCATTGCGTCCACGGCGTTTTTGACAATATTCTCCACCACCCAGGCAAACAGCGGCCGGTTGATGCTACAGGTTATCTCCTCATTGGGGAAGGCCTGCACCGTCATGCTCACTTTGGTAGATATTCTTTTTTCCAGGTACTTCACCACCTCAGACACCAGATCAAAGACCCGCTCCTGACGCAACTGCGGCACACTCCCGATATTCGAAAAGCGCTCGGTGATCATCTCCAGCCGATCCACATCCTTTTGCAGCTCTATAAATACATCTTTCTGATCGGGGAAGGTCTCCTTGAAATACTCCACCCAGGCGATCAGGGAGGACAAAGGGGTGCCCAGCTGATGAGCGGTCTCTTTGGCCAGGCCCACCCACACCCGGTTTTGCTCTGCCGTGCGGGAGTAGTTGAACACCGCGAAGATGATGAGCCCAAAGATGGCGATAATGGACAACTGCACATAGGGATAATACTTCAGCTGGGTGAGCAGGAATGAATTGCGGTAGTAGATGTTCTTGTAACCATAGATCTGGTTGTTGTCATCGGTCAGGGTGACCATGATGGGCTCCCGCTCAGTCATCATGTCCTTGATCTCATTGAGGAGAAACCGCTTCCGGACCCGGTCATTGTCTATTTTGTCTGCTGCCGGGATATTGCGGTAGTGCTCCGGCTTGCCAAACTCATCGGTGAGGATCACGGGGATGGTGTTATTGGCCTGGATGATCTCCTCCATGACGAAGATGAGGTTGGGCGCATCATTTTCATTGGCCAGGTACTCCAGTGTACTGGCATAGAGGTCTATCTGCTTCCGCTCCCGGTCGCGGATTTGCTTCACCAGCTCATTGGTATAGACGATAGACCCGGCACTGATGATCAGCGCCACACCCAGCACCACCCACTTGAAGCTGGAGCGATTGGAATAAAGACTGATGGTAGGTTCTTCTCGGTATGCACTCACTGCCAGAAACGAGGTTGTTCCATTCGGTAATTTAGCAGAAAATCAAATTTAGCAGGGAAGGAAAGTGTTTTTTGCGCATTTTTAGAACAACCACCCACCATCATATGGTGGGTGGGCTTTCTTTTTCCAATCAATTCTTCATCATGATCCACTTGGCCAGCACCTTGTAATTCACTTTGGTGCCGTGCATCAGGATCCCAATCCTATAAATCCTGCTGGCAAACCAGATGGTGAACACAAACCCGCCAATCATCAGCACCATAGAAAGAGCCAGCTCCCATACAGGCACCCCAAAAGGCACGCGCATCATCATCACCACCGGGGAGGTGAACGGGATCATGGACATCCAAAACGCCAGTGACCCGTTGGGGTCGTTCAGCACGGCGCTGAGCATGACAATGGCCAGAATCAGCGGCATGGTGACCGGAAACATGAACTGCTGGGCATCTGCATCGCTATCCACCGCCGAACCGATGGCCGCAAACAGCGCTCCGTACAGCAGGTACCCGGTGAGGAAGAAAAACAAGAAGGCCACGATGACCATGGGCATGTTGATAGACTCTACCGCCGAGCTGATACTGCCGAGAAGGCTCTCCTCCATCTGCTGGGCTGCTTCATCCTGAGGTAAATTCATCGCATCCATCTGCTCAGTCTGCTGTTTTTGTGCATCCATGGCCTGATTGGCGAAGATCCCACCTACAGCCGTACTGATGGTGGTAGTGAGCACGATCCAAAGGATAAACTGCGACAATCCCACACCGGCTATGCCTATCACTTTGCCCATCATCAGCTCAAAAGGCTTCACCGATGCGATAATCACCTCCACAATCCGGCTGGTCTTCTCCTCCACCACGCCACGCATACACTGGGTACCGTAGACGAAGATGAAAATGTATATCAGGAATGACGCCACGTAGCCCACCACGGTTGCTCCTATGGAGCTGCTCTCCTTTTCGTCACCCGATCCGGAGAGGTTGATGGTGCTGATGTCTACATTGGCCTTCAGGCTTTCGAGCACTTCCTTTTGAATCCCTGACTGCCGCAGTTTGATGTTTTCAATCTCACCTTCCAGCTTACGACTCAGGTCATGCACCATGGAAACGCTGGGGTTATTGGGGGAGTAAAACACCACCCCTGCCGGGGCAGCCACATCGATATCAGGAATATACAGTAGCCCGTCAAAGTCCCCATTCAGCACATCTTCTTTGGCCGCATCCAGCGACTTGTCAGAATAACTAAACTCCATCTGGCTGTCATCGATGAATATCTCACTGAACATGCCGCTCTTGTCCACCACCTGTATGGTTTTGGTGTCCACATCCTTGGTGGCGGTCCAGGCAATGAAGAAAAAGAAGCCTCCGAAAAGCAAGGGTGCCAAAAGGGTCATTACGATAAACGACTTCTTCTTTACCCGGGATAAGTACTCTCTGGCAATGATCAATCCGATGTTATGCATGGCTGTCTCCTTTCACTTTACTGATGAATATTTCATTGATGGAGGGGATCTTTTCTATGAACGAATGAATCTCCACAGCCCCGATCAGCACCTTCAGCAGGTTATTGGGGCCACCCTCCGTTTTGTCCTTGAGGATCGATTCGGTAAGCCCATCCTCCGTAGTACCCGTGCTCAACAGGTCGTAGTGGTCTGTGGAGGCCAGCGGGCCCTCATGGGTCACGATGTAAGTGCCATCCTTGTGGTCATTTTTGATGTCCAGTTTCAGGCCGTCCAAAATCTTCTCCGACTTATTGATCAGCGCAATATGGTCACACAGCTCCTCCACAGACTCCATTCGGTGGGTAGAGAAGATGACCGTAGCGCCGGCTTCTCTGAGTCTGAAAATCTCATCCTTGATCAGGTTGGCATTCACCGGATCAAATCCGGAAAAAGGCTCATCCAAAATGATCAATTCCGGCTCATGCATCACTGTAGCAATGAACTGTACCTTCTGGGCCATTCCTTTAGACAAGTCCTCTATGGTTTTGCCACTCCATCCGGTCAGCTCCAGTCTTTTCAGCCAGGCTTTGATTTTGGCAGTGGCATCTGCCTTGGAGAGACCTTTGAGTCTGGCCAGGTAAAGCAATTGCTCCCCCACCTTCATTTTTTTGTAAAGCCCCCGCTCTTCCGGCAGATATCCAATCTTACGCACGAGCTCCGGGGTGATTTTCTCGCCGCCCAGATACACCTCGCCACTGTCCTGCTCGATGATTCTGGTGATAATCCTGATCAGCGTAGTTTTGCCCGCTCCATTGGGGCCCAGAAGACCAAAAATGCTCCCTTTCGGGATAGAAATGCTCACATTGCTTAAGGCCTGGTGACTGCTGTAGGATTTACTGATGTTATCAACACGTAGTAGTTCCAATATTCTTAACTTTTTTAGTTTACGGTGATTTAGTCTTTATTAACCTGAATTTATTACACTTGATAAGAAGTTTCTGCCCCAAATTATAAATATTCTACCCTATTGAAGCATTCACCTCTACCTTATACCCTCTACGCGCTTTTCATTTTTCTGATGACCAGTCTGGTGTTTGTGCCACTCATCGCCCTGCTGTCTCCTTACAAAAAATGTCATCGACTGGCCCTGAAACTTCACTGGTATTGGGCCTGGAGTTTTTGCCGGATGGCATTCATCCGGGTGGTCATTGAGGGCAAAGAACACCTCAGATCAGATCACCAATACATCTTTTGTTGCAATCACTTCTCGTTCTTCGACATTCCCGCTTTCTGTTTGCTCTATTCTGCCAAATTCATTGGAAAAAGCTCGCTGGCTAAAATCCCCCTCTTCGGGTTTTTCTTCCGGAATATGCACATCCCCGTGAACAGGTCCAGCATGAGAAGCCGTGCCGAAAGCTTGAAGATGTCCAAAGAGGCTATTGATGACGGTTTCAACCTTTGTTTCTTTCCAGAAGGAGGTGTGCTTGTAAAGGAAGAAAACCTCCCTTATATGGTTTCTTTCAAGGATGGCGCATTCAAACTGGCCATCGAAAAAGGCATTCCCATCATCCCGGTCACCATGCCCTACAATTTTTTGCTGCTTCCCGACAAAACCCCCGTCCGGTTTCATCACCATAGGTGCAAAATAATTGTACACAAACCCATTTTCCCTAAAACAAGTGATGACGAGGAAGTGAAAAGATTGAAGGCAGAAACCTTTGCCATTATCCAGGCCGAACTTCTGGCACATCATCCCGATAAAGTCAGGACGGTTGGCTAATATTGCTTTGAATAAAGAATTTCTATGAAAATAGACCATCAAACGCTTGAAAAAATCGCTCATCTGGCCCGTCTGGAGATCCACCCGGACAAAGCCGATGGCTACATCAAAGACATGGAGGAAATCCTCACCTGGGTAGAAAAACTCAATGAACTGGACACCGAAGGAGTGGAGCCACTCACCAACATGTCCTTTGAAGAGAATGCCCTGCGGGAAGACGTCAAAAAGGAGCCACTGGATCACGAGCGTGCGTTGAAAAATGCTCCGAAAAAGGATGATGATTATTTCAGAGTACCTAAAGTGCTTGATTGATTCCCATGGATCGCATGACTCAGTATTTACCCAAAGCACTTGTTGCGCTATTTATAGCTGTTGTCCTCGCTTTTATTTTCGCCTATTCTCAGGGCTACGATTCCAGCATTGGGTGGAATGTGACCACCACAGCCGAATCAGAAGCATTCTATACCCTTCCCTTTAAAAAAGGCCCTTTCCAGTTTAGCTTCCAGGGTGAAAAATATACGCTGGCTGAAAATTTCTCAGCAGGACCTATTGAACGTCATTTTACCACGGATGCCATCATCCTTTCTGTCATTTTATTGGGCTTGTGCCTGATCCTTACAGTGACCACCTACCTGTCCAGAATGTGGTTTATCGGTATCATGGGGCTGTTCATTTTTTTCATCATGACCCTACACCTGCCTGAAGTAAGGCTCTTTGGGTTTGGGGAGCGATCATCGGTAGCTGTAGTGATCGTGCTGATCATTTACCTGCTTCCGGCCTACCTTTTCCATGCCTTTATCAAAGGTGTAGATTTTGGCTGGCGCCTGCTATCCTTTGTGTTGCTATCCGCCGGTATTGTCTTTTTCTCCGGAGTAGAAACGGTTGCCTTGCAGGAGCAATTTATTGCCGGTAGTTATTTTGGTATGATCGCCCTGGCGCTTGTTTTTCTGTTTCTCATAGCAGAGGAGAATGTTTTTGGCATTTTATTCCTGATCACACAGTCCAAGGGTGGGCGCAGCAATCACGTCCATTTCTCCGTGTTTTCTTTTGTCTATTTGGGTATTCTCCTTGCCCACTATGGTAAAAAAGCCGCCTTTTGGAACCTGGACATTGCCTTTTTCAGTCCCTATCTGCTGCTGGCACTCAGTGCCCTGGTCGCATTGTGGAGTTTGAAATATAAAAGATCGCTCTTCGAAGGGTTCATCTCGGTGGGATATGCTCAGATACTCTATTGCAGCTTGGGGATGGTGGTGATCGGGTTTATAACGCTCGCTTTTTCTCGCGGCAATGATTCCGTGTATGAAGGACTTCACTACTTTATCATCTATACGCACCTGGCCTTCGGCACCATGTTTTTCCTCTACCTGCTCTGGAACTTCGTCTCACCACTGGGTCAGGGAATGCAGGTCTATAAAATCGCCTATAAATCGCAAAGCTTTCCATATGTAAGTGCCCGGCTTGCCGGACTTGCCGCCATTGCGGCCTTCTTTTTCCTGGCCAATAAGGAGCCCTTCCTGCTCTTCAGGGCAGGCCATTACAACTACCTGGGTGCACAAGCCGAAGCACAGGGCCAGGACAGACTGGCTGCGGAGTACTATCGCGAAGGCAGTATTTATGGCTATGACAACCATTTTTCCAACTACAAAATTGGCTACCGGGAACTCCAAAAAGGGGATATCTCAGAAGCCAACTATCGGTTTGGGAGAGCGGCGCTGCGGTACCCATCGCCTCAGACCTTTGTGAATCAATCTGCCACGGCAGCCATGAGCAGTGAAACCACGCCCTCCCTGATCAGCTTACAAAACGGACTGAGGGCATTCCCCGACAACAATCAATTGCTCAATAACCTGGGGCTTACCTATGCAGACATGGGCAAAACCCACGAGGCTGTGAATACGCTACAACAGGCGCAACCCAAAAGTCAATGGACAAACGCCGCCCTGGTCAACCTGTGGAAAGTACGGGAAGTCGATTCGGAGCAAGCCGAACAAGACTATGAAGCGGGTAATCTGGCAGTGAAAGCCAATATACTCAGCGCCCTGATGGATGCGAACGTGCAGACTTCACTGTCCTTTGATTCAGCCAGTCTTTTCCCATCCTACCCCCTTCACAGGCTGGCCTTCCTTATTAATGCCGCCTGGTATTTTGAAGATGCAAAAGTAGCGCTATGGCTGGATCATTCACTTTCAGGTCAGCTGGATGAACGCATGTACTGGGCTGGCAAAAACGCCATGGTCATGAGCTACTTCAAAGCCGGCCAGATCAACAGTGCCCTGCAGGCACTGGATTACCTGAAGACTGAAGTGCCTACCCGGGAGTCTGGCAAATACCTGAACCAAATGGGGCTAATTGCCCTTTCTCAGCATGCTCCGAAGGTAGCCCTTGATTACTTTGATCAAGCCATACAGGCTGGATTTGAAGATGCCCTGCTGAACAAAGCCGCCTGCTTGCTGGAACTGGGTGAATTCTCAAAAGCCACGGAGTGGGCTACTTACCTGGTCTCTCTGGATTCTGGTTATGCTGCACTCAAAAAGGATATCACCAACATCAACAACACTGAAAGCCTCACGCCTGACCAGCAACTTTTCCGCCTGTACTACCTCTATCGAACTTACAGTGCGGGAGAGATCAACGCCTTGCTGTCTCAAGCCGATGAACAATATATACGATCCCTATGGGCCAAAGTAGCCAATGAGCAACTGGAGGAACAAAACTATGACCAGCTCAAGACCTATCGCGCGGTTTTCAATTCCCTTCTGCCGTCGGAATATTTTGAAGAACCAGATGCCTTGTTGACCCTGGTGGATGGGGGGGTGCCTCAGAATGGTCATTATCTTTCAGAAATTTTGGCACTCAAAGACCAAAACGAGCAGACAGCTGCATTGGTAAACCTGGCAAGCATGAACTCGCTGAACGAACCACTGGTGCTGGCCATCAGCAGGATTCTCAGCGCCACACACCTCTCCGAATCCTATGATGTATTGGTCAATGCCATCAATTTCAACCCAAGAAGTGTAGCTTTGCATCAGCAGTACATCATGGCAGCCCTGGAAATGGGACTTGAAAATTATGCCAATGATGCCCTGCAGAAACTAACAACATTAACAACCCAAAATGACTACCAGCTTTTCTACCAGCAGTACCTGGATAAGAAAAAAGCACTGGAGGCTTCCGGTCCCTGGTAGGATAATTTTTTAGATTTTGCAGGATTAAACCCTGCAAGAGCTTTTATGGATATGAAACACCCCTTTCAATTCGGCAAGGATACCCTCACCCCGGGCATCGCACTGAGAATAGCACGTGGCCAGCAAACTAGTACATTTGCTGATGACACCATTAACAAAATCAAAAAGAGTCATGCCGACGTAGCTGAGATTGCCAATGGCGATCGGGTGGTCTATGGCATCAATACTGGTTTTGGCCCGCTTTGCACCACCATTATTTCCAAAGAACAAACCCGCAAGCTTCAGGAAAACATCCTCAGAAGCCATAGTGTAGGGGTTGGAGCTTATGTGCCATTGGAAATCGCCAAACTGATGCTCGTGACCAAATTGCAGGCATTGAGCTTTGGCTACTCTGGCATCGCTCTGGAAACCCTGGAAAGAATCAAATGGCACTTGGAAATGGACATCATTCCGATGGTCCCCACACAGGGCTCGGTCGGCGCATCTGGTGACCTGGCCCCATTAGCACATCTTTTTCTTCCCCTGATCGGTCTGGGAAAGGTGACTTACAAAGGTAAAATACAAGACTCAGGTGACGTATTGCAGCAGCTTGGTAAAGCACCCATTGCACTAGGTCCCAAAGAAGGGCTGGCCCTGATTAATGGCACACAGTTCATACTGGCCTATGCTGTAAGGGGGCTTGTCAGGCTTCACAACTGCCTGGAGCTAGCCGATATCATCGGCGCCATGTCACTCGAGGGAATTTTGGGTTCCGCTTCTCCTTTTCAGGAAAAACTCCATGCATTAAGGCCTTTTCAGGGTTCGCTTCATGTAGCACATCGGCTAAGAACCTTGCTGAAAAATTCTCAGATGGTAGAATCTCACGAAAACTGTGGCCGGGTGCAGGATCCTTATTCTATCCGATGTATGCCGCAGGTTCACGGGAGTAGCAGAAACGCCTGGCATCACCTGAAGGAGTTGGTGAACGTAGAACTAAACAGTGTGACCGACAACCCTATCGTGTTTAGCAGTACGGACACCATCAGCGGTGGAAATTTCCATGGACAACCCTTAGCCATGCCTCTGGACTATGCCACGCTGGCGGCGGCAGAGTTAGGAAATATTTCTGACCGAAGAACTTACCTGCTACTGGAGGGAGATATTGAAGGGCTGCCAAAGCTCCTGATGAAAAATACCGGGATCAATTCCGGGTTTATGATTCCGCAATACACCTCAGCAGCTCTGGTGAGTGAGAATAAGTCGCTTTGTTTCCCGGCCAGTGCCGATAGCATCCCAACATCTCTGGGTCAGGAAGATCATGTCAGTATGGGCTCCATCAGTGGGCGCAAGTTGAATCAGGTCATCGACAACCTGGAAAATATCCTGGCTGTAGAGCTTATCTGCGCTGCGCAGGCCTTTGACTATCGCAAACCCATGAAATCCAGTAAAATTCTGGACGCCTGTCATGAGGTCATTCGCGGCAGGATCGACCATGCTGAGGAAGATCGGATTTTTGCCGATGACATTGAAAAAGCCCATGACATGATCGTCAATGAATCGATCATTGACGCTGCCTATCAAACCGCCCAACAAAACAACATTAACCTTAAAGGAGATTTGTATGAATTATTCTCAATTTCTTGAAAAGTACGCTAAACACCCCCATTACAAAGCCCCAACCGGGTCACAACTTCACGCTAAGTCCTGGCAAACAGAGGCGCCACTGAGAATGCTCCTCAATAACCTGGATGACGAAGTGGCGGAAGACCCGGCCGAACTGGTGGTGTATGGAGGCACCGGACGGGCCGCCCGAAATCGTGAATCCCTGGAGAAAATCATTAAGATTTTACTGGAACTGGAAAATGACCAGAGCCTGCTCGTGCAGTCCGGCAAGCCCGTAGGCATCGTGCGTACGCACGCCGAAGCACCACGTGTGTTAATAGCCAACTCGAACCTGGTACCCGCCTGGGCCAATTGGGAGCATTTTGAGGACCTCAAGTCACGCGGACTGATGATGTATGGTCAGATGACCGCCGGTAGTTGGATCTATATAGGATCCCAGGGAATACTTCAGGGAACCTACGAAACATTTGCAGAGTGTGCGAGGCAACATTTTGGAGGCACATTGAAACACAAGCTACTGGTAACTGGTGGGCTGGGAGGCATGGGTGGCGCTCAGCCACTGGCGGCTACCATGGCCGGAGCCACCTTCCTGGGCGCAGATGTGGACCCAAAAAGAATAGAAAAAAGACTTCAGACACGCTACATCGATAAGATGACCCATAGCTATGAAGAGGCACGAGATTGGGCATTGGAAGCCAAAGAGAAAGGCGAGAACCTGTCCATAGGACTAGTAAGTGACATAGGTGACCTTTTGGCCAACCTACAAAGAGATGGCATTGTGCCGGATGTCTTGACCGATCAAACCTCAGCACACGACCCGGTATTTGGATACGTACCAAACGGGATGTCTCTGGCAGAGGCAGAGGCCCTTAGAAAGTCCGATACGGTGACCTACAAAGACCTATCGCTCAAGAGCATGGCCCGGCACGTAAGACTGATGCTGGATCTGCAAAAACAGGGCGCCATTACCTTTGACTATGGCAACAACCTTCGTGAGTTTGCCCGTCAGGGGGGAGAGCCCAATGCTTTTGACTTCAAAGGTTTTGTGCCCGAATACATCCGGCCCCTCTTTTGCGAAGGCAAAGGCCCATTCAGATGGGCTGCACTTTCCGGAGACCCGGAGGACATTTATACCACTGACAAGGCATTGATGGAGGCCTTTCCTGAAAACACACATCTGATCAACTGGCTCACTCAGGCCCGTGAAAAAATCGCCTTCCAGGGTCTGCCATGCAGGATCTGCTGGCTGGGTATGGGCGAGCGCGAAAAAGCAGGCCTCATTTTCAATGACCTGGTCAAAACAGGAAAAGTAAAAGCCCCGATTGTGATAGGCAGAGACCATCTGGACTGTGGCTCAGTGGCCTCACCGAACAGGGAAACAGAAGGCATGAAGGATGGCAGCGATGCGGTTTCTGATTGGCCACTGCTCAATTTACTGTCCAATGCCTCTGGTGGTGCCACTTGGGTATCCTTCCATCATGGTGGCGGGGTAGGTATGGGCTATTCACAGCATGCAGGTATGGTGGTACTGGCAGATGGCTCTAGCAGAGCAGAAAAGTGCCTGAAGCGGGTGTTGTACAATGATCCTGCCATGGGCGTGTTCAGACACCATGATGCCGGATATGAAGAAGCCACTAAGGTGGGTGAAGATTTCGGGTTGATCATTTAGATCGTCTAAGCTCCAATATCCGCTGCCCTCTGGGGTGGGGATATTGGGCTGATAAATCCCTGAGCTGGAAACCATACTGTTTGGCCAACTCTTCAAAGAATGAATAGGGATAGGCAAAGTCTACCTCCCGCTCTACCCTGAACTGATCAGCCTCCTCATAGGTAAAGAAAAACTTACTCTCCTCATGCATAAGCGCGCCACACTGGGCCATGTGTTGCTCAATATAGTCTGGTTCCAAATGCGTGAAAACCGATTGTGCCCAGAGCACATCAAATTTCATCCTCCTCAGCTCGGGATCTGCTAATCCCTTCATACTCCAAAACACCCTCGGGTCCTTATTTTCAAGTCCCTCACTCGCTATCAATTCCCGCGCAAAGGATACGGCAGCTTGAGAAATGTCATAACCCGTGTATTTTTTCGGTTCCAAAAAATCAATCAGAAGTCTACCACCTCTCAATGTACCACACCCTATATCCAGTACGGTATGAGATGCCTGTAGTCCCTGGGCCTTCAAGAACTGAAGTTGTAGTGCGCCCAGTTCTTCCCAATATCCGCCGATGGCTTCATGGGGATCCCTGGCCACTCGCTTGTTTACGAATTCCGCATAGGCATCCAGGTAATCCTGTTGGTCAGTCCTTTTAAATTGAGGATCTGAACGTCTCGTAATAAGGCGCTTGACAATCCGCTTGATGGCTACGATAACATCAGTCATCCAATGAAATTTTAGTCATTTCGGTAGATACGCCCTCTCGAAAAACTGCGGCGGCCCACTCATCACTCTTTTCAAACTTCTTCTTAAAATATCCCCTGGGTTCCAAAAGGGATCGTCCCTTCGATTTATCTATTACTACCGTACCTACCACGTCAAATCCATCCGTACCCACAGAGAGGCTCTCCAAAGGTCTGTTATCACCTGTTTGCCATAGGTGATCGCCTGAAGGGTACATTTCTAACTCTTTGAGCGTGAGATACAGCTGATCATCAGTCACCTGTACCGTCAGATAGCTAGTGCGCCGGTTATACCCTATGAGGCCTCCATGTACCACCTGCATCACACCATCGCGGCTGGTGCAGGTAATGGCATGCATCTCCCCACACAGGTACAGGTCTACCTCATGTTTGCTCATGGTTTGCCAAAATCCTGACTGGCGCCCTTCAGCTACTTTGAGACCACTGGTACTCCACCTACGGACAGATCCGAGCACGGGGGTATGCCCCATGATGATTTTGTGGCGTGCATCTCTGTTTTCCAGAAGTACACTCTCCAACCAGGCCAACTGCTCTCCGGACACCCCGGGTTTGATGCTGCCTTCATCACTTTCGCCTTCTTCAAAAACATCCACCGATACAAACAAGACATTTTTATGACGCCACCAGTAGGCTGTTCCCCGCATATGAGCAGGGCCATTTTGGGGCATCTGGAGATGGGTAGCAAAAGCCTCCTTATAGGCCGGAATCACAGCGACTTTCGCCGAATCAATCCAGGGGTTGTCCCCTATTTCATGATCCCCGATGGCAGCATAAAATTTCAACTCATGGGCTTGCATTCTGGCTTTCCAGGCAGAGTAATACAGCCCGGAATATTTCGTGATTGAGTCAGTACTATTCCACGAAGGAGCGTCCCAATGGCCCATCACGAGATCGCCCGGCACCAGCACAAAATCAGGATTTTCACTTTTCACTTCATTTAGGATCATTCCGAGAGATTCTTCCCAGCCAGGTTGTGGGTACTCGGTGTCCACATTCAGGAAATCAGGGATGCTGACAAATGTCCAGGCATCCTCACCAGGCACCGATACTGTACCCTTCGGCTTGTCCCCAGACTGACAACCTAAAAAGCAGACGATACAAAAGGTGATGGCCCCAATAAGCCCTGATCTCAATAGCATATCGCCTCAATGATACAAAAAAAGCCCTTCAAAAAATTTGAAGGGCTTTCACTTATAGAATAAGATTGTTAATTAATTGCTCAATTTAAAGATAATAGGCAGCACCATTCTTACTTTCACAGCCCGGCCTCTTTGCTTACCCGGCTTGAATTTTGGTGCTTGTCTCAGTACTCGTTCTGCTTCTTCATCACATCCTGCACCGATACCTTTTACAGCTTTTACTTCTGTAACCGTACCGTCTTTATCAACCACAAACTGAACGTATACTCTTCCTTCTATACCCATTCTTCGGGCCTGAGAAGGGTAGTCCATGTTATCTCCAACATACTTGTAGAATGCTGCCATCCCTCCGGGAAACTCAGGCTGGTTTTCCACAATGGTGAAAACCTCTTCGATCTCCTCTTCCTCAGGTGCTTCTTCGAAAATAATGTCTTCAATAACAGTTTCTTCCGTTACTTCCACATCTAACTCCACCTCAATATCCTCTTCGATTTCTTCCTCATCGGGAACCTCAATGATCTGAGGAAGTTGAATTTTCGGTGGCGGCGGCGGTGGCTGCTCTGTAGGAGGTATCTCCATGATATCTTCAAAGTCATCCGTTACTTGACCAAGGTCTACAAGACCAGAGTCGTCGTATGTTCTCCACTCGAACGCCAGGATAACCAACAGCAAACTCACAGTGAATCCGATGTTCATGAACAATCCGGACTTCCTGGTCAAGTCTACATTAGGGTTTTTCTTTGGTTCCATAAATTATGTTTTAATCCTTAAATCAAGAGTAATCTCAAATATATTACTTATCAAACTTTTTATCAGCAAGGTTTAGTTCCTTTTTCATAAAATAAGCCAGAAATAAGCCCAATACCGCACCTGCTGCATCAAACATAAAATCCATCAGATCTGAAGACCGATAAGGGACATATCCTTGTATCCATTCGGTCATAAGGCCAAAAATCAAAGCACCCGAAAGTACCCAAAAAAAAGCCTTCAAACTAAGATGTGAGCGTTCAAAACTCCACACGACCAGAAAGCTCCAAATCAGAAATATACCCAAGTGTGCCACCTTATCTTCCCCCACAAAAAACCAAGTATCAGCCTTGGGGCTCCCAGGGGAGAGAAAAAGAAATAACATCACCCCTGACCATATCAGACAAATTGCCTTGATGAAAGTGGTTCCTGGTTTCAGATTAACCTCCGATTAGTTCCTGATAAGATTCGGCCGAAAGCAAACTATCTCCCTGATCGCTGATCTTCACTTTGATCATCCAACCCTCTCCATAAGGGTCTGAATTAATGAGCTCGGGGTTGGCTTCCAATTTGGGGTTGACTTCAATAATCTCGCCTGAAAGTGGCATAAAAAGGTCAGAAACCGTCTTAACAGCCTCCACAGAACCGAAGACATCTGTTGAATTCAGTGATTCCCCCTCGGTCTCAATTTCTACATAGACGATATCTCCGAGTTCACCCTGGGCAAAATCAGTGATGCCAATGATGGCTTCATCACCCTCTATTCTCACCCATTCGTGATCTTCTGTATAGCGTAAATTTTCTGGAATGTTCATGTTGTTATTTTTTTGACGCCCAAAAATACTTAAAACTCAGACTTTGCACTATTGCGCAAGACTAAATCTTAGCTGCGTTCCGAAAGCTGTGGTAGCTGTCTTGAATGAACTGACTTTTGGTTCCGTTACACTGCGTTCAAAATACATAGTCAGATCCAGTTGGTCGTTGAGTTTATAGGTAAATGAGGGCCGCAACTGAAAGTTAGTATTACCAGTGGTCACCTTGTTTTCACCCTCCAGCTTACGCTGGATCGTCTCAGCATCTCTTATGGTCATACTTATGCGCATGGTCACGGCATTGTCCAGTGTAATGGTACGTCCTTGTATTTTAAAAGGCAGCTTAAACTCCTCCTTGGTGTATCCAAAATCCAGTGTCACATCATTGCTGGTGGTCTCGGTGATTTGAGCATTGGCCAGGCTCAGGGAAAGGTTTCGGTCCTTTTTATATTCCAGACGTGTGGAAATATTACTCTTGGTCCTGAAATTGATTCCGATCAACGGAGCAAACTGCTCCGAAATGGTCACCTGGTTGAGGATATAGACCGGTGCATATCGCCCGGTACCTGTGGTGTCGGTAGCCTGAGGATAGTCCAGCACGTTGCTGTTGAGGGTCACGCTTAAGTCATTCCCCAGCAGGTCCCCATAAGTATCATTGTCAAAGTTGTAATCATTCACATTGTACAATGAACGATAACCATGGGTAAGGGTGATGGACGAAAAGAGTTCGGCCAACACTGGGATTTTGGACAGTCCGTTATAATCCACCCGCCATCCCGGCAATGGAATTTTGGGGAACGGCGAAAGGCTCACCTCTGAGGAACTCTGACCTGAATAAGCAGAGATAAATGCTGGTATCAGCACATCCTGAGACAAGGAGTCGTAAAAACCAATTTCATTGTTCAGGGCGGTCTGTCTGATTCGGATTTTCTCGATATTTTCTGCAAAAGTATCGAAGGCTTCTGACGTGTTGCCAGGGCCCCGCTTGTCAAATGCAGTACTGATAGACATAAATGAGATATTGTAACTTCCTTTCCTGGAGGGTGTGAGAGAGCTGAATCCGTTATTCTCTGTTTGTTCGTCTGAATACCTGAAAAGCTCCTCGTATGTGGCATTATTGGTTCGCTTGGCATCTAGCTGGATTTTCAAATCCTTGGCGGGCTCGATGGAGGCTCTCAGACCAAGGTCGGTGGTGTAGGTCTGCATAAATGGTGATGATAAATCCGGATTTTTATTGAGCCAGTCATTGTCAGCAGCCCTGAATCGAATATCGGGATCCTGACTCCCCAGGATAAACCCCCAACCTGGTGCATTGAAGCCACTGTCCATCCCCATCAGGAAGGCCCGTGGCGAATAGCCGGAGAGGGTTGTGCCCTCTCTCACGCTGTAGGTCACATTGATATTACGCAAGGACATCACCGTCCTCAAAAAACTCTTGCCAATGTTGAATCCGGGTGCCTCTTCTCCGGCCTTCGCTCGTGGTGGTGAATTGATTTCCTTCAAAAAGGCAACTTTGTTGTACAGCTTCACCAGATCCACCTTACCGGAAAGTCCCTGCTCTCTTCTGTTTTCAATCGTATTTCCAAAAAACAGGGAATCATGCTCCACCTGTGATCCGGCCGTCCAGGTATATCCTGTAGCGTACTTGATATCTGCACTCAGCCAGTCGGTCAGTGGTAGTTTATCCAGTGGCGTTTTATAGGTGGCGGATATGTCCTGCGCAAAATTTTTCATCCTGCCAAGGTCCTTGATTTCTTCCCAGACATACTGACGCTCCTCCTGGGTGGTAATGTCCCCCTCTATGATCCCATCGGGCTCATCAATCACTGCATTCACCCGGGCGGTATAGTCGAGGTTCAGGCTTTTGAAAAGATTCCAGCGGAGGTTATAGTTTCTATTGAAGGTGAAAAGTCGCTCGTAATAAGGGGCCAAATCGGGAGACACCTCAAGTTTATCATTATAGAGCTGCGTCATTCGGAAACTCCGGTCCAAATCGGCTCTAAATGCCAAACTACTCGGAAGAAGTGACAGGTTAACGTCCTTGATCAATTTCAGATAGGGACTTTTGAGGGCTTCCATTTTGGCAAACGGCTCCAGAGAGATGGTTCGGGGTGCATAGTTATAAGCCACACCACCACTTACTTTTTTCTGCAAATAGGTCTCTGTATTCACATTGCTGGTCATCACATCGCTATAGGCATAGGAAAAGGAGAGATTCTCCACATCGAAGAAATGGCTGTTGGCCTCAGGGTTTACTTTTTCCTTGTGCACATTGGTGAAGTTTATACTGCGCCTTTCCGTTCGATCTTCCACGATCCTTCGGTATCGCTCCCGTTCTTCGTCAGAATCCATGGTAGCCAAGGAAGCCTCCAATGGCACATCTGGATCCAGTGGGTCAAATTGCGGAGTAATTCTGGATTTTTCATAACTCACGAACATGGGCACTTTTAGGCCTGTTTTCTCTGGAAGGAGAAACTTGTCCACGTTGACATTAGCTGAAATATCATACTGGATAGTCTCGTTTCGTGTGCGCTGCTGGATCGTTTGCTGGATATTTCCAAATCCAATAGACGTATACCTCGTGGAAGCGGAAACGGTAGCCACATCGGCCAGTTTAGTACTTACCCGGGCATTGGCTGCCCAACCTTTTTTGGTATCAAAGTCCGTGACCCGAAGTTCATTAGCCCAAAGACAAACAGATTTTGTAGCTCGGTCGTCGGACTCCGGATTTCTAACTCCCAGCATCAGAACCTGCACAGAACTGATATCGGGCCGCCCTTTGATGGTCAACTTATATTGTCCATTGTTGGAAGGAGTGCTGTAAGGAACGTTTTCATCAAAATCATTTCTATTCCGTTCGGATTTTATCCCCAGTAACTCATCAATGGACAAATCAATCTCATTCTCGAGGGGCCATACAAGACGGGCGATATTATCGCCACCATTTGCATCAAGTCCCGTAGGGGTTACTTTCATCGGCACCTCTATCTCATAGTAGTGCTCTGTGAAGTCCGTACCAAACCTTATAAACGCATTGATCTCATTATCCAGCAGCATTTCCCCATTGTGAGCCTCAGCATGTAAAAACATCTGTAGACGCCCGTAGTTGATCAGGTCAAAGGTGACATTTTTGTAGACTGCCCGGGCATCCTTATCTTCAAGATTATCCACACAGACCTGCAGAGATTGCTCGTTGAGCTGTCGATTGATTATGGTAGTATTATCTCTGTCGCGGTTGATTCCCGGGGGTACCACGTACGGTGACTTATTCTCTCCACCCATGCTATTCTCTTCTATATTGACCACCGATACATTGAAATCAGAATAGGAGGTTTCCGGAATTTCATTCAGCCCTGGCTCATTGAGTGCTTCCTGATACTTACGCCATTGGCTGCCTACCAGCTGTAGTTTGGTCATCCTGAAAACCACGGGCTGCTGAAAATTGGTAGCATACATACGCAGGTACCTTACCGTCTTGAACCCACTAATCCCTCCATACACCCTGTCAGGATTTCTGATCGGGATTCTGAAGAGATACCAGGTGGCCTCTCTACTATCATCAGTCACCGCATCCACGATGTGATTTTTGCCTACCTCAAGTTCCCCTGGCTTTAGTGAAAGGCGGTATTCATAATACTCCTCCAGGTCGGAAATGGTATTGTCCTGATTAAGATCTTCGTTGTCCGGGGTGGTAGTAGAGGCTCTGGTAATGCTATTACCACTATTCACTGGCGAGTTTCCGTCCAGCCCATTATAGTTCTTGTATCGCTCCAGTATCTTCAAATCCTGATTGTCCAGATCACTGCCCAGGAAATATTGAAAATTGTCACCCGAAGGGTCGCTCTTTAGCTGATCCAATACTTCTGTGGAGACAGATACACGATTGATGAAATCAGCAAAATAGGTAAGTTCTTCTTCATCCTTTAATCCCTCCAGTCCAATATCCTGATTGGCCCTGGCTGATCCTGAATTCTCAAAGTAATTGGTAAGAAATGGCTCTGAAGGTACCCGGCCCCACTCATTGGCAATGGTCTGCGCATGGTCACCATTTGCCGGAAGGCCACTTTCAAAAGCGTGACGTCCATCAGGAACCACATCCTCAGAAACACTACCAAGGTTGAAAACAAGATCACCTCCCGTAGTATTATTGGTATTGAATTTTCCATCCATCACCCGACCCCTGGGAGTATCAATAAAAGGATCAAGCATCCAGAATTCAAGGTACTCGATGTTGGTCTTGTCAAAATCCACCTCATTGGTAATGGCTCGTGTAATCCCCCCATAGTTGGATTTTGGGTCTGGTAGTAGACCGTCTCTTGTCAGGTTGGGGTTATAGTTATATTGTCCTCTTTCGCTGGGGAAGTAGGCAATATCAAAAAGCGTTTCCGGGGTGACGATCAGGTTTCTGGATTGCTGCCTGAAAATCTCCTGGGGTAGAACCGGACGCACATAGTGATTTTGCAAATCTTCGTCGGTAATGTTGGTTGGTTTATTGGGCCCTCCTGTTCTGTAAAAAACAGATTGATCTACTGTATACCAGGCTATTTTGGCCCGCTTATAGTTCAATCCGAGTGTGGAACCCGCTTCCGTACTCTTGTCAAACTTTCGATCGGTAGTCTTTGGTGTAGCGGCCAGGTCCCACCCCGCCCAGCCTCCCAGGTTGATCGGTGTAACGGCACTTTCGAAATCATCGATGTAGGAAGTTCCCTTCCCATCCACAAGATTGGAAGTACCAGGAATCATCTGGGCAAACTCTGCATTCACAGTGATGGAAGACGGTGCCTTAGTGCTCACCAGTGGGAGAAAATCCATGAATTTGGTAAGAAAGGGAACCTCATCCTGAAAGTTGAGATCAAACCCGTACTTAGTGTTTCGTGTGGGTTCATCTCCGATCGTGTATCTGGAAACACCACCTGGCTGTTCATTCAGCTGAAGGATGGTGGCTCCTATGTTAAAGTTTTCACTGAACTTATAATCTGCCCGTGCACCATAGAGCCATCGCGACTGGAAGTTGAAGAGGTCCGCCTTCTCATAGGCAATGTTGATGGTCTTGCCCGAGCTTAAAATTCCTTCATTCAGAATGCGAACCCGACCCAGGTTATAATCTACCGTGTAGTCAAGGCCTTCCGTGAGGGGTGTATTTCCCGCAGTAACAATGACCGAGTTTTCGGCAATATTGATCCCTGGCAGGGCTATTTCGTTGGATGATCCGGCGTTGAACTTACCCAGGATGAAAAACTTGTTTTTAGAGGCTACTTGCTCCGCATCTGCCTTGGTGGTGTGATACAGTGTATCGTAGACATACTTCTCCTTTAGTGAAACTTCATCACTTGCAAACTTGCTCTCCAGTGTGGCTCCGAAAGGCTCAAGTACCGGAAAAATGATATTGCCATTCCTTACGTCGATTGTGACTCCATCGATAAAGTCAAAATTTCCATCTCGCTGACGGTCGTTGTTTTGGTTGAGTTGGTCTAAGCCCAGCAATTCAACCAGAGGTTGATCTTTGGTAAACCTGCCTTCATGCAGGGAGGGGTTATCAATCCCCGTGGCATCATCCCGATAGTGCACCCTCAGCGTGAATCCCTCGCGTTCGATCTGGCTTGCGTTGAGGTTGTAAATGTTTTTCATCATCAGGTCCCAGGTTGGTACCTTGGTGTTGATCTTATTGGGCCGGAGCATCTTCAGGAGAATCACCTGATCATCTGCCAGACCCGAATAGTCTTCTGTGAGCTCTCCTACCCGGTAGGTCTTTCCATCGTAGCTATAGGTATAGGACACACCGAGCATCTCATCATTCTGCAGCTTTCTCAGAAGGGTGATATACCCCAGGCGGGTATTGATCACAAACTCATCCTGGTCCAACCGCCTGGCAGTCCCCACTTTTACAAAATCAGTGCTATTAACAAATCCAAAGTCATTTTCAAGGGTATTGGTTACCTGGTCGCTACTTCTGAAATTAGGAGTGTTGGTAATGGACTGAAACAGATCGTTCGCTCCGTTATCTGTTGGCACATTGCCGTCTCCAGACCCCACTTTTGGATTGCCTTTTTGGTATATCCGCTGACCTTCTCCCAAATCCATCAGTCCTAAAACTTCTCTTGTTGATTTGGTATCATTGTTTCTGTTGATCACATAGACCTCCACCCTGTTTACGTTGACCCCCGAGGTAATCTGGGGTAAAGTCTTCAGCCACTTTTCGTAGTTTTCACGAAAGAAATGTCCCAGGAAGAAATGTCGGTTCTCATCGTAATTGGAGGCCCGTACTTCAAATTCTTTTCCCTGAAAGCCACTTTCCACCGTGATGACATCACTTTTGCCCTGCTGACGTGAGACCACCCCTGTTAAATACAGCTTACCAAACTGAAGCTGGGTTTTCAACCCAAACAGCGACTGTGCGCCCGTCATGAGGCTATTGGAAACGGGCATGCTTACGTTTCCTATCTCTATTTTCTTGACAATATCCTCCTCATACCCGGTATACTCTACCTTAAGGTTGTTCTGAAAATCGAAGGTGTTGTTGTTGTCAAAATTGGCCGTCACGGCCAGCTTCTCACCAATTTTACCCACCAGATTGAGTGAGATTTGCTGATCAAAATTGAACCCTCCGTTGCGCTGCTGCCGAATGGGGATGGCCGGGTTGTCTACCCGCTGAAATCGACCGCCAAAATCAAGATTGACAAATCCATTGGGCTGAATATCTACGTAACTCCCACCAAACAATCTGTCAAATACCGGACTGATATACAACCTGGGGATCAGTGAGCGCCCACTAATGGCACTCTCCCCATCCAGGCCTGCGGATCGCTCCTGAAAATACTCCTTGGTAATCTGCTTATCGTTGTACCGGTCATACTCCTCAAAAGTCATGGTGGTGACGGGTCGGAAATTAACATCTCCGATCCGCTCTGAAACCGAATAGTTCACTGTGGAGTCAAAATCAACTTCCAGGTCTATAGAAGAAGGATCGGCCAGTAGCAGGGGTGACGGACTTATTCTATTTGAAAAAGGATCACCAAAACGATAGGCTGGCTGAAACGTTGGAGCCTTTGTTGGCGTATAAGGAGGAATAGTGTCTGTACGGACGGTGTCCTGACGAGAGGTATCCTGAAAAATAAGGACGCTCGAAGAAGCTGATACAAACGTTGCTTCAGGTAGGGATACCCAAAGGCAAAGCGATATCACACTTACCAAATGTTTTATGTAAGTTTTCCTCTTCAAATACGTTTTCCTCTTCAAACAAGAATAATACCTATGCTCTCTTCAGAGCCAGCTTAATCAACTCTTCAAGTTTAATTTGCTGTCCGTTTTGTTTCAAAATTAAATCAATACTTTTTTCTGCTGCGGGCTTGCCTATCCCCAATGTGGTCAAGGCGGATAACGCCTCACTCCTCAAACTATTGCTCGCAGAAGGCACAAAATCCAAACCTTTTTCCAAAAGACCTTCTTTCTTCATCTTGTCTTTCAACTCAAGAATAATCCGCTGGGCGGTTTTCAGCCCGATTCCTTTTACCGACTGGATGGTGCGTACATCGTCACTCAAAATGGCCTGCTGTAGTTCCTGTGGAGACAACGAAGATAATATCATGAGCCCCGTACTTGGCCCCACGCCAGAGATAGAGATGAGTTCCAAAAACCTGCGCTTCTCAGACTCCTCAGAAAACCCAAACAGGGTATGGGCATCCTCCTTGATGTGCAGGTGCGTGTAAAGCTTAGTCTCCGTAAGATTTTTGATTGCTGCAAAGGTGATAAGGCTGATTTTTGCCTCGTAGCCAATACCGTTGATATCCACCACCACGTAGGTCGGGTCTTTTACAGCCAGTTTGCCCTCCAGGTAATTGATCATTTTACTTTTTCTCTTTTTTCGTTCAGCTGAGCATCCACTACCGCTATAGCCACCATGTTGAATATATCCCTGACTGAGCTGCCTACTTGCAATACATGTACAGATTTATTCATTCCCATAAGTACAGGACCAATGGCCTCAGCACCTCCCAGTTCCATCAACAATTTATAAGCGATGTTACCTGAGTCAAGATCAGGAAAAATAAGGGTATTGGCTGGATTTTTAGCCAGTTCACTGAAAGGATAATTCTCACGAAGCAGGTCCTTATTTAAGGCAACGTTCGCCTGGATGTCTCCGTCAATGACCAACTGCGGCCATTTTTCCTTGGCCAGTTTCACCGCTTTGGCGGCCTTTTCGGGCACCTCACCACGGGCGGACCCAAAGTTGGAGTAGGATAACATGGCAATACGAGGCTCGGTATCAAAAAACTTCACCACCCTGGCAGTAAGCCCGATGATGTCTACCAGCTCCTCTGCCGTTGGGTTGAGATTGACTGTGGTGTCAGCAAAAAAGAAATTACCCTTGTTATTGCTAATGATGTACATGCCCGCCACCCGATTGATACCAGGCTCTACCCCGATGATCTGGAGTGCAGGCAGGATCGTTTTAGGGTAGTCATTGGACAACCCTGAGATAAGGGCATCACCCTCACCCAACTGCACCATCATGGCTCCAAAGTGGTTTCGGCTCCTCATCATGGATTTCTGGGCCATCTTCAGGGTCATTCCCTTGCGCTGACGCATTTTGTAAAAAACCTCCGCGTACTGATTTACCCTGGGTTCCTCCTTATAGGGATCAGTAATTTTACAATCCAGTAAGCCCTCAAGCTCATTTTCTTTGATCAGGGAGATAATTTTTTCTTCGTTGCCGAGGAGAATAGGGATGGCCACTCCTTCGTCCATGGACATTTGAGCAGCTTTTAGAATGTTCACGTCATCCGCTTCTGCAAAGACCACCTTTTTGGGGTTTCTCCTGGCCCTTGTCACAATACGTGAAATCAGGCGCTGATCGATACCTATTCTTTCCTGGAGTTCCAACTCATATTTCTCCCAATCCGTAATCTCAATTCGTGCGACTCCACTGTCTATGGCTGCCTTTGCCACAGCCGGTGAGATGGTGGTGATCAGTCTTGGATCAAGGGGTTTGGGTATCAGGTACTCTCTGCCAAATTTCAAGTTGCTCTGGCCATAGGCCTTGAGCACCATCTCTGGCACCGTTTGCTTAGCCAGGTTGGCAATTGCTTTCACGGCGGCCAATTTCATTTCTTCATTGATGGCTGTGGCACGTACATCCAGTGCCCCCCGGAAAATGTAGGGAAAGCCCAATACATTGTTCACCTGATTGGGGTGATCGGATCGGCCAGTTGCCATCAGAATATCTTTCCGGGTCTTCATAGCCAGGTCGTAGGCTATTTCCGGATCGGGATTGGCCAAAGCAAAAACAATCGGATCTTTGGCCATCTTCTTCAAAGTGGCGGGTTTCAGAATGTTACCAATGGAGAGCCCGAGAAAAACATCAGCTCCCACAAGGGCATCCTCAAGGGTATCCACATCCTCACGGTCAGTCGCATAGCGCGCCTTACTTTCGTCCAGATTACCACGTGATTTCTTCACGACCCCCTTGCTGTCAGTCATCAGGATATTTTCCTTCCTCGCACCAAGAGAGGTATATAAATCTGTACAGGCAATAGCCGCTGCTCCCGCTCCACTCACCACGATGGTCACCTCTTCTATCTTTTTACCACAGACCTCCAGGGCGTTGATAAGCGCTGCGGAGGAAATGATGGCAGTACCATGCTGATCATCATGCATCACAGGGATGCTCATTTTTTCCCGTAGCTCCTTTTCTATTTTGAAACTTTCAGGAGCCTTGATGTCTTCCAGGTTGATCCCTCCAAATGTCGGCTCAAGGCTTTTGACAATCTGAATGAATTTATCAGGATCGGTTTCGTCTATTTCAATGTCAAATACATCGATCCCCGCAAATTTTTTGAATAAAACACCCTTCCCTTCCATCACAGGCTTAGAAGCCTCCGGACCGATATTTCCCAGCCCAAGTACCGCAGTACCATTGGAGATGACACCCACCAGATTCCCTTTGGCTGTATAGCGGTATACATCTTCTTTGTTGGCAGCAATCTCCAGACATGGCTCAGCCACTCCGGGAGAATAAGCCAGCGCAAGATCATGTTGGCTGCTGAGGGGTTTGGTGGGAGTTACTTCTATTTTTCCGGCAGGCTTCGACTCATGAAAGTCCAGCGCCTCTTGTCTTCTTATTTTGGCACACATAGGTCGGTAGTTGTTTTTACTTGGGGATAATTTTTTAGGTTGGATCTCCCACCTCGGAAGAAGTCCTAAAGGTAGACAAGATCGCATCTACTTCCCGTACCAATGGTTTCTTTTTAGTACCGGGAGCATACACGTACCCCTCTATATAGTAAAGTTTTTGGGTTTTCTCATCCACAAAGGTGTAGCTGACAAAGGGGCCTCCGGCTGAGTTGTTGTTAATCTTCCACAGCCCGCGAGCCTCCACGGCAAATTTACCATTGAAGGTAACCCGTTCTGTATACACGGGAATGATATCCTGTCGCTGGATATAAAGGTCCGGTTTTTCAGAGTCTCTGAGGTAGGTGCCTGTAATCTCATCTCTTAGCTCATCCACATGCTCAAATACTTTGCGATCCTTATAATCTCCTTCGTAGACGAAGACATTCAGCTCAGAATCTGCCTCCAGCCTCCTCAGCCAGATAAAATCTTTGACATCCTTGGCAAGGTCCCAACCGAAAGGTACCTGAATGCTGTACCCATGATTCTCTGTAATAGCAGCCATCATTTCAGGCTTGGTTTTCTTGAGTGTTTTCTCACGGGTTCTTTCTCTCACTGCTGACTCAAACAGTGCAACCAGACTGGATTTATTATCCTTCAATTGCTCTACCAGCTGCTCTTCACTTTGACCAAAGAGATAGAGCACTATCTGCCCCTTGGCAAATTCATCTTTCCGTACTGTATAAAAGAGTGAACTGTCCTGCTGGATCATTTTCAGAGAATTGTCTGTAAAATTTTCCCTGATCGTTTTGCTCTCAAGCGTTCGTGAGTCCAACGTCATTACAAAAATCATATTGCGTGCATGCTTGAGCACAGAATTGAGCTTTCTCGGATTCACCTTATTGAGCGAAAACTCATACTCATCCTGATTGAGTACCCGCATATACTGCTGATACATGTCCCGAAGTGTATTGCCAAGTTCGCTTTCCCACTGTGCAGAGTCTATGACCAGGATGATCTCATCTGCTTCTCCTCGTGCCAGTGGCATAAAATCTTCCTTCACCTTATCTGTGGCGCTCTTGCAACTGGTAAAAATTAAGATTGGGGCAAGGAAAAATAGAAATAATGTTCTCATAACTTTTTAGGTTTTGGGACTCCTACAAAAATAGAAGATTACACTACTAACGAAACTATTCGGAAGATATGATGAGCTGCTGCCCGGGCTTGATGGTATTGGAGGTCAGGTTATTCAGCGCCTTAATTTTTTCAATGGAAAGACCAGCGTAAGTATTGGCTATTTCCCAGAGGGTGTCTCCATTCTGCACATAATGTACCTTCTTTCCTTCCAGAACGACCGCTTTATTTTCAGTTCGTGCCGAGCTCGCATATAGATCTTTCGTGGAGCTATTGTAAGTAGGCAATACCCATATCTGAAGGTACTGACCTACTCGGATCATGTTGCTGTTCAGGTTGTTCCAGGACTTAATATCAGTCACGCGCACGCCATACCTGTTAGCGATGGTCCCCAACACGTCGCCACTTCGAACGCGATATACTTGCTTTTCCCGACCATAGGTGCTCCCCGGAGTATTTCTGGCCAGGTATTCCAGCTGCTCCTTGCCCACCTTTCCTGCTGCGTCATAGAAAAAAGCACGATTACTAACGACCGTATCTTTCAGGTCAGCGGGAATTCTCAATGCAAAATTTTTGGTCCCCTCGGGTATGGCTCCCCTTTTGATGTTAGGGTTGAGGTTTAGAAGATCATCGAGGCAAACGTTCAGTTGCTTGGCAAAAGTCTCCAGATGGAAGTACTGACTGATCATGATGGTGTCGAAGCGAGGGAAAATCTGATGCGATTCTGGAAAAAGATTGTGCTCCGGTGCATAGTTGAAAGTATAACAAATGGCCACAAACTGCGGGACATAAGACCTGGTCTCTCTCGGGAGATAGGGATAAATCTCCCAAAATTTCTTCTTGTATCCACTTCTTCGAATGGCCTTCCGTACATTGCCGGGGCCGCAGTTGTAAGCTGCCAGAGCCAGCTCCCAGTCATCAAACATGCTGTAAAGATCACGCAGGTGCCTGGCCGCAGCGTCCGTCGAAGCATAAGGATCCATCCGGTCATCCAGATACCAGTCGTTGTTGAGACCATACATTTTTCCAGTAGAGGACATGAACTGCCATAAACCAACAGCATTGGCCCGGGAAATGGCGTTTGGTCGCAAGCCGGACTCTACGATGGACAAAAATTTTAGTTCATCGGGCAGATTGTATTTGGCCAACGTCTCTTCAAAAATGGGAAAGAAAAGTGCTGTTTTGTTGAGTACCTCCTGGGTGTACGGCCTGTCGCGCACGGTGAAGTAATCAATGAATGACTTCACCTTTTCATTATATTCAAGAGAAACCTCCGACTCAATACACGAAATACGATCTGCAACTTCCTCATAGGAGGCATCAGGTATATAGTCGTAACCAAAGTCAGACTGAGCCGTGGCGACTACCACACTGAATACAAACAATCCAAGGAAAAATATCCTCATACGCTTCATAACGGTAAATCTATCAGATTAATTATCTAAAAGGTAATTTGAGAAGGCCAATAATTTTTGCTCTTCGAATGCTTTGGACAAAATCTGCAAGCCAATAGACATGCCTTGACGATCTCTACCCATAGGTATGGATATAGCTGGAACACCGGCCACAGACGCCTGTACGGTGAATAAGTCCGCGAGATACATCTCCATAGAGTTCTCCGTTTTCGACCCGAGCTCAAACGCTGTGGTAGGCGCCGTGGGCATAATGATAAAGTCAAAACGCTCCAGAAGCTCATTCAATTCGTTCTGAATCATTCTTCGCGCCTTTTGCGCCTTGATGTAATAGGCATCATGATAACTGGCAGAAAGAACAGCAGTCCCCAGCAATATTCGCTTGATGACTTCCTCACCGAACCCTTCGGAGCGCGACTTTTTGTACATTTCCTCCAGGTTACTGGCTTCGGACGTACGGTGACCGTACCTCACACCATCATATCTGGATAGATTGGAACTGGCCTCTGCAGTTGTGAGAATGTAGTAGGTAGATAGAGTGTATTCCATCAATGGAAAAGAAATCTCTTCCACCTGATGTCCCTGTGCTCTCAACTCATCAATCTGCCGTGCAAACGCCGCCTTAACCTCTGAGTTTAGGGCCTCATTGTCTATAGTCTCTTTGAGGTATCCAATCTTATATCTCTTACCTGCCTCAAGATGCTCACTATAAGCAGGGACCTCCTTTTGGGAAACAGTACTGTCATACTCATCCTCTCCGGAGATTACTTCCAGCACGAGGGCACTGTCTTTGACGTTGTTGGAAAAAATACCAATGCAATCGAAGGTGCTGGCATAGGCTGCCAATCCATGTCTTGATATTCTGGAGTAAGTGGGCTTGAGCCCGACGATTCCACAGAATGATGCGGGCTGCCTCACAGATCCACCTGTGTCGGTGCCTAAGGACACTGCGCACATATCTGCCTGCACAGCCACTGCAGAGCCTCCTGATGAGCCTCCCGGCACCCGATTGTGTCCGTCGGCATTAACTGCCGGACTGAAAGCCGAATTCTCGTTGGAAGATCCCATAGCAAATTCATCACAGTTATTTCTCCCTATGATGATGGCATCGGCATCCAGCAGCCGCTGTACCGCGGTGGCAGTAAATTGTGATTGAAATCCATCAAGAATCTTACTCCCACATTGTAGCGGGTGATCTTTGTAGCAAAGTACGTCTTTGATGGTAACGACAAGTCCGGCCAGTTTGCCTGCACTACCGGACTTGATCTTTTGATCGATCAGATGAGCTTGCTCCTTGGCTTCCTGATCATATACAGACAGGAGGGCATTCAACTTGCCATTTTTCTCCCGGATGTTCTTCAGGTAATGGTCAACTATCTGACCACAAGATATTTTACCCGCATCGAGTTGCTGCCTAATTTCTGAAAAGGAGGATTGAGCACGCAAATCTTAATCTGTTTTCTTCTCGCTAGGGCTTGCTTTTGCGCTCTCGTCGATCTCGTTTTTGATCTCCTTGGTGGCATCTTTAAATTCTCTGATCCCTTTTCCCATTCCTCTGGCAATCTCCGGTATCTTCTTTGCTCCGAAAAATATGATCACAAATAAAATGATCACAATGAGTTCCCATCCTCCTGGCATTCCAAATGCTAACACCGTATTCATAGTGGTTGTGTTTAAAATTGACTCCAAAGATAGCTATAAAACCCGCCTACCAAAAAATCATTTGGGAGAAAGCCATTGCTCCGGATTAAGTTTCGCGTAGTTTTTCCAAACTTCAAAATGTACTTCTGATACACCATTGGTATCTGTATGCACTGCTCCCAATGGTTGTGCTCTTTTAACAAGAGTTCCTTTCTTTACATTCACTTCTTTCAGGCGAGAATAAACGGTATAGTACTCACCATGCTGTAGAATTACCACATTGTACATACCGGGTACGTAGGCAATTTGAATGACTTTCCCATCGTATACACTTTTGACGGATTCATCTTTTTGGGTTTGAATATCCACGCCAGGATTGTCCTGCATGATGCCTTTCATGACCGGATGTGGGTGCTTTCCGAATTTCGAAGAAATAAAGCCTGAACTAACTGGCCACGCCAGTTTATTCTTATTGGACTCAAACGAAGCAGAAATTTCATCCTCGTTGGCTATGGCCGTGGAAGAAAGAGTTTTGGATCGCTCCAGTTCTTTGCGCACAATTTCAGCAATTAGATTATCCAATCGGTCAACTGCCTGTTTTCTGTCTGCCAGCTCTTTTTTGAGCTCTTTTTCCTTTTTGGTAAGCTCCTGCACCAGGCCACTTTGTTTGGTCTTCAGGTTAATCAGTTTTCGGTTTTCGGCCAACTGCTGATTGAGGAGTGTCTTTTGTTCGGACCTTTTGATCTCTACCTGATTTCTTTGAGCATCCAACTCCCTGGAGACCTCCTCTATTTGCCGGGCCTGAATTTTCCTGGCATCGGCATATTGTTCGAGGTATTTCAATCGCATGTAGAGCTGATTGAAGGTGCGGGCAGAAAACAGAAAAGTCAGCTTGGAATAGCCATGATTAGCCTTGTAGCTGCTGTAGATCATCGCAGCGTATTCTTGCTTCAGGTTCTTCAAATCACTCTGAAGGGCATTGACCACAATGCTCAAATCATTGATCTCTCCATTGAGGAGTCCCACCTCCTGATTTAAGGCACTGATAAGCCCCTCACGGGCTTCTATCTGCTGATTGAGTGCTCTGAGTTGACCAAGTGTGGCTTTTTTCTCTGATTCAGTATCGCTGAGGATTTTCTCTGCTTCAGCGATTTTGCTCAGGTTCTCCCGTTTTTCCTGCTCCAGCTGAGATTTGGTTTTTTGAGCATGAACTCCAGATGCCAACAGCAAAACAAAAAAGCTAAAAAATGCCAATCGCTTACTTACGATCATATCGCTGTGGGATGTTAAAGGGAAATTTTAACGGTTTTTTCTCGATTTCAGTCTGCTTAAACTCGATGATTACCTTCACCGGATCAGTTCCCTTTTTGGCATATTCCAAAATAGCGCTGATCTGAAAGGGGAAAACCTCCTGGTCAACGAGCTGAAAATCAGTGTAATTTACAGAAATTGTATTTCGCGAAAGCGTATCCAACACCTGGATCTTTTCCAACTTCATAGACTCTGTGCCAATGAAGTTTTCGAAGAGATAGCTACTGTGTTGCTGACTATAGGCATAGGTACTTGCCGTTCTGACGAGCCGCTCCCGATCGTAGGGGTACACCAAATTGCCCAGCATGGCTGATTCTACCAGGCTGTAGTTGAGATCAAAATCCAGTTTTTTACTCAATTCAGCAAAGCTATACTTCATGTATACTTTATTGATTTTGTCCAGTACGGTCACAGAATCGGTGGTAATAAGCACCCTGGCAGCCTCTATGCCCAAGCCGGGAGACAGGGAGACCCATATAATACTATCCTTCCGAATGCGGATGTTTGCCGAACCGGATACATTGTTCTTTTCGGACTCAAAATTGATTTTTGCTTTGGAAGACAAAAAATCAAACTTGGCGTCATTCACCACTAATCTGGTGCTGTTTCGATCAAAAATGCCTGAGAATTTCTTGTTACAGCCAGTAAGTAGAATGAGTGCTATCAATAATACACCTAACCAGCTATTCGTATAGTTTCCTGTCTGCAATTTTCTTCTCAATGTTTTTGGAGGCATCCTCATACTGGCTGGCGCGTTTCCACTGGTCGATGGCCTCATCTATCCGTCCCAATTTATACAATACATCACCATAGTGCTCAATGACCGTCCCATCATCCTGCAAATTAGCCGCTTTTCTTAGATAAATCAGTGCCTCCTCGTATCGTCCAAGGGTATACAGCACCCACCCGTGAGTATCGAGGTAGGTAGGATTATCCGGATGCATCGTTGCCAGCCTGGTGGACATGGCAAGTGCCTTGTCCAGTTTTTCATTGCGAAGGCTCAAAAAATAGCTGTAGTTATTCAGCACATGATCATTTTGCGGATCGGCCTTCAGAGCGTCATCATATGCACTATAGGACTTGTCAAACTGCTTCATGCCATTGTAGGCATCGCCCAGTTGCCCATAAAAAATGGTTAGAAGTTTAGGATCAGTAGCATATTTCTTACCCTGATCCAACACTTGTACCGATCTTTTGAAGTTTTTGGTAATGAGGTATCCTGTGCCAGCAAAATAATAGAGCGCTGCCTGATTTGGAAAGTACTCCATGGCCTGCTCAGCATGTACAATCACACTGTCAAACTGATTGAGGTCCGATTCTACACTGAGGATATTTTGCCATACACCGTAGTTGGTCGGATCCAATTTGATCGCTTTCAGGTAAAACTTTCTGGCCTCCTCTTTTTTCTCCAGTCGATACATCACATCTCCGGTGAAGGCTTGGACTTCATACTGATTAGGATAATCTGTCGCCAGACTCATTGCCATTTGGCTCACCTTGTCAAACTCCTCAGAAGTGATCACAAAATCCAAAAATCGATTCAATACCTGAAGTTTTGCCTGAAAGTCAACATCCGAAGAGCCCATTGTGCTTTCGGACAGGTCCATGGCCAATGCAGTATTCCCTTCGCTCAGTGCGATTTCGCTCATTAGCAAATCTGCGTGCTTGTTGTTCTTCAGGTTTTGCAGTCGCTCCTTGGCCTCATCCATCAGGTTCTGAGAGATCAAAAATTCACAAAGTTCGATGGCATACCGGTCGTTATCTGCATTTTCTTTAATCAGCTTATCCCAGTCCGCAATGAGTGATGGGTAGTCACGCTTCTTGAGATATATTTTCTGTTTTTCGCGCAACACCATCTCATTCATGCCAAAAATCTCCTCGGCCTGCCGATAAGTAGCTAAAGCCTTTTCGTTTTTCCCCTGGTATTGATAGATGATGGCCAGATCAAACAAGTAGCTTTCAGTGCCGGGTATCTCATCTATCATCTGCTGGTACAACCGGGCTGCTTCGTCAAAATCAGACAGGGCTTTGTGCACCTCTGCGGCAAGCAGAATGTAGTATTTATTGGATTTGTCGAGGTTCATCGCTTTGGTGGCGTATGGAAGCGCCTCGCGACTCTCTCCATTTTTTATGAGTATTTCGGCTATTTTAAAATTGACGACAGGGTTATTGGGGGCAATCTCCAGCACAGCCTTGAAAAGTTCCAAAGCTTTGTATTCATTATCCAGGATGAGCTCGCGCTCAGCATCTATCAGCATGGTCTCAGCTTTGAGCGCCTCTCCTTCTGACAGCTCAGTGACATCAAGTGGCGCAAAATCTCCACCCTGATTGTTTTTCTGACTGTAGCCCGCCAGTGAGCACAACAACATCCCTATCCACAAAAAATAATGAGCTCTCATATTATCCCTTCCATTCCGTAAAGTCACCCAGGCTAACCTCAGCTGGTTTTGCTTCCATGATAACGCAGTTTCCAATCATGGAGTTAACTAAATTAATGTCTTTTAAATTGACATGGTTCTGGATCAACGAATCCTTAATACGACTATCCCGAATCTCAGATCCAGCGCCTACTGAGACATTGGGTCCAATGACCGATGAGGTTATTTTGACCCCATCACCTATATATACAGGTGGTATGATCACGGTGCCTTCTATCACAGCAGAATCTGAAATGATGTTCTCGTCCAGAAAACCAAGATAGCGACTATTAGACTGTACGGTGACCTTTTTATTACCACAATCAAGCCATTCGTCCACAGCACCTGTGGTAAAACGCACCCCTTCTTTTTTGAGATTTTCCAGTGCAGTTGTAAGCTGAAATTCACCCGAGGCTCGGATATCATGCTCGATGATGTAATCCAGCTGATCCCGGAGCTTCTCGCCCTCCTTGAAGTAGTAAATGCCGATGATGGCCAGGTCAGAAACAGGGTTCTTTGGTTTCTCCACAAACTCCGTGATTACTCCCTCTATGTCCAGATTGACCACTCCATACGCACTCGGATCTTCCACACGCTTCACCCAGATAATCCCGTCATCCTCAGTGTTCAGTGTGAAATTCGCCTTGAACAAGGTATCAGAAAAGGCTACCGTCACCCGGCCTTGAAGCACTTCACGTGCGCAGTGCACCGCATGAGCTGTACCCAGGGCTTCCTGCTGATAGAAAATGTGACCAGTGGCTCCCACAGCCTGTGCTATTTGCAAAAGCTGTACTTCGGTCTCCGGACCAAAATCCCCAACCACAAACCCAATGTGCTCAATCTTCTCTGGTGTGACCGCCGCAATATCCTCCACCAGCCGCTGCACGATGGGCTTACCGGCGATCGGAATAAGCGGTTTCGGGGTGGTAAGGGTGTGTGGCCTAAGCCGCTTGCCCATACCTGCCATGGGTACGATGAGGTTCATATATTCTACTTGTTGAAAGTCTGTTTTCGGAAATCCAATAACCATACCAGCACCACATACAAGGCGATTAACCCAGTGGCACTGAAATACTTATATTCCTGACAAAGGTCGCAAAAATAAAACGCTAATATGGAAAGGCCAGCCAAAGCCATATAAAAAAGGCCTTTCCCGGTTTTATAAGGGACGAAGTAATGCTTTTGACCGATGACATAGCTCAGGCATACCATGAGCAGATAGCTAAAAAAAGTGGTCATAGCACTCCCCATATAGCCTAGCACAGGAATCAACGCAAAGTTGAGCCCGATAGTGACCAAAGAACCGATGATCGTGATCCAAGCCCCATACTTAGTCTGGTCGGTGAGTTTGTACCATACGGAAAGGTTAAAGTAGACCCCAAGAAATAGTCCTCCGCCCAACAGCCAGGGGACAATATCCAATGCAGATAAATAGCTTGGCTGCCTCAGAAAAATGGGTGCCAAATCCTGTAAGACCAGAGAGATGACCAACCAGGAGAATGATCCGAAAATGATGAAGCCGTGCATCACCTTAGCAAAAAGTTCCGGTGAGTTTTTGTCGGCAGATTTCGAGAAAAAGAAAGGCTCAAAAGCATATCTGAACGCCTGAACAGCTAACGTCATGAATACCGAAAGCTTATAGCAAGCCCCGAAAACACCCAAAATTTCCTGATTGCTCTGTCCCGGATAGAAATTTTCTGGTAGCGAGTATTTCAAAAGCACCCGCGAGAGCATTTCGTTGGTGACCCCCGCAAAACCCATCACCAGAAGTGGAGTCGCATAGAGCATCATCAGCTTCCAGTCCCGCCCCATCGACAACTTTAACCGGACCAGCCACGGCGCGAAAAACAGCAGGTAAAACCCATTGGCTATGAGATTGGATATAAAAACATACCCCACACCCAGCTCAGGAAAATATACCAGCCCTACCCATGATGCTGGAAACTGAGCCAGCCACCAGGGACAAAAAACCAGGAAAAAGATATTAAGAGCAATGTTTAACCCAATGTTGCTCAGCTTGAATGTGGCAAACCTCAACGCCTTTCCCTCCAATCTGAGGCGTGCAAAAGGTACAGCTACTACCGCGTCTATGGCCAGCACCAGTGCCAACCACACCACATATTTACCCTGGCCAGGATATTCCAAAAGGGAGGCAATATTCTGCGAAAACAGCACAAGGGTAGCACTGAACAGGACAGAAGTAATAATGAGAGAGGTCTGGGCTACATTGAAGTAATGCCGGGCATCGTTGCTTTTAGTAGCAAACCGGAAGTAAGCAGTTTCAAATCCATAGGTGTACACAATATTGAGAAAGGCCACGAAAGCATATAGCTCTGTTACCACTCCATAATCCTCTGGTGAAAAAACTGCTGTGTAAAGTGGTACCAGAAGGTAATTCAACACCCTCCCCAGCACGCTGCTGGCTCCGTAAACCACCGTTTGGCTGGCAAGCTGCCTGAGTTGCCCCACTATTCTCCCTTAAACTCAGGTTTTCTTTTTTCCATGAACGCGGCAGCACCTTCCTTGAAATCGTCTGTGCCACAACATCTCGCAAAAGCATTAGCCTCTGTCTGATAACCATTTTCATCCTGATTGAAAACCGCATTCACACAGTCTACTACCAGTCCTATAGCGATCGGGGCTTTTGAAGAAATCTTCTCTAAAATATCATTGGCCTTAGCCATCGCGGCTTCTTTATCCACTTCCGTATAATTCACCAATCCATAGCTCAGGGCCTGGTTGGCATCCATCATATCTCCGGTCATGAGATACTCAAAGGCTCTGCCCTTACCAATAAGATGTGTAAGGCGCTGTGTACCACCATATCCCGGAAGAATGCCAAGATTCACCTCTGGCTGCCCGAATCTGGCATTGGCCGTGGCCACACGCATATGACAGGCCATCGCCAGCTCACAGCCCCCACCAAGGGCGAACCCATTCACCAATGCAATGACAGGAGTATGACAGTTCTCGATCAGTTGAAAGACCTCCTGGCCCTCCTCGGAGAACTTTCGGGCGTTCATCTCATTCAGTTCGGAGAATTCACCAATATCCGCACCGGCCACAAAGGCCTTTTCTCCGGCACCAGTGATAATGACACCACTAATATCCTTGTCATCATAGACCGACTGAATCACTTCTTTCAGTTCGGCTATGGTATCAGTATTGAGTGCGTTGAGTTTACTTTCCCTATTGATGGTCACGGTGAGAATACTCCCGTTGGTCGATAGAGAAAGATTTTGCAGGTCTGCCATAGGTTGATTGATTTCTAATGAAGTCGAAAGAAAAATTAAAAATCAGATTAAGTCAAACAATTTACGCAATAAGGACGATTTTCAAATGGCATTTGAATGCTTATTCTATTAAAGCCCATTTTGCTTCGATATTATTTTGTGGAAACCAATTGTACTTCAAGATTGTCCAGCATGGTCTCCGTCATTTTTGCCAAATCAAATGAAGGGCTCCAATTCCAGTCTTCACGTGCCTGATCATCAGCTATGCTATCAGGCCAGCTATCTGCTATCTGTTGTCTAAAATCGGGATTGTATTCTATTTGAAAATCCGGATATCGTTTACATATCTCCCTATAGATCATATCCGGCGAAAAGCTCATAGCCGAGATATTGTAGCTGGATCTCACTTTCAGCGCGGTGGGATCTGCCTGCATCAGGTCAATGGTCGCCTTCACGGCATCATCCATATACATCATCGGTAGCAGTGTATCAGGCTTCAGAAAACATTCATAGCTATTGTCGAGGATAGCCTTCCAAAAAATATCCACCGCATAGTCGGTGGTACCGCCTCCTGGCTTGGCCTTATAGCCTATGAGCCCGGGATATCTCATAGAACGAACGTCTACTTTGTATTTTTGAAAGTAATACTCACACCACCGCTCTCCCGCTAGTTTACTAATGCCATAAACCGTGTTGGGGTTCATGACGGTAGTTTGTGGCGTCTGCACCATCGGTGTATCCGGGCCAAATACCGCAATGGAGCTTGGCCAATAAATCTTTGAAATCCTGTCCCTTCCTGTTTCCAGTACATTGAGCAGGCTAGTCATGTTCAAGTCCCAGGCAAGCATTGGGTTTTGCTCGCCCCGAGCCGAAAGAATAGCTGCTAAATGATAAATCTGATCAATATTGTGGGTAGAGATTACCTCATCTAGCCGGGACTTATCCATCACGTCCAGCTGTTCATAAGGTCCATCCTTGATCAGATCTACCGCCTCGCGAAGATCAGATGCTATCACATTTTCAACACCAAACAGATCACGGAGTTTCAGGGTCAACTCCGTACCAAGCTGCCCACAGGCACCTATGACAAGTATTTTTTTCATCGAAGGGGGTTATGTCGTTTATTCTGGGCAAAAGTAGTAATTTGATATTTCTCGCCACTATAACCTCGAATCCTTCTAAATTTGTTTTCTCATGAATTTAAGAGCTTACCTTATCAGCAAAAAAATAGATCCCGATCGCCTGAAAAGCAATGAAAGTGACCTTTATAAGTCATTCAACATCATTTTCTCGCAGATGCATCCAGATAGCTTCACGGCGCAAAAGCTCTTTTTGATCAATAAATTGAGAAGAAAATACAGGCTGGAAAAAGAACCTGAAGAAAACATCGTAAAGCAGGTGAAAAAGGTGAAGCCAAAGATTGTTCCTAGATTAAAATAAACAACCCCAATGTACAACGCACTCAAAACTAAACTCGAAAGCGAACTAGCGGAAATAAAAGCAGCCGGGCTCTATAAAGAAGAGCGAATCATCACTACCCCACAAGATGCCGTCATCAAACTCCAGAATGGGCAGGAAGTCATCAATTTCTGCGCAAACAACTATCTGGGGCTGTCTTCGCACCCCAAGGTCATAGAAGCCGCTAAAAAAACCATTGATACCCATGGATTTGGAATGTCTTCAGTGCGTTTCATCTGTGGTACTCAGGATATCCACAAGGAGTTGGAGGAAAAAATCTCCGCCTTTCTGGGCACTGAGGACACCATCCTGTATGCGGCAGCCTTTGATGCCAATGGTGGCGTATTCGAGCCTCTTTTGGGGCCAGAAGATGCCATCATCTCGGATGCGCTCAACCATGCCTCGATCATCGATGGTGTAAGGCTCTGCAAGGCGGCAAGATATCGCTATGCAAACAATGACATGGCAGACCTGGAGGCCCAGCTAATTGCGGCATCAGAGGCTAAGGTGAAAGTGATCGTCACGGACGGCGTGTTCTCTATGGACGGTACCATTGCCCAGTTGGACAAGATATGCGAGCTGGCAGAAAAATATGATGCTGTGGTCATGACCGATGAATGTCACTCCACCGGGTTTATGGGCAAAACCGGACGTGGAGTGCACGAACACAGAGGTGTCATGGGCGAGGTAGATATTATCACAGGCACGCTGGGGAAAGCACTGGGTGGTGCATCGGGAGGCTTCACCTCAGGAAAAAAGGAAATCATCGAGCTCCTGAGACAAAGATCCAGACCATATCTGTTTTCAAACACACTGGCACCTTCCATAGTGGGTGCATCGATAGCGGTAATCGATATGCTCTCAGAAACCACCGAATTGCGAGATAAGCTGGAAGCCAATACCCACTATTTTAGAGAACAAATGACCGCTGCCGGTTTTGACATCAAGCCAGGGGAGCATGCCATAGTACCCATCATGCTGTACGACGCTGTGCTGTCTCAGGAAATGGCTCGGAAACTCCTCGAGAAAGGAATCTATGTCATTGGTTTTTACTTCCCGGTAGTGCCCAAAGGACAAGCCAGGATCAGAGTGCAAATGTCTGCGGTACATGACAGGGCTCATCTCGATAAGGCAGTCAAAGCTTTTACGGAGGTAGGAAAAGAACTTGGAGTAATCAGCTAGCCTTAGCTGATTCTTTCACCGGGGGCTTTGGCTCTTCCTTCTTGGAATCTTCCTTTTTTTTGGGCTCCTCCTTTTTGGTGGAGCCTTCTTGTTTGGCCTTCTTCAATACACTCTCGGAGCTCGTCGTTTCCTTGGCATCCTCATATAGGTATTCATTGATGGTCTTACGAAGTTCCTGAGTGGAGAGGTTATGAAAAATCTCGCCATTTCGCATGGTAGAAATCTGGCCTGTCTCCTCAGACACCGCTACTACCAGGGCATCAGTGTTCTCGGACATTCCAATACCCGCGCGGTGCCTCAGACCAAACTGAGCAGGAACTTCCCGCTCTGTCACTGGTAAAATACAGCGTGCTGCAATGATTTTATTGTTATAAATAATCACGGCACCATCGTGCAGCGGACTATACTTATTGAAAATAGCCATTAGCAGTCGCTTCGAGATCACAGCATCCAGCCGATCACCGGACTCTGCAAAAAATTTCAACTCGGAGTTTTTTGAAATCACGATAAGCGCTCCGGTATTTGTACCTCCAAGGGTTTTAGCCGCTTCTATCAGTGGGGTTACATCTGCCTTCTGATAATTCCCTTTGCTGGACCAGATGGACTTGAAATTATCGAATAAATTCCCTTCATTAAAAATGGACGTACGCCCGAGCAAGAGTAGGAACTTTCGAATCTCCTGCTGAAAGAGAATGATGGCAGCCAAAACTCCCACACCCATAAACTGTCCCAGCACATTGCTGATCAGCTCCATCTCCGCGGCTTTTACCATCAGGTAAATAAGATAAAGCACCAGAAAGCCCAAAAAAACCTTGATAGCCACGCTGCCCTTCATCAGTTTGTATACCTGATATAGCAAAATGGCAAACAGGAAGATATCGATGATATCCACCCAGCCTATTTCCAGAAATCCGATATAAAAACCTAAGATCAATTTATAATTTGATTAACGAGTTTTACTGCTTCTACCGCCTCCTTCACATCATGTACTCGGAGTATTGAAGTGCCTTTCAACAAAGCTACGGTATTTAATACAGTTGTGCCATTTAACGCGGCTTCTGCTTCAATATTTAGTGTTTTATAAACCATCGACTTGCGGGATACCCCAATCAAAAGCGGATGGCCGAGATGTTTTAAGTACTCAACGCGATTCAATAGATAAAAATTCTGCTCCACAGTCTTGGCAAATCCAAAACCAGGATCGATGATCACGTCCTTGATTCCGGCGGTCTTTGCCGCTAAGATGCGCTCTGAAAAATAGTGGGTCATCTCTCCAAGCAGGTCTTCATATCCGGTCTTTTGCTTCATATTCTGGGGCGTCCCCCGCATATGCATGGCAATATAAGGCACTCCCATCCTGCCCACTCTTTCCAACATCCGATCATCCAGCATTCCCGCAGAAATATCATTAACGATATGTGCCCCGGCACCGATGGCCTCACTGGCTACTTCTGAGCGAAAAGTGTCTATAGAAATAATCGCCTCCGGAAATCTGGATGCTACCTGCCTGATAGGTTCCAATACCCTTTTGATCTCATCCTTTATGTCAATATCCTCTGCTCCTGGCCGTGTGGAGTACCCACCTATATCCAAAAAAGTGGCACCTTCATTGAGCATCTTGTCCGCTGAATGTAGCAAGTCAGCCATTGTCTGCTGTCGGCTACCCCCATAAAAAGAGTCTGGCGTTACATTGAGAATTCCCATCACTTTCGGCACAGACAAGTCCAGCAGGGTTCCCTTGATATTTATAGATTTTTGAGCAGTCAATGTGTTAGATTTGTCGCGAACGAACGTCAGCATACAATATAACTTATTTCAGAAATTGAAAGACCGTACGATCCATCAATACCGCGAAATTATCGCATCCTGCAAAGAAATATTTGCAAAAAAGACCAAAGATTACGGTACTGCCTGGAGGATTCTCAGGCTTCCATCGATCACTGATCAGATTTTCATCAAAGCCCAGCGCATCCGTTCCATTCAGGAGAAGGGATCTCAGAAAGTAGGGGAGGATATTCAATCAGAGTTTATCGGTATCATCAATTACTGCATCATAGCCTTGATACAAATGGAGCTGTCCAAGGATGACCCAATGGAAATCAGCTATGAGGTGCTGGAGCCAAAGTATGACCAGGCGGCTGATGCCACGCTTCAGCTACTGGCCAACAAAAATCATGACTATGGAGAGGCCTGGAGGGAAATGAGGATCAGCTCCATCACAGACATCATCCTGATGAAGCTCCTCCGCGTGAAACAAATAGAGGACAATGCGGGTAAAACAATTATCTCTGAGGGCATTGACGCCAATTATCAGGATATGATAAACTACTCAGTGTTTTGTATGATCAAACTCAAAGAAGAAAAGGCATGAAAATTTTATTCGATATCGCCAGATACCTGGTAGGTGCACTATTTATTTTTTCTGGTGTCATCAAAGTCAATGATCCCATTGGCACAGCCATCAAACTTCAGGAGTACTTTGAAGTCTTCGCTTATGATTTTGCTCCATTTTTCGAGTGGTTTGTGCCTGCAGCACTCTTTTTGGCAGTACTGCTCAGTGTGCTTGAGGTAGTACTCGGCATTGCACTGATTATTGGTTTCAAAATGCCAAGAACCAGCTGGGCACTTCTGCTAATGATTGTCTTTTTCACTTTTCTTACCTTTTACTCAGCCTATTTTAATAAAGTGACTGATTGCGGATGCTTTGGTGACGCCATTAAGCTTACGCCATGGCAGTCATTTTACAAAGACCTCATACTGCTGGTTCTGATCATTGCCATTTTCAAAAACAGACATCAATATGGTAGCTGGTTTTCTGAAAAATTTGGCTTCTTCAAAGTGGTCGGATCAGCCATAGTTTTCACACTTTTGGCTTACTATGCCATTGCCCATCTTCCATTTCTGGATTTTAGAGCCTATGCGGTGGGTAACCACCTGCCTTCACTCATGGAGCCTTCTGAGGAGTTGCGCTATCAGTATGTGATGGAGAAGGATGGTAAGGAAGAAATCCTGGATACATACCCAACTGACAAAGCTTACACCTTCAAAGCCATGGAGCTGATCAACCCCGAAGCCCAGCCCAAAATCACCGACCTGAGTGTATGGAATGATGAAGGAGAATTCACTGAAGAATTGCTACGAGGAAACAAACTGTTGATCATCATTTACGATGCCACCAAAGCCTCACGAACAAACATCGAAGCTATTAAGACACTAAGCTCTCAAACTCAAAATGCTGATGTTTGGGTACTCACCGCATCAGGATACGAAGAATTTGAAGCCTTCAGGCATGATGTACAGCTGGCGGCACCTTATTTCTATGCGGACGCCACTGTGCTGAAAACCATGATCCGGTCAAATCCCGGAGTGATGCTCCTTTCCAATGGCACCGTAGTAGGAAAATGGCATCACAACGACACTCCAGATGTTTCTGAAATCAACGGATTATTGCCATAATGAAGCTTGGTAAAATCTATCTGATAGGTATGCCCGGATCGGGAAAGTCCTATTTTGGAAAGCAGCTGGCCAGTTCCGTAGAATTCCCTTTTGTAGACCTGGATCATGAAATAGAGGTACAGGAAGACAGGGAGATTTCAGCTATTTTCAGCGAAAAAGGAGAGGCCCATTTTCGGAAAGTAGAAAGTAAAATGCTTGTCTCGCTTTCGGAAAAATATCCTGGAGCAATCATCTCCACGGGGGGAGGTACTCCTTGTTTTCATAAGGGAATGGAATACATGAAAGGTCATGGAATCACCATTTTTCTGGAAGCCGATAGGGATCTTCTCATAGAGAGAATAGCTAGGAAAGACCATCGGCCGCTCATGCAGGGCGATGTTGAAAATAGGGTGGACGAACTGCTAAAAGCCCGGCTCCCCATATATAGAAGCGCCCACATCTCTATTGAACATAGAGATGTAGACCTTTTATTAGCTGCGATTAAGGCACTTTAGAAGTTGAAACCAATCGTTGCGGAGACTGTATTGGTCCGCTGCTCTATATCTGCAATGGGAGTACCGGTGCTGATCTGATAGGGTGAGTAGGCATCAAAAGACTTTCGATTCACTACTGCCAGATCGATGAAATAATCTCGGGATCTGTATCCTAACCCAAACGATACGTTTTGACTTCTACCATCAAAAGAATCATTGTTGGCAAAGGCGTCTCCGAAAAAGGCATATCCCGCCCTAAACCTGAAATCATCGTACCGAAATTCTGATCCGATCCGAAAGTTCATGGTGTTTGTATATAAATTTTTAATGGTCTGATTATCTGCTACCACAGAGAAATCATTGGATTTCAGCTGGCTCCTGGTATAGTCCACAAACTCCACATCCCCGGAAATGAAACCAACTTTACCCAGAAAGAAGGTGGCTCCCAGAGAGAGTTTTCCAGGTGTCTTCAAGTTGTATTGACTCATGGTAAGATCGCTGGTTTCCTTATAAGAACCCATGTCATAAAAGACTGAATCACCCTCACTATTGGTACCATTGTAGTAGGAGTAATTCTCATTCCAGTCAGTAGCAAAAGTGAAACCACTCTCATCGTTCAGGCTATAGTACGTGGGGGATTTATAACTCAGCCCCAATGTCACAAAATCCACCGGACGAACTATAAGCCCTCCATTGAAGCCCACCCCACTGCCATCTATGGTGAGTTCATCTTGGATTTGAATTTTGTAAAGGAGATCATCCTGGTTTCCATCTACATCCCGAAACGAATCTTCGGTATAAGTCCTGATTCTGCTATACCGTACTGACTCAAAGGACAAGCCTGCTCCAAAATAAACCCGATCATCATAGTTTCCGCCCCAGGCGAAATTCAGGGCGCTTTGTCCTCCTTTGGTAGTAATTCGCTCAATCTGTCGTGGTAAATACCCATCATAGCTATTGGCTCCCACCAGGGAGGTATACCCATCAAAGTCTCCATCAGGATAAATATATGTTCTTCCATCAGCACCCTTCTCGTAGAGGTATCCGTCCGCATTTTCGATCAAAAACTGACCAAAGGCGTAATCGATATAAGCATCAGAGAGATCGTTGTTTGCACCCTCTACAAAACTATCCACAATCGAATTGGAGGTATTTCTTCCTTGATAAAAAACCTCGCTGTTGAAGTTGTTGCTCCTGTTAAACGTAATCGCAAAAGATCCCCCTTTGAATTTCTCATTGGTATAATCACCCTTATTGGAATTAAATACCATCCCGAGATTCGCAAAATTGAAATTATTCTTATAAGTAGAAATGGTGTTCCCAAAATAGCTCGCATCCGAATTATTGAAGGTCATGCTGGGGGTGAACGAAAGAACGCTCCTATTGAAAAATCCCAACCCGGCCGGATTAGATCCGGCGGAACTCATATCTGCACCTAAAGAAATTTGAGTGCCTCCAAGCCCTTGCATCCTGGCAGTGCTCCCATAAACCGGACTAGTCTGGCTAAAGATTCTGGCATCCTGATAATAACCCAATGACCCATCTGCCACCTGCGCGCTGGCTGACCATGCGGATATAGCTATCCCGGCAAACATGATATATTTGAACTGATTCATAGATTTAGATTTTTTTAACTGCCTGTATTATCTGCCACCACCTCTCGAACGAGAAGAACTGGAGCCACCACCGGACGAACGTCCACTACTACTTCCCCCACTGCTGGATCGCGAAGATCCGCTGCTGCTAGAGCCAGAAAAAGACGACCTGCTCGATGAGCTACTACTTCTGCTTGGAGTATAACTACTCGAACTTCTGCTTCTGGTAGAGCCTGAGGAATAGGATGACGATGAACTACTACCAGATGATCTTGATCGGCTATAGTTCGAGTTACTGTTTGAGCTGCTCGCTGCAGCACTGTTATACCTCCTTGTGCCAGATGTAGATCCCGAATTTCTCAAAGTACCTCCAGAGTTACTATTCCCACTTCGAGAACTATATGTTGGCTGGGTACTTCGACTATTCCCATTTGTAACGGTAGTGACCCTACTTCGGCTCGAAGTTGCAGATGAATTGGAGACATTAGTACCGGATACACCAGCTCTCGACCTGGAGAAATACTCATTTTGGGTTCGGCTGTAGTCCCTGCGATCAGCAGTTGACACGTCAGCCCGTCCACTGGCCGAGGATGGCGCATTCACTCTACTGTTGGTTCTTGTTCCACTAGCCACTGTACCACCTCTGGAGTACCTGCTGCCCACCACTACATCTCTGCCTCGTGGCGATACATATCCATTGTCTGAGTAATACCCGCCATGATATAGACCGTGATAAAATCCTGATGTGTATGCGTAATTGTATCGATTCCATCTGCTCCAGCCCCATCCGCCATAGTATGGGCTAGACCATCCATACCGCGGATCATAAAATCCACCCGCATAGCCCGGGTACCCCCATGAATTATACCAGGGGGTATAGTATCCTCCCCACCCATTACCATATCCAAATGAGATGTTAAATCCGGTGTTCCACCCAAACCATGGATCATACCATAGACTAGCTCCAGAGTTCCATCCCCTGTTATTCCATCCATTGCCATAGCCGGCACTGTTGCTATAATAATTATTAATTACTGTGGTACCAGGCTGGTCATCCACATAAGATTCAGGGTAATAGGAAATATTGGAATAGGAAGGCTCGCTGTAGGTGGCATTATCATCTACCTGATCTACATAGTCACTGTCAGTACCATAGTCCTTACTAGCCTGATATCTCGCAATGTATTCTGGATTCACCTCATGAGCAGAATAGTTATCTGTGTAGGTGTTGTTGGTGTAGGACTGATAGGTGCTCGCGCTTTTGTTCTCCACCTTCGGCTCCTCCTTCACCTGCTTTCTGTCTTTGGACGTAAAGTACAGGTCATCATACTCCTGGGCTAAAGCCCCGCTAGACACTACCATCATCACCAAAAGGCCTGATATTCGAGAGAGTTGTTTAAAAGCTTCCATAATTCCTACGTTTTATTACTATTACAATGAAACCCGGGTCTGAGTTTCCGCTTTGTCCACCTATATTTGTGACCCAGATTTCAGAAGAAAAATAAGCAATTACTATACCAAAACACTAAATCTAGCATGAGTAAAGCAATACCTAGCAGATCCGAAGACTATTCTCTGTGGTACAATGAGCTGGTTAAGAAGGCCGGTTTGGCCGAAAATTCCCCTGTTAGAGGCTGTATGGTCATAAAACCATATGGTTTTGCTATCTGGGAAAAAATGCAGCAGACGCTTGATAAAATGTTCAAAGAGACTGGCCACTCTAATGCTTACTTTCCACTTTTTATCCCCAAATCCTTCTTTAGCAAAGAAGCTTCACACGTAGAAGGCTTCGCAAAAGAGTGTGCTGTGGTGACGCACTATCGCTTGAAAAATGATGAAGTGAATGGTGGCGTGATGGTAGATCCGGATGCTAAACTGGAAGAAGAATTGATCGTTAGGCCCACTTCGGAAACGGTAATCTGGGATTCCTACAAAAACTGGATTCAGTCATATCGCGACCTCCCGTTGTTGATCAACCAGTGGGCAAACGTTGTGAGATGGGAGATGCGTACCAGACTTTTCCTCAGAACTGCTGAGTTTTTGTGGCAAGAAGGGCATACAGCCCATGCCACCAGACAAGAAGCCGAAGAAGAAACGGTGCAGATGCTGAACGTGTATGCAGAATTCGCTGAAAATTTCATGGCACTTCCTGTTACCAAAGGTATTAAAACTGAAAACGAACGTTTTGCGGGAGCTGTGGAAACCTACTGCATCGAAGCAATGATGCAAGATGGCAAAGCACTGCAAGCAGGTACTTCACACTTCTTGGGTCAAAATTTTGCCAAAGCTTTTGATGTAAAATTTGCCAATAAAGAAGGTAAAGAAGAGTATGTCTGGGGAACTTCCTGGGGTGTATCCACCAGACTCATGGGAGCCCTGATCATGGCTCATTCTGATGATGAAGGTCTTGTTCTCCCTCCAAACCTGGCCCCTATTCAGGTTGTGATCGTTCCTATCTATAGAAAGGATGAGGAATTGGAGAAAATATCAGAAGTGGCTGAGAAGTTTACCAAAGAGCTAAGAGCCAGAAATATCTCAGTTCAATACGATAAAAGAGACACCCACAAGCCTGGATGGAAATTTGCGGAATATGAACTCAAAGGTGTTCCAGTGCGAATTGCGATCGGGCCAAAAGATTTGGAAAAAGGCACCGTAGAAATTGCGAGAAGGGATACCAAAGAGAAGCAATTTGTTGCGCAGGGTGAAACCGTCGAACATATTGTAACGCTGTTGGATGACATTCAAAAAAACATCTACCAAAAAGCTGCTTCCTTCAAGGAAGCAAATACCCATCAGGCAGATTCCTACGAAGAGTTCAAAGAGGTAATTGAGAAAAAAGGTGGCTTTGTGTATGCACATTGGGATGGAACTTCCGAAACGGAAGAGAAAATAAAAGAAGAAACCAAAGCCACAATTCGCTGTATTCCACTAAATTCAAACCAGGAAGAAGGAACCTGCATCTATAGTGGGAAACCTTCCAAAGGAAGAGTTCTCTTTGCAAAAGCGTACTAAATCATGGAGTGGATCACCGTCATCGGATTAATATTATTTGGCATTGGTCTTTTGATCATAGAGGTGATATTTATACCCGGAACCACCATCGTTGGTATCGCCGGGTTCATTTGTTCCGGATTCGGTGTATACCTTGGGTATGATTACTTTGACAGCACCACAGGTACTACTATACTCATAGTCTCGAGCAGTTTCTTGCTTGTTGTGATGATTTATGCCTTTAAATCCAGGGCGTGGGAACGTTTCTCCCTGAAAGATGAAAATACCGGGAGATTTAATGATGATTTTAAAGTAACCCTCTCGGTAGGAGATCAGGGCCAAACCATCTCCTCCCTAAAGCCAAGCGGAAAAGCATTGTTTAATGAAAAAGAGCTGGAAGTCAGATCAAACGGTGGATTCATTAATGAGAATCAACAGATAAAAATCATTCGTATTGAGCCTAACAAAATAATTGTAGAACCCATTAACTAGTATCATATGATCACCACAGTAATTATTCTATTTGCGTGTATAATAGCTTTCTTCGTTTTTCTGTATTTCGTACCAATCAACCTCTGGATTACAGCCATTTTCTCCGGCGTTAGAGTCGGCTTATTGGAGCTCGTTTTTATGAGAATCCGGAAAGTGCCACCATCAGCCGTCGTAAATGCTTTGATCACAGCTACTAAGGCCGGGTTAACCATTACTGAGGATGAATCTGGACTAAAAAGAAAACTGAAGACTCAGGATCTGGAAACACACTATCTGGCAGGTGGAAATGTTCCTCAGGTAATCAGAGCATTGATCTCAGCGGACAAAGCCAACATCAATCTCACTTTTAAACAAGCCACTGCCATCGATTTGGCTGGAAGAGATGTGTTTGAAGCTGTTCAAATCTCAGTGAACCCAAAAGTAATCAACACTCCATCGGTCGCTGCTGTTGCAGCAGATGGCATTCAGCTTGTCGCTAAAGCCCGAGTTACTATTCGAGCCAACATTCAACAATTGGTTGGTGGTGCCGGAGAAGACACTATCTTGGCCAGAGTAGGAGAGGGTATTGTAACCTCTGTTGGTTCTGCTGCCAGCCATAAAGAAGTGCTGGAAAATCCAGATAAAATATCAAAACTAGTCCTTGCAAGAGGTCTGGATGCAGGTACTGCATTTGAGATATTATCTATTGACATTGCAGACGTAGACGTAGGAGCTAACATCGGTGCCAAGCTACAAACAGATCAAGCATCCGCTGACTTAAAGGTAGCGGAAGCAAAAGCGGAGGAAAGAAGAGCAATGGCTGTTGCCGAAGAGCAAGAAATGGTCGCTAAGGCGCAGGAAGCAAGAGCCAAAGTGATTTTGGCCGAAGCAGAAATCCCTAAGGCCATAGCTGAAGCCTTTAGAAGTGGAAACCTTGGAGTAATGGACTATTACAAGTTCCAAAATATCCAGGCAGATACTGATATGCGCGAATCCATTGCCGGATCAGGAACCAAAAAAAGCGGGTCTAGCACCAAGAAAAAAGGAGAGTAAGAAAACACCTCCTATCGAAATCCAAGCTGCTTCACGATGTGAAGCAGCTTTTTTTATGATGATCTCCTCACAAGCCGCGAAATTCATAATATAGCATTCCACGTCAGTTCGGTGCAAAGTGAGCCCCTTTTAGTGGCAGCACAAGAAAGTAACACTTGACCTTTTAGAATACCTGCAAATCCAAACAAGCACAAGGGCTAGCGAAATAGGAGTTGGCGCCGAAAGACCTCACACAATATGTAGGATAAGCTTTTGGTTCGACCGGCCAGGTTGGTGCCATTTTGTGGGACACCAATTGTCTTCTTTGCCTGCGCGGCCCGGGGCAAGCAAAGAAAATGAAGGTAAGTGGTCAATCAATTGGATTGAGGCATCTAAAGTACCAATCACTACCTCCCCATCCATCTTGAATGCAATCTCCCCTGAACTTTATGACTGATTCTTAACCTCTCCTCGGCTTCTCATAATTAGGCATAAAAAAACCCTTACCAAGTAAATGAGAAGGGTTAATAAAAGACTGGCAACGACTTACTCTCCCACCTGTTACGGCAGTACCATCAGCGCTGGTGGGCTTAACTTCTCTGTTCGGAATGGAA
>NZ_JBIPKE010000013.1:0-264787 GCF_044005705.1 Marinoscillum luteum | reverse complement strand
TGCATTAAAGATGGATGGTGAAGTTGTGATCTGATACCTTATATACCTCAATCTAGTTGATTGGCCACTTACCCTTCATTTTCTTTGCTTGCCCAAAGAAAACGAAGCAAAAGAAAAGGCACCAACGCAAAAAATCATTTTGACTCATTGAGGTTGGTTTTTTTTGAGGAATTGTTGGAGTCAAAACGATTCACACTTGCCTTGGATGCCCCACCCGCCTTTGTGTCCTTACTTTCCTGAATTCACGGCACATTAATTCGGTTTTGCAAAATACAACTGATGCAGTGTTACCCCACACAAATATTGTTTAAACAACTCTGGTGCAGAAAATGGGCATCTGGAAATGATATTATGCAGACACCCCACGGGCTTAATGATGATCCGAAACCATGCTGAAACCGGGAGTATTTAGATTATATGAAAATAGGTGCGGGAGAGTACTGATTGAAAAGACCGCTTCCTACTACAAAAGCAGCCTTTTCAAAACAGTATAATATAAAGAGGTATAGCGAAATAAGGGTTTTACCATCTGAAGTAATTGTAAAAAAGACGTGTAACCCCAAATTGTAAAAAAGCGTTTGGGTAAGCGGTCTAAATAAAATTTACTTTGCCATAAAATCGATATGGAATTTTTTATTCTGTCTTTTATTATTTTAAGCATAGCATATATGGCGTGGAGGAGATGGAGCGGTGCTTCGAAACCACCAGCCTCCAGGGCAAGTGAGGAGGACCTTTTGATAAAAGAAGAATCCTTTAACCGCATAAACAAATGGATCATTTCTGAGAAGAAATATCTTAATCCAGACATCAAGTTGGATACGGTAGCCAGAGGAGTCCACCTTTCAGAAAAGCAGGTATCCAGCTCCATCAATACCATCGCCTGTCAAAACTTTAACTCCTATATCAATAAGCTCAGAATTAAGGAAGCCCAGGCATTGCTGTTGGATCAGGCCTATGGGCACTTCACCATAGATGCCGTGGCAGAGATGGTGGGTTTTTCCAACAAGGTGTCATTTTACAAAGCCTTCAAAAAAGTGACTGGAAAATCCCCTACCGATTACAGAAGGTCCCCAAACCAGTATCATTAAACAAACCCTTACTCCGGCCAAAGCCAATTTGTAAACATTACCGAATATTTACTAAACCATCGGGTTTGTTTACATACCCACACTCAAAAACATAAGTGAAACACGAGGGACTACGTGTCTAATGGCAAAAAAAGCCATGCTAAGTACAAAGTCCCAACCAGAATTTGAAGAGGTAGTAGTAGGCACCAAAAGCTACATCTTTGAGAATGGCATAGATGAACTCATGTTTATGCCCGATAATTATGTAGAGGTGCTCTACAATTTAGGTGCTCCTATCACCCGAAAGTTGATTGGATCCATACGCTCCGTCGTGATCAACACTGGCGATCTGGTGCTCTCCACTTGTCGCAGTAAGGGCATGTCTCTGAGCTCCGAAAGCTTGAACTTTCTATGTGCCAAGGTGAGGCCCGAATACACGATGCTCTTGTATCCCAAAGACGTCCCTCTGGAGCGTGATGCGGTGATCACGCTGGGGGTACCCAGGCTGGAAAACCTCGCACACTTCCAGGATCACCTGGATCGTCTGTTAGAGGGCATCAATGATTTTGAGCCTAGTTTTATCGTGGAAGAGGCCGTACGGATCATCCAGTCTACAAATGGTGAGGTAAAAATCAAAGACATCAATGATCAGCTGAGCGTCAGCAAATCCTTTCTGGAGCAACGTTTTGCTCAGGAAATAGGCCTATCTCCCAAGGAATTTGGGAAAATTGAGAAAATGAAGCACTTCCTGGAAAACTACCGACAATATCAGGACAGCATGACCCTCACTCAGCTCACTTTTAAGTCGGGGTACTATGATCAGTCACATCTGATCAAGGACTTTCGGTATTTTATGGATTCCAAGCCGAGAGATTTTATCAAAGCCTACCATCACATACTGTGAGCCGGAACATATTTTCACAGAGAAAACAGGCATTCCGACCACAGGGTATCCGGTTTTTGGCGAAATTGCACCCGATATGACAGAAGCCAAGCCATTCAAATCGGGATTTGTGACCATTATGGGGAAACCCAATGTGGGTAAGTCCACCCTCATGAATCAGCTCACAGGGGAGCGCATTTCCATCGTTAGCAACCGGGCGCAAACCACCCGCCATCGCATCTTTGGGATCGTCACCACACCTGAGTATCAGATTGTGTACTCCGATACCCCCGGCACGCTGGACCCGAGCTACAAGTTGCAGGAACGAATGATGGGCTTCGTGAAAAAATCGCTGGAAGATGCCGACGTAATCCTTTTCATGGTGGAGCTGGGTGAAAAAAACGATCACCAGGAATGGATAGACATGGCCAGACGCACAGAAATACCCATGCTTTTTGTGATTAACAAAACGGATCTTGGCAAAGGATCACAGGTAGAAGATAAAGTCACTTACTGGAAAGAACAACTCGACTGGGCGGAACCTATGACAGTATCCGCCGTGACTGGTGAGGGCGTAGACCTCCTCCAGCAGACCATCGTCAGTCACTTACCGGAGCACCCCCCCTATTTCCCTGAAGATGAGATGACCGACAAGTCTGAGCGGTTTATCACTGCGGAGATCGTGAGAGAGAAAATCTTTCTGCAGTACAAGCAGGAAATCCCCTACAGCTCAGAAGTGGTGGTGACTTCTTTCAAGGAAGAAGAGAAAATCATCCGGATCGCTGCTGAAATATTTGTGGAGCGCGACAGTCAAAAGGGCATCATCATCGGCAAGAAGGGCGAATCCATCAAAAACCTGGGTATCGCCGCCCGGCAGGAGCTTGAGTCTTTTTTTGGCAAACAGATCCACCTGGAAACCTTTGTGAAAGTGGAAAAAGACTGGCGCAAGGACGATTCCAAATTGAAACGGTTTGGCTACTAAGCCACTAAAACCATTTAACTGACATTTCTTAGGGTTTAACGAGCAATTCTATACCCCTCGACTAAAAAGCGTCTTCATACATAGCAGAAGGAAGTAACATTACCTGAATGTAAATGGCACTTCCATGAACTTGAACGCTATTATTACTTTTCTCTTTTTTCTGGCGGCTCTGCCCCTCGGTGCTACCGAAGATCCCATTAGCATCCAGGGCGACATTGCCACCTGCGCTATACAACAGCCTTCCCAGGCTTCTATCAGTATAGGACAGTACTTTGGAGGTTTGTTAGACACCAGCAGATGGCCAGCCAGATGGACCTGTGGAGATTGGAATGAAACCGAGGGTTGGGTATACATCATTTCGGATATCACCATTTTTCTCTCTTACTTTTCTATCCCGATCATGCTGCTCTGGTATGTCAGAGAGAAACCACTTGGACACTTAAGGTGGATTGTCTTACTTTTTGTGGCCTTTATAGGGCTATGTGGTATTACTCACCTACTAGATGCCACCCTTTTCTGGGAGCCCGTCTACCGCCTCAGCGGATTCACCAAGCTTCTGACCGGACTAGTCTCTATGGCCACTGCAGTGGTACTAGGCTTTGTCATTCCCTCTGCGCTCAAGTTTAAGAGCCCAAAAGAAATGCAGGAGGAAATAAACGAGCGAAGGAAACTCCAGGAAATCTTCGAAATCTTCGTCAAATACTCTCCAGGCGCCACAGCCATGCTAGACAGCGACCTGGAATTTATGATGGTCAATGACAACTGGTACAGAGATTATAAGCTTGAAGGAGCTGACATTACCGGACTGTCATTCAACGCAGTTTTTCCCAATGTGGATACAGATGATAAATGGACAAACGCATTAACCGCAGCGCTAACGGGTCAAGTTACAGAAAGTGAAAGGGCTGAGCTCAAGTATAATGGAGAAACAATCTACCTGAAGTGGCGAACCCAACCGTGGCGCTTGAGCAATGGGAATGTTGGTGGGGTTTTTCTTTTTACCGAAATCATCACCGAGAATGTACGCTTAGAGAAAGAGCTGTTCCAAAAAAATAAGCAAGCTCAAAAACAAGCACAAACCATGCTGAGTATGTCTGAAGTAGCTCAGATCGGAACCTGGGAATTTGACCTGATCAATAACACTATTGAATGGAGTGATGTAGTTTATGATATTCATGAAATAGAACGTGGCGAAAACATTGACCTTACCAAAGGAATCAACTTCTACCACAACGACTTCAGAAATATCATTACCAAAGCCCTGGATAACGCCATTCAACATCATGAGCCCTACGATCTGGAATTAACTCTGATCACTGCCAAACAAAACGTCATATGGGTGAGAGCCATTGGACAACCAGTGGTAAAAAACGGTAAAGTCATTGCTCTCAGAGGCCTATTTCAAAACATCGATACCAAAAAGAAAGCCGAGCTGATCCTGGCCAACATGAATGTCCTCCTGGAAAAAAAGGTAGTGCAACGGACCAGTGAGCTGGAAAATGTGAATCGCGAGTTGGAAGCGTTTACTTATACCGTATCTCATGACCTCAGAGCACCACTAAGAGCGATCAACAGTTTTTCTGAGGCGCTCATTGAAGACTATGGTGAGCTGATCCCTGAAAATGGAGTAAGATACCTCTCGAGAATCACCAGAAACAGTGTCAAAATGGGTCAACTCATAGATGACCTGCTGGAATACAGCCGTGTAACCAGAATCACCGGAGGCTATGAAACCATCAACGTACAGAAGATTGTTTCCGAAATTGTGGAAGACACTTTCACCAATTCGTCCTCACACATCAAGATCAAACCGCTCCCATCCGTCCAGGGAATCCAATCGCTTGTTCGTCAGGTCTTTCAAAACATCATTTCCAACGCCATCAAATACAGCAATAATGAAGATCAGCCCACCATTGTCCTCGAAGGACAAACAATGGGAAATGAGGTAGTATTCAGTATCTCAGATAATGGGGTAGGGTTTGATACTAAATATAGTGAAAAGCTCTACGGCATGTTTGAACGCCTTCATACAGATGATCAATTCGAAGGCACAGGAGTTGGGCTGGCTTTATGCAAAAAAATCATGGACCGACACCATGGACGGATCTGGGCTGTGAGCTCAGAAGGAAAGGGATCTACTTTCTACCTGGCATTCCCTGTCAATGTTTCGGACAAGCCAACAGAAGTGTAACTTCACACTCCTAACATGCCATCATAACTTAATAAAATCCCCTTCAACCAAATAAGTGTTCCTTAACCTTAAAAAGTCTACCTTTGCGGTTTATGGCAAATATTGTAGCAATTGTAGGCCGACCCAATGTCGGCAAATCCACCCTCTTTAACCGACTCATCGAACGCAGACAGGCCATCATGGACAATGAGTCCGGAGTGACCAGAGATCGTCATTATGGGTATTCTGAATGGAATGGTAAGTCATTTACCGTCATAGATACAGGTGGGTATGTGGAAGGTTCGGATGATATCTTTGAAGGAGCCATTCGCACACAGGTGAAGGAGGCCCTGCAGGAGGCCAATGTCATTCTGTTCATGGTGGATTGCATTACCGGCCTTCACGGATTGGATCAGGACTTTGCCAATGTAGTACGTGAGGTAGGCAAGCCCGTCATCATTGTGGCCAACAAAGCCGACAACACAGAAAAATCATACGCTGCCAACGAATTTTACGCATTGGGTCTGACCGATTCCATTTATGCCGTTTCGTCGGTCAGTGGATCAGGCACAGGAGACCTGCTGGATGAAACAGTCTCTCACTTCGCAGAGGAAGTGGAAGATGAGGAGAAAGATGAAGTACCCAGAATTGCCATCGTGGGTCGCCCCAATGTGGGCAAATCCTCTTTCCTGAATGCCCTGCTGGGTAAAGACAGAACCATCGTTACCAACATCGCCGGTACCACACGAGATGCCATCGATAGCCGGTATAACCTGTTTGGCAAGGACTTTATCCTGACTGATACTGCCGGGATTCGAAAAAAAGCCAAAGTAAAAGAAGACATAGAGTTCTACTCTGTACTCCGCGCCATACAGGCCCTGCAAGACTCTGACGTATGTATCGTCATGCTGGACGCCGAAAACGGACTGGAAGCACAGGATATGAACATCATCGGACTGGCACACAAATACCGCAAGGGATCCATTATCATGGTAAACAAGTGGGATTTGTATGAAAAGGATACCAAGTCTGCCGATGAGTACAAGAAACACATTGCTGAAAAACTGGGGCCTTTGGGCTATATCCCGGTGGTATTCACCAGTGTCATCAATAAGCAGCGAATCTTCAAAGCCATAGAACTGGCCCTGAAAGTTGCTGAGAATAAAAACAAACGGATCAGCACCTCGGTACTCAATGCCAAAATGCTGAAAGAAATAGAGAATTATCCGCCACCATCTGTCCGTGGCAAACACATTCACATCAAGTACATCACGCAGCTGCCCACCAAGACACCTGCTTTCGCATTCTTCTGCAATCACCCTAAAGACATCACCGAGTCTTACGAGCGTTTCCTGATCAACAAGCTCAGGTCACATTTTGATTTTGAAGGGGTGCCGATCAAAGCGATCATCAAGCAGAAGTAAGCAGGAAGGTTCTCCAGGACAACTTCAGTATAAATCATCGAGCGATTTCGTGAGGGAACTTTGTGTTCCCTCACGAATCCGCTATTTTAGACGTTTTACCAACCAACCGTAAGCCGTCTATGAAGTCCACCACCGTCTCCAGCTTTGAGGAGCTCCTCAAGGAATTCGAAAAGGAAAAAGAAGGTCAAAACATTGTCTTCAGGGGTGTTGCCAACAGCTCCTACCAGCTCCTCACCTCTCTGGGCAGATGTGAGCCAGTCAACGGCAAATCACTTGAGCAACTGGAAAAACGACTGATCAAACTCTTCAAAGAATCATCCGTGCCTTACCTGGAGCATAAGCCTGCCAATGAGATGGAATGGTTGGCCATTGCCCAACACTTCGGGCTCCCTACCCGCCTGCTGGACTGGAGCTATAACCCACTGGTGGCCACTTACTTTGCCATAGAATCTAACCCCTCGGAAGATGCTGCCATCTATATCCTGTCTGGATGCAGCACCATCCAGGATCCACAGGCATTCAAGCCACTCACCATTGACAAAGTCTACAAATATCGGCCGCCCTACATCTCTGCCAGGATCCAAAATCAGGCCGGGCTCTTCACGGTTCACCCGCATCCCGATCAGGCTTTTGAACACGACAAGCTGCGCAGGGTCATCATCCCCAAAGGAATCAAAGGAGTTATTAAAAAGACGCTGTTTAAATACGGGATCAACCAGCGGCTGATCTACCCGGGACTCGAGGGTGTGTCGCGTGATCTTAAATGGCTGGAGACCAAGATCTACTGATTGCTAGTTGGCCACTTCATATAGCTCAATCGGCAACTGATCCGGATCTTCGAAAAACGTAAACCGGCGACCAGTGCTTTCATCTATCCGAATGGGTTCGGTCTCCACTCCTTTGGCCTTCAACGCCTTCACCATCTCCGTGATATCCGCCACCTCAAAAGCCACGTGCCGCAGGCCCACGGCTTCCGGACGAGAAACACGAGCGGGAGGCTCCGGAAAAGAAAATAACTCGATCACATAGTGGCCATTCAGCGCCAGGTCAAGCTTGTAGGACTTACGCGCTTCCCGGTAGACTTCCCTGATAATCTCCAACCCCAGCACCTCAGTATAGAAGTGCTTAGATCGCTGATAATCTGAGCAGATAATGGCGATGTGGTGCACACTTTTCAGCCCTGCCATTTTCACTATCTTTTCCCCTTACCTTTTTGATTTTTGTCCCCACGGGTTCTTGGCTTCTTATATTTCTTACCCACTTCCCTGCGGTAAGAGCCTCCCAGGTTGGTTTTTCGGTTTTTGGCCTTTTTCTCATGAAATGCAGGGCCTGGTGCATCCGGGTCAGGCACCTTGTGGTGGGCATTGATTTCTTTGTTCTTCGGTCGCTCCTCCGGAGCCAGCTCTGTGGACACCTCCACTTCCTCAGGAAACTCAAGCCTTGGAATCTCATAGGCCATGAGGTATTCGATGGCCTCTCTGAAAGGTGTTTCTTTTTCTGTACAAAACAGGATCGTTTTGCCCTCTTCCTCAGCTCTACCTGTACGACCGATCCTGTGGATATAATTTTCCGGATAAGCGGGTGTGTCAAAGTTGATCACGTGAGAAACCTTCGCCATATCCAGTCCCCGGGCCATCACATCTGTGGCCACCAGTATTCGGTTCTTACCTTCATCAAACTGTCTGATGGAGCGAATCCGGTAGTTCTGGCTCTTATTGGAGTGAATGATGCAGGTCTCCGAACCATAGATGCCTTCCATGGCCATAAAGAGGCGATCGGCACTTTTCTTATTGGAAACAAATACGAGCACCTTGTGGAAAGTCTCCCTGTCTCTGAGCAAATGCAGCAGCAGGTTTACTTTGGTATAAAAGTTCTTCACAGGGTAGTACTCCTGGGAAATATTGTCCAGTGGTGTACCACTCACCGCTATGGAGATTTTAACGGGTGCACTGAAGAAATCATTGATCAGCACTTCCACATCCTCGGTCATGGTGGCAGAAAACATAATATTCTGTCTGCGCTCGGGCAGCAGCTCCATGATATTGGTGAGCTGAAAGCGAAAGCCCAGATCGAGCATCACATCCACTTCATCAATCACCAGTTTTTTCACTTCCTTCAGCTGGAGTGCACGACTCAGCACCAGATCATACAGACGACCGGGAGTAGCCACCACAATATCCGCTCCCTGTAGCGCGGTGATCTTCTGGGTGTTGATGTTGGTGCCCCCGTAGACGCCTAGCACCCGCACACTCATATAGGCAGCCATCTGCTCTATTTGATCCACCACCTGTAGCACCAACTCTCTGGTAGGTACCAGCACCAGTACTCGTGGGTTTACCTGCTCAGAAAACTTAAGATCCTTGAGGATCGGCAGCATATAGGCCAGGGTTTTACCTGTACCTGTCTGGGCGATCCCGATAATGTCCTTGCCGGAAAGAATCACCGGGTATGCCTGCTCCTGTATGGGGGTAGGCCTCTCGAACCCCAGATCGTCAATGGCTTGACGCAAAGGCTTTGAGAGGTTCAAAATTTCAAATGTATTCATGAAGGGGAAATGGATTCGCTGCAAAAGTAGGGTATATATCTTTATAAATACCCGATCAAAGAGCCTAGCTCCACCTCCCGCGCTTTAATCGAGCAAAATAGCAGATGAGTGACCCCTATACCTTTGCGATCTGGCCCTGCGGCAGTAACTTTCCACCCTGCCATGCAAGAATACCTTCTCTTTGTAGATACTGAGACCTCCGGCATCCCGCACTCACTGAAATCCCCCATTTCGGAGCTGGATAAATGGCCTTTTATCCTCCAGCTGGCCTGGGCGGTGTATGATAGGTCTGGTCAGCTAGTCAAACAGGAAAATCATTTCATCTACGAAGACGACATCTCCATCCGTCCGTCAGCCATTGAGATCCATGGAATCACGCTGGAAGAACTAAAAGAAAAAGGCGAAGACCGCAAAGCGGTGATGCGGCAGTTCACCAAGGACCTGCGACAGTTCAAGCCACTACTGATTGGCCATTTCATGGAGTTTGATGGCAAGATGCTACAAGTGGCACTCCTCCGCTCGGGGATGAAAAACATCATAACCCGCTACCCGATGTTTTGCACCATGAAAGCCACCACAGAGTATGCTCGCCATACAGACCACAACTACCCGAAACTGGACGAACTTTATCTGAAACTCTTTGGCAAGCGGATGGAGCATCAGCACGATGCGGCTGCAGATGTGGTCGCCACTGCGGAATGTTTTTGGGTGCTCTACCATAAGGGGGAACTCACCGAGAAAATTCTGGCCGCACAGCCAATTTACACCCAAATGAAAAGCAAGGCCAAAGCCAAAATGGGCTGCGGATTGCCGGTTTTCGTTTTGATCATTGCAAGCATCCTTTTATGGTTTCTATGAGCGACAAGTTATCTTTTCTGAAAAACACCCACCCATTTGAGCTACTGCCAGATGATGCGCTTTCGCACCTGGCAGATGCCCTTGAGGAAATCGAATTTGGTCAATCTGGCATTATCCATGAGCAGCACAAAACCAAAGTGGATGGACTGGAAATCATCGTAATGGGCCAGTATGAAACCTATTTTTACAACAGTGAGGGTAAGAAGGAAGCCAGCAGCAACCTGGGGCCGGGTGATACCTATGGGGCTTTTTCCATCCTCCTGAACAAAGGAAAATCCATCAAGACCGTTTTTGCTGCTAAGAAAACCAAAATCTACCGGGTGCCTGCCGCCACCTTCAGAACCCTCTGCAAGGAGCATGATGCCTTCTACCAGTCCTTTGTCACCCTTTTCGGCAAGGAAATGCTCAATGATGCTTTTGCCAACTTCGTCACCCGACCTTCTTATGACCTGGACACACTCACGTTCGATCGTTACTTCATCGGGCGAATGGACAGTGTAAACACCCGCCCCATTGTGAGTTGTGGGCGTGGCACACCGGTACATGAAGCCGCTAAGCTTATGGAAGCCAATAAACTCAGCTGCCTCTTCGTGCGGGATGGTGATGACTTTATCGGGTATGTGACGGATATACTCCTTCGAAACAAGATCATTGCGGCGCAGCGAGATGCAAATACCCCCGTGGAGGAGATCATGGAAGGCCCTATTTACCGAATATCACGGGAGGCTTATATCTATGAAGCCATCCTCATGATGTTTAACCATAAAATTCGTTACCTCATCGTGGAGGATCATGGCCAGGAGACGGGGGTGATCAGCCGAAGCAAGCTCCTCTCCGACCAGGCGCAATCACCTTTTGTATTTATCCAGTCGGTGCGGCTGGCCATGTCCGTGGACGAACTCAAAGCCAAGTGGGCTGAAGTGCCCGAGGTGGTCTACAACCTCCTGACACGGGGAGTAAAATCAGAGCTGGCCAACCAGATCATTACCAACATCTCCGACACCATCGCTCAGAAGGTCATCGAGGGTGTGATTGGCGAAATAGGCCCTCCGCCAGCCAAATTTGTCTTCATGGCACTGGGCAGCGAAGGCCGCATGGAGCAGACTCTCAAGACCGACCAGGACAATGCCATCATCTATGAGGACAAAGCCAACGAGTTCAGGGAGATCACGAGAACCTACTTTCTTCATTTTGCGGAGTTGGTCTCCGAGCGACTCAACCACATCGGCTTTGTGTTTTGTACCGGCGGACTCATGGCCAAAAACCCCAAGTGGACCCACTCGCTCTCCCACTGGAAAAGAAATTACAACGAATGGATTGAAAACCCCGACTCACAGTCGGTGATGAATTTCTCCACCTTTTTTGACTGCCGGTTTATCTATGGTGAAGAGTCGCTGGTGAAGGAGCTACAGGCACACATCCTGCAAAAGCTGGAGGACCCCGGCACTTACTTTTTCACACAGCTGGCCACTAACGCCCTGCAGTACGAACCGCCCCTCACCTTTTTCCGAGGGATCAAAACCATCGAAAAGGACGACCAGCAAGTGTTTAACATCAAGCGGTCTATGACGCCCATCGTGGACCTGGTGCGGGTATACGCCCTGAAGCACAAAATCCTCAAAACCAATACCGGCGAACGGCTCTCTGCTCTGCGGGATCAGAAGGTATTTACCGAGGAAGCCTACCACGAGCTGATGCAGTCGTACTACTACATGATGGGCATGCGCCTGAGGTATCAGGCCCGGCAGATCATGAACGACCACACCGAGCCCCACAACTACGTTAGTCCCGGTAGTCTCACCAAAATAGAGGTGGTGACCTTAAAGGCTATTTTCAAGGTGATAGAAAACTTCCAGCAAGGCATCAAAATCAACTTTACCAGAAACTTATTCGGATAACCTATGCAGCAACTTGTACAACTGGCCCTGGTGGTGGCAGACTATGATGAGGCCATTGCCTTCTACACCCAAACGCTCCGCTTTGAACTGATAGAAGACACGAAAATGAGCGAAACCAAGCGCTGGGTGGTGGTGGCCCCGCCCGGCAACACTGGCTGCAGACTCCTGCTGGCCAAGGGTGTGGGTGACGAGCAGCTCAGCCGCGTGGGCAACCAGACCGGGGGTCGGGTGTTTCTCTTTATCCACACCGATGATTTTGAGGGAGACTATGAAAACCTGAAAGCCAAAGGCGTGAAGATCGTACGCGGACCTGTGGACGAGCCCTACGGCCGGGTGCTGGTCTTTGAGGACCTGTATGGCAATTTGATTGATTTGATCCAGCCGGCATAGGCTTGGGTGTCAAGCTGCGCAAACACCACCTCTTCAAGGTGGAAAAAATAGTGCTTGACTCATAATGGTTATTGTAGTAGTTTACGGCCATGTAATCCTCCAAGGATTAATTACCACAAAGACTATGAAAGACAAATTTCACATCTGTGAGTTCGATGTTGATGCTCTTCAGGAGGCACAAGATTGGTTAAATCGAAAAGCTGAGCATGGTTATAATCTAAGGGACATATTCTACTACGTAAATAAAGACGGAACGGCCAGAGTAAGATATACCTTAGAAAATAAGACTAGTTAAAGCGTAGTAGGCTCAAGAAAACAGTACATCAACACAGTCATATCCCTAGATTGGAGTTCCCAACAAGCATAATAAGGCTGGCGAGTGAGACACCTTGCCTAGAGGATTGAAATTCCAGGTTGAATCTCCTTTATTTTATAATTAAGTCGCCCCAAATGAGATTCCCGCATACGCGGCAATGACTGTACTGTCCGTCATTGCGAGTAACCCGATGCCTATCGGGGCGAAGCAATCCTCCGCCAGTTCTCCTATGGTATAGGCCATAAGCCGACATGCGTTGGCTTTGTCACAAAGGAGTGTGATTGTCGCACAATGAGAAGGCCCGGCGAGCTCCCGTCTCCCCGACTTTCGAGATCAGACAATCCACCGAAACATTCGACCCTTGCCAATATTTCGCTCAGGTGTACAATGAAAAAGTGGAAGAAAGTAAACAGAGATCATTCAAAATGGCATAAATTTCAGAACAAGACATTAGGCAGTTTTATGACGATTGAAGAAGTACAGAATGAGATGAGACGTATGGCGCAGCTCATAGGTGCCAAATCTGATCAGCTCCCAACCGTTTGCCGACTCCAGGGTGGCGGTCGCCCTAACATCAATATCTCCGATGATGGTCTGCTTTCATATGAAGCTTATGAGCGTGGCCTGCAGGTATTCTGCTATACCTTCACCGATCTGGAAGAATTAATGTACCATACCTTCAAGCATGTTGTACCCGCCATGGCATCAGCCCATGCCATGGAAATGGACCCCTCTGGTCAGGACTTTCATAAGCACTTTTTGAGCAAGAAAATCGAACTGATGAGTAAGATAAAACCTGAATGGGGCCAACGAGTGGAAGACGAATACAATCAGGCACCCTACTAACGAGGCTAGCCTCAAACGCCCTCAACACTCTGAATGGAATTAACGCTGAAAGTCTCCTGCAATCATAGCTCTAGCAGAAAAACATCAATCGCCTTGTACAGCCTTTGTAGCTCCTGATCGGTAATAATATAGGGTGGCAGAATATAGATTACATTTCCCAAAGGCCTCAGCAGCAAGTCCCTGCCCATAAAGAAATCATAAATTTTCTCCTTCAGGTTACTCGTGTAGCCAGCGTCATCAGCATGTAGCTCAATCGCCAGAATGGTACCACAATGACGAATTTCTTTGACTTTGTCATGAAATCGAAATTGATCCAGGTAGGCCTGATGTTGCTCGGTGATGCGCTGTATATCCTGCTGACACTTTTTCCCGAGCAGCAGCTTCATACTTGCATTGGCCACTGCACAGGCCAGTGGATTAGCGGTATACGAATGACCATGAAAAAAGGCTTTGGTACGATCTTCCACATCAAAGGCTTTCACGATTCGCTCATTGACTGCCGTGATTCCCATGGGTAAATAGCCCCCGGTGATGCCTTTGGAGAGACAAAACAAGTCCGGATCATTTCTAAGATGGTCGCAGGCAAACATTTTACCCGTGCGACCAAAGCCGGTCATCACTTCGTCCGCTATGCACACCACCTCCTTGCTTCGTGCAATATCGATGAGTTTATCCAGTACCTCGGCTGCATACATTTGCATGCCTGCAGCCCCCTGCACCAAAGGTTCGAATATGAAAGCGGCCGTCTCCTCCGTGACCAGTTCCTTCATTCTGGCTATGGCCTCTGCCCCATCGCCCTTTGGAAAAGGAACGAAATCAACCTCGAACAATAATTCATTGAAAGGAGCAGAAAACAAGTTTCGCTCCGCTACCGACATGCTGCCAAATGTGTCTCCGTGATAGGCACCCTCCAATGCGATGATTTTCTTGCGTGGCTTTCCCTGATTGTGCCAATACTGCACCGCGAGCTTGATGGCCACCTCCACAGAGGTGCTCCCGTTATCAGAAAAAAAGATCTTGTCAATAGATTTGGGGAGTACCCGTTTGAGTGTTTTGGAAAGATCCACCGCAGGTTTGTGTGTGAATCCCGCGAAAATCACATGCTCCAGCCGGGCAGCCTGCCTGCTCAGGGCTTTGTTGATTCGCTTATGGCTATGACCGTGGATGTTCACCCACCACGAGGATACCGCATCCATGATCTTACGACCATCCTGGGTGTACAGATATACGCCCTTAGCCTTTTTGATCCCGATCGGCTTATTTCCTGCCAGGGGAGAAAATGGATGCCAAATATTCTTACGGTCTGCCTTTTCAAAATTATTCAATCCCAACATGCGCTTAGCTTTTCGGCGTATTTCTTTACAATCTCTTTATTAATTACGGGTTCTTGAGGTACTTTCAGCAACTGCCTATACCCAGTCTTGAGCAGAATGATTCTTTCGCTCTCCTCATTGCTCGGACCATTGAAAATGATTCCTTTCACGCCATAACCGCGGCTTTTGATAACTTCAGCCGTTAGCAGGGTATGGTTGATGCTCCCCAGGTACAGGTTGGACACCAACACGATTTCTGCATTCAGTTTCGGCACCATATCCAGGATCACCTCCTCATCATTGAGGGGTACCATCACCCCACCTGCACCTTCAATGATCAAATTACGATTGGAAATGGGAGGTACTATCTGGTCAATGGTGATCTCTACCCCATCGATGCGGGCAGCAGCATGTGGTGAGGCCGGGGTTTTTAAGAGGAAGGTCTCCTTGTAAAATTTACTTTGCTCATTGGTGACCAGCGCTCTGACCGTTTCAGTGTCTCTGGGCGCTCCCGACTGGACGGGCTTCCAGTAGTCGGCATGTAGCATCTCCGTCAGTATGGCACTCACCAGTGTTTTTCCACTATCCGTCCCTATGGCGGTCACAAAGTAGTTCATGAAGCGAAGTTAATATGCAAGTCCTAATATCCCGACTCTTTGTGGTGGTCAGAATTGACCCAACCGAAACAAATGCACAGACTTCTCTGGAATGGGATTTTGACAAGTTCATGGCAGTAAACTCTGCTCGGTCTTTGGTACTACACCTGAAATCAATAATTTCACCAAAAAATAAACACCATGAGCAAACCCAACTGGAAAGTAGTCAGAGAATTTGAAGACATCACTTACAAAAAGTCAGGTGGTGTAGCGCGTATAGCCTTCAATCGGCCGGAGGTACGCAATGCCTTCCGACCTAAAACCGTAGGCGAACTTTATCAGGCTTTCCTGGATGCCCGAGAAGACACCTCCATTGGTGTGGTGCTGCTCTCAGGTGAGGGCCCCTCTAAGAAAGATGGTGGATGGGCGTTTTGCTCAGGTGGAGATCAAAATGCGCGTGGCCACCAGGGCTATGTGGATGATGATGGGATGCCCCGCCTCAATATCCTCGAAGTACAGCGCCTCATCCGGTTTATGCCCAAGGTGGTCATAGCAGTGGTACCTGGATGGGCTGTGGGTGGAGGACACTCACTCCATACCGTATGCGACCTCACGCTGGCCAGCAAGGAACATGCTATTTTCAAGCAAACAGATGCAGATGTCACCAGTTTCGACGGGGGCTACGGATCGGCCTATCTGGCCAAGATGGTTGGACAAAAACGGGCAAGAGAAATCTTCTTCCTTGGAAGAAACTACTCTGCACAGGAAGCTTTCGACATGGGCATGGTGAATGATGTGATCCCTCACGAAGAGTTGGAGGATACGGCCTATCAGTGGGGACTTGAAATCCTTCAGAAATCTCCTACATCGATCAAAATGCTCAAATTTGCCTTCAATTTGACCGACGATGGTATGGTGGGGCAACAGGTTTTTGCCGGAGAAGCCACCCGTTTGGCCTATATGACTGATGAGGCCAAAGAGGGTCGAAATGCTTTTCTGGAAAAGCGAAAGCCAGATTTCAAAGACATCAAGTGGATTCCATGATCCTCAGGCATCAAACTACACCAACTCGCTGAGCAAGTCTGTGAGGTGGATAATCTCCGCATCTGTATTGTGCACATGCAGGCTGATCCTCAATCGCTCTGTACCCCGTTGTACGGTGGGTGAAAGGATCGGTCTTACATCCAAACCAGCTTCCTGAAGGCTCATGGAAACCTCACGAGCTTTTTTGTTGCTGCCAATCATCACTGGCTGAATAGCAGTATGACTTAGAGATTTCTCCCAACGACTCCTGAAAAGGTTAATTTTAGCTTCGAGCTCATCCTGCAACACAAGGTGTTCACTCAGGTACCGAAAACTCTCCTCTATTGCCAATACACTGTGTGGCGGCAGAGAAGTGGTATAAATAAAAGGCCTGCCAAAGTTGATCAGATAATCGGTAAGGATCTTCGATCCGGCAACACAGGCACCATGTACACCCATGCCTTTGCCAAAGGTGTAGACTCTGGCAAAAATCCAGTCATGGAGTTTCTTTTGAATCATGTATCCGGCACCCCCCGGGCCCATCACCCCGGTGCTGTGGGCTTCATCCACAATCAGGTAAGCGTTTGATTGCTCACAGACCTCCACCAGATCAGCCAATGGGGCCATGTCACCATCCATCGAAAAGACCGTTTCTGTCAACACAAACACCCTGCCCTTCGCCCGCTTTATTTTAGCCTCCAGATCATTGAGGTCATTATGCAAAAAACTGACGGTCTCGGCCCGGCTTAGCCAGGCACCTTCCTTCAGGCATACATGGGATAGTTGGTCATACAAAATGGTATCGCCCTTTTCTGCCACAGCAGATACGAGGGCCTGGTTGGCTGCATAGCCCGAATTAAAAATCAACGCTGACTCAGCACTGAATACTTCCTGAAGATATTGCTCAGCTGCTCCATAAAATCGATGATTGCCGGAGAGCAGGCGGCTGCCCGTACCTCCATTAGGAACAGCTCCTTCACTTTCCATTCTTTCTCTTATCCGCTTCGCCAGCTCTTGGTTTTGAGAAAGGCCCAGATAATCGTTGGATACAAAATCCACCAAACCTGCTTTCCCCCCTAGCGTACGGATATTGCCCTTTTCAATCCTGTCCTGAAGTTTTTCTTGTAGAAAATCCAATGTCATGCCTGCAAATTTGGTAAATATCTATCTTTGACCACCAATGCGAAAATTATTCATTACTATCATTGCCCTGCTGCTCATTCTGAAACTCACCGCACAGGAAAAATCTCAAAAAAAATACCTCACCTTCGATTATCAATTGATAGTGGATAATGATGCCTTCACCTTTGATCTCACACAGGATCAATATTACAGCAGTGGCATTTATGGATCAGTGAGGATACTGAAAGACAGCATCGCCAATGCCAAGGTGATTCAATCTTATCAGCTCAACCACAGAATGTATACGCCCAAGTGGATCGGTTGGGACCGACAAGAACAGCTGGATCGTCCTTACGCAGGTCTCTTATCGGCTTCCATTGCCAATGAATATTACTTTCATTCTAACCAATACCTGAAAGCGCAGCTGGAGCTGGGATGGTTGGGGCCTGGGGCCCTGGTGGGAGAAACACAGGCCACCTGGCACAGATGGTTTGGTATGCCTCAGCCCATGGGCTGGAAATATCAGATCAATAACACACCGATCATTAATCTGAACCTTACCTACATTAAGCCTATTTACTCTTCTTACAATTTTGAGCTGACCAGCGAAACCAATGCCAGTGGAGGTACGGTCTACAACAACATCAGACAGGAACTCATGGTACGGGTGGGAGAACTCAAGCCGATCAACAAATCTGCCTATGTCAGCTCATCTCTGGGCAACAAACGAATCAAACTCCCTGAACCCAAAATCAGCGAGATCTATTTTTTCTACTCTCCAGGACTGGAATATGTGTTTTACAATGCCACCCTGGAGGGCAATTTTATTGGTGAGAAATCCATCTACACCGTGGATGCGATCCGATGGGTTTTCCAGCACCGCGGAGGTGTGATGCTCAGTTGGCCCCGGTTTGACCTGGGCTTTATTGCCTACTGGAGAACACAGGAGAATGCATCAGCCACACGGCATGATTATGTTGGGGTCAGACTTAATCAACGGTTCTAAACCTCAAGCACAATCTTGCCAGACACACGTCTGTTCATCAGGTCTTCAAGGGCTTTTTTTGCATCCGCCAGTGGGTACGTTTTTGTAACATTGATGCTCAATTTACCTTCTGCAAACCACCGGAGGAGCATCAATACATTTCTGCGATTGTCCTCCGGAGCATTTCGCCAAAAGGCTCCCCAAAATACGCCTACAATAGACGCACTTTTCAGTAGTGGCAGGTTAAAAGGAATGGACGGAACCTCTCCCGAGGCAAACCCAACCACTAAATGGCGCCCTCCGGGTTTCAAGGTGCGAAACACCGCCTCCGACTGAGCGCCCCCTACCGAGTCGAAAATAACATCTGCACCTCCCAGCTGTTTGATCTGTTCCTTTAGTTCTTCACCGGGGCTCGCCACCTCATGGGCACCATTCTGCAAACAAAATGCTCGTTTTTCCTCAGTAGAAGCTACCGCAATAACCTTGCTACCAAACACTCTTCCGAGCTGTACGGCGGCTGTGCCTGTACCACCAGAAGCACCCAATACCAAAAGTGTTTCACCTGGTTTCATCATGGCCCTGTCTTTCAGTGCATACAAGGCTGTAGCATAAGACTCCAAAATCGCCGAAGCATCTTTCAATGAGACCTCCGGTGGAATAAGGTAGGTATTGCTGCCCTTGGCCACGGCCAATTCAGTAAAGCCACCCCACCCCATAGAAGCCATCACCCTGTCTCCTACCTGCACGTGATCCACCCAGGTACCCACCGCTACCACTTCACCGGAAACTTCCTGTCCTGGAGAAAAAGGTAAATCCGGCCGAAACTGGTACTTCCCTTGAGCAATCAAAAGATCGGGAAAGTTTACACCACAAAATGCTGTCTTGATCAACACCTCATCCTGTGCAAACCGAGGGAAATCAGTCTCCGTAAACGTCAAATCAAGTGACGCACTAAACTGATTCACGAGGATGGATTTCGTAATCATAAAATATCGAGTACGGTTTCCGGAGGACGACCGATCGCGGCCTTTCCATTTTTGATCACAATGGGGCGCTCGATAAGTTTAGGGTATTGCACCATAGCATCCAGCCATTCATCATCAGATAACGTTTTTCCCTTAAAAAGCTCCTTATATTCAGTTTCTCCTTTTCGAATTAACTTTTCAGGTACTATACCCAACATATTTACGATTTCCGCCAGTTCAGCTCTTGTTGGGGGCGTATTCAAATACTCTATGATAGTAGGCTCCTCACCTTTCTCTTCCAGTAAGTTCAACGTTTCCCTGCTCTTTCGGCACCTCGGGTTATGAAATATTTTGGTCATCTTTGGGTTCGTTTTCTTGAACCCGAAATTTAGTATAATTACACCTCCGTCAAAAACATTACCCATGAAAAGCTTCCCTCTGATTTTACTGCTCGCCTTAACGCTAGCTACTACCCACGTCTCCGGGCAAAAACCAAAAATAAATGATACCCCAGCCGCCACCTCTGCTGCAGACAGATGGCAAGGCTTTTTGCAGAGACAAAGCCTTTTGGAAAACTCGCTGGTCCAAAACATTCCCTTCAGAAATATTGGACCCACCATCATGAGTGGCCGGGTGGTAGACCTGGAAGTTGACCCTCAGGATCCCGCTCACTTCTATGTGGCTTATGCCTCCGGAGGGCTTTGGGAAACCAAAAATGAAGGTGCCTCTTTTGATCCCATATTTGACAATGAGATCGTGATGACCATCGGCGATATTGCTGTAGACTGGACCGAGAAAGTCATCTATGTAGGGACTGGTGAAAATAACTCCAGCCGGTCCTCCTACTCAGGCTACGGATTATTCAAATCCTCAGACAATGGCCAATCCTGGCAGCATTTGGGGCTCCCGGAATCCCATCACATCGGCCGGGTCATTGTACATCCCGATAATCCGCAGATTCTCTGGGTCGCTGTTTTGGGACCATTGTACTCAAATAATCAAGCATCTGGCATTTACCGGACCGTAGACGGTGGTGTTTCATGGGAAAAAACCCTCTATGTAGATAAAAAAAGTGGATTTGTAGAATTGATTTTGAATCCTAAAAACCCCAATGAGTTGATTGCGGCTTCATGGCAGAAGGACCGAAAAGCATGGAATTTTGAGGAGTCAGGCAAAGGTTCGGCCATGTTTAAATCTACAGATGGTGGCATCACCTGGCTCAATATCTCATCCGGAGACAATGGGTTTCCGGACACTGAAGGCACCGGCAGGATTGGCTTGGCATATGCCCCCTCTAACCCTGAGATCATCTATGCCATACTGGATAATCAAGACCGCCGGAATGAAGCGGAAAAGGAAACTTTTTCTGTCACAAAAAACCTACTGAGAAACACAACGATCGATGCCTTCCTGGCGCTTACCAATGATGAACTCAACGATTTTCTGGACCGGGAAAACTTTCCCGATGAATACAATGCCGTAGACATCAAGGAAGAGGTGAAAAAAGGAAAAGTAAAACCACAAGATCTGGTGACTTATCTGGAGGATGCAAATTCACTCCTTTTTGACACACCCGTGAAGGGTGCGGAAGTTTACCGGTCTGACAATGGTGGAGAAACCTGGAGAAAGACGCATGAAGATTACATTGACGCGCTGGTATTTTCCTATGGCTACTATTTTGGACAAATAAGAGTGGACGGACAAAATCCTGACATTCTCTATACCATGGGAGTTCCACTGATCAAATCAACAGACGGGGGCAGTACCTGGAGCATCACAGATATGGAAAACGTGCACGCCGATCATCACGCCCTTTGGGTCAATCCCTCCAGGCCGGGTCATTTGATCAATGGAAATGACGGTGGAATCAACATCTCTTATGATTTTGGGGACACCTGGGTCAAGTGTAACTCCACGGCAGTAGGTCAGCTCTATACGGTAAATGTGGATATGGCTGAGCCTTACAATGTGTATGCGGGCCTACAGGACAATGGTGTCTGGAAAGGCCCCAGCAACTATACCTACAGCAGAAGCTGGCTGGAAGAAGGGAAATACCCTTATGAGCGGCTCATGGGTGGGGATGGTATGCAGGTGGTCATAGACACCCGAACCAACGATCTGGTCTATACCGGCTATCAGTTTGGCAACTATTTCAGAATCAATACTTCCACCGGAGATCAAAAATACATTACCCCAAAGCATCAACTGGGCGAGGCCCCGCTCCGCTGGAACTGGCAGTCACCGATCCTGCTTTCCAGCCACAATCAGGACATTGTCTATTTTGGTAGCAACAAATTTCATCGCTCGATGAACCAGGGCGAAGATTTTGAGACCCTCTCCGGAGACCTGACCAATGGTGGCAAAAAAGGTGATGTGGCTTATGGCACACTCACGAGCATCAGCGAATCTCCCATCAGATTTGGGCTGCTCTATGTAGGCAGTGATGATGGACTCATCCATATCAGTAGGGATGCCGGACAGACGTGGGAGAAAATAGCCAGTGGCCTTCCCACCAACCTTTGGGTGAGCAGGGTGACCGCATCGGCACATGCCGAAGGCCGGGTGTATGCCAGCCTCAATGGTTATCGCTGGGACCTTTTTGATGCCCTGATTTATCGATCCGATGATTATGGAAAAACATGGAAACCAATTGGCTTGGATTTGCCCAAAGAACCCGTGAACGTGATCAAAGAAGACCCTGAAAACGAAAACATTCTCTATGTAGGTACAGATCATGGAGCATATGTCTCCCTGGACGGAGGTGAGTCTTTCATGGCTTTCAATGAAGGTCTACCGGCTGTGGCAGTGCATGACCTGGTGATCCACCCCAGAGACAAAGACCTCATCCTCGGTACCCATGGGCGCTCTATCTATGTGGCCAATATTGAATCCCTGCAGCAACTTCCCGGCCTTACTGATGACATCAAGGTATTTCCAATCTCTGAGAAGAGCTACTCCGAAAGGTGGGGCACCAAAGGCAGCTGGCATTGGGACGGGTACAATGAGCCTCAAACGGTCGTAGAAGCCTATACAAGCATCGGAGGCACGGCTACATTGAGCATTTCAACAGACAGCCTGGTATTGAAATCCTGGACTGCTCATCTGGACAAAGGGTTGAACTACCTGGAATATGATTTCACATTTGACAGCTCTCAGGTGAAAGAACTGCAAAAGCAACTGGAATTGGAAAGCACTTTGGAAGCAAGAGACAATGGAAAGTACTACCTCCCGGCGGGTGCCTACACCTTCACGCTGAACATTGGTGAGAAGAATGCTTCCGCTCCTTTAAAGGTGAATGCTCCCAGACAAGCAGCCAAAAGAAAGGGCAGCGAATAGCTGCCCGATATTTCATTTCGCACCCTAAAAGGTCATTAGTACCCAACCTTCATGACCGGAAAAACCCGCCTGGTTTTTTGGCCACGAACGGTGACAAAATACTTACCCGGTGGGAGGCGATAAGTCTCCCAACTAATCTGCTGGTCCTGAGAAATGTTTCCTCGATAGATGGACTCAATATGTTTTCCGCTGATATCAATCAAATCGATGGCTACTGCCTCTGTCACGGCATCCACCCTGATCGTAGCTCGTCCGTTCAGTGGATTAGGGTAGACCAGTAATCCCCGACCCTCTTGAGGTTGAGCAGCCAATGTTTTTTCGCGTTCTCCAATAATAGAGACTGTTTCAAAGTCCCTAAATAATACATCCTGAACCGAAGAAGCTCCCAACCATTGCTCCAAAACAGAAGCGTAAATCTGTCTGAAATCAAACTCCCATTCCAGGTTGTCATCATACTTAGCATTGCTGGAGATGCTCGGATTGGTACCTGTCACCCCTCCCATCACAGCGTTTCCAAAGAAGAACATCGGAGCGGCAGCTCCATGATCCGTACCTAAGCTGGCATTGGAGACGATGCGTCGCCCAAATTCGGAAAATGTCTGACCAACTACCTTATCATCTGTTCCCTGCATCTCCAGATCTTTCATGAAAGCCATAATGCCGTCATTCAGATCCTTGAGAAGAGAAGCGTGCTCTCCCTGGGTATGATCAGATCCCTCTACCTGCGCATCATGGGTATCAAAGCCCCCCATTCGCACGAGGTACAAAGGGGTTCTCAATCCTCCAGCGATCAACTGAGAAACAATCTTCAGCTGCTGGGCAATGTAGGTTTGAGGATAGGTCGCCTGACTTTTGACCTTGGCAGCAGCAGCTTTGACCACCTGGCCATATTGCTGAGATTGCTTGGCAATCAGACGCACATATTTTAGTTTTTCTCCTGCGGGGGTATCCGGCACTTCCCGTTCCTCATTCTCTATCAGGTCATAGAAGAAATCCGGATCGCTAATGACCATACTCATGGAGGACTGAGGCCCCTGAAAAAGCAACGAGCTACCATAGCCTATCTCAATGGATAGTGGATCGGTCATGTCATCATTGGGGAAACTCTCAGGATAACCAGGATAGGAATCACTCAAAAAGCGCCCAGTCCACCCCGAATTGACCAACTCATTGGAATCAGAGGCACTCATCCAGATGTCCGTGGATCGAAAATGAGAGTAATTTTGCTGTGGATAGCCCACATTTTGAATAACCTGAAACCTGTTCTCATCATAAAGTGATTTCAAACCATCAAAAGAAGGATGAAACGCCACATCAGCATCTGAAAGGTTCAGAAGCTTATTATCAGGCATGATCACATGTGGTCTCACTTTGTTCAAAGCAGAAAGCTGATCCAGAGGGATGACGGTATTCAATCCATCATTTCCACCTTCCAGAAAAATCATAACCAATACGCGATCGGTATCCGCAGCCATTCTCAATAATGAGGTTAAGGAATTGGGTCCCGGCATGCGGAAGCCCATAGCACCCAATACACCAGGTACCGCCAGAGAATGAGAAACGTGTCTTAAAAATGATCTTCTTCTCATAATAAATCTACATTAGCTGGGCTTCTCCCAATTGTAACAAATGCTGAAAAGTAGGCTTCAAGCGGTTTTCAACAACCATTCTGTACTCTTCATCGTCGGGGTTTTCTGTAAGCTCACCCCAGGCCGTAGACCAGTAGCTATCTGTTTGCTGGCCAGACAATAAAATGCTCTTCAGGTTATTCAGCATCTCCGTCTCCAGCTCCATTCCGAGTAAGAGTCGGCTACTCTCCAGGAGCATCAGGTTAGGGTCTTCAGGATGATTGAGTCCACTGATAAATTTGATCAAATCCGCAGGAATCTGAACCCCCTCCTTGATCCAAAAACCCCAATACACCAGCGAATCACTCGCAATCGCACGGTTGGCAATGGTATCGGTAGTCAGCCAATATTTATCATAAGAAGGAGTCTGGTAATAGGCTGGCCAACCCGATACACTCGGGGGATCACCAATTTCCATACCCAGATTGGCCATGTTCCATAAGAAACTATTATGCTGTGTGTAACCGAGCAGCAAATCTTCAGGGTCTACTCCTTCTACTTCCAGGGTTCTCCACAAGCCTAAAACATACTCTGTTGGGCTTTTAATAATGGCTCCCCAGTTGGCTTCATCATGAAAGTGAGCACTCTTGAATAGGGCCTCCAGTACAGGCTTTACTTCATAGTCATTGGTTCTTAAAATATTCGCCAGGGGTTCTATCACCTGACTTTCAGCAGCGGCATCTATCTCCGGGTACACGAAAAACTGATACAGTCGCCTGCACAGATAAAGTGCTGTTTCGTTGTTATCAAAAATCATATCCAGCAACTCATCAAGTTCCTCTGCTCCGGCCTCTCCAGTCCTACCCAGAATCACCCTATTGCCATAAAATGCAGAAAATTGCTTGTTGGTGGTGTCATGAAACGGGCTGTAGAAATAAGAAGGCAATATCCCGGACGCCTCAAAATCCTCCCACCGAACAACCCAACCAGTAAGCACACGAGCAGCAGCCTGCACATCTTCCTCAGTGAAGTTCGCATTGGGTCCCTTACCGATGCAAAATAGCTCCTGCAGTTCGCGACCGTAGTTTTCATCGGGAGCTTCCTTGTTGTTAAAGGTTCCGTTTAGGTACAGCAGCATGGCCGGATCAAGGGTCAATTCTTTGATCATGGTTTTGAAATTGCCAAAGAGATTTCTCCTCAGCATCTCAAAATAGCGATAGCTCAGCTTTGCATAGAACACACCCCAGGTTTGGATAGGCAGCAGATTATGCCAGAAAAGAAGCATTTTCTCCTCAACTGATGTATCCTGATTGAGCATGTTTTTAATCAGCCATCCCTTGAGTGAGTTGGTTCTGGGCCCTTCGTATTGGTCGCCATAAGCGGAATTGATCCAGGTTTCGCCGAAAGCAATCTCCGGGTCTTCCACCCCGTTTGCAGGATCATTATAATTGTTCACGGGAAGGGTCACGGTGCCCTTGGTCAGCAACAGATCAACGGCCTGCGACACGTCTAAACCCGCCAGGGCTTCCAAATCCTTCTGCCTGGTTCCAAAAAGTGTTCTCCTGAGTAGATGAAGCTTTTGCACATCGCCCCACTCCCCTGAGTAAACCTCCAAACCAGTGGCTAAGGCACTTCGCTTCGGCGAGGCTGGGTGATTGGTTTCCAACACTACCGGTGGTACTTTACGGTACTTGGCCAGTAGCTCCTGATAATTTTTTGGTAGATAATTTCTATCTTTTGAATTATTCATAGAAATTTTTGTATTCTTTAAAACTAATCATTTCCTCGGTTATTGTCAAAATGGCTAGATTAACATAAAACAATTCTGCTCACATGAACACGCTTAAGATAATAATCCCTGGACTTATACTGGCACTATGTGCCTGCCAATCTTCCAAAAAAGAACAAACCAACCTTCAACCATCAACGGCTCTTGAGTATGATTCACTGCTGGCAGCGGAGGTAGGTGCAGACGACTATGGCATGCGATCCTACGTCATTGCCAACCTCATTGCAGGTCCCAATAGAAGTCAGGATTCTGTGGAAGCTTCCAGGCTACAAAGAGCACACCTGGATAACATAGCCAGAATGGCCGAGGAAGGTACACTGGTTCTGGCTGGCCCGTTTCTGGATGATCAGGAGATCCGGGGTATCTATGTTTTTGCGGTGGAAACCATAGAAGAAGCCGAAGCCCTTACCAGCACCGATCCTGCCATACAGGCGGGCCGATTAAAAATGGAGCTCAGGCCATGGTATGGCAGTGCTGCACTTATGAAACTCAAAGATCTGCACACTCAGGTAGCCCGGAAAAAAATCTAAAGAATTAACAAAATGAAAATATTTCGGTATTTCTGAGGGTCAAAATAGTATGCTTGCATAATAATTTTATCTAACTTTATGTGTTCCATAAAATGAGAGATTGGAATTAAATTACACATTAAACAAAATCGAAGAAGATGATGATGAAAAATTCAATTAACCCATTGAAAGTCCTGGCTATGCTTGCCGTAGTAATTGGCCTGGCATTCACCACCAGCTGTGGTGAGGATGAACCTTCATGTACTGAAACTACCTGGTATGCGGATGCCGATGCGGATGGTTTGGGTGATGCCAATACCTCTGTGAGCGCTTGCGAGCAGCCTACCGGATATGTAGATAATAGCGATGATGACGATGATACTCAAGGCGAACCTACCAAGACCATCTGGGAATTGGTACAAAGCACTGAGGGTCTTGACTCTTTGGAGAAATACCTGGGTGTATATCCTGATTTGGTAGCTACTCTGGGTGCTAGTGGTACTTTTACCCTATTTGCGCCTAACAATGATGCATTTGTCAACCTACTGGCTACTCCGGGATTTCCAGCTCAGATCACCTCTATTAATCCAGATATCATCAAAAATGTATTGGCCTATCATATTTCGGTAACCTCTTACCTGAAAGCTGATTTGACCTCTGGCAAGCAGGTAACCACATTGGCTACTGGTCAGGGTGTGGATGTGAATAGCGTAGATAAAATCGTGGTGAATGCTGATGGAACCTTGCTGACAGGTTCTTCTAATAATGCCATTGCAATTACAGGAGCTAACAAAAAAGCCACAAATGGTGTGATGCATGTAGTAGGATCTGTATTGATACCCCAAACAGTCGGCGCACAGCTGACTCCTATCCTTGGAACCAATGCAGGAACACTCCTTCTTGGTGCTGATTTCTCATTACTTGCTCAGGCGATCTTCAAAGCTGACACATTCGCGGCTCAAAATTCTTTGCCTACCATTTACTCCATGCTTTCGGGTAGTGCTACGCACACGGTGTTTGCACCAAGTAATGGAACATTCCATGTGGCTGCCGATACAAAAGCGGGAAATAGCGATGGAACAGCCAGTGAAGCAGAGATCAAAGCCTTTATGTCAGGCACCCCGGCTCAGAGCTTTTACGGAATTATCACCACTCAGATTGTTTTGTCTGAGGTGTTATCCACCAGCTTAACTCAAGGTGCACAATTCACAGCTGCTTCTGGAGCTACGCTGACCGTATTGTCTACTGAAGCCCCTACTGATCCTGCAAAAGGTATCCTTACAGGAATAGTGATTGATTCTAATGGTGACACTACACCTGAGGCTCAGGTAGCTGTACCTGCCAGCGCAAGTTCATCTCTTGTTACTGCAAATGGTCGAGTACATGTAATCGCAGGGCTTCTGTCTCCGGTACAATAAGAATTAAACGAAACCAATTACATAAAAAAACCTCCCTGAATCATCAGGGAGGTTTTTTTATGCGCTTATATTTCTTCCAAGCGTTCTCCGCATTTACTGCAGTAATTGGATTGTCGCTCATTGCCCGTAGTACAACGCTGGCAAATTTTATCTTTTATAGATCCTCGTCGTTCTGCTTTATTGATCTCAGAAGTCATAATCCCTGTGGGCACTGCCAGGATAGCATAACCCGTAAGCATCAGTATGGTGGCAAAGGTCTGCCCCAGCACAGTATGCGGTGCGATATCTCCATAACCAACAGTCGTTACGGTCACCACAGCCCAGTAGATACTTCTAGGAATGCTGGTAAATCCATTTTCCCCACCTTCTATGAGGTACATCAGGGTGCCAGTGATCATCACCAGGGTAAATACAGCTCCCATAAATATCAGGATCTTGCGTTTGGCACCTTCCATGGCCTGCCCCAACATCCTGGCTTCATTGATGTACCTGGTCAGCTTCATGATTCTGAAAACTCGCAGTAACCGTATCGCCCGGATCACTACCAGGTAGCTGCCTCCGGTCACAAATAAGCTGATATAAGTCGGCAGCAAGGCAATGAGGTCTATCGCTCCGAAAAAGCTAAAGACATATGTTTTTGGTTTTTTACTTATGAAAATCCTCAGCAGGTATTCGATACTGAAAATGATTGTAAAGGTCCATTCCAGTATGTAAAATATCTCCTCAAATCTGATTTTGATATCCCTTACACTCTCCAGCATGACAACAATGATGCTGAGTACAATGGCCACAAGCAATACCAAATCAAAAGCCTTGCCTGCCGGGGTATCGGTACCAAACACGATGACGAAGAGCTTGCTTCTCAGTTTGCCGAAATGTTTAAAATCCGCGTTCTCCATATCCTAAATATCGCAAATCCATGAAAAAAGCCCTATCCAAATGGAAAGGGCTTCGGTTAGATTGGTGATAAAACCGTTTAGTTCATTAATTCATCAAAACTGATGGATACATAATAGATGGAACCAATATTGGGTCCTCCCAGACTTTGAATATAGTAATTATTCAGAACATTGGACCCACCAATTTTCAAAATTGACCTCAGGTTATCCAATTTTAAAGAAACCTGGGCATCCAGCGTGCCATAGGCTGGCACAGGGCCCCTGGCAAATGAAGATTCCCATCTGAAAGCTTCCTGCCATCTGTAGGTAACATTGAACCCGAAAATATCCGTCACTTTTCTGTTCCCGAAATTGACATTGAATTTGTGCTCAGGTGTATTGAAGTCATTCAGTACATTCTCATCATAACCGCTTATGAATTTACTCCAGGTATAGTTTCCTCCTATTTGATATCCTTTGACCAGGTTGTAGGTCAGGCCTAGCGCTGCTCCGTGTGTGGTCACTTGGTTATCCAGGTTGGTGTAGATAGAAAATGCATTGTCTGCATTACTTCTCAAAATAGTCAGGTAATTGGGCTCGCCATCAGTATCCTTTTGGGCTTTTACTACCAACTCCTGTGTAATAAAATCTGAATAGCTATTGTAGTAATATACCATGTCCACTAGCAGCTTATTCTGGATCAGACTCTTGTAACCCACTTCAATGGATTTTACCTGCTCGGGTTTTACCGGACTAAAGTCAGTCCTTCTCACCAAGGCAGTGGCGGCTTCAGATATCTCCTGGCCGGAAAAAATGTTATTTCGGAAAGCATTCACCGATGCTCCTGAGTAGTAGTAGTTATTTTCCGGATCAGGAAGATACTGCTCATAAAACTGAGGCAATCCACCTAGCAATCTACTGGAAAGCACATCCAGGTTGATATACTGCCCCTGGGTGGTAGGAAACCTAAAACCAGTCTGCACGGAAGCTCTGATATTATGAGTTTTATTGAACGTAAATACTCCTGAGATTCTAGGGTTTACCTGCCCTTTAAAGTTTTCGTTTTTATCATAGCGCACAGATCCTGATAGTTTGAAGTTATCGGTGAGCCTTTTACCTGCCTGTGCGTAAACTCCATACTCCTTGATGGCAATTTCATTTCCTACAGTATCCGGAAAAATCGTTCCCTTAGAGCCCAGATCATAAATCCTGAAACTGGCTCCCATCTGGAGCTCCATAAAATCAATTTCATTTTTAAAATCATACTGCCCTTCTGCATGGTACATGGCCGACTTATCTGCGAAGCTTGGTCCGTTCGGGATGGTCCCTTTCAATGCCTCCTTCTTCACATCTTCGAAAGTAAGCGTATTACCTTCTCCATCTACCACCGTACCTGTTTTGGGATCCATGATGTATCGATCATCCACCGTAGAGCGGGCATACTGATGCGCATTCTGCTGCACTTGCAGACGCTCTGCCTCACTCAATGCAGCGATTTCACCCGGCTGATAGCCCTGATCACTGATAGAGCGAAGGTATTCAATACCATAATCCACCAAATACCCTGTAAGGTCCCCTTTCCCCTGGTTCTCAAACGGATTAAACCCGTTGTGGTAATCCCCGAAGTTGTAACCAACCATTAAGTCGTTTACCCGCTTGGCCAAGAACTCCGTGATATAAGAGTCTCCCGAATTTTCAAAGGTGCCATAAGCCCGTAGGAAAAAGTTGTCTCCACGGAGCTGCAAACGGTGCTGCTGAATCCCAAAATTGGAAAGAGAATAACGCTGAGCTCCGGTGTAGATACTGGTACCGAAACCAGCATTGTACAAGTAACTAAGCTCCATGTTATCGGTGATCCTATAGTAGAGACCTGTATTCACCTTCATGTTTTCTGCACCATAGTTGATCAGATCCACTTCCTTGTAGGGAGTGATCGTTGCCACATGATTGGGTAAATCTCCAGCATTCATGTAGTTAGAAGCAAACCTTCCATTCTCAAACTGGGTGGTTCTGGCTATGGTACCAAACGCCGCACTAAATGGGAATATGGCCAGGTTGATACCTGCCTCATCTCCATGGAAGTGCAACCTGTCAGCCCCAGGGTTTTCACCACCTACGGATGCCAATGGGTTGAAGTCAGCATTTCTGTCCGCAGCGTCTGTTCCGTGCCAGTCATCGGCTTTGGAGTAGCTACCGTTTATCTTAAAAGCGAATTTGTTGTTAAAAGCCTTTGCATATCGAATAGAAGCCTCTTTCATCAATGCCGGGCCCTGGTCTGCAGAGCTACCCACGTGGTTCACTCCTGTCTTCACAAAAGCACTTGCTCCCTGATAGTCAAAAGCATTTTTACTATTGATGAGCAGCACACCATTGAATGCACTGGGGCCGTACAATGCTGAAGAAGCCCCCGGAATCAATTCTACACTTTCTACATCCAGCTCTGAGGGACCATTAAGATTACCTATCGGAAAGTTAAGCGCCGGGGCCTGTGTATCCATCCCGTCGATCAGCTGCACAAAACGTGTATTACCAGTATTACCAAAACCTCTCGCATTGATAATCTGAAAATTGATACTACTGGAAGCCACATCCACTCCTTTCAGGTTAGCTATCGCCTTGTAATAGGTATCTGAAGAGGTGTTTTGAACAGCAAGTATGTCCATTTTCTCAATACTCACGGGAGATTGCAAAATGCTCTCCTCAACACGCGAGGCTGAAACCACGACTTCCTGCCCCAGCATAAAAGACTCTGTCATCTTCACCTGAAGGTTGGAAATGACCGCCTGATCAATTTCTATTTCCTGCCGCTCAAATCCCACAAAGGAAATCACCAGGGTCACCGGTGGAGGTGAGGTGATTTTCAAATTAAAGTTTCCCTGAACATCGGTAATGGTACCCAGTACCGTTCCTTTCACCAGCACGTTTACTCCGATGAGTGATTCTCCCGTTCGCTCGTCTGTCACCTGACCGGCGATGGTCACCTGACCGTATGCATGCATACCAATTAAACAAAGCAGAAGGAAACTCAGGTAAAATTTGATCCTTGAAATCGTCATTTGGGTAGAGGTTAATGTAAGTATGATAGTAAAAGCTAATATTAGATAAAAATATCAAGATTTTCTCCCTAAAACCATAGGTATTCTGATCAAACGATCAATTTTGACCATAAAAAAAGCCTGTTGGCATCAACAGGCTTTTTCATCATATCTTTAGACATTCTACTAACCCACCTCATCTTTCAGGTGAGTCACAAACCGGTCACAGAGTGCATTGAGCTCCGATGACATGTATTCATCTCCGGTGCTATTGAGTACGGACTGTGCCAGCCCGCCCAGGCAATCGATGTAAAACCGCTTCATATCTTCCACCGGCATGTCCTTGGTCCAGAGGTCTATGCGTAGCGTGTTTTTGGTCTTCTCATCCCAAAGTGACAAGCTCATGGATTTGGTTTCAGAAGCACCAGGCTGATCCTTTTCATCCGCATCCCAGGTAATCTTCTCAGGAATGTTCTGGTCATCCAACTCTACGGTAATATTGATGTCTGATTTTTTCATTCAGGTAAGCTATTTTTAAAATCTTGGTAAGTAAATCCACTTTCAGTAATGGTGCCGGTATCACAGCCCAGCTTGTCTGCTTTGGCATTGATATCTGCTACTCTGTTGCCAGGTAAAGGATGGGTGCTCAAAAAAACAGGTGTACTCCCTCCCTGCCCTTCGTCTAATAACTTCTGGAAGAAACTAGCGGCACCATTGCAGGCGTAATCTGTATCGGACAGGTACTGCACAGAAAAATCATCTGCTTCTGTCTCAGCACTTCTGCTAAATGCCAAAATAGCCCCGGTACCCGCGATCTGACCGGCTACCTGTGCTAGCTGTGATGCATCTTCTCCCAGCGCAATGCTCAGAAGAATCTGAACTCCATAGGCCTTTTGGAGTTGTTTAGAACTGTGTCGCTGATCCGCATGGGCAATCTCATGGCCCATCACTCCTGCCAGGTCATCGGCTTTTTCCAGGTATTTAATCAAACCTGTATAGACATAAATATAACCTCCCGGGGTAGCGAAAGCATTGAGTACATCATCATCAATGATGTGCAACTTCCAGGCAAATTCATCTTTATAGCTGACGCTACCGGAATTAAGGATGACATTTTTCATGCTCTCCAGATAGGCATAAGCCTCCGGGTATTCCGACGCTGACAATATATTGAAGCTGGTGTCTGAGGCAATCTGTGCAGCCACCTGTGCGCCCAACTCTTTGTCTTGTTCGATCGAAAAAAAACTCACGTCTCCATTCTTGTCACAAGCCATTGAAAATGGCAAAAGCGCTAAGACTAAAACTCGGGATAAAATTCTCATTGTTTTCATAGGCTACTTAAGGAAGGCTGGCTTTAAACTGAGCATAATTCATACCAGTCTCTTTGATCAGGGCTGTACTGCATGCTGCTGACTGAGCCGTGGCATTGATATCACTCACCCTGCTTTTGGGGCTGGGATGAGTACTCAGAAACTCCGGTGTGCCTCCGGTTTGTCCCTGATCCAATAGCTTCTGAAAAAAAGAAGCGGCTCCATTACAGGCATAAGGGGTATCGCCCAGGTACTTCACTGAATATTCATCCGCCTCTGCTTCTGCATTTCTGCTAAACTTCAAAACAGCTCCAGTACCTGCCAGCTGCGCGGCAATTTGTGCCAATTGAGTTGGTTCATTACCTAGCGCTATGCTGAGTAGGATGTTCAACCCATATTGTTTTTCCAATTGCTTGATCGAATGCCTCCTGTCGGCGTGGGCAATTTCGTGCCCCATCACACCCGCCAGGTCATCGGCTTTCTCCAGGTATTTGATCAGGCCTGTATACACATAGATGTAGCCCCCTGGTGTGGCAAAAGCATTGAGGACTTGGTCATCCTGAATGATTTTCAGCTCCCAGGCAAACTCACTTTTATAATCTATATCATTGCTGGCCAGTATTTTGTCCCGCATGGCATTGAGGTACTGATAAGCCTGAGGGTATTTGCTCTCAGATAATACCGGATACTCGGCAGGGTTGTTTGCGATCTCCTGGCTCACCTGCTCACCCAGCTTCTTGTCATCCGAAGGTGCAAAAAGCAATGAAGTGACCCTTCCTCCGGAAGCCACACACCCCGACAAGATGATCATGATGATCAATGATGCATTTAACTTTAGTACTTTCATGACTGTTGGTTTAAAATCCGAATTGCTTCCAGTTTATCCAGAGAGAGTTGCTCTTTCAACCGCTCAATACTTTCAAATTTTCTCTCTGTCCTCAATAACTTAATGAACTCAATTGTGAGGCGTTGATTATAGATATCCGCATCAAAATTAAACAGATTTACTTCAATCCTGCGCTCCTCACCAGAAACTGTGGGCCGCTGACCAATGTTTAGCATTCCCTGAAATTTCTGCCCCTCAAGACTCACCAACACGGCATAGGCTCCATCCGCCGGAATGAGTTTGTAAGCTTCCGGCACGTCGATATTAGCCGTTGGAAATCCAATACTCCGACCAATCCTATCACCATCTTTCACAAAACCGGAAAGACTGTATGGCCTTCCTAGAAAATCGTTGGCAATGTGAATGTTGCCCTCGGCAAGGGAGTTTCTAATCAGGGTGGAGCTCACCCCCACATCCTCAATATCCTTTCTGGATATTTCCTTGATGGCAAAACCATACTCACCTGAATGTTCCATCAGATAGTCAAAGCCACCTTCTCTGTTTTTTCCAAATCTGTGGTCATAACCGATCACCAACAGCTTTGTATTGAGCTTTTCCACGAGCACTTGCCTGATGAACTGGTCTGAGGTGAGCTCTGAGAATTCTTTAGTAAAAGGTATTTTGACTAAATAGTCAATGCCATTTTGAGCCAATAGTTCCACTTTCTCTTCGAAAGTTGTCAACAACTTCAGATCACCGGCATCCTTTTTCAAGACGAATCGTGGATGTGGCCAGAACGTAAGCACAATGCTCTTGCCATCTCTCTTTCGTGCTTCCTGCACAATTTTTTGAAGAATTTTCTGATGTCCCACATGCACCCCGTCGAAAGTGCCGCTGGTCACTACCGAATATGCCGGTGCAGCAAACTGAGAAAGGTCATCAATCAGTTTCATAGTCACGAACTTTGGCAACAAACGCTTCCAAATCTTCAGCATCACTCACCTGGTACTCGCCAATACTGGTTCGTCTCAGACTGGAGAGGTGTCCTCCCACTCCCAGTATTTCACCGAAATCCCTGGCGATGCTACGGATATAGGTTCCTTTGGAGCAGCTAATGTGAAAATGAACATCAGCCCCCTCCACCTTCAACAATTGAAACTCATGGATGGTGATACTTCGAGGATCCAGCTTTACTTCAATATTCTTTCTGGCTTTTTTATATGCCCGCTCCCCATTCACCTTCACCGCAGAGTGAGCTGGCGGCACCTGATCTATGGGGCCAGTGAGCTTCAGCGCTGCAGCCTGAAGGTCTTCCATGGTCAAGTGACTGACATCAGCCTCAGAGTCAAACTCTGTCTCCAGGTCATAGGATGGAGTGGTTTTTCCGATGGTGATAATACCCTCGTAGGTTTTATCCAGCCCCTGTAGCTCATTCAGTTTTTTGGTGAACTTGCCTGTACCGATCAACAGCAAACCTGTAGCCAAAGGATCCAAGGTTCCTGCATGCCCGATTTTCTTGACCTTTAGTGCGTAGCGCAGTTTTTTCACCACGTCGAAGGAAGTCCAGGTCAGCGGCTTGTCTATGAGCAGTATTTGTCCTTCTGTGTAGGCATTTAAATCCATATCTGAGAAATAATGGCAATGAGTCCAATAACCAGACAATATGCCGCGAAGTAGGTGAGTTTACCTTTTCTCACAATACCAATCATCCATTTGCATGCTACGTAGCCTGCCAGGAATGCTGCCAGGAACCCTACCACCATGGAAGGTCCTGATAGCCCCTCATATGCAGCAGGGGCTTCAAAGTAGTCTTTTAGCTTCAACATGCTTGCTCCCAATATGGGAATGAGCACCATCAAAAATGAAAATCGTGTGGCTTTGTTCTTTTCAACACCCAGGAGCAATGCAGTGGCAATGGTGGCTCCAGACCTGGAGATGCCGGGCAGAATGGCCACGGCCTGAGCCAGCCCAATGATAAGGGCGTGCGGCTTGCTCACAGGCTTCTCGTTATTCTTTTTGAAATGCGAAAAGAACAGCAGTGCCGAGGTGACCAATAGCATACTCCCTACCAGCAACAGGTTTCCGGTAAAAAGGGCGGTAATTTCATCTTCGAAAAACACCCCTACAATGCCAACCGGAATCATGGAAATAATGATTTTGATGCCAAAATCCCAGGACTCGTTCCATTTGAACTGAAACAAGCCTGCAATGATCTCCCCAATATCTTTCCTGAAAACCACAATGGTGCTCAATGCGGTAGCCGCATGTACAATGACAGCAAACAGTAAATTCTCTTCTGACTTTACCCCCAACAGCACTGTACCCATCTCCAGATGTCCGCTACTGCTCACTGGCAAAAACTCAGTTAATCCCTGAATAATCCCAAGAATTAACGCCTCAATCCAGGTCATAGGCTGTTATTGGCTATCTGATTCTGATTTCTTCCCTTTGTAAAAGATGGCTACGAACTCAATCAAAAAACCAAGCATCACCACTATTGGTCCGAGCGTAAGGCCGAGAAAACCAAAGCCGTAGGGTTCGCTATCTGAAGCCATGATGAAAAAACCTATCACCAGAGTAAGTACTCCGGCAAGCATGATGATATAATTGGCCTTTTGAAAGGCGAATTTATGTTGGTCTGACATAAGCTAGTAAAGTTCGTCTAATGACATTTGTAAATATTTTTTAACTGCCCGGTAGGTACTCAAAAAGCCCACGGTAATTCCCAAAACGATTAATCCTCCGAAAAGTATTCCTAAATTTTTGAAATCCTGAAGCGCTCTGATATCCTCTATGCGCTGGTTGGCATACATCAGCAGCGCCAGAAGCATTAAAGATGAAAAAAGACCGGCCAGAAAACCATACCAAATGGAGCGTTTGAGAAAAGGCTTTCGAATAAATCCGGAAGTGGCGCCTACAAGCTGCATACTGCGAATAAGAAAGCGCTGGGAGAATAAGGCCAATTTGATGGTATTATTGATCAGGATAACCACTACAATGAGCAGAATCGTGAAAAATCCGATTAATATGACGCCAATCTTGGCCAGGTTTTCATTGATACTCTCAACCAGGGATTCTACGTAAGACACTTCGTAGACTCCACTCATCTTCTCTATGTCCTTCTTGATCATTTTCAGTGAATCAGCGGACTGATAGGTCGTTTTCACATTGATGATCAGCACATCGCGAAGTGGATTATCTCCCAAAAACTCCTTGAAATCCTCTCCGGTATCTTCAATGAACTGGGCGGCTGCCTCGTCTTTGGTTACCAGTCTTATTCTGGGCTCATTATTTTCTTTGATGACATAGGCTTTGGAGCCTATGGTGCGATTGATCTTACTCACCTCACCAGCAGAAATCTGTTTATTCAAAAAGACCTGCAATTCTATGTTTTCCTGAATGATGCTCGTCAACTTATTGGCATGCAGAGCCATCAGGCCAAATAGACCAATGACAAAGAGTGCCAGCGTGATGCTAAACGTAACACTCACGAAGGGATAGCTCCCTAATTTCCTTTTTGTACGGGTTTTCTGTTCCATCCCGCCCCAAAACTAAATAATGTAACCCGAAATGCAGAGAATGCTAGAGCTTATTGTTTCTGACTATTTCCAACTCCTGAAGTAGTTGATGATTCGTAATCGGAGATAGCTCCTGTACCTTATCGCTGACGATGATAGAATAGTACTCCTGATCGTAGAAGAGGTATAGTTTTCGCTCAGTTGGTCTGTTGATTTCTATGATTTCGTAAGGGGTGCTTTTGAAATCCCCATATAGGAAAAGCTTACCGTCGAAATATTTGTATTTGATGGATTCAGAATTTCGTTGGATGGTCTCCACGCTGATCGGACTTTCACCTTTAGAGGATACTACGTCCATCTCATTCATTTCCGGCAGGTTTGCATCCTCGATCTTCAATCCTTTCTCTTCACTCAACTCACCCAAATCTGGCAAATCAACCACCGGTACAAATTCAGTCTCTTCATCTACAGAAGCTACTGATTTCTGTACAGTAGGCAGTGCCTCCACCTTTTCATCCGAAGTGGCGCTGCTTTTTTCAGCAACATTGGGAGAAGATTCGGAAACGACAGATGAAACCTTCTGATCAGATAATTCAGGGAACTCAAACTGATAGCTCTCCGACTGCTTTGGTGAGGTGATTTCAATCGACTCAATAATCTCCGGAGAAGTGATATTCTCTTCTGCTGTGAAAACAAAATATGCAGACACCCCAACAAGTGAGGCCACCAGCACTCCACCAACACTTTTCACCAACGCACTACTCCCCAGCTGGCCGATTCCCATCCAGCCTGAACCGATCTCTATGGCATCAAGTCTGGCTTTCAATTCTGCCTTGCGATACTGTGAAATACCTTCTACAACAGTTTGTTCAAAGCGAACCTGATCCATAAGCTCTGGGTTATTGGACATTTCTGCTTCGAATGCGCTCAGTTCGGATGAACTAAGTTCGTTTCTTAAGTAGCTATCTATTTGGTGCGGCGTTGGATTCATTAATCAAAAAAGTCGGTTGTGGTATATCGTGCTTTTATTAAACTATCTAATTTCTTCTTACACTTATATTTTTTGGTCTTGGCTGTGTCCGTGTTAGCAAAATTCAATTTTTCCGCTATGTCGGTCATATTCAGACCATCAAAGTAATAGTATGTCAATATTCTCTTGCAGGTATCGCCAAGTTCACTGATACATTGCATGACTATCTTGTATCGCTCATTCTGGTCATGCCCCTGAAACTCTTCGCTGTCCACCTCTTCGTTGGATAACCTGCTCTTCCTGTCTAATTCCTTTCTCCACTGGTTCAGGCAAATGCTGTAGAGAAAGGTGCTAATCTTTGAGGTCAACACCAGCTTCCCACTTATTGCCTTTTGCCAAAATGCCAGAAGCGCTTCCTGATATACATCCTTAGCTTCTTCTTCTGTACCATTGTTCTTCAGGACAAGATTGGTCATCATCCTGTAGTACTTCTTGTACAGATAGTCAAGGGCTGTCTCGTCTCCTTTTGCAATTTTCTCAAGAATCTCACTATCCTTCATAGCAGCAGGAGCTCGCGCTCTGTCATTAAATACCTCTTTTCCTGATAAAGTAACCGCATTGTCGATGAATTGGTCATTTCTGGCTGTAAAATTAGTGATTTACCCCACTAACCCTATTAAAAGGTCTTCGCCAATTGCAAAAACCTGATCTCCGGCGCGGGCACGAATCGGGTGGTTTCCGGTAAATTCTCCAAAAGCCGGAAGCAAAGCATGCTCTTGCCCAAAGTAAAAACATGGTAATGTAACCCCTTGTCTGGCCAGGCCACTGAGCCTGATGGATGGGTGGATATGACCTGATATATTGTAGGCCTTTGAGCGGCGTGTTTCATGGGTGAATTCGAAGGGGCCGTGCATGTATTCTTCGCATAATCGCACCCTCGTGTGACCATACTGAGAAGGATCCAAAATATCATGATTCCCCAAAATCAGGATCTGTTCTATGTCGGAATGAAAATTGGACCAGTGCATAAAATCCTGCCACTCATCGTTTTGGTCACTATGAAAAAGGTCCCCAAGAAATAGAATGCGCTCTGGGCGATATATTTCAATCAGGGAATTGACCCGCTGAAGGTCTGAGATATGAATCTGTGAAGGTACAGGAATCCCGTGCTTTCTGAAATGGCCCGCTTTGCCCAGATGCAGGTCAGACACCACAAGCGCCGAGTGATCCTCCCAGAAAATGGAACGATCACAACTCAACACCAAAGACTGCCCTTTAAGATGAAACTGATGCTCAAACCCTTTTACCTCCAGATCACTCCGCATAAGGGAGCCATGTCTGGGTTCGGTATAAAAACATGACGTATCCACGCACTTTGAGGGTTCCATCCTCACTCAGCCAAATTTTGCAGTCATACACATTGCCACTCTCCGGGTCCAGAATCTCTCCACCACTGTACTCCTCATCATCCTGATCGTAACTCAACCCAGAGATGATTTCCATTCCGATAATTTTCTGGTTTTTGCGCTTCCCGGGGCACACCTTACACACAGGATCCTGCTCCTCATCTGGGGATCTAAACAAGCGCACAATGGTACCGAAAATCTGACCATCGCGCTCTTCTATTTGTACGATTGATCGGGGCTTACCAGTCTCATCATCTATGGTCTTCCATAGTCCGGTAACTGACTGGGCCTGTACTGATATCAGGCTAAAAAAAAGAGGGAGAAGGAAAATTTGTCTCATATTCAGGATTTTCCGCAAAGTAATGAAAATACCCTATTTGGCTGCCGCACGTTCCAGCTGTATTTGCATTTTCCGGATGCGATCGGCTAGCTGCTCAGAGGTGAGTTTTTGCCTTCGAAACATATCTACCAATATAGGAAATGCAAACGGGGTAGGTTTAATGGTCTCTTTCAAGACGATGGTTTGTTGGTTAATTCGCCTGACAGCTTCAAAGAGCCGTGAATGCTCCAGCTGCAAGGTCATCACCTCTTCCATAGACTGACGAACCAGCAAATTCCCCTGATCATATTCTTCAAATACTTTGAATAAAATACCCGAAGAGGCTTGCAAATGCCGCGATTTAATGTTTTTACCTGGGTACCCCTGAAAGATCAGGCCGGCAATCGTGGCCACGTCACGAAATTTTCGCTGGGCCATCTCGGTCATGTTGATGGACTCATAGATATCCGGTATAAGGTTTTCCTCTGAAAAGAGGTCCAGTTCAAGTGCTTCCTCTATGGGTACTTCCTGATCAGAAAGCATTTCAAACCCATAATCATTCATGGAAATGGAAAATGAAATGGGTCTGATCCTGCTGATGCGCATGGCAATGACACCAGCAAGCACCTCGTGAACAAACATTCCCTCAAATGGGAAAATAAAAATGTGGTGACCAAATCGCGTTTTAGTTTTCTCTATCAGAAGCTGTTTGGAAGACGGGATCATCGACCAGCGACTTTGCAAATCCAGGATAGGTCGGATGGTTTGCATCTCGACAGACGAATAATCACCGCCAATAGCGCCATCCAGTTTCTCTCTGATCTTAAATGCCAGCATAGAAGAAAGAGGTAGCCTACCCCCCATCCATTGAGGGGTGAGTCCACTTTTCTTATTGGATTTCCGTACCAGTACCGTCAGGTCTTTGATCCTCACAAACTCAAGGTTTCTGCCAGAAAACCAAAAGGTGTCCCCTACATTCAGTCGTGACACGAAGCTCTCTTCAATGGTACCAATATGACCACCTGTGATAAACTTAACCTTGAGGGCCGGATCCCCCACTATAGTGCCTATGGATAGTTTATGTCTGGTCGCCGCCTTCTTATTAATGATTTTGTAAACCCCATCATCATTATACACCCTGGCAAACTCATCATACTGCCCCAAAGTTTTGCCTCCAGTGGTGATGAAATCAAGGCACCAACTCCACTCCTCAGCCGTCAGCAGACGGTAACTATACGTTTGCCGCACCTCCTCCAGTATCTGTAGTGGCCTGAATCCACCACTCACGGCCAGAGTAACCAGATACTGAACCAATACATCCAAACTTTTTTGCAAGGGGTTTCTACTTTCAAACATTCCTTCGGCGATCGCCTCCCTAAGGGCTGCACCCTCTATGAGCTCCAGAGAGTGTGTGGGCACAAAGTAAATCTTACTGGTAGCTCCTGGCTGATGGCCGCTACGGCCTGCTCTTTGAAAGAACCGCGACACGCCCTTTGGCCCTCCGATCTGAATAACAGTGTCTACCGGGCGGAAATCCACCCCCAGATCCAGACTGGAGGTACAAACCACCAATTTGAGTTTCTCTGCGTGAAGAGCATCCTCTACCCAGCCTCTGATGTCGTGATCCATAGAACCATGGTGCATGGCTATGATTCCTGACAGCTCAGGGGCAAATTTCAGAATGGCCTGGTACCAAAGCTCTGTCTGAGAGCGGGTATTGGTAAAAAGCAATGTGGTCTTACTCTTAAGAATGATGGGCAATATTTTGGGTAGTAATTTGGTACCCAAATGCCCAGTCCAAGGAAATTTTTCCACCTCATCGGGCAAGACAGACTCCACCTCCACCTTTTTTTCCAATCGGGACTTGATCACCACACCCTCCTTATAAGCGTCTTCGCCGAGGATCACCCGTTTGGCCTGGGGCAAATTACCAATGGTGGCAGAAATTGCCCAAACCTTAAGCTTTGATTCGGTAATGTGTTTGAGTCTGGAAATGGCCAACTCCGTGGCCACTCCACGCTTGGTGCCCAGAATTTCGTGCCACTCGTCCACGATAATGGCTTTTACTCCCTTGAAAAAATTGGGGTAATCACTCTGACTGAGTAAAACATGAATGCTTTCGGGAGTAATTACCAAAGCCTGTGGCGCGATTTTCTTTTGCCTCTGCCGCTCGGTGGTAGTGGTATCCCCCGTTCTGAGACCTACGGTCCACCGAATATCCATTTCATCACAGACAGCCTGCATGGCACGCTGAATATCCTTGGCTAGTGCCCTGAGTGGGGTAACCCATAAAATCCGTAATTCAGGAGTAACCTCGGAAGGGTCATGATCCCTTAGAAACTCCAAAACACATGGAATCCAGAGGGCGTAGGTTTTTCCGCTGCCCGTGGGCGCATTGAGCAAGCCACTATGACCACTCAGGTATGCCTGCCAGGTCTCCTTTTGAAAATCAAATGGCTCCCACCCTCTGGATTTAAACCAGGCCCGTGCCGGTTCTAATTCATCCTTCAATTTGTCGCCTCAGCCAAGTATCGATCCCAACACTCAAAAAAAACACTCAAAATCTCTGTCCTATCAACGGAATGTCTTTCTTCCGCATGATCAGGAGCAGTATGCAGCTGATAAAAACAGTGAGCGCATAATAGAACAAACGACCATCGTCGCCCAACACCTCAATACCGAGGGAGGTCAGGTGAAAAAACAAAGCTCCCGAGATCACTCCCAAACCCAAGACAGCACCATATGCCCTATACTTTTGGGAGAGTAAAAGCACACCTGCCAAAAGCTCTACGACACCTGAAGCATACCTCCCCCAAGGTTCCATACCCACCTGAGTGAAGATATATACACTCTCATCGCTCCCCGAAAACTTGTAAAATAAGGTCTGTAAAAGCAGAAACGCTGCAAGGATACTGAGCAGCCATTCGAAAAGTACTTTCATATTGAACTAGAGTTAGTGATAGGATAAGATAAAATAAATCCCTTTCATTCCCTCAAACAAGGAACAAAAAAAAGCCCCCCTCATAAATGAGGGGAGCTTATCACCAACCTAACCTAACTAAAAAGTTTCTTCCGAGTCAAGGTCATTTTCTGATCTTGAACTCTGAATACTTATTAGCTATAACTATGCCAAAAACTAAAAACCATGAAAATTTTTCAGGAAAATGTTGAAATAAGAGGCCCTGATCTGACATAAGGCTCCAAAAGGGCTTAAAAGAGTATTGTTTTCTCTCAGAACGAGGAAAAAAATCTCAATTTGAACAAACAATGATGTAAATGTTGGACCTAATTAAATCAGTCGTAAATGATGTGCTCAGACTTCTCTTCGGTGAGTAACCTTTCAAAAATCCCCTGGAGATGATCGAAATCCCAGGGCTTGGAGATGTAGGCATGGATCCCGAACTCCTCATTGGCTTCCTGCAAATCCTCTTTCTTTACAAACCCACTCAAAATGATCCTGCGGATGTTGCCGTCGTGCTCGTATACTTTTCTCAGGAAGTCGGTACCTATCAACTCGGGCATCCTGTGGTCAGACACCACAATGTTGATTTTATTCTCCTTGATAATCTCAATGCCTTCCAGGGGACTATCAGCAATAATCACGTTGTATATCCTTCGAAATGCAGACTTGAAACTTCGAAGATTTGCCCGCTCATCGTCTACGTACAGTACCGTATATTCTTTTGATTGTCTCATGTTACCCCTAGAAAGCACCAAGATAAATCAACTATCGCTTAGTTATAGCTTTTTTTGCATGATTGGGATTTTTTCCTGAATGAAAATGTCAATTTTCATATGGTTTGGTTCGATTGTGAAGTGAACAGGAATTCTCCAGACGATTTCAAGCAACCTGACTACTAGCCTCAGATTTGCTGTTCCGATTTTTTCGATGGACCAAAAAGGACATCAGCGATCCGAAAATAAGTCCACCTGCCGTAATGGCATCATAAAAGCTTCTTGAAAATGAAAGGCCTAAATAGTGTTCGATCATGTAACCAACAAAGGAACCGGACATTCCTGTCTCCCCCAATGCACGTTTGACATCCCAGTGCCAATCAGTAAGGGGGCAATAGCCAATCACGCCCTTGTACAAGCCCAGTAGCATCCAGGCCAAAAACGTGAGCAACAGCGCCGTGACATGTGCTTTCTGTGTTTTTGGGTGAGCCCAACCAAATAACACAAACAGAACAAACGCCGAATGAAAAATGGTGAGAAAAGCATCTAAAAACTGTAGCATACAAGTACATTATCTAAAAGCATGCCAATAATAAATACTAGTCTTGCTTCAATAGGATCCGCAATGCATTTAAATCTCCGTCTATTGGCTCAGAAATGGTCAGCCCGAGTAGTTCGGCAATGAAAGGGTAAATGTGGATATTCTCTACTGGTGGTACTTCCAAACCAGATTTCAACTTAGGGCCTGCGGCATAAAAGATGGCACCCATGTTTCCATCGCTATAGGGATTAAACCCATGCGTGCCGCCAGACACGGGCCTGGGCTTTTCTAAAATGATGGTTGGTGCGTCTGTCATGAGTATGAAATCGCCAATCCGATCATCGTTGCTAAAGGATAAGAAGTCCGGGATGTTTTCTCTGGTATAAACGTCCATATTGGGCACCCTAAGGAGCTGATCATACAGTTTCAGTCGCTTGGCGCTGTCCGGCTGGTAGACCATCGGCGGGAAGCTATAAGATACCTGCGCATCATCAAGGTCCGCCACATCCGACAGTACGATCCCATGACTGATGGCTGACATACCGTGATCAGAAACCAGCACCACATGAACTGGTAAACCCAGTTGATCCAAAGAATCCATAAAATTCCCAATCAAAGAATCTACCTTCAACACGGCCTCTCCCGTCCTGGGGTGGTCAGGTCCGTACTTGTGCCCGGCATCATCCACGAGTGAGAAATAAGCAGCAATCATGTGTGGACGTTTGGCATCAGGCAGTCTCAGCCAATCCAGTACCTGACGCAATCTGTGTTCATTCGGCATGCTCCCATCGTAGGCATAGTTGTAGGTAGGCTTTACTCCATGAATAGGTGATTCGGCACCCACCCAGAAGAAACTGGCAGAAAGCATCCCCTGCTCCTCTGCCAATACCCATAGCGGGACACCTGCATACCAGCTTGCTTCTCTTACCGCCTCCCTGTCCCAAACGTGATACCATGCCTGCTTGGCTCTGCTATAAAAACTGTTGCCCACCAAGCCGTGGTTGCCAGGCAGCAGACCTGTAACAATGGTGTAGTGATTAGGAAATGTTTTGGTCGGGAATGAGGGCAGTAAACGCTCTGATTTTACACCTTTTTGTCCCAGCTTTTGTATGTGCTTAGCTCCGTACTTCTGTGCATAGTCATATCGAAAACCATCAATACCTACAAGCACCACATAGCCTTGCTGCATGGCCCAATCACTGTTGTTTCGGTCTATCACCTCTTGCTGAGCCTGGGCATCAGTGTAGGACATCCCCTGCCCGCGAGACAGTAGGATGGTACTTAACATCGAAACAACGAAGAGGACTGATTTTTTCAAATGATGCTACTTTTAATGGAATCACCCCAGCTCCTTTTGCGCCAAGGTTGCTCGGGATGCCTGCAAAACTCCGAAATAATATGGAGTTACTGATCTGTCTTAAGAAATTTTTACACGAATGTGTCCAACAAAAAAATCCTCCTGATCTGATACCAGGAGGATTTAACCACAGTAACCACTAAAAATCAGGAGAGATCGATGAACTCCTTGACATCAGTTTTTATTCTTTCAGATTTTACCCTGAGCGCGGCAGGTGATATGTTCACCAACTCCTTCAAAGCATCATACAGCTCAGTTTTCCGTACCAATTTCTTTTCGAATTCAGTAGGGTCCATCTCTGGTGATTCTTCACGCTTCAGTTCTGAAAGTGTTTTCTTATCCTTTTTTAATTCCTCTTTCATGAGAGGCATCAATTCCTCTATGGCCTCCCTAGCTTCATGAAAGTTCCTCTCTTCTATCGCATTTTCCAGCTTTTGTGAGAGTGTTTGAAAATTAGCTTCTTCTCCTCCGCCAAGGCAAAATGCAGGAAATGCATAGGTCAAAGCAATGAGGGCAACGATAATTAGACGGCTGGATTTTCTCATAATTTTTAGATTATATCCTGCACAAATATAGATAAATTATTTAAACACCTATAAAACAGGTGATTAGATATGATTAATTAAAGCTTGAGTTGCACTATTTAAGCTATACCCCTGGCGTCAAGGGCACAAAAAAACCCCGCTTGAATTTCAAGCAGGGTTCTGACTTATTTACTATAATTAAGAACTTAGTCTAACTCTTCGATCTTCTTCTCTATCTCCTCTTTTGAGCCTTCTAAAGTCTCAGTAGTGGTGTTTTCTCCCTCAGTGATGGTAATCTCAGCTTTCATATTAGATTCGTCCTCTCCTTCCACCTTCACCTTCACTTCTTTCTTTATAACCACAGGATCTACGATCTCTACAGCGGCTTTTCCGTGTCCACCAGCTCCATGAATCTCACCCAGAATAGGCGCAATCACCAAACCTACCAGACAGGTTAACTTGATCAAAATGTTCATGGATGGCCCTGAAGTATCTTTGAATGGATCACCAACAGTATCTCCTGTCACAGCAGCCTTGTGAGCCTCTGAACCTTTGTAGGTCATCTCACCATCAATCATTACCCCTGCCTCAAAAGACTTTTTAGCATTGTCCCATGCACCACCGGCATTGTTTTGGAAAATAGCCCATAGCACACCCGAAACGGTAACACCAGCCATATAAGCTCCCAATGCTTCTGCCTGCATGAAGAATCCAATCAAAATAGGTGTAATGATAGTCAGTGCTCCTGGCAACATCATTTCCTTGATGGCTGCCTTCGTTGAAATATCAACACATTTACTGTACTCAGGCTGCCCGGTTCCTTCCATGATACCTGGTATCTCTCTGAACTGACGTCTCACTTCTTTCACCATTTCCATGGCTGCCTTACCTACAGACCTCATGGCCAATGCGGAAAACACAACGGGAATCATGCCACCTATGAATAAAGCAGCAAGTACTTTGGCTTTGAAGATATTGATTCCATCGATCCCGGTAAAAGTGACATAAGCAGCGAAAAGTGCTAAGGCTGTCAATGCTGCTGAGGCAATGGCAAAACCTTTACCAACTGCGGCAGTGGTATTCCCTACCGAATCCAATATATCTGTACGCTCACGCACCTCTTTAGGAAGTTCACTCATTTCAGCAATACCTCCCGCATTATCGGCTATTGGTCCGAAAGCATCTATGGCCAGCTGCATGGCTGTAGTAGCCATCATAGCTGAGGCAGCAATACCCACCCCATAAAATCCTGCTAACTCATAAGCTCCCCATATCGCTCCGGCAAAAAGGAGTATTGGTGCAAAAGTGGAAATCATCCCTGTAGAAAGTCCTGCGATAATGTTGGTAGCCGCACCTGTAGATGAATTTCTAACAATATCCATTACTGGCTTTTTACCAAGACCTGTATAGTATTCAGTAAAGAATGAAATGGCCGCTCCTACGAAAAGACCAATCAATACCGCATAAAAAACGTTGGAAGAAGGGATATCAATAACACCCATTCCGAAGAAGTCCATCTTCATATTTTTAGGGAGAAGAATATCTATCACAAAATAGGAAGCAATCCCAGTGATAACGATAGAGCTCCAGTTCCCTTTATTCAATGCTGCCTGTACCTGAGGTTCTTTTGCATTTTCGTCCTTTACACTGATAAAGAAAGTACCGATGATGGAGAAAATAATCCCCAATCCGGCGATTACCAGCGGAAGCAAGATAGGTCCGATGCCGTTGAAGGAATCATCAATAGATCCGCCCATATCGCGAATCACATAATTACCCAACACCATAGAAGCCAATACCGTGGCTACATAGGAGCCAAAAAGGTCAGCACCCATACCAGCTACGTCCCCAACATTGTCCCCTACATTATCAGCGATAGTAGCCGGGTTTCGAGGATCGTCCTCAGGAATTCCGGCTTCTACTTTACCTACCAGATCGGCTCCTACATCAGCAGCCTTAGTATATATACCACCACCCACACGGGCAAACAAAGCAATGGACTCTGCACCTAACGAGAATCCAGCTAATGCCTCAAGTACAATGGTCATGTCGTCAGTGTTGGTCCACTGACCTCCCATTAACCAGCCAAATAGCAGGATAAATAACATACTCAAACCAAATACAGCCAAACCAGCTACACCAAGTCCCATGACGGTACCCCCGGTGAAACTCACTTTTAGTGCTTTTGACAAGCTGGTACGTGCCGCCTGTGTGGTGCGCACATTAGCCGAGGTGGCGATGCGCATACCAATATTACCAGCTACTGCAGAGAATATGGCACCTATGACGAATGCCACTACGATGAACCAGTGGGTAGTTTCTACCAATGCAGAAATGACACCCAATAAAATGCCGGCAATCACCACGAAAATGGCCAACACTCTGTATTCAGCGCTCAGAAAAGCCAGGGCACCTTCCTTGATGTGATTGGCGATGGTTTGCATTTTCTCCTCGCCCGCATCCTGCTTGTTGACCCATCGTGATTTCACGATCATCACTAGGATTCCTATCAATGCCAGTACCGGCACTGCGTATATCAAATAACTCATATTGTTGTATTGGTTTTTAAAAAGATGTGCAAAGATAACCGACTCGTGAAATTATAAAAATGTAAAATCAGATAGGTTTTTTCGGTCATTCATTGCCTGCAATCCAATTAAATGAGGTGATATTTTGGATTAACTGCATCGGCTGACAAATGTCCGTTCAAAAACCGGACATCGAAAGATGAAAGATTTAAAAGGGCCGTATTGAGGACATTCCTCCATCTACATGAATCACCTGTCCAGTAACTCTGTGGGCAACATCTGAAAGCAGGTACATCACGGTACCTGCCAGCTCCTCGGCTGTACTGATTCCCGTAAGTGGATGACGTTCTTCTGAAGCCTTCCTCTTTTCATCTGAAGAAAGTAGATTTTGGGCCATTGGCGTATCCGTCAAACTCGGTGCGATGGCATTCACCCTGATACCTGATCTCGACCACTCAGCTGCCAATGATTTGACCAGCCCTTCTATAGCCCCTTTGGATGCTGCTACAGAGCTATGAAAACTCATACCCTGCGTGACGGCAACGGTACTAAAAAAGACAATACTGGAACTCTCTGCGGCCTTAATATTCTTGACACATGCCTTCAGTACCTTGATCCCTCCCAGCACGTTGATTTCAAAGTCTCTTAAAAAGTCCTCGTACTTCAATCCCTGGAAAGGCTTGAGGTTGATACTACCCGGGCAGTATACTAGTCCATCTAACCTATCCGGCATGCCCTCTATCACTGAAAAATCAGACAAGACATCCAGTAAAATATCGGAAATGCCTTGAATATGACTAGGCGATCTTGAAACATTATAAACTTCCGCTCCTTGCTCCCGAAGTTTGGACAGGGTGGCTTTGCCTATTCCACTACTGCCACCTACCACCAGTACATTCTTTCCTTCAAATGTTCCAATAGAAGCCAATTATCTCAGGTCAGTTTTGGCGTTGATGTAATTGAGAAACTCTGTCTTTATGTTCTGATCTCTGAATTTGCCATCAAAGAATGCCGTACCTGTCATACTGTTGGTATCACTCACTCCTCGAGAGCTCACGCACATGTGAGTAGCATCCAACACCACAGCCACATCATCAGTCATCAAAATATCCTTCAGTTCATTGGCAATCTGCATAGTGAGACGCTCCTGAACCTGAGGTCTTTTGGCATAGTATTGCACGATCCTGTTGATCTTTGAAAGGCCTATTACTTTCCCACTCGAGAAGTAAGCCACATGTGCTTTGCCATAAATAGGGACAAAATGATGCTCACAATGAGAGTAAAACGTGATGTCTTTCTCCACGAGCATCTGGTCATACTTATATTTATTTTCGAATAGCCGTACTTTGGGCTTGTTCTTCGGATTCAATCCACTGAATACCTCCTGCACATACATTTTGGCCACACGCTTAGGACTCCCCTGGAGGCTATCATCTGTCAGATCCAGTCCCAAAATCTGCATAATCTCTTTGAAATGTTTGGCAATCAACTCCATCTTGAGGTCATCATCCATTTCGAAAGCGTCCGATCTCAGGGGTGTACTGTCAGAAGTACCTGCATGGTCTTCTGCAAAATCGTCATCCAAATGATTCATATTATGCGGGGTATTCAACGAAGTTTCTTTCTGTTTCATAAAGTATCACTTTCAATTCCAATGTACGATCAATCTTTTCTCTCAGAATATTGTAGATCACTACCGCAATATTCTCCGCCGTGGGATTGATACTTTTAAATTCTTCTGTGTCCAGATTCAGGTTTTTGTGATCAAATTTTCGCAATACATGGATCTTGATCAGGTCACTGAGCTCCTTCATATCAAAAACGTAGCCTGTAGCTGGGTCAGGTTCACCTACCAGTTTTACCACCAGTTCATAATTGTGACCATGCCAATTTGGATTGTTGCATTTCCCAAAAACCTCCTGATTGCGTTCATCTGTCCAATCAGGATTGTATAGACGATGGGCTGCGTTAAAATGTTCCTTCCGAAAAACTGCTACTCTCATTCAGCTGTGATGTTTAGGCAAATAACTGATTAAAAAATCAAATTACTTCCATCAAACACATTTCAAATTGATTTTGTTTAACATTTTTACCTAATAATTAAACATACATTTGATAAGCGCGACATTAATCTACACGCATTGTCATTATAGAAAGAACTCCACTCAACAGAATTTAACTATTGCAAAACAGGACACCCCAAGCGCTACCAAAGACTGGTTTTGAGCTGATCAAATATGCAATTCATGCCATAAATCAATTAAATATGACTTTTCTTATTATTTTTTGCATTTATCTATTGCATCCTTCGACTAAATACCTATATTTATAGACGAAACAACCAAAAAACCAGACAAAATCATGGGATGGATAAACACTTTATTCACCAACAGGAGTGAAAAAGAGCATATCAACAAGCTCGTAATCATTGCTCACTATGAGCACATCATCGATCAGGAAGACATCCTCTTACTCAAGCAGGAGATTGGCTACATCTCTTTAGAGAATAAGATGGTGGAAGTGGACAAAATCAGAAAAAACCTACCTAAAACAGCCAGAGAACGATTTAATCTGGTCTTTTTTCTGGTAAACTCCCTCATGGCCAATGGAGCCCTTTCTGATAGAAAAGAAGGTATTGTCGCCAGACTCCTTCAGGTGTTGGATCTATCAAAAGAAAAGGCGAAAGAATTAACGTCATTTCTGAAACTGAACATCAGGAATGGTTTGAGTATGGAAGATTCGTTCAGTCGACTGGGCTATTTACTGGAACCGTCAGTATACGCTTAACGAAAAACTCACTTATCTTAAAGTTAGCGGTTAGTTGTGGGCTATTTCCAATGGGATATTATTCTCAGGAAATAGCCCTTTTTATTTTACAGTTTCGAAAAAAACCGACTTTCATTTGAATTTTCAACAGCTCCTTATTGTTTTGTATACTAATTTCGAAACATGGAGATATCTGAAATCAAAGCAAAACTGGAATCCTACAAAGCTGAGGGGAAAAAGATGTTTACCACATCCTCTTTCCAGACCCACAGTCTGGTAATGCTCCACATCCTGAGCAGAATAGACAATACCATTCCGGTCTATTTTCTAAACACCGGCTATCATTTTCCGGAGACGGTCTCTTTCAAAGATCAGGTGGCGGAGGCCTTCGGTCTGAACGTCATAGAAACCCGCTCTTCAGTACCCAGATACATGCAAAAAGATCATTCAGGAAAGCTCCTTTTTACCTCTGATCCCGATCACTGCTGCTACATCAACAAGACAGCACCGACTGAGGAGCTCCTCAGAACCTATGACATATGGATCAATGGTGTACGAGGAGACCAAAGCTCTACTCGTAAAGCCATGAAAACTGAACAAGAGGCTCCTTTCGATACCATTCGTTTTCACCCCATGCTTGATTGGAGCATGAAAACCATTTTTGCCTACATTAGGGAGCACAACCTCCCCAGGCATCCTCTGGACTCCAAGGGTTATCTGAGCATAGGCTGTGAACCATGTACCCGAAAGCTGGACCCCGAAATGCAGGAGCGTGAAGCCCGATGGTTTGGCCTCAACAAAGTAGAATGTGGTCTCCATACTGACCTTGTGAAAAAATAATTCCAACCGAAAATTACGATCTATGAATGTATTGATTACCGGAGGCGCAGGATACCTGGGTACGGAACTAATCAAGGAACTTTCGAAAAACCCGGAAGTCAAGGAAATCAGAATATATGACAATCTGAGCAGGGACAATTACGCCCTGTTCACAGGTCATAAGTACGACAATAAAGAAAACATCTCCTTCATTCATGGAGAATTGCTCGACTCCAGAAAGCTCAGAAAAGCACTGGAGGGGGTAGATGCTGTCTTCCACCTGGCCGCCAAGGTTACCAGTCCTTTTGCCAATACAGACCCTCATTTCTTCGAGCAGGTCAATCACTGGGGAACCGCCGAACTGGTATACGCAGCAGAAGAGAGTGGCGTCAAGCATTTCGTCTACAGCAGCAGTGTGGGTGTATATGGCTCATCTAGCAGCGAAATGGACGAGAGTACCAATCCTAACCCACGGACATTCTACGCCATCTCCAAGCACCGTGGCGAAGAGCACGTCTCACGTCTCAGTGAAAAGATGAAAACCCACATCATCCGATGTGGAAACATTTTCGGTTATAGCAGAAGTATGCGCTTCGATTCGGTGATCAACAAGTTTGTATTCGAAAGCAACTTCAGCAACCGGATTTCCATTCATGGAAATGGAAAGCAGTATCGATCATTCGCTCATGTGGATTATGTAGCCGACACCTTTAATCGTTTACTCACCTCCTCCGTTCCATCGGGGATTTACAATCTTGTAGAACTGAATATTTCGGTGTTGGACATTGTGGATGTACTCAAGGAAGTAAACCCTGAATTGGAGTTTATCTTTATCAACCAGCACCTGAAGCTGAGAAACATCAAAGTGAGCACCGACCTGAAACTTGCCGGGTTTATGGAGCTCAAAGAAAAGACTGATTTCAAGGAAATTATCCGCTCCTTTCACGACCGGTTTTCTTTCTGATTAGACATTAAAAAAGGCTCCGAATGGAGCCTTTTTATTGCCTGTCGTTTTACACCTTAGATCCAAAACAGGGTATAGAGAATGACCACAATCCCAATGATGCCGATAGCTCCCACGTTGAAAACCACATCCGTTTTGAAAAGAGTAGGCCTCACAGAAATGGCATGTGCATCCTGCACGTCCATTTTCGCATTCGTATAAATCACCATTCCCAGCATCAGAAACAGCGTGCTGATCACAAATATTGCTTCAAAGCCGTATTTAGCAAGAGGTGCTGATAAAAATACCCCTAGAATTAGCGTAATGACACCTATAGCAAACAATAAGTAGCTTGTATTGACCAGCTTCTTCTGCACGCTGCCTGTAGGCACCACACTTGAGATTTTCACTCCCTTGTCCATAAAGCTGATCACCGACGCTACCACACAGAGAATCATAAATACGTAACCCATCCTGAGAATAAATGGCAGCTCTGGAGTCACCAGATAGAAGAAAATACCAGTCGGCAAAGTCAAAAGGGCTGTCCAAAGAGCTGCCTTATTGGTGATCTGCTTCCAGAATAAACCCAAACCAAAGACCACCACCACTCCAGGATAAACAAACCCCGTAACCATCTGAATGTACTGAAATACTTGATCCAAAGATTTTAAGGCCGGAGCCACTACCATGGCAATCACCATCGCTGTGACTGCCATCAACCTACCCGTACGGATAAGGTGCTTATCATCGGCATTCGGACTGATGTATGCTTTGTAAATATCCATGGTAAAGACCGTGGAAGTACTGTTGATCATGGACGCCAAAGAAGACACCACTGCGGCCACCAATGCGGCGAAAGCTAATCCTCTTACACCCGCTGGCACAAAATTCTGCAACAGCCAGGGATAAGCTTCGTCAGACTTAGTGATCTCCCCTACCGTGTTTTTGGCCAATTCAGGGTCATTGGTGATGACATAGGCCGCGATACCAGGAATGACTACCAGCAAGGGAATCAATATTTTCAGAAATCCCGCAAAAATCAACCCTCGCTTAGCTTCCTGCAACGTCTTTGCTGCAAGCCCTTTCTGGATAATGTACTGATTAAAGCCCCAATACCCGAGGTTGATTAACCACATAGAGCCCAGAATCACTGCCAGACCTGGCAGGTCATTATAGGCATCCTTCAGCCCGCCACTGCCATCCGGGACTGATTTGGCACCCTCGGCGATGATCATTGAAAAGTGGCCTCTGGCCCCTTCATACAAATAATTAAATCCCCGAAAAACGTCTCCATTACCTACCACGTCCAGTGCGATAAAAGTAGTTACCAGCCCACCTCCAATTAGAAAAATCACCTGAATCACATCCGTCCATGCCACTGAGGAAAGCCCGCCGTATATAGAATAAATCCCTGAAAACACCAACAACCCAATGATTCCATAGGTTAGCGGCACACCCATAATTTTCTCCATGGCCAGTGCACCCAGATAACTTACCGAGGTGAGGTTCACGAAGATGTAAACCAAAATCCAGAAACCAGCAAACAAAGAGCCTACCAGCTTGCTAAAGCGGTCATTGACAAACTGTGGCATGGTGTAGATCTTCTTCTCCAGAAAAATTGGAAGAAAATACTTGGCCACAAGGATAAGCGCGATGGCCGCCAACCACTCATAAGCCGCGATCCCTAGCCCGATAGCATAGCCAGACCCAGACATAGCAATAAAATGCTCCGCGGAGATATTTGCTGCGATGAGCGATGCCCCAATAGCCCACCAGGTGAGCGAGTTGCTCGCCAAAAAATAATCATTGGCTGTCTTTTGGTGTCCTTTTTTGTCTCTGGAGACATACAAGCCCATGAATAAAATGACTGCACAGTAGATGCCAAATACGATGTAGTCTAATGTCGAAAAGCCCATAGTGTGTTTAGGTTAAAGTGGAGGTGATGACCTGAAATCTGATCACACCAAAAACATTTTTATGCCATCAGAATTGGCTCAATATATCATGCTTAAAATTAGTGTAACAAATACATTTATTAAAAAATCAAATAAAAAACACCCTGATGCTGAATCAGGGTGTTTTACCCTATAAGGTTTCTATTTTATTTACCAAGATACTTCTTCACCTCGCCGTACACCTGAGCTCCGGTAAATCCGAACTTTTCATCGAGCACACCGGCAGGCGCTGAGTATCCGAAATGATCCAATCCAAAGACGGTACCATTGGCTCCCACCAACTGAGCCAGAGTCACTGGCAAACCGGCCGTAAGTCCAAAAACAGGCTTCGAACTATCCAGAACCGAACGCTGATAATCAGCAGGCTGATCTCTGAAAAGACCTTCCGAAATCACAGAAACAATGTTCACATTGATGCCATCTTTCTCCAGCAGTGCAGCAGCCTCCACAAGGGTGCTTACCTCTGATCCATTCGCCAGGAGTGTGACAGCAGCGTCAGCAGAAGACTTCACCACATAGGCTCCTTTTTCTGCCTGAAGGGCATCCTGATATCTGTCTCCATTAGAGGGCACATCCGTGATTCCCTGCCTTGACAGGATCAAGCCTGTAGGCGTTTCTGTATTTTCAAGGGCCATCTTCCAGGCCACAGTCGTTTCAGCAGTATCTGCTGGTCTCAGTGCCAGCATACTGCGTTTACCTTTGTGGTTTTTCAACTGCTCCATCAGTCGCAGCTGAGCTTCCTGCTCAATCGGCTGGTGCGTAGGTCCGTCCTCTCCCACTCTGAAGGCATCATGTGTCCACAAATAAATCACTGGCAGCTCCATCAATGATGAAAGCCTGTATGCGGGTTTCTGATAATCCGAGAAGATAAAGAAAGTACCCACCACAGGAATTACTCCGCCGTGCAGGGCCATTCCATTGGCCATGGCTGCCATAGAGAATTCGCACACCCCTGCATGCAGGAAGTTGGCATCAAATTCACCAGGTGTGAATGCTTTTACATTCTTGAGGTAACCATCTGTCTTGTCGCTATTGGCCAAATCTGCAGAAGCCACAATGAGGTTTTCTACTTTACCAGCCAGGTAACCCATCACCGCAGCAGAAGCATCTCTCGAAGCTACATTTGCCTTTTGAGGGATTGCCGAAAAATCGATATCTGCAGGAATTTTTCCGGTAAGGAAATGATCCAGCTTAGCACTCAACTCTGGGTTGGCAGCTCTCCATTCAGCTTCCTTAGCTTTTTCGGCTTTGACCTCAGCGCGTTTTCTTGTCAGAATCTCCTGGTAGGTCTCAGCTACATCTGGGAAAATCACAAATGGATCTTCCAACGAGCCACCAAGCCCTTCGATGGTCTTTTCGTAAGAGGCTTTGGTCGCTCCAATGGGCTTACCATGAAGTTCTGACTGGCCTTCATACGGGTTGCCATCAGCATCTTTACAGCCTTTTCCCATGATGGTCTTCCCGATGATCAAGAACGGCTTCTCAGTCTCAGCATTCGCCTCGGTCAGTGCCTTTCTGATCTGATCATGATCATTGCCATCGATGGAGACCACTTTCCATCCCCAAGCTTCATATTTCTTTGCTGTATCTTCTGCTGTTACCTCATTGGTATAGGTAGACAACTGTACATCATTGGAATCATAAAACATGATGAGGTTATTCAGTTTCAGGTAGCCGGCTATCCGGCCCACTCCCTGGGAAATCTCCTCCTGAATACCTCCATCCGAAATGAAAGCATAAACCTTGTGATTCATCCAGCCACCAAATTTGGCTCCCAGAAACTTGGCTGCCAAGGCAGCTCCCGCTCCCATGGCATGTCCCTGACCGAGCGGGCCTGAGGTGTTTTCCACACCACGCTCCACATCTACTTCCGGGTGTCCGGGAGTCACCGATCCCCACTGACGGAAATTGGCAATATCTTCCTTGGCATAATTACCCAAAAGATACAGCTGAGAATAAAGCATGGGTGACATGTGACCAGGGTCAAGAAAAAACCTGTCCCTGAAAGGCCACCTGGTATCATCCGGATCAAACTTTAAAAATTCGCTGTAAAGGATATGGATATAATCCGCTCCGCCCATGGCACCTCCGGGGTGTCCGGATTTTGCCTTTTCTACCATAGCTCCCGATAACACGCGAATATTATCAACTGCTCTTTGATCTTTTTGATGATTACTCATTGCCTTAATTAGGTGATTTTATTTAAAAATTTTTTACTTAGTTGAAAACTTCATCACGGTGCTGGTGCGATACGTCTCACCAGGGCTAAGCACCACACTTGGAAATTCGGGTTGATTGGGTGAATCAGGGTAATGTTGTGTTTCCAGACACAACCCATTTCTATGGTTGTACACGGTGCTGTTTTTCCCGGTGATCGATCCATCCAGGAAATTACCTGAATAAAACTGGATCGCCGGCTCCTCAGTGTATATCTCCATGAACCTGCCACTCACTGGCTCATACACAGAGGCTGCAAAATTCATCTTCTTATTTGACTTCTCCAACACCCAGCAATGATCAAAACCCAAACCATAGGTTAACTGAGTATTATCCTTCAAAATGTCTCTGCCAATAGGCTTGCCAGAGGTGAAATCAAACGGGGTATCTGCTACTGGTCTCAATTCCCCTGTTGGAATGAGGGTGCTATCTACCGGCAGGAACGCTGGCGCATTCAAAACCAACTCATGATTCAGGATGTCTTCCTTCATGGAAGAAAGATTGAAATAGGTGTGCTGGGTAAGATTCACAACAGTACGCTTGTCAGTAGTGGCTTCATAGTTCACCTTCCATTCGTTCTCGTTGGTCAGGGTGTAGATCACCTGTGTGGTCAAGTTACCTGGGTAGCCCTCTTCTCCATCTACACTTACATATGTAAGCCCCAGGGCCACACCCCCTTCTACATCCACAGATGTAGCAGTCCAGTTCACTTTATCAAAACCTACCGTTCCGCCGTGCAAATGGTTTTTACCATTGTTCTGAACCAGGGTATATTCCACGCTATCCAGTGTAAACCTACCATCCGCGATCCTGTTTCCGTAACGGCCGATCAGAGCTCCAAAATATGGAGAGGACTTCAAGTAGCCATCCAGATTGTCATAGCCCAGCACCACATCTTCTAGCTTCCCATCACGGTCGGGAACCCTAAGTGCAGTGACGATCCCTCCATAGGTCATCACATCCATGGACAATCCATTGGCATTGGTGAGTGTAAAAAGAGTTACAGAATCTCCATTGGGCAATATCCCGAACGGAGCGCTGGTCAGGGTTGCCTGAGGTGCCTCCTGCTGAGCACAAGCAAATCCAAGAATAATTAATGCAAGAAAAAGGATATTTCTATTTTTCATTTGGCCGCAAGTTAATAACGATTACATTTTATTTTGAAAAAGGTGATAATATACTTCATTCCAATGTAATTGATCTTTGAATTGACGAGGCTTTGTATCCTTATCAATCACCACCAATTCCACCCCGGCCATTTCAGCGAAATCTTCAATATACTCCGTATTGATGGCTTTACTAAAGACTGAATGATGTGCCGCACCAGCTAATATCCATGCTTCGGCAGCTACAGGAAGGTTGGGCAGAGGATCCCAAAGCACCCGGGCCACCGGCAACTTTGGCAACTCGTGCTCAGGTTTCACTGCTTCCACCTCATTAACAATCATTCTGAATCGGGTGCCCATATCGATCAGCGATACATTGATAGCTGGTCCGGCATCTACATCGAAAACCAGCCTGGCGGGATCTTCTTTGCCACCAATGCCTAATGGGTGCACTTCACACCGGGCTTTGCCCATGGCAATGGAAGGGCATATCTCCAGCATGTGTGACCCCAAAACCCTACTTCTACCATCACGGAAGTCATAGGTATAGTCTTCCATAAAAGAGCTACCACCTTCCAATCCCTGGCCCATTACTTTCACTGCTCTCAACAGGGCAGCGGTTTTCCAATCTCCTTCGCCAGCGAACCCATACCCGTCTGCCATCAGTCGCTGTGCGGCGATTCCTGGTAGCTGCTTGAATCCATGCAAATCTTCAAAAGTATCTGTAAAGGCTCCAAAGCCTCCCTCCTCCATAAAACTCCTCAGCCCCAGTTCAATCTTAGCCGCATCCTTCAAATACTGACTCTTGAGGGTTTCAGGTGAAATGATATATTGTGCGTCGTATTCTTTCACCAACGCTTCTACCTGCGCATTGGAGACTTCATTGAGGTGGGCAACTACATCACCTATACCATAGCCATTCACAGAAAATCCAAAGCGAATCTGAGCCTCTATTTTGTCACCCTCAGTGACGGCCACTTCCCGCATATTGTCTCCTATCCGAGCCACTTTGGTGGTCTGCCATACATGCCAACCGGCAGCGGCCCTTGTCCACACCCCCAGTTTTTTGCGAGCTGACTCATCCTTCCAATGACCGACAATCACTTTTCTGTTTTTTCTCAATCTACTAGCCATAAAGCCAAACTCACGCCCCCCATGGGCCGATTGATTTTCGTTCATGAAGTCCATGTCGATCTCGCCCCATGGAATCTCCGTGTTGTATTGGGTGTGAAAATGGGCCAACGGCTTTTTCAGGATATCCAATCCCCTGATCCACATTTTGGCAGGAGAGAAAGTATGCATCCATACTACCAGACCGATACAACCTTCCGCCACATTGGCCTGCTGACATACCTGATAGATTTCCTCAGGGCTTTTCACCACAGGCTTATACACCACCTGCACAGGTATCTGCACACTATCACTCAGTCCTTTGGCTATCTCCTCTGAGTGTACCGCTACATTCTTTAAGATTTCTGCTCCGTATAAATCCTGGCTACCGGTGACAAACCACACCTCATATTCATTCAATTTCTTCATCGTATTGTTGGTTCTAGTTTTGTCCGTAATAGGCGTCCTTGCCATGTTTTCTTTCCCAGTGTTTCTTGATCAGTGCTTCCTTGAGTCTGGGCGCATCAGGGTTGATTTGCAGGGTGAGGTAAGCCATGCGGGCCAGTTCTTCCAGTAGTTTGCTATTAAACACCGACTTAGCAGCCGTTTTCCCCCAGGTAAAAGGCCCATGATTACCCAGCAGCACCATCTCCACCTCCTGATAGGAAAGCCCTTTTTCTGTAAAACAATCCACAATCTGCTGCCCTGTCATGTGCTCATAGTTGCCTTTGATGAGTTCATCACCCATGGGCGGTGCACATGGAATGTCGGAAGTCAGGTAATCCGCATGGGTAGTTCCAAAAATGGGAATGTCCTGCTGGGCCTGCGCCCACGCTACCGAGTAGGTAGCATGTGTATGACTGATGCCGCCTATCTCCGACCATTCGCGGTATAGAAAAGCATGTGTTTTGGTATCAGACGAAGGGCGCATAGTTCCCTCCACCACCTGGCAGTCAAAGTCCACGATCACAATATCCTCTGGCCTCAGCACGGCATAATCCACCCCACTGGGTTTGATGGCAAACACACCCTCCTGCCGGTCTACAGCGCTCACATTTCCAAACGTGAAAATGACTAGCCCCTGCGCCGGAAGCTCCATATTGGCTTCATAGCATGTTCTTTTAAGTTCTTGGTATTTTGACATCTTACCTGTTGTTGATATTGGTTTCTACAAAGGCACCGAGTGCCTCGTATTTGGTATAAAGTTCCTCGTATATCCTGATCATATCCGGTCTGGGGTAGTAGGTCTTTTCAAAGCCATTTCCCATGGCTGCTACCGACTCCTTCATAGATGGGTAAATCCCTGCGGCAACTGCCGCATACATGGCTGAGCCCAATGCCGGAGCCTGATCTGACACAGCTATTTTGATCGGCATATTCATCACATCCGCCAGGGTCTGCATCACAAAGCCTGACTTCTTGGCCACACCGCCAATGCCCACTATGGTGCTGATAGTGACGCCCTCCTCTTCGAAGCGTTTGACAATCCTTTTGGATCCAAAACAAATGGCTTCTACCAGGGCGCGAAAAATATGTGGTGCGCCAGTTCCCAAACTCAGATTCACTATAGCGGCCTTTAAGGACTGGTTGGCATCCGGGGTGCGTCTGCCATTCACCCAGTCGAGGGCTACGGGTGCGCTCTCACTTACCGGGGTCTGCTCTGCCTGCCGTGAGAGCTCCACGATTACGTCGCCTTTGAGCTGTTCGATCTGCTCGGGCGTAAGCAGATTAGACTTAGCGATGAGCTGGTCTATAGGCCATGAGACAATGTCTCTGAACCATGCCAGCACATCTCCAAATGCCGACTGGCCGGCTTCCAGTCCCACCATGCCGGGCAGTACCGAACCATCCACCTGTCCGCAGATGCCTTTGACGGTACGCTCACCAATCACGTCCTTGCCAGAGACTATAATGTCGCAGGTAGAAGTGCCCATCACACGTACGAGCGTATTCTCCTCCACCTCTGCCCCTACTGCTCCTGAGTGCGCATCGAAAGTGCCCACGGCTATCACCACATCGGTGGTGAGTCCCAGCCGCTCTGCCCACTCAGCACTCAGTTTACCCGCTGCCTGATCCGAAGTATAAGTGTCCTGATAAAGGTGTTTTTTCAAGGTGACCATATGTGGATCCAGTTTGGCCAAAAACGCATCTGCTGGCAATCCGCCCCAGTGCTCGTGCCACATGGCCTTGTGCCCTGCCGCACAGCGCGATCTCTTTAACCCATTCAGATCACTTGCCCCTGTGAGCAGAAACGTCATCAGGTCGCAATGCTCCACCCACGAATGCGCTGCAGCTTTTATCGCCTCATCTTCGCGCGAGATGTGCAGGATTTTGGCCCAAAACCACTCCGAGGAATAAATCCCCCCTTCAAACCGGGTGAAGTCCTCCCCACCCCAGGTGCGTGCCAATGTATTGATCTCTGCTGCTTCTGCAATGGCCGTGTGGTCCTTCCAAAGTACCATCATGGCGTTGGGGTTCTCCTCAAAACCGGGCAGCAGCGAAAGTGCCGTACCGCTGGCATCCACCGGAATGGGCGACGAGCCTGTGGTATCAATACAAATACCCTTCACTGAGGCCGGGTTCACCCCTGTCTCCTTCACCACCTCTCTAATGGTGACCTCCATTCCTTCTATGTGATCCAGTGGATGCTGTCTAAAGCGATTGGTGAGCGAATCGCAATAGAGGCCCTCGCGCCAACGATTATACCAATGCACCTGACTGCCGAGGGTGCTGCCGTTGGCACTATCCACCAACACTGACCGCACAGAGTCGGTACCAAAGTCCAATCCAATTACATATTGTTTTTCCATATGGATATTGACATATTTCAAGGAACCAAATTACTCAAAATATTTAAATAAGTGTAAATTAAACACTTATAAATAGTTGATGATAAACTGCACTGGAAACTTAGTGGATGAGGTTGCACGCTCTGCATGAGGCCTGATGCTTGCTGGGCCCTCTTGGCAGAGGTCGCTTTAAGGGCAGTAAGTGGTGGGAGCTGTAACCTACGGGAAGGCTACACATTCACTATGAAGAAGCAAATACGAATCTGATCAAGTTATATAGGTGGTATTCCATTGATTTATTTACCAGGCTTTTTCTTCAGACTATATTCCTGTTTTACTCATTTTCACAAACTCACCTGAAGTAGACTTATAGAATTCATTGAAGGATTTAGTAAAATAAAACACGTCAAAAAAACCCGTAATTATCTCTACTTCAGGGACTTGTATTTTTTCTCTTTTAGCAGCATAGCCGCTTTTTTTAACCTAATGTTTCTAATGTAAATAGGATCGCAACCCTTTATCAAGCCATCGGCTGTATCTGCTCAAAGTGAACTCATTCTCCAGAAAAGCACAAAAAAACCATCCCAAAAATCCGGGATGGTCTTTACTAAACTACTCTACTAACCTTACCTTACAATTTTATTGCACCTTAGTCACTGCATTGGCGTCAAGAATGACCGCAGTTTGAGCCAGAGCACGTCCGTTTATAGAAGCACCGGTGAGGAATGTAATCCCTGTCATTGAGAGAATATTACCTTCAAAGTGTGAATTGGCTCCTAAAGTCGCCTCTCCTGCTACCTGCCAGAAAATGTTCTTGGCCTGAGCACCACCATTCAACGTCATATTGATGGCACTGCTCTGAGTAAGGTCACCTGAGATTTGGAAGATCCAAACATCATCAGCAGCACCCGTGAGGGTAACATCTGCCGGGATGGTCACCGTAGATGTCCACCTATATAGACCAGCAGATAAGGTCATTCCACCTATGTTTCCTGTTCCTAATTCAAGAAACTCAGGTGTGGGTCTTCCTGCCGCATCATTATAAGCCGTGATCATATCATTTACGGCAGTAGTCAGGTTGACTGGTGTGGGGTCCGCCATGTCAGCTGCATACACATTACCTGTTACCTGAGAAGAAGTGGCATACCCTGTAGCATCTACTAAATCCAAACCAGTGATGTATGAGGTAGCTGCCGGGCTCAATCCCAAATGTCCAGTGATGGCAGAAGTGGAGCTGTTGTTGATGGCAGTCTTCGCTAGGATCACATAGTTGCTCGCCCCACCTAGGTTGACCATAGCAAGAGTGGCGGTTACCTCACCAGTGGTAAAGCTCCAGCTCTCGTTATTAGCTAATCCATTTCCCGACAGATCCTGTGCGCCTGTGGTAATCTGCGCCGTGTAAACCGTACTCGCTTCTAGAATTGTGGTTGAAGTAAAAGTGGCCGTAGTGCCAGAATAAGCTACTACCCCAGGTACAGAAGTAGTTCCATTCTTCAACTGGAAGGTGGCGGCACTTATTGTAGCAGGATCCATTGGCTCATTAAATACGACAGACACTGTTTTATTTCTGGCAACTCCCGTAGCATCACTAAGAGGAGCGGTAGAATTGATAAATGGCGCTGCGAAATCTGTGGTTGTAAAACTCCACTCGGTATCAGCAGCCAATCCATTTCCGGCCAAATCCTGAGCTCCTGTAGTGATCCTGGCAGTATAAGCGGTATATGACTCAAAGCTTTCGGTGGCAGTGAATGTAGCAGTGTTATCTACATACGAGACCTCTCCTGCTACAGCTGTGGTTCCTTTCACCAAAGTAAAAGTGGTCACGTTGATGGTCGCAGGGTTCATGGGCTCATTAAATACTATGGACACCGAATTACCATTTGTTATATCAACTGCATTAGCCAAAGGACTCGTAGAGCTGATAACCGGAGCCTCATTGTCAACCTCCGCCACAGTGGTGAAGGTGATCGTGAAGTCGTTTTCCAAAGCAGCACCAAGTTCACTTTCGGCACCCGTCTTGACAGTAGCCGTATACACGGTACTGTTCTTCAGGTTAGCCACTGGGGTCATTGTTACCTTTTTATTGGCATAGCTCACTGTTGTCGCAACCTTATTAGTTCCTTCCATGAGTACCACCGTGGTGCTATTTATGGTTTCAGGATTCATATCAGCCAAGAAATTGAATTCTACAGCAGCCGTAACGGCGATTCCGGTGGCATCATCAGCCGGGGCGGTCGACACCACATCCGGAGACACCAACACTGGGTCTTTGTCCTTGTCACAACCCACGAACATCAAAATGGGTAGTAACGCTAGTACGAGTCCTGATTTAATAATTTTCATAATATTTTCTTTTAAAAAGTGTAATTATCATTACAATGCAAAGGTGAGGCTATTGAAAGCGAAACAGTTACACACTAAAAATTAATCGTTACATATATCACTTGTTCGGCAAAGTGTCCATCCACCCCTACCTTTTTTCCGAGGTAGATGGTCTCTGCCGAGGGAGTGACTTTGAATGAATCTGAGACTATTTCAATACGATGGCATTGCCCTCCATGGTGATAGAACCTGTTCGGGCCAATGCCTTGCCATCTAGCGTTGCACCGGTGTTGAACGTTATAGATTGCATGGCCATCACGGTGCCTTTAAAAACGGTAGTGGTCCCGAAAGTAGCGCTGCTTCCTACCTGCCAGAAAATATTGGCAGCTTTCGCTCCGCCGGCCAGGATCACCTGTCGGCCGGAAGTGGTAGTCAGTGCACTCGCTATCTGAATAATAAAGACAGCATTAGCATTTCCCTTAGCGTCAAACGTCAGATCCCCGGAAGATATCGCCAGAGAAGAGGTAGACTTATACAAGCCTGGGGTAAGTGTCAACCCACCAATATTTCCTGATAAGACAACGATATCAGTGGATGTTCTACCCGCAGCATCATTGTACGCTGTGGTTAAATCCAATTTAGCCTGATTGGCAATCGCGTCATTAACATGCAAGGTGCCGGTGAATTCCCCCGGAGGAAACCCATCGATAGAAGTACCGGGACTCAGCCCAATATCTCCATTAATGGAAGTCGCTCCAGTGTTTGTCACAGACTCTCCGGCTAGTAAGGCCAAACTAGAAGTGCCGCCCATGCTTATGCCAGACTGCACCACAGTCTGAATAGGTATGGTGATCCCTGGAGACGGATCGTCTTTACTGCATGCTCCAAGTAAAATTGTGGATAGCAGAGCTCCTGACTTAAAAAGGCTGAAAATTTTCATTTTGTTTTGGTTTAATTCAATTGCTTGCCCAATTGCCATTAGCATGCCACAACCGGATATTGCAGTCAATCACTTACTGGTCAGCACTTTAAAATTGGGGGTGAATGGTTCGTTTTTCCCGATACGAGAAAGGCGGCTCGTTATAAGAATATCGTAAGGGTCCAAAGCCCTGGTTCAACATGTAAAGCCTTTCTGACCTAACTGACTTTTCAGGTAAACAACAACATGAAGACAGCCGTAGAGCTACCAAAGTAAAATCGAGACAATCGAGCTCCAGTGAAAATCATTTTAGAGACATTTGAGTCACAAAGAATATCTAATGGAAATAAAACCATACCAGGAAACCGATAGGGAGCAACTGCTCGACGTTTGGGAAAAGTCAGTGCTCGCCACCCACCACTTTTTGAGTCCGGAAGACTTCATTTCCATCAAAGCAATGGTAAGGGAGATTGATTTCAGTCGTTTTGAAGTTCATTGCCTTATGGATGAATCACGAGTGATTGGTTTTTTAGGTGTGGAAGAAAAAAAGGTAGAAATGCTCTTTTTGGATCCCCATTACTTTGGTCAGGGATTAGGTAAAAAACTGATAAATTTTGCAATCGTTCAGTTGAAGGCCCACAAGGTAGATGTCAACGAGCAAAATGTGGGTGCAGTAGCTTTTTATGAGAACCTGGGATTTGCTACCTATGAAAGAAGAGACAAAGATGACCAGGGTAATGATTATCCTATCCTGAGGATGAAATTAAGGACACGAAATATTTGAATACTGATAACCCTGCAACGCAGGTCTGGCGCTCTCCGTATAGGCTCAAATGTGAAAACGTATGACACCCGCCAAAGGTGGACTACCAATCAATCAAAATGCCTTATTTGAATTCTTCAATCTATCCATCCTGAATGGTTGAATCGGGACATTACTTAAAAATAACATGCGAAAATTAATTCTCTACATCGCGGCCTCACTGGACGGCTACATCGCCAAACCCAATGACGATCTGAGTTTCCTTAATCTGGTTCAGATAGAAGGAGAAGACTATGGCTACACTGACTTTGTCTCTTCTGTGGACACGGTAATAGTTGGTAGAAAAACCTACGATTGGGTGATCGGTCAGGGCTATGATTTTCCTCACGCTGACAAGGAATCGTACATCATCACCAGACAAGAAAGGCCGCGAGAAGGGAACCTGACTTTTTACACCGGCAACCTCAAAACCCTGGTAACGGACCTCAAAAAGAAAGAAGGAAAAAACATCTTCTGTGATGGCGGTGCAGAAATCGTCCATCTCTTACTCCAGGAAAAGCTCATCGACGAGCTGATTCTATCCATCGTGCCGGTAATCGTGGGGGCAGGAACTCCTCTATTTAAAACAGGCAGGCCAGAGCAGCTTCTGGAGCTTAAGAAGGCCAAAAACTTTGAATCAGGGCTGGTTCAGCTACATTATCAGTTAAAAGAGTAAGTGGCCAGGAGTAGTCAGATTTCCGCCACCCATTTCCAGAGATCCATTTATCATTACATATGCATCCATCTAAGTTTACAATAAGGAAACCCGGAGCTAAAGAGCATGGCGTCATAGGTGCGCTGATGGTGGAGGTGTACTCACAGTTGGAGGGATTTCCCACACCGGCGGAGCAGCCCAAATACTATGAAATGCTCTCGAATGTGGGCTCCCTTACTGAAAACCCACACATCCACCTACTGGCCGCTTACTCTCCGGAGCAGGTGCTGGCTGGCTGTGTGCTGTACATCGGCGACATGCAATATTATGGATCAGGTGGCACAGCCACGCAGGTAAAAGACAGTTCGGGATTCAGATTGTTGGCAGTGGCTCCTGACTTTAGAGGTCAGGGAATCGGCGGGCTGCTGACGAGGTATTGTATTGAGAGGGCACGCAAGGAGAAACGTCAGCAATTAATTATTCACTCCACCAAGGCCATGCAGGTAGCCTAGGGAATGTACGAGCGCATGGGCTTCGAACGATCCGAGGATTTGGATTTCAGGCAAGGGACACTGGAAGTCTATGGTTTCCGATTACCTCTGGGTGATTAACTCAGGGCAAATTTCAGTGTCTTAGTTTATCACTGAGCAATTTCAGTTCTATCATAGAGGCAATACCCGAGATGGCCATGGCACAACCTATGAAGGTAATCATCAAAGAAATTACGAATGAATCCTGCTGACTAAAAACCATAAATCCAATGGCAATAAAACCAATCCCGAAGAAGGCCAGTAAGGCATTGACGATTTGAAATTTCTTAATCTTTTCCATATTCTATTGATATTTTCAATACAAAGGAAGTTGATTAATGAATACTTCTCAATAGACATGCAAATATTTAGATAAGGAACACTTTTAAAACGCTCCCTTTGTAAATGACGTAATTTTCGGGGAGCTTTTTTCTGGAATATTGCCAATTCATCGGACGGCTCATCTCAGACAACCCGAAGAACAATACTCCGTTAAGCTTTCAGAAATATCAATTCAACTCATCTCCGGCATGAAAAACCTCCTGAAACTCGAAGAAGTAGCCATGTTTGGCCTTTCTATTTACCTCTTTACTTTGACCTCATTTAGCTGGTGGTGGTATCCTGCGCTTCTGTTGTTTCCGGACATAGGTATGATCGGTTACGCCTTCAATACACGGGTGGGTGCCCTTACCTACAATTTCCTCCATCATAAGGGCATTGCTGTGGTCATACTGCTGGCCGGTTGGCAATTTGGAAATGATGTACTGAGTCTTTCGGGAATCATACTCTTTGGACATGCCAGCATGGATCGGGTGTTTGGTTATGGGCTGAAGTACCCGGATCACTTCCAGCATACCAGCCTGGGATGGATGAAACCACAGTCCGTCCCTAATGATGGAAACTGACCTCCAGGTCCCGGATTTCATCCAGTATGCCTCCTAGTCTTTTCTCCATCTCTTCATGAGATACTTTTGTCTTAAGTAGATCAAACATCTCAGCGTAGATATTGATTTCAAAGTCTCTTTTGGTTCCCTCTGAAAGGAATAGGGCCCTCCGAATGATGCCCATGGCGGTGCGCAAAGAAGTGTGTACTTCTGCAGTTTTCCGCTGAGCACAGGCGGTCTGAGCGTACCGCACCTGCACATAGGAAAGCGCCAGTAGCATCTTGACAAAGTGCTCATTCATCTCAATATTCCCAGTATCGGACTTGAGGTCATAGTGAAGCTGAACCAGACTTGGCAGGGCCATATCTATCACCTCCCTGCTGTCTTTATTGTGCAGTTTGTCCCTGAGCAGGTAAATCTGACGAATAGTCGTTGAAAGCTCCTCCTTACTCCGATCCCGGGCACTCTCATCATAATAGAGCTTGGTATTGAAAATTCTCACCACCGGTTCGCGCGCCAGGTTGGTTAGGCTCACTGGCAGGTGATACGTTTGATAAGCATCAATGGCAAAAAGCACATTGAAAATGAACAATATAAAACTGACATACCTGATCAGCGACATTTCAGTGGTTAGTTATCCGAAAGTAATCGTAGTGGCCTGATCTGATCGGGGTGAATCTTGTGAACATGCTCATCTACCAGCACTACTTTCTTATCTATGTGTTTTAGAAATTTCCCCAACTGAGTTTCCAGCATCAACAACTGCCCGTCATACGAATATATGCCAGATTCCTTCTTCAGATCCTCCTTATCACGTTCCAAATCCCTGCGTGTAAGGCATGATGTTTTCAGAAATGAAATGAAGGTATTCATATCAAAGTCTCCTTCCAGTTTTTGAATATCTGACAAGGAGCGCTTGTATTCATGATGGCTTATATCGGAGGTATTGGCAGTAGGATCCAGAAGTAAGTCCAGTACCAATGAATCATAATGGTGAAGATGTTCCAAGACCGTAATGATGTCATTACGATAATTGGGATTGGCACAGAACTCAGAAAGTCCGTCATAGGTTTTCAGCCCATCAGAGACTTCCAGCCATTTGGCGGTTAACCGATCATACTCAGCTTCTATACTCACAGGAAAATCCTGTGCCTGGAGTGGCCATACCAGCGAAAACACGAGCAGGACACTAAGACATAAATGTGGGTTCTTCATTTTTCAAAAATAGAACACCACACCATGCGGAGGGCTCACACAAATTCTGTAATCTCCTATCCGTAAAAACAACTAGACGAGGACTTATGACACCTGATGAGTTTCATTGATCACATTGGGCATTACCATCACAGGGGCATTGGCCTTAGCGATGATGCCCGATATGTGACTTCCGGGCTCATTGTCTACTCCGTTGCTATTCACACCTAAAATAATCAGCTCAAAAGCGTTTGCCTGGATAAATTTGAGGACCTCTCCCTCTACCTCTCCTCCAAGGATCACAGGTTGAATCTTCTTTTTCTGACTTCTTTCCAGGGTCTGACAAAGGTCATCCATTTGCTTTCTGAGTCCCTCCATCAGCTGAAGGTCCCCACTTCTTTCAGATGGTCCCGAGGGAAATACATGAAGCAGGGTGAGACGGGAATTCTCTGGAGCAATGAGCCTTAGGCCCAACTGCACGGCGTGCCATGCAGCCAATGAAAAGTCCGTGGGAATAAGTATCTGATGGAATAAATTCATGGCATTAGGTAAAGAAAAAAGTATCTCACAAAAGTATCGATGCCACTTTTGGGGGTATGTGACGATAGTCAATCCAAAAAATGAAATAAATCAGTACTCTTCTAGGGCTTCTGTCTGGCACCTTTTGTAGGTTTATATTTCAAAGTCAAAATCCGGAAACCTCACGTTTATGCCGATCAGCAGCGAATACCTTACTTCCTCCAATGGACTCCAACTTCTCAATAAAATATTCTTGGGAGCTGGTGAGGGTATTATCATCGTCGACAGTGAAGGAAAAATCCGGCTCATCAACAAGCGGGCAGAAGAGATTTTTGAATACGAGCAAGACGAGCTGATGGGGAGGGTCATCGAAGACTTGATTCCCAAGAAGTATCACAAACAGCACGTCCCTCACCGAACCGAATATATTGCTCATCCGGTCACCAGACCAATGGGCATAGGGCGTCACCTCACCGGCCAGAGAAAATCTGGCAGTGAATTTCCTGTGGAAGTAAGTCTTAGCTATGTCATGCACGAGGATGAGAAGCTGGTGGTGGCATTCATTTCGGATATTACCAGGAGAAAAGAGCAAGAAGACGCCCTGAGGGAAAGCGAAGAAAAGCTAAAGCAGTACACAGCTGAGCTGGAGTCTAAGGTGCAGGAGCGTACCCAGGAACTAGAGCATCTCAACCTGGGGCTCAAGAGCCAGATAAGAGAGCGCAAGCTGGCAGAAGCCGCCCTGCATTCCAGTCTGGAAGAGCTGAAGAAAGCAGAGAAAGAGATACTCAATGCCCTGGAAAAGGAAAAAGAGCTCAATGAGATGAAATCAAGGTTCATCTCGATGGCGAGCCATGAGTTTCGGACACCACTCACCACCATCCACTCTTCTGCCAACCTGGTGGCCAAATACACGGAAACCGAGCAACAAGCCAACCGTGACAAGCATGTGAACCGGATCAAATCTGCTGTGAATAACCTCACCAATATCCTGAATGATTTTCTTTCCCTTGAAAAACTGGAAAGTGGTGCCATCACGATGAAAGTAGAAGCCTTCAATATGACTGGCCTATTCAGGGAGGTGGAAGAAATATTCGAACAAGGCCTGAAAAAAGATCAACAACTAAAAATCACCATTGAGGAGGGCTTGACTGAAGTGGTTTCTGACCCACACATTCTAAAAAACATCATAATCAACCTCATCTCGAATGCCATTAAATATTCAGATGAGGGAAAGACCATCACCGCCACCACCTCCCGGGTGAAAGACCGCATTCAGATTTCCATCAAAGACGAGGGGATCGGCATCCCGCTAGAAGAGCAAAAGAACCTCTTTCAGCGGTTTTTTCGAGCCGACAATGCCTCCAACATCCAGGGTACCGGCCTTGGATTGAATATTGTGAAAAGGTACCTTAACCTCATTCACGGAAATATTACTTTTACCAGTAAGGAAAACCAGGGCAGCGAGTTTGTGATTTCTTTTCCTATACAGCCCTGACCAATCAAAGTCATGAAAAAGAAGATACTCATCATCGAAGACCAGTTGGAAGTACGGGAAAACATTGAAGAACTCCTACTACTTTCTCACTATGAGCCTATCACCGCGCCAAACGGCAAAGAAGGTGTAAAGAAGGCCCTGGAGCACAAACCAGACCTGATACTTTGTGACATCATGATGCCGGAGATGGATGGCTATGAAGTGCTCTACCTGATTGGCAAAAATCCTGAGATCGCGTCTACTCCGTTTATTTTCCTTACGGCAAAGGCCGAAAAAACAGATTTCCGAAAAGGAATGAACATGGGCGCGGACGATTATATCACCAAGCCTTTCGAAGAAATGGAGCTCCTGGGAGCCATAGAGCGAAGACTGGAGAAGTTCAGTCGACTATCGAGCAATGAGTCCCTGCAGGAATTTGTGGCGCGGGCCAAAGAATACCATGAGCTGAAAGACCTGGAAAACAGTGGGAAAACACGCTCTTTTAAAAGAAAAGACATTATTTATCGACATGGGGACTTTGCCTCTTATGCCTACAAAATCAAAAAAGGGAAAGTAAAAACCTATCAGATCAATCCTGATGGTAAGGAATTTATCCTTGACGTGCTCTCAGACGGAGATTTTCTGGGCGAGAATGCCCTCATTCAGGATACTGAGCGCACGGAATTTGCGCAAGCACTGGAAGAGACTGAGCTGATATTAGTTCCTCGCAAAGACTTTCAGGATCTGATTTTTCAAAACCGGGAAGTCTCAGGACAGTTTATCAAAATGCTTTCTAAGAACCTACTGGAAAAAGAACATGGTCTGGTGGAAATGGCCTATGATACCGTGAGAAAACGTACTGCAGATGCGCTCATGAAGCTCTTCAATAAGTATGAGGAAGATCACTTTGATGTGTCACGCTCAGACCTGGCCAGCATGGTGGGTACAGCCACAGAGTCTGTGATCAGGATACTTTCCGAGTTCAAGAAAGACGGATTTATCAAAATAGAGGGCAGTACCATCCACGTACTCCATCCAGAAAAACTGAGTGCCGTTCGGTTCTGATCTAATAGTGGTCATGTGCACTGTCACTGATCTTCCTGACAATTGTCATAAGACCGTTTGCTCGTAGTTTATTTCTTTGTAGCATGAGATATACCCTGTTTTTCAGTGCACTTATCTGGAGTAGTCTACTCTCAGCTCAGCCATCGCATCACGAGGTGACCATTAGTTCAGGGCGTTTCATCCTGCAGGGCACCACCAACCTCAATACATTTGAATGTACATTGAGTCAAGCTCTCCCGGGTAAGCCCATAGTGGTGAAGACCACCAGTGAGGCACGCCAGATTCGTTTTGAGGGGTTAGAACTCAAATACCCAGTATCAGAGTTTGATTGCGGACTGGAAGCCATGAGTCAGGACTTGCGAAAGACACTGAAAAGCGATGCGTATCCATATCTGCTACTGCGGATCAATGACATCCAAATCAAAAATGAAAGTCAGGAAGTCGCTAAACTTACTGTAGTCTCCTCGGTCACTATCACATTGGCAGGAAAATCACACGATGCACTGGTGGAAAATGGACTGGTGATCAATCACTCTGAGGGGGCGCTTACCCTGGCGGGGACACAACATCTCAGCATGCATGATTTTGACCTTGAGGCTCCCACCAAGTTTTTCGGAATGGTGAAAGTAAACGATGAACTCAATGTCTCCTTTGAGCTAAGAATGGAAGTGAAATCGCTCGACTGAGTGCAGTCGCGCGATTCCCTCCTCTATTATCAGTTTGAGCGATTTCTGCTCGAATTACTTCTATTTGATCTTCTGAAATTTCCCTTATTTGAATCCCTGGGTTTAGACGATTGCGATCGCTGAAAAGACCCCTTTTTAGGCTCTTTCTTGATGTCTGCAGCGGTCTCTGTAGGTTCAAATCCGCTTAACACCTCACTATCAAGCTTCAAACCAAGCAACTTCTCGATGCCCTTCACATATTCGATCTCATCGAGCGATACCAGGGAAATAGCCTCACCACTAGCTCCTGCCCTACCTGTACGACCTATTCGGTGTACATAATCTTCAGGTACATTGGGTAGCTCGTAATTGATCACGTGAGGCAAGAGCGGGATGTCCAACCCACGCGCGGCAATGTCAGTAGCCACCAACACCCGCACTGTACCCTTCTTAAACCCCGCAAGGGCCTTGGTACGCGCTCCCTGGCTCTTATTGCCATGAATCTCCGCAGCAGTCAGTCCGTTTTTGGTGAGTATTTTACCTAGTTTATTTGCACCGTGCTTCGTACGGGTAAACACCAGTACCTGCTGCCAGTCACCTTCAGCGATTAGCTTGGTGATCAATTGCGCTTTCTTACTCTTGTCTACTCTGTAAATTTTTTGATCTACTTTCTCTGCAGTGGTATTCTCCGGAGTTGCCTCCACCAGTACAGGATGATTGAGAATTCCGTTGGCCAGCTGCTTGATCTCTCTTGAAAACGTAGCTGAGAACAACAGATTTTGTCTCTTTTCAGGGACTAAAGCAAGAATTTTCTTGATATCTCTCAGGAAACCCATGTCCAGCATACGATCTGCTTCATCCAGCACCAGTATCTCTACTTTGGCAAGTGATACAGCTTTCTGATTGTACAGGTCCAATAAACGACCTGGTGTAGCCACTAGTATGTCCACCCCATTTCTCAGTGCTCGGATCTGTGGGTTGGCATTAACGCCACCAAAAATCACTGCTGATCGCAGATGAAGAAACTCACTGTATGTGTGTACATCCTCATGCACCTGTGCTGCCAGCTCACGTGTTGGTGTGAGTATAAGTGCTCGAACAACTGGTCTGCTCTGCTGTCGACCTTCGGCCAATAGCTGCAGCATCGGCAAAGCAAACCCGGCAGTCTTGCCTGTGCCTGTCTGAGCTGATGCCAGTATATCCTTTCCTTGCAAAATGAGTGGAATGGCCTTTTCCTGAATTGGAGAAGGGGTACTATATCCTTTTTTGTTGACTGCATGCAACAGGGATTCGGATAGTCCCAAAGATTTAAACGACATATAAATTGTTTGTGAAACGACAATTTATTTTAAATGTCATTTCTTTGTAAGCCACAAAAGTACACCTTATTTATTCAGCATCAGGTTAAGATTTCATTTACCCGGGGAATAATACCTATTTCAGACCGCATATAAAGGAAGAAGCGGAGCATCTACTGGCCCAACCTACCAGTAAACACTCCGCTCTTACAACTAAAATGAGAAGCCACCTCCCGAAGGAGGCGGCCACTCAACTAAACAGGCTACTAAAATCCAATGGTGGCTTCAATCACTACACCATTAAATTCTGCTCCCTGATATTGGCTGCCATTCCATCCGGCTCCATCATATGTTTGCTTCACATATTCTACTTTCGCCAGTACGTTTTTGGTCATGAACCAACCTCCTCCAAAATTGATTCGCTGTGTATCCCGAGCAGCAGCTGCGTCGGTCATTTCACCACTTACGCTATTGAAACGGCCACCAAGGTATAATTGCTCCTCACCACCAAATCTGTAAAGCGCCTCTGCTCCAAGCTGTGTGAAGCTACCACCTACGGCATCATCACCATTGCTTGTTACTTCAAACACTCCGAAGAACTCTAGGCCTTTGAACTTCACAAATGGGTTGATCTGAAAGGCTGTCTGGTATTTGAAGCCAGGATTGAATCTTGGAGAAAAGTCACTGCTGGAAATGGTCTGAGTACCTAACAACTGGTAGTATCTACCTCCAGCTCGGTCACCGTTGTATAGGTAGTCTCTGGTGCCTTTGTCAGAGCTGCTGTAGAAAGAGCCAGTCAAGCGAAGACGTAGGTCATCATTGATCTGGTCATCGTAGCCCAGTTTACCGAAGAGCACAAAGCCATCATCACCTGGTAGTGGACTCTGATTGAGTCGGCCATTGGTGGCTCCAAGTACTCCTATGAAACCTGATGTATTGATGGTCAGTTCAGCGAATGGCTCTGTGGTAAAAGAGTCCATGATGTAATTGCCCACAAATGGATTGAAAATAGCTCTGGCATTATCGGATCTTCTGAAGTGTGCATCTCCATAGTTGAACTCGTCCATACCTACACGGATGGTCGCTACATTCATGAAACCACTCATGAAGTCTTCACGGATAAAATCGAGTTTATCGATCTGAATATATCCACCCTTCACATAGGCTTCAGTATGGTGTCTGGAAGAGAGATAGGTACGCAAGTGCATTCTCATACCATCCGCCAGCTGTACATCCAGATTCAGATTGGCAGTAGGCAAGTTGAAATTATTGGCCAACTCTGTTAAAGAGTCTCCTGCATTGGTTTGAGAAAGTCCCTGAAATTGCATGGCAAAATCGCCACCGACACGCACTTTCACACCGGTGAATTCCACATCATTCTCCTTTGAAGTCTCAAATACATTGAGACCATCTTTGTCATTGGCTCTGAAATATTGCAGCGCTGGCTGCTGAGCGTAAGCAAACACCACTCCTGTCAGAAACAGGGCTGTTAAGATTGATTTGAGCTTGAAGTTTTTCATGATTGATTTGTTTAAATAGTCTGTTTATTTGTTGAGTAAAAGCTGATATTGGATGGTCACCTGATCACCTGTAGTGAGGCTTCCAAACATAGCGGTCGGTGGGTCTATCCCATACTCCGACATTTTGATAGATACTTCTCCGTTCACCTGCACAGTACCCGCACCTTTGGTCGTGGTCTGCGCTTCGAGGGAGATGGTTCGTGATACACCTGCCAGGGTGAGTACACCCAGTCCTTCGGCCTTACTGCCAGATAGCGCCAGCGATTCGGCTGTGAAATAGACTGTGGGAAATTTTTCGCTCTTCAGCGCATCATAGGTCTTATCGTCCATAATGGATTTTCCACTTTTGATGGACTTCACCTTCACCTCTACCTTGAGGTTGGTGATGAGGTTTTCTCCCATGGTACCAGAGACCACAAAATCGCCAACCTTGGATTCCCAATCGTGAAGGCTGGAGGTACCCAGAATGGTCATAGTGCTCTGTGATGGGACTGTCTTAAACTCCCACTGACCGGCGGTCAGTCCTGATATAAGGAGGAGTGTTAGTAAGAATTTCATTGTGTTTTGTTTTAGTTGATAAGGCGAAGGTAGAGGGGTACACGAACGTGAGGTATGACGAAACCAGTGAGGCCGGATGATCTTGATCAACCATTTGATTGACCCTTGTTAGGAGAAAAACTGACGCAACGCAGTAATTGGTGATATGCTGCGTTTGGTTTATTTTAAGGCCTAAAAACTGACCTGTATGAAAAAGACTGATTCAAAAGAAGCACCACAAAGTGTGGATGAGTACATCGCAGATTTCCCCATAGAAGTGCAGGAAATCCTGAAGGCAATCAGAAAGGTTATTCAACAGGCTGCACCTGAAGCTACTGAATCTATCAGCTATGGCATCCCGACCTTTTCTCAAAATGGGGTGCTTGTTCACTTTGGGGGATATAAGCAGCACATAGGCTTCTACCCTGCCCCAAGAGCGATCGAAGTGTTTAAAGAAGAGCTGTCAGGATATGAAGGTGGAAAAGGAACCATTAAGTTTCCATTGAACAAGCCAATCCCCATGGAACTGATCACCCGAATCGTTCAATACCGGTTGGCAGAGAACCTCAATAAGTCGAAAAATAAAAAAGCCAGCTCCTGATATGATCAGGAGCTGGCTTTACTCTGAATAACAGGCTTTATTATTGTTTCTTCATTACACCCTTTCCTGTAGCCGCCCAGAAAATGCCTCCATAGATGTGCTCAAGAAATATGGCATCAGAATAGGTCTCCGCCATATGCCCCATGGCTGTATAGAAGGCTCTTCCTCCATCAAAATTGTGATACCATGCTACCGGATGAAAGCCATTCATTCCCTTAGCTTCTTTCTCTCCCCACTTGGCTTTGACGTCATATGTGGACTCATCCACGGTGATCAGGTAATTGAGATTATCCACTTTTTCTTCTCCAAACTCATACCATTCATCTGTCCACCAGCGCATATCAGGCATTAGCTGCATCCCGGGGAAATTACGATCCTCTACCCTGATGGCTGCAGTCTGACGGTGTGGGTGAATGTAGAACATACGGCCAATGAGTTGATTGTACCATGGCCAATCATACTCCGTATCTGAAGCCGTGTGAATCCCTACAAAGCCCTTTCCAGATTGGATAAACCTCTTAAAAGCTTCCTGCTGTTCGTCATTAAGAATATCCTCAGTAGTCATCAGAAAAATGACAACATCATATTCTGCCAAAGCTTTATCATTAAATACCCTGGAGGCATCCTGATGCCAGTCCAGTGCAAAGTCATTGCGCTCCGCCAGCCACCGTATGGCATCCACACCTTCATTAACTGCTTCGTGATGGTATCCCGCCACTTTGGTGAAAAGTAGGACCTTAAACTGCTGCCCAAATGAGGTAAGTGACACCATGGAAAAAAGGACGAATATTATTGTGATTTTTCTTTGCATAATTTCTGACTATTTTGTGTTAATGGAGTTTGAATAAATCCAACCTGGAAAAGGTACAGAAGTCGAAAATAATAAAAATATGAATGGTGATAGAATAAAACAGTAGCATTATCGGAGAATAACCAAATGATCCATTAACTATTGACATTTAGTTCCTTATTCCTTTTCTTCTCAAGGCCTTTTTCATACCCAAATGCATAGATTAGTTTTGCCTTCTCTGATGAAAAAGAAGAATACAAAAACCATTGAAATTGAAATCATTAATTATGGAGCGTATAGCGAATGGGATCGTGAGAGCAATGAGCTTCCCAAATTTATGGCTCTGACAAACACCGTAGAAGCCGTCATTGGAGCCGAGTTTGGAATGATTGTGGAGATCAGAAAGGCCAAAGGTCGATATCTTGATTTTCTGATAGAACACCCTCCATTTACTGACGAAAGCGGGGCGGTGGAACCTCCATTTAGAAGCACATTCCGGGTGAAGCACAACCCATTTCAATTTTTCCTGGGGGACTCCATATGGGCACCGGTGGAGGATAAAAGAGGCCCATGGAAGCTCTCCATCCTACTGGAAGATGAAGTGCTTATTTCTAAAACCATCATGATCACCTGAGGAAATCAGCAATTCACTCCCACAATTGATCGGGTATAAAACCGTATTTATTCGAAAACATATTGATCATTATACGCTATCTGATAAGCCTGAAGGAAGCCAAGGTATTCCTCCCTAAACGTCTTATGACCATGGTGCTCTTCCTGGGTTTTGATATAGTTGATCACATTTTCCTTCTGGGACTGGCCAACGGTAAAGGCTCCAAACCCATTCTGCCATGCAAATTTGCCAATGGTTAGCCCTTTTTCATTGATGAATTTGGAGGAATTGGACTTGATGTCTCTGACCAGATCAGATAGGGCTATGTCCGGCTTCATCCCAATAAGAATATGCAAATGATCCGGCATACCATTAATAATCATTAATTTCTGTCCCTGGTTGGTGACTATGCCGGTGATGTATTTATAGAGTTCTTCCTTCCATTTTGGTGAGATCATGTTTTGACGGCCTTTGACTGCAAAAACCACATGAACATATAGCTGAGTATAGGTATTGGCCATGAGTAGGTTCAATAGGACAAGTGAATCTATCATAATTTTATGATTTTTATTCAATCTCCTACTTCATGAGCACCAGAAGTGCCAAATATTAATAGCGCCAACGATGCGAATCCCCTGAGCTTCGGAGGAGCGACACAATCCTCCCCTCAAATCTTAATCAATCAAAAACATTGCATCTCAAACACCGACATGTCGCTGCTATGCAGCTTCTAAAAATAACCAATCTCTGTCTATTAATATCCCGCTCCTACGGAGCTTTATTTTATCGGCACCAGAGGTGCCAAATATTAATAGGCCAACGGAGAGAAGCTCCTGAGCTCCAGCGGAGCGGCATAATCCGTTCCTGAAATCCTATGCGATCAAAATATCGCATATATACATATCGCTGCTACGCAGCTTCTAAAAATAACCAATCTCAGCCTATTAATATCCCGCTCCTACGGAGCTTTATAGCATCGGCATCTAGAGGTGCCAAATATTAATAGCCCTAAAAAATACATCTCCCGAGCTCCAGAGGAGCGGTACAATCCGCTCTTGAAATCTTACACGCAAAATATCACATCAATATGTCGCTGCTACGCAGCTTATCTCGCATTCACACCATTTCTATTAATATTAAGCTCCTACGGAGCTTCGAACCTTTTATTTTCGAAATTCCATCTTTGTGTTATCAACACAACACCATGTTTTCAGCCCAGATACATTCTCCGAAACCAATGGCACCAGAGGTGCCGTATGTCAATAGAAACAACAAACAGACACCGTTAAAGCTCCGGAGGAGTGACACAATCCACCCCTCAAATCTTAATCAATCAAAAAACATTGCACCTCTAATACCGACATGTCGCTGCTACGCAGCTTCTAAAAATAACCAATCTCAGCCTATTTAATATCCCGCTCCTACGGAGCTTCATATCGTCGGCATCAGAGGTGCCGCATGTTAATAAAAACAACAAACAGACACCATCAAAGCTCCAGCGGAGGGCATAATCCGTTCTCCAAATCCTTTACGATCGGCATAATCAGAGCGATCTATCAACATTTGCACACCAAAACTGTCCATTTCGATACCGATACGTTTAATGTTTCTCTTTTATCTTGACCCTCAAATCAAAAACAAACATCCATGAATCTCCTGTTACCAAAAACATTCTTCTTTGTCGCCATATTGTTCGTTACCCTGGAAGCTAGCGGACAAAACTATAAGCCTCAGTTAAAAACCGACCACATCGCTATCGTAGTAGCAGACCTACCTGCGAGTGCCCAATTCTACTCGGAAATATTAGGTCTTAACGAAATAACCAACCAGACTAAAAAACCCAATATCCGTTGGTTCACTTTCGCTGATGGTGTGGAACTACACCTCATCAACCGAAGTAAAGAAGGCATTCAACTCATTAAAGATGTACACCTTGCCCTGGCCGTAAATGATTTTGATGCTTTTGTGAACATGCTTCGTGAGAAGAAGGTAAATTTTGAAAACTGGCCTGGAGAAGCCAATAGCACGAATTCCAGGCCCGATGGAGTCAAGCAAGTTTACATTCAGGATCCGGATGGATACTGGATTGAAATCAATGATGCCGAAAGGCTTTGACCTTATGGAAATTGTACCTTTTGACCATTCAAACATCGATCAGCTAACAAAGATGATCGTGGAGTTGTGGCCTGAGTGTAAGTTAGACCAGGAATATGCCAACTGTGTAAAAGCGATGGAATCTGAAAGAGAATGCTACTTTCTGGCCAGAGCACATGGTCAGTACATTGCATTTATTTACCTCAACCTGCGATTTGATTATGTGGAAGGTGCCAGTTCATCCCCTGTTGGATACATTGAAGGCATATATGTAAAACCAGCCTTTAGAAAACAAGGTGTGGCCAAAATGCTGATAGAGCGAGCTGAGAAATGGTGCCGAGAAAGGGGTACCAGTTTTCTGGGTTCTGACACTGAAACCGACAATTTAGATAGTGTTGCTTTTCATCTGCAGGTTGGATTCAAAGTCACCAATCGGCTGGTCACTTTCATCAAGAAACTCACTTAAAAAAAGAGCGCCACATGTCCAGTGTGATGCTCATCCAACCAAAAACAACAACCTCAGAGTACTCTGAATCGCTCGAATGCCTCCTGCTCCAACCGCGCCTGATGATCAGGGTGAGCGATCCTTATTAATGCTTTGGCCCGCTCCCTCAGGTTTTTCCCGTAGAGTTCTGCCACTCCATATTCTGTGACGATGTAATGAACGTGTGCTCTGGTGGTCACTACCCCTGCGCCCTCTTTCAAAAACGAAGCAATCTTACTCTCACCCCTTGAGGTAATAGAAGGCAAGGCAATGATGGGCTTACCTCCAGGAGAGAGCGAAGCTCCCCGGATAAAATCCATCTGCCCTCCTACTCCCGAGTAAATCCGCGTACCTATAGAATCCGCGCTCACCTGACCCGTAAGATCCACCTCGATGGCGCTGTTCACACTAATCATATTGGGCATTCGCCTGATCACAGCTGTGTCATTCACATACTGAATATCCAGCATCCGCACTATTGGATTATCATCTACAAAATCGTATAACTTTCTGGATCCAATCATAAATCCGGACACAATCACGTCTTTATGCTTCGTCTTGTACTTATTGGTAATAACCCCGTTTTCTACCAGCGGGATCACCCCATCGGAAAACATTTCGGTGTGCACACCTAAATCCTTATGATTGCCCAGACAGGAGAGCACCGCATCAGGAATGGCCCCAATGCCCATTTGCATCGTAGCTCGGTCAGGAATCATCTCTGCAATGAATTCTCCCATCTTTTTCTCTTCGGGAGTGATCGGATGGCCAATTAACTCTGGAAGTGGCACATCCACCTCCACGCAGGCTGTGAACATATCCTTATGCAACAGCCCATCTCCATGTGTCCTGGGCATGCGGGGGTTAACTTGTGCAATCACCACCTTGGCCATATCCACCGCAGCTTTGGTTGCATCTACTGAGATTCCCAAAGAGCAATACCCATGGGCATCAGGTGGTGAAACCTGCACCAGGGCCACGTCCACTTTTATGATTCCTGATCGAATCATTAATGGAATTTCACTTAAGAAGCAGGGGATATAATCCGCATAACCCTCTTGGGTAGCTTTCCGGCAATTGGCTCCCAAAAAGAACGAATTCACCCGAAAACTATTCGAGTATTCCGGCTTGGCGTAGGGCGCTGGGCCCTCTGTATGTAAGTGATAAATTTTGACTCCTTCGAGTTCTGAATGCCGGTCGGTCATAGCCTCTACCAACACATTGGGAGTAGCTCCTGCTGTGTGAATAAATACATGATCACCAGATTTGATGTTGCGGACTGCTTCTGAAGCAGACATTGAGTTTCTCATTATTACAGTTATTTGATTGAAGCTATTAATTGATTGATTCGGCACATGCCATATCGATATCTTTTCATCTTTCCTTAAGCAGAAATAATATGGGAACAGTCATATATACGCGTACATTGTTTCCTCGCTGCTTACCGGGAATCCATTTGGGGCTGTTTTCAAGCACTTTCACAGCCTCCTCGTCACATCCACCCCCGATGCCTTTTACCACCTGTACGTCGGTAATACTCCCGTCTTTCTCTATTACAAACCTCACAAACACCCGCCCACTGATATCTAGCCTCTTAGCCAAATCAGGATACACAATGTTTTCAGCAACAAAAGCATAAAACGTCTTCAATCCTCCCGGAAACTGTGGCTGATCCTCTACAATCTGGAAGATCTCCTCAGCTTTTTCCTCTTCAGGCTCTTCCAGTACCACGTCATACATCACGTCCTTTACGGCCATATCCTCAGTAAGCTCCACATCCAAATCAAATTTCACTTCGTCTAAGACTTCCGCATCATCTATCTCCCTGAGTACAAATACTTCTACCCTCTTAGGTGGCGGTGGCGGGGACTGCAAACTTGGGGGCACCTCCAGTATTTCGTCAAAATCTGAACTCACATCGCCCAAATCCACCATTTGAGTTTCATCATAAATCTTCCAATTGAAAGCAATAACGGCAAAGAGAAGACTCAAGCTGAGACCGATGAAAAAGAACAACGGCCGACGTTCGGCATCCATCTTTTCCCTTGACCTTTTGAGGTCCAGTAAGCCCTGATATTGATTAACTCTGCCCTGCTTATGCAGCACTTCATTAGCGTGAATGGCCTCTGACAAGCCACCTTCGTGAGGGTCTACATGAGGCTTTGGAGGTGTGAGCGTCTTCATGATTTTGTTGGTTAAATAATTAGGCTAAGATCAATGGAATTGTTCCGCATAACTATGACGAACCTCAATCCTCCAACTGATAGTCGTCAATCAGCCCACCCGATTTTGTTCACTTCATACACTCACTTCGCTTTCTTTTTATTTTCTTTAAATCGTGAATTCGACCAAGGCTGTTTTTGAGCGTTTTGTCCCGGAAAACTCAGTGACATACTGTTGTAAATTGCTTGACTATTTTGGTTTTGAATTTAAAATCAAAAAAAGCCGGCAAACCAAACTCGGAGATTACAGATACACCCCAAAAACCAAAAAGCACACCATCACTATTAACAATGACCTGAATCAATTTTCCTTTCTCGTCACTTTCCTGCATGAAGTGGCTCACCTGGTCACCTTTAATGCGCACGGTCGGAAGGCTGCTCCTCACGGTCAGGAATGGAAGGATAATTTCAAAAAGATTGCCACACCAGTGCTCAATGAATCTGTGTTTCCGGCACCTGTACTACTGGCGCTTACCAACTATTTTAAAAACCCCAAAGCTGCAAGCTGCTCGGATCCAATCCTTTACAACGTTCTGAAAAAATTCGATGGTCCCTCCGACCTGATTCCTCTGAGCAAAATACCTGTTGGACAGTCATTTGAATTCAATGAAAAAGTCTATAAAAAATTGGAAAAGAAAAGAACCAGAAGCCTTTGTATGGAAGAGCGATCCGCCAGACGCTATCTGATCTCGGAAGTAGCTCAGGTAATGCTAATTGAAGACTAATTTGCCGCAGGAGATTAAGCCTATATAACTATTCAATTATCAGATTGATATATTCCAAGGTTTGTAGTAAATTGAGTGTTTTGTTACCAACCAGCATCATTAATGTCCAACACAGTTTCCATTTACAACTTTAAGGGAGGCGTAGGGAAAACCACTACCGCACTCAATCTTGGAATCAGTTGGTCGAGATCCTTTAAGGTTCTCCTTATAGACTTTGATCCTCAGTGTAACCTCACCAATGCCATTACTATAGAGGAACCAAGAAACACCATTTATAACAACATCAGAAATCTGCTGCATGATCATGACCCGGATATTGAACCGCTGGAAATCACACCTTATCTGCACATCATTCCCGGAGATTTTCAAATGACTCAGATTGAATCCAATAATCAGTTTATTTCATTTGGCACAGGTATCATTGCCCGCCTTCTTAGCTCTCAGCGAAGGGAATATGACTTTATCATCATGGACTGCCCTACCAACTTTGGGGTACTGGTCAAAGCCATACTTGGGAGCTCCAAAAACATCCTCATACCGGCGCAAGCCGATAGTTTTTCGATCACAGGCATACAAACACTAATGGGCTACCTGAATATGGTAGAAAATAGCCTTCTCAATATTCTTGGGGTATTTTTTAATATGTACAATGGCAACCTTATCCTGTCTCAGGAAAAATTTAATGAAGCCAAAAACTCTTTTGGCAACCTCATATTGGATACCACTGTGAGCCGATCCATTAAGGTGGGGGAAGCACTGGATATTGGTCAGGCCATCAGTGACTATTCACCTGACAATACTGCCGCCGTAGAGTTTATGAAATTGAGCGATGAATTGCTGGCCAAGTTTCTTGGGAATGTTTCCAGCCATGTAGTGCTGGAGAATCTCAACCTCCAGGAATAAATCCACAAAAAACACCCTTATCAACAAAAAAAGGAATCTCCACCAGTGAAGATTCCTCCTTTCAATCCAACAGGATAATTTACCCGACTTAGTTTTTCCCTCCTTCTACGTCAAGTTTCTGACTCTGAGGTTGTAATACATTTCCATCACTGTCTATGGCGATCACCTCACCATAGCCCAGTGCCTTGATCTCCGCCATGATCTTCTTGCTGTCCCCTACCACCAGCCATGTCATTTTTTGAGGATCGATGATTTCTTTGGCCAACTTTTGAACCTTGGAAAGCTCCAGGCTTTGCACCTCGCCGGCATAGGTCTGATAGTAGTCATCGGCAAGACCATACCTCACTATGTTAGCGATAGACCCTTCCACGGCATTCATGGTTTCCCACTGACCGGGCAGGCTAAGTATTTCATTGGTTTTGGTCTTTTCAAACTCCTCTTTAGTGGCCGGATTGTCACCTATATACCCTGTAAGCTCACCCATGATCTCCTTCATAGATGGGGCCGTTTGGTCAGTCTGTACAGGTGCATAAGCCAGGAACGGACGCTGACCTTTAGCGGAATAAAGGAATGTAAATGCTCCGTATGCCCAACCTTTATCTTCCCGTAGATTCATATTCACTCTGGAGGTAAACTCCCCACCAAGAATATTATTCATCATACTCACTCCTATTTCGCTGACCTCACCATAGGGTTTGGTCAGGTGCCCTGTGATGATCACGGACTGAAGTGCATCTGGCTTATCCATCACATATATCTTGTTCTTGTTGGGAGCACCCACCATTTCCAGGTTCTTCTTGGGTACCTCTCCTGACTTCCACTTCTTGAAGTTCAGCTCCAGTTTTTGTTTCAGGTCGTCCATGGTGATATCCCCCACTGCTACAATGGTAGCGTTATTGGGCTTAAACCAAGTCTCATAAAACTTCATCAGGTCCTCGCGAGTCATGGCGGACACAGTGGACTCATATCCCGAGCCGGTCAGCGGGCTGCCGTAGGCATGATCCTCACCGTATAAAAATTTCGGAAGGGTACGGAGTGCCATAGACACCGGGCTTTTCTTTTCATTTTGTATGCCTACTATCTGTTGCTTTTGCAATCGCTCAAAATCAGCTTGTGGGAAAGCCGGGTTCAGCACCACATCTGCAAATAGGGCCAACGACTGATCGAAATTATTCTTTAATGAAGAGAGGGTAACATAGGACTGATCCAAATTAGCACCGGTATTGAGTTCAGCACCCAAAAGGGCCAACTCCTCATTGATCTGCAGTGCTGTACGGGCCTTAGTGCCCTCATCCAGCATGTCCATGGTGAGGTTGGCAGTACCGGCTTTGGCATACTGATCTGCGGCATAGCCGGCATCAAATATCATTCTGAACTCGATGAGCGGAACGGTATTTCTCTGAGCAAGCACCACTTTCATCCCATTGGAAAGTGTTGCACGCTCCAGTTTTGGAAAAGCCACAGTTGCAGCAGGCCCCACCTCTGGCAGTGCCGAGCGGTCCACATCTTTACCGGTCGTCTCATAGTCAGGAAAAGGATTGATATGCAATACGTATACGCCATCGCTCAGCCACTTATTAGCCACAGACTTGACACTACTGATGGAAGCTTCCTTCATTCCCTTCAGGCGTGTTTTGTAGAAATCAGGCGACCCACCATAAACAGCATTCATGGCGAGGATATCAGATTTTCCACCGAATCCACCAATCCGCTCAATGCCACGGGTAAACCCGGCAAAAAAGTCAGTTTTGATACGCTTCATCTCTCCTGAGGTAGGGCCTTCCTTCAGAAATTTAGCTAGCTCCTCTTTGATCGCATTTTCCACTACCATATTATCCACACCCGGCTTCACATTGGCCTGGATCACAAATATGCCGGCGATTTCATTTTCCCAATTGTAAGCACTCACACTTGTAGCAATCTGCTCATCATAAACCAGACGTTTATAAAGACGTGAATTTTTCCCTGAGGCAAGGGCATCAGCAACAAAGTCAAGATTGAAAGCATCGGGATTGCCCCACTCGGGCACATTCCAAACCATATATATACGCGACTGTGGTACTCTATCCTGCTGCACCTGACGAATCTCCCCGGTTCGCTTGGCCACATAAGAACCATAATGAGTAACCGGAGGACCGGATGGAATGTCCCCAAAGTAATCGACTACCTTCTGGTAAATCTCTTCCGTATTAACATCTCCAGCGATCACCACTACTGCGTTGGCAGCTCCATAATAATCATTGAACCATTGCTTTACATCATCCAAAGCAGCCGCATTGAGGTCCTCCATGGAACCAATGACTGTGTGGTTATAAGGGTGTCCATTCGGAAAGCAGGACTGTGTCACAAGGTCAAAAAACTTACCATAGGGCTGATTCTCACCCTGGCGCTTTTCGTTTTGCACAACGCCTCTTTGCTCATCCAGCTTTTCCTGAGAAATGGCGTCCTTGAAGTGTCCCATTCTATCGGACTCCATCCAAAGTGCCACATCCAAAGCTGATTTGGGCACGTTTTGGAAGTAATTGGTTCGATCAAAATTGGTGGTACCATTCAGGTCTGTGGCTCCGATTCGCTCCATGGCCTGGAAATAATCATCATCAAAATTTTCACTCCCATTGAACATTAGGTGTTCAAAAAGATGAGCAAAACCTGTTTTACCAAATTTTTCATTTTTGGAGCCCACATGATACCATACATTCACGGCTGCTATGGGCGCCTTATGATCTTCATGCACGATGAGCGTGAGCCCATTGCTGAGCACAAACTTTTGATATGGAATATCAAGCTGCGACAGATCAAAGTCAAACTTTTCAGTTTCCTGAGCTGAGAGGGCATTCACTAAGAACAGCCCCACTAAAAACATTAGGTGAGTAGTTTTTTTCATAATCATGGGTTTTGATAATGTGTCACAGATTTAACTCTTTAAATCTGGAAAGACAAGAACTGAATAGCAAACGGTAAAATCTCCTGTCTAATGGTTACAGATCACCCATCTGCAAACGCCTCTGCATCAGCTGACTGACTCCCGCAAAAAAAACAGCGGGTGTCATCGTGCGCCAATTGACTACCTGAAGATGCCCGCCAAAATTGATGTAAGAATCAATCTCAAACCGAGCCATTTCCTCCTCCACAAAGTCACGAAAATTGATGGCTACGATCCAGCCATCCTCTACCTCCTCAAACCATTCCTCATAGTAGCTGTCGTCACTGCCATGAAAATTCAGAATATTCTCGCCTATTAGGATGAACTTGTTGATACCAGTGCCCATCACATGCTCTACCACATTTCGCTTGAGGTGCATGATATCATTGTTAATGGCATCATTCCATTCTCCAATCAATTCGATGATAATAAAACCTTCTTCATAATTGGCAAAAAGTACCTTCATGTAAAGTGTTTCGGAACCAAAAAAATCCCAGGCCGGATCTATGAAATACCCATAGATATTCTCAGAATACAAGTCGTAGTTGTACTCTTTTCCATAAAAAGGGGATTGAGGATCCTCACTGGCATCGTAGTACTGCTGCCAATTATGATATGGTTCTATCTGATGCAAATCATTCTATGATTATTCGATTATAAAATATACGCCCCTCTTTATCAAGAGTGAGTAGATACATGCCGGATCGCAACTCCTCAACACTGAGGGTTCCTTCCGTCACCTGGGCTGTTTTTACTTTCTTGCCCTGCAAATCAAAAAGCGACAAGTTCACCGGGTAATCGATTCCCTCAGGTAAATGCAAATGCAGCAAACCCGAAACAGGATTGGGGTAGACAAGGTTCAGTGAAGGTCGGGCGTCTTTCACTCCCAACACTTCTTCCAAAAAGGTGAGGTCTTCGGCCATCCTGGCAAATACCTGATAATCTGCATTCGACTGCCCTACATAACCGATGAGATCCACAGAGACCTGGGGAATACTCGTCCCCACCAGAGGATGATCGATGGTACCAACTCTAAAAACAACCTCAGCATCATCTCCTGTCAGAGTGTAATTCCCCACGGCGAACTCACCCGTTTCCACAAAGGAAACATTCCTGAGGCTGATCAACTCAGATTCATATTCCTCACCTACTGCTGATAATGTAATCTCTTGCGGCTCAGGAAGGGCATTCCCACTATTGAGTATATCAATGTATACAGGAGACTCTTCTATTTCAAAAAGGCCATTATAGTCAAAAATCCCACCAGTGACCATCACACTATCCCCCATGACCAGGACAGAAGAAGCATTACCCAGGTCAAGGCTGCGGACCACTAGTCCTGCCGTGCCATCAAAGACCACCCGATTATCTCTATTGTTATTTTCACCACCAATCACAATGCCTTTCACAGTGACGACACTTCCTTCGACCATAGTACGCGCCTCTGCAATGCTGATCACTGGAGGCCGTTCCTCCTCCTCTTCGTCTACCAACACCATGTCTTCCAAATCCCTAACAGAAATCTGATAATCTCCCGAAAATTCTCCAACGAAGCCTGTGATATCAAATAAACCATTGGGGATGCGAGTACCCACCAATGGGTGCTCAGACGAGCCTATTCTGAAAACCATAGTCCCTGTGGCGTCCTTAATTTCAAAATTACCGGCAGAACCACCTCCGGCAAAAGTGCCGCCCGCATCTTTAAAAGCCGCATCTCTGATCACTACCAGCTCGGATTCATACGGCTCGCCTACTTCTGCAATAGTCACCTCTTGGGCTTCCGGCAATTTAGCCCCCTGAGCCACCAAGGTGATGGTAATGGGAGATTGTTCTATCTGAAGCACTCCTGCATAGTCAGATAAACCACCGCTTACCACAATACTATCCCCCTGCACAAGGTTAGCAGATTCATTACCAGCATCGAAGCTCCGCACTACAATACCTGCTGTCCCATCAAATATCACACGGCTGTTTCCACTGTTATTGCCTGCGTCTATCACCACCCCTGTTACATAGGCCATGCTCCCAAGTTCTTGCTGACGTGCCTTAGCAATAGTGGTAACGGTGACTTCTCCCTCCTTGCCCTGTACATTCAATTCCACAGAAGTCAGGCCGGAAGATGCATGAGTAACCATACCCTCATAGGTACCCCCATCAGCCTGCTGGGGCTCAAACTTGAGGTAGACCGTGAAGTTTTCGGATACCACACCATCAGCATGCGCAAAGGTGCTTGAACCTGAAAAGGTTGAATTGTCTGAAGAAACGTAGAATGGAGCCTCAACCGTCACTGTCAAGTCCCCCTCAAGATTATATGCATTAACCGTATATTGCTGTATAAGGGATTGACCAAAAGGAACAGTCCCAAAATTTTGGCTAAAATTGGACTGATCAAGTGAAACAAATGGCTCTGAAGCTGTTCCCCAGATTTCACCCACCCATTCCGGATGGTCTACAAACGGATTTCTGTTGTTTTGGTATCCATAGGCTTTCTCATGTCTGGCAATCTCAGCAGCGTCTACCGGGTCCTGTGCATGCCACCTTAGCAAGGTGAACAATACGCCCAATTCGGGATCACCGGAAAAACTCTTGTGATCCACTAATTCCAAATCGAGCGCTTCACTTTCATAGCGCATGTCCATGTAAAACAGTATGCGGGCTACATCGCCTTTGATCTCATCTCTGGGATCCCAAAAATCTGCATTGGTATAGGTATCTGGCGCCTCACCTTCGGCATTTGCAGCGATGTTTTCCACATCATTAAAGTCTTTATTGCTCTTGGAAGTGTTTACAGTAGCATCTGAGGGCCTTAGGTTGTGAACATCCGTATATGCAGTGTCTGAGAGGTCTGGAAACCCATGAGATTTGGGCCAGGTGTGCTCTCTGTTCCAATAATCAGGCTCGTTATTGGAAGCGAAATTTGCCTTGGGAATGGAAGCATTTTTATAGAAGAGGATGATGTTATCCGGATTATCAGGGTCTTCGTCCAGATCTGGCAAAATAGTATCACGAAAATCACTATAGGCCCATACTTTATGACCACTTGATATTCGGTGAAGTTGTTTCTTCAGGGCCTCACCGGTAAGTCCATCAGTGCCGTCATAGTAGCCACTAGGGGCCTGGCCAAAGGCAAGAAAACTCAAAAGAGCGAAAGGAAGAAGGAAGGTATATTTTTTCATCATTGGATTAAAGAAAAAAAAGGGAAGTATAACTTCCCTTTTTAATGAGTATAAATTCTAATTCTTAAAGTTTTTCCCAGGCACCACCTTGGTAAATGACTGCAAGTGAAGGCTCTGAAGAAGCTCCACAGTAGATAGAGTAAGTCACCTGATACTTCTGTCCCTCTTCGATGCTACTGTAGATCACATCAAGTCGTGAAGTAATGGCATCAAAGATTTGATCGTCTGACCATTCAAAGCAGCTAAAGTTTCCGTAAGTCCCCATATTGCTTGATCCTCCAGGGTTTTTGTCCTTGAAGTTTTCAGATATCCAGGTATAATCCGGTGCACCAAAAGTAATCTTTATGGTATTGTCAGGAACCCAGGCAGTACCATCAAAAGCAAACAACAAAGTGGCATCTATTACAGCAGAGTATGCTGTCCAGCTTCCTCCTACTACTGTGTAGAGGTTGCTTCTTGTCTGTGTAGCACCAGCTGAACTAGAGTAATATTTGTATACCACTACCAACTCATCTTCCTCCTGAGCAAAAGGATAGTTCGTCTTCAGGTAAGTGATGATGTATGGATCAGCAGGCACAGAGCTGCTGAAGTTGTCATACTGACCAGGAGCACCCATGGCATCATAATCTGCCGCAGTTAGGTAGTAAGCCCCGTTGTCTTTTGACCAGGCTCCACCAGAATACGAGTAGTAATCTGTCATATTGGTAGGATCCTCAGCGATAACTCCAACAGATCCTGGAGTAGTCACTTTGATCTCAGCCAGCTGCCATCTCGGAGCAATGGTCGAAGAAGACTTATATGCAAATGCCAAAGTCACTTTTGATCCAGCGTATGCATCAATCATCGCCTCTACTTCCACTGCAGTGTTACTGCTACCACCATCTACCCAATCAGGGAATGAAACAGTCTCCCATGTGGCTGTAGCAATGTCACCTGTGTAATCAGTTGAGATTTTCACATTTAAGAAATCTGAAACGGCATTACCATCCAAAAATCTAGTCACATGACTCATGTGCAGTTTTGCTTCAGTCAAACCAGACAGATCAATTTCCGGAGAAACTAACCACTCTTCATTCTCCTGAGCTCCACCAGAATATCCTGAGCCCTGAGCACTACCATCACTATAGATCACGTAAGTCCATACGGCCAAATCTCCTGAAACTTCCTTCACGGTGTAAGCAGAAATATCTTCAGTAAATCCTTCAACGTATACAGTCTGATCACCGGCGTTCTCATAGTCAAACTCCGGGTCTGTCACTGAATATTTGTAAGAGACACCATATACCTGATCCTCTGTAGGATCCTGAACTTCAGCCAGCAAAATGGCGGGAACATAAGCAGATGCCGGGTATGAAGGCGAGAAAAAGCCTGCCATCCCTACTGACTCTCCTGCACTTTCGTAATCTTCAGCATCCAAAGTATACACACTGGCTCTGCTGTAGGTATTCGCTGTAGACGAACTTCCCTGATACTGAGCATAAGTCACATTGGCAGAAGAACCTTTCGCCAACTGTGGAAATTTCTCACTCAAAATATAAGGAATATACTTTCGAGCCTGCTCATCAGTAAAGTTGTAAAAACTATTCATACTTGATGAATCACTACCGTTTTCAGCTATTGGCAATGCCAATTCGAAATCATCTTCTGTCATGGTGAAAGCCACATCTGAGGTCACCCCACCTGTACTCCCCTTATCCAGGTCATCGTATACGTCCTGCATAGGATCGCATGCAAATACCCCTACTAGCAATAAGGCGTAAATGAATTTTATATTTTTGAATATCATCTTAAATATTTTTCAGAGTCGTTAATTAAAAATTGATCTTCAGGCCTGTGGTCCATGTTCTACCTACACCGTAGAATACGCTAGCTCCAGCTGCTGTAGAATTGGTATCCTGCGCATCTGAAATGTATTCCACATCAAACAAGTTGTTGGCATTCACAAACAAATTGGCATCCAGATCTCCAATTTTGAAATCGTATCTGGCTTTTACATCCAGCAAACCGTAAGTGGGTACTTCCCATGCCTGTATGCCGGCTATCTCAGAACTGGTTCTGTTCGTAGGATCGTAGTCTGCATAGAACTTAGAGAAGTATGTGTAAAGTACACCCACCTTGAAAGCAGGTATGATGTTATAATCTATACCCAATGCACCGGTGGTTTGCGCCGAACCACCCACCTTGATATCAGCGATATACAACTGGTCGATGGTTTCGATGATATTCTGCTGCTCATCAAAAACGTTCACACTGTTTACGTCATCAGACCATGTCCAATCACCCAATGAAAGCATACCTATCACTTTCAGTGCTTTCACAGGAGTGTAAGTAAAATCTATCTCAACACCCTGATGCAATGCGTTTACACCCAAAATGTTCGCGTAGTAAAGCTTGTCATCCTCACCCTGAAAACTCTTGGTGAACGTACGGTCGTTCCATCCTGTTCTGTACAAGTTTACATTACCAGAAAACTTAGGGCTTCTGTATCCATATCCCAGCTCGTAGCTAAGGATCTTCTGGTTTTCAGCCTCTGAGTTGATGTCATTTCTGAAGTTTTGGAATACCGCATCAAAATCCGGTGCTTTCTCAAAGTATCCCACATTGGCGAATACATTGTGGTTTCTGTTCAGGTTGTAGTTAGCACCACCTTTTACCTGATAGCCAAAGAAGTTCTGCCATGGTGTAGCCTGATCTTCTGGAGCATACTGGAAGTAATCAATTCTCTGATAAGAAGTATTAGAAGCTGAAAGCGTCAAAAATGCAGCCAATGGACCACTTGAGTACTCTCCCTGCAAAAAGGCTCCTGCCCATCCTACTAAACCATCGTTGTAGTAGTCTCTTTTGTCTCCCACATTCAATGCTGCATTGGGGTTGTTCATGTTGTTATCATCATAAACATACTCCGCTCCAAGGAGGTCATACACCTCAGAGAAGTGAATACCTTTGTAGAACCTTCCATCCAAACCTGCAAGAATGTCAATGTTATCATTAATTTCCTGAGTATAAGTAGAGAGTACACCATACCATCTGTGGTCATTTCGGGAAGCTCTCAGGTAACCCAGTGCTCTGCCGTCAGATGATGTCTGATTCAGATCCACAATAGCGTCCAAATCATATGGGCTATAGGTACCACCTGTCCTGTAGTTATTAAAAGTAGGTTCAAACCCTGTAACAGCATCTTCTTCAGTAGCGTATCCGCCACCTCCACCAGTACCGGTAGAGTAATATACTGCAGTAGACAATTCAGATTTGTTGCTGATGGTCCAGTAGTGGTTCAGCGAAAATTGTGGCTTGTGATAGAAGTTATCCTCCACATTTACCACATCACCATTCAATACACCCCAGTCGGCATTGTATCTCAATCCCTGTGGGGCTTCTCTGAACTTGGCAATTGAATGCATATTTTGTCTCTGACCGTGAACCTGTGGTGCACCAAATCCTGTAAAAGAAAGTGTGTGCTTGTCATTCAGTACTTTAGAGATGTTCATGAAATAGTTATATCCCACAAACTGAGTACCGTCTGCCCATCCATCACCGGTGATCTTAGCACCGGATACAGAGATGGCCCAGTTGTTTTCAGTAAGGCCAGTATTCAAAGAAAAGGAAGTCTTCAGATATCCGTTGTTACCAAAGCCCTGATATACATTACCCCCTTTTTCAAGGTCAGTTGTTTTAGTAATAATATTGATTGTACCACCAATAGAAGGCACAGCTACTTTAGAAGCACCGAGGCCTCTTTGCACCTGCATGGTAGTAGTCACGTCTGTCAAACCAGCCCAGTTAGACCAGTAGATGTTTCCGTTCTCCATGTCATTCACGGGTACACCGTTGATCAACACAGCTACATTCTCATCATTGAAACCACGCACGTTGATTCTAGAGTCACCGTAACCACCACCTTGCTTGGTGGCATAAACTCCGGGCGTACTCTTTAGCAGCTCAGGAAATTCCTGATTTGAGGCATTCTCCTCTATCACAGCTCGCTTGATAGTAGAAACAGCCACTGGTGTCTTACGATCCACCGCCACAGAAGCAATTACTTCCAATGGGCTCAACTCATTAGCACCTGGTGCTAACTCTATTTTGCCCAGGCTTTGTGTCTCGCTAAGGTTGATTGTTCTCTCTACAGTCTGAAATCCAACAAATGAGATCATGATAGTAGCCGTGCTCTTTTCAACTGTTAAGCTGAAATCTCCATTGAAATCAGTAATGGTTCCATTGGTTGTTCCTTTTAGAACAACGCTCGCTCCTGGTAGCCCCTCTCCGTTCTCGGCATCAACTACAGTTCCTGTAATTCTGCTCTGCCCGAAAGATGCCACCGATGCCAGAAGCATCGAAGCGACAAGTGCATAATTGCGTAAAGTTTTCCTCATTGCGTTTACTTTTTGTTTTTAAACTCCCGGCAAAAATAGGCTTTCGCCCAACCAGTAGAGTTCAGGTTTTGGTTAATTTTTCTAGTCGATTTGACGCTCCAAGTTAACACCATGTCACCTTAGATATAAATGGACTTAAAAATTTCTTAATATGACAGTGAAGAGATTCTGATATTACATTTATCGTAAAAAAGTATTCTCCGAAAGTCCTTAAAATCAAAATATAATACGTAACATTAAGTTAACATTAAGTTAACATACGAACATTATAAATTCTCACGGTTCTTCAAAACTGCCCTGACCGATCCGAAACGTTTTAGCTCACTTTCAGCTTCTCGCTGATCTATTTTCAGTTCATTCATCAGCATCCTTACCCCGCGCGCTACTAACTTCTGATTACTCAGCTGCATATCCACCATTTTATTACCCTTCACCCGCCCCAGCTTTATCATTACAGAAGTGGAGATCATATTAAGAATCATTTTCTGAGCGGTTCCTGATTTCATCCGTGTACTGCCTGTGATGAACTCCGGCCCTACCACGGCCTCTATAGGAAACTCTACCACCTTTCCTAATGGCGATCCGGCACTGCAGGCAATACAGCCAGTAAGCAATCCATGGGCCCTCGCCTCACTCACTCCCCCTATTACGTATGGGGTAGTACCGGAAGCCGCCAAGCCTATCACTGTATCTTTTTCATCAGGAAAATAAGCCTTCAAATCTTCCCAAGCCTGTTTTTGATCATCCTCGGCAAACTCCACTGCCTTTCGTATGGCTCCATCACCCCCAGCAATGATACCCACCACGAGATCGTGCGGTACCCCAAAGGTGGGCGGGCACTCAGATGCATCAACCACCCCCAGCCGACCGCTGGTACCAGAGCCTATGTAAAATAATCGGCCTCCTGTCTGCATCCGGCTCACTATTGCGTCCACGAGACGCTGGATTTGAGGGATGGCGAGCGCCACGGCATCAGCCACAGTGGCATCTTCACGATTTATATTTGAGAGAACATCCAAAGTGGACATTTCTTCTATTCGCTCATATTTTGAGGCCTTCTCGGTATCTGGTAATTTATCCATGTTCTTGATGATATAAGGTGAGTCCTGCTATGGGGCTTTGTGCTATGAGGTCGATGCGATATCCGTAGCCCGAGGCAACGCGACGAAGAATGTTACTCAGAAGATGCGCTACTGAACCTATAAATCTGAACGGCGCGCCCTGGTACTTTTCCTTATCGGGAAAAAAAGCCTGAAAGTACCGATGAAAACCACCTGATACTAATTGGTAAACAAAAGGGTGGTTTTGATGCTCCACGATGAATGGAACAAACTGAGCCAAAAAGGCATTGGCCCCCGGCTGTTTGTACACAACTTCCAGCACGGCAGCTTCATTCAGTTCTGAGAATTGCGCTTTGAATGTGTCTTGCAAATCAGCCGGCAATCCCTGCCGGAGGTAAGTCTGTAAAAGGGATCTCCCCAGATCGGCACCACTTCCTTCATCTCCCAAAATATACCCTAGCGAAGGCACTCTCTCAGCAATTTCCTGACCATCGTACAATGCCGCACCTGCCCCGGTACCGAGCAGACAAACATACCCGGCCTGAGCCGCAAAAAGTGAGCGAGCGGCACCAAGTGTATCTGAGAAGGAATGGCTCTTTGCGCCCGGATAAAAAGACTCCAGCCGAGCATTTATCCTTTGAGCATCCTGCTCCGTCACCAGCCCGGCAGTATAAAAGTAAATCCTGGAAATACCCTTCAAGCCTGCAAGCTCCATCGGCAATTCCCTCAGGTAGGTATCAAATTCCTGAGTCTTCAGGTTGAAGCCTCTGGAAGTGAACTGGGAAATTTGCTTATCATCCAGCAGCCTCCAATCTGTTTTAGTGCCCCCTGCATCTGCTATCAATATCATGGTACTAAGATGCCAATTTGCGAGAACCTCTCAAAGACTTTTTCGGTATGGGGAGCATCGGGCAGCTCATCGGTAAGATCCTGCCCGGCCCAATGCTCGTAATGTTTGCCGTCCCGCCACATTCGTGAGATCGTCACGTCATACACCCGGCCCTGGTAGGCAATCCAGATATCGTCTTTGTCCTGCCCGTTTCTCAGAGCCAGTTGTGATCTGGTAATTTCTCTCATCAGCGAAAAGTCACCAGAGTAATGCCACTTCCTCCAAACTCGATGTGCTCATCCACTGCCTTTTCTATGCTCTGGTGGCTCTTTAGATAATTTCTGATCACATCCCTCAGGATACCGTGGCCCTTACCATGAATGATCCGCACCTGATCAGTACCCAGAAGCAGCGCCTGATCGATGTATTCATCCACTTTTTGTAATGCCTCATCAGCCCGCACTCCCCGCACATCTATTTCTCCATTGAACTGAGACATCTTCTCGATCATATTAATGCCTCCGATTTTGCGCGCTCTCGACTCCTGCCTGGCGGCCTGAGCACTAGCCTTGCGGAGCCTGCTTAATTCTATGAAGGAAATGATATTCCCAAAGCGCACCTGAGCCTGCTTACCTTTCACATTCATCACTTCACCTGAAGTATCCTGCCCCTCTATGGTCACATGCTGGCCCACCTTTATTTCTTCCGCCTTTTTTCGCTTCTCCTCTTTCTTAATGCTCTCCTCCTGAGTCTTCTTATAGTGCTCCAAATCTGAACGCAACCGGCGGGTCTTTTCTTTATCCGCGCTACTTTCCCTGATCCCACGTATGGTGTTTTCAATCCGCTGATTGGCCTCCTCTACTATTTGGTTCGCTCGGGCTTTTGCTTCTTTGATTAGTCGCTTCTGCTCATCCTGAAGCATTTCCTTCAGGGCCTCATAGTCGGTTTTGATGCTGATTACCTCCTTTTCTTCTTTTTCCAGCTTTTTAGTGAGCTTCTGGAATTTATTCCGTTCAGACTCGAGACTATTGAGCAAAAGCTCGTAATCCACCTGACTGGTACCTACAAATCCCTTGGCATTCTCAATGATCTGAGTCGGCAATCCTATTTTCTTTGCGATTTCGAAAGCAAAAGAACTTCCCGGCTTACCCGCTTCCAGTTCGAACAAAGGTTCGAGCGCCCCCACATCATACTTCATGGCACCATTCACCACACCGGGATGATTTTCGGCAAATTTCTTAAGGTTTTGATAGTGGGTAGTGACCACTCCAAAAGCTTTTCTGGCATTCAATTGACCCAAAATGGACTCTGCAATGGCTCCACCAAACTGCGGCTCAGTCCCCGTACCAAACTCATCGATGAGAAAAAGACTGTTTCGATCGGCCATCTCATCAAAATAACGCATGGCTGTAAGGTGTGAGCTGTAGGTACTCAGGTCGTTCTCCAATGACTGGGTGTCCCCAATGTCCAAAAAGATGCTTCGGAAAACCCCAAACGTGGATGCTTCACTGGCGGGCACCAGGAAGCCACACTGAAACATATATTGCAGTAACCCCACGGTTTTGAGCGCTACAGATTTACCGCCTGCGTTGGGTCCGGAAATAACCAAAATTCGGTTTTCCTGCCTGCTGAGTTCCAACGACAATGGAATGGTGGGCTTGCCCGAGGCTGTATGCGACAGCCAGAGTAAAGGGTGCCTGGCTCCATACCATTTGACCATGGGGTTTTTAGTCACTCCTGGCTTTACCGCATCTATGGTTTTGGAGAATACAGCCTTGGCATGAATGAAATCCAATAAGCCAATAAAAAATGCGCCCTTGTCCAAGTCTTCTACAGACTCCCGCACAAGGTCAGTAAGCCTCGTTAAAATCCGGGCAATTTCACGTTTCTCCTGGTACTGCAACTCCCGCACTTCATTGTTCAACTGCAGGGCCTCCGTAGGTTCCATATAGACCGTTTGCCCGGTGGCAGATTCATCATGGATAAATCCCTGAATCCGCCGCTTGTGCTCTGCCTTTACCGGAATCACCAGACGACCTTCTCTGATGGTCACCGAACTATCCTCATCAGTGAGTTTGTCTTGAATGGCCTTTCTGAGTACTTTATTGATGGCTGTACGAACAGCACGCTCTTTCTGAATGAGCAAAGCACGGATAGAGGCCAGCTCGGGACTGGCGTTATCACGAACTACTCCCTTCTCATCCACAATGAGTTCTATGGCCTTGATCAGGTTCTGATCTGCGATGAATCCATAGGTCAGACTGCATAACTCTGGATATACCTCCTGATGCTTTTTGAGGTACTGAGTCCAATCATAAAGCAGGGCTAGCAGCGATTTCAGCTGCGCAAAATCCTCTGCCTGCAGAAAGGTGCCTTTCACTTTGATCTTCTTTAGAAATACCCGTAGATCCTGAAAATCTCTGGAAGGCAAATTATCACCTGAGGAGATCACACGCAGCATTTCATCAGTTTGGTCCAGCCACTTTGTGATTTCTTCTATTCTGGAAGATGGCCGGGCCTTTTCCAGAAATTCCACGGCAAAGTCGGACTTACACCGCTGGCGGATAAGCTCCATGAGCTGGTCAATCCCCAGCTTCTCCTGTATGTCTTTTGGATAAATCAGCATTATCGAATGTCCTTTGCTTTTTGGCGAGCCAACAGGCTATCCACCACCTCATCATAGATCGCCTTGTAGTTCTCTATTTCCTCTACATAAAACTCCATGCTTCTTCTGTATTGCTCACGAGTAATTTCCTGCTCTTCAAAAAGCATCTTTTCGAAATGATTGTAAACTTTCTGGCTGCTATCTCCTTTGATGTAGAGCTTCTTTACTTTGGCTTCCAGCAGGTGCACCTCTATCAATACCCTGACCATTTGATCATGACTCAACACATCTGCCGGAATTTCCGTTTGTTTCTTCGAACAGCTTCCAAGCAGCACGATCAATATGACAAAAAAAGATTTTTTCACAAGGTATAAGTCTAAGTGTTCTTATAATTTTGAACCCCAAAATTACTTTGCATGAAGGACATCCTCAAAAAGCTGAGAAAATATGAGATCAGAGTGCGCAAAGCCATCAATTCTCAGATGCAAGGTGACTTTCACAGCATCTTTAAGGGGTCGGGCCTCGAGTTTGATGACGTCCGGGCCTACCAATATGGCGATGATGTGCGCACGATTGACTGGAACGTAACCGCTAAAGGACACGGAACGTTCGTAAAGACTTTTATAGAAGAAAAAGAGCAAACGGTGCTCTTTATGCTGGACGTATCAGCATCCGGTGAAATCGGCAAAGCCAACCACCAGAAAATTGACCTGGGTAAAGAAATCACTGCCTTGCTGACCATGTCGGCGGTGAAAGAGAGCAGTTCAGTTGGATTACTGTCGTTTAGCGACCAGAAAGAGACCTATATCAAGCCCGGTAAGGGCATGAAGCATTCCTACGAAATTCTCTCGAGTATCTTTTCGCTGAAACCCATTTCCAGAAAAACTAACCTGGATCAGGCCATTCGGCTCGCTCTGGGCATGCTGAAGCGCCGCGCAGTGATTTTTCTCATCTCAGATTTTATCGATGAAGATTACCTCCATAGCCTGAAGGGCATGGCCAGAAAACACGATCTGGTGGTGATCCAGCTGTTTGACAAGCGGGAATCAAATATGCCAAGCCTGGGAATAGTACCACTTCTGGACAAGGAATCCGGGAAAACCATTTGGATTAATACCTCTTCGGGGAAATTCAGAAACGTACTGGACAAAACCTATCGGAAAAATACTGCTGCATTGGAGGACTTCTGCCGTCGAAACGACGTGAACTATCTCTCGGTAGAAACTGAAGAAGATTACGTACCCAAGCTGGTCAAATTATTCAGACACAGGAACAAAATGAATTCGCAACGTGCAAGGTAGATTATTGATTTACGTACTAGGGCTTTTGATCATGATGGGGGCCAACGCCCAAAAAATCACAGTCAAAGGTGGTTTTGTAGAAGACAGCCTCAAAATCGGTGAAGACATTCATTACTGGGTTTCCGCGGAGTACCCGGATCATCTGGAGTTGATCTTTCCCGATACCACTTACAATTTCTCACCCTTTGAATTTTCGGGGAAAGAATATTTTCCCAGCACAATCAAAACCGATCGGGCCTTTGATTCTGCGGTTTATACCCTTCAGAGCTATGAGATTGATCCGATCCAGTCGCTTTCCATTCCTGTATTCATACTCAAACCTACAGGTGACAGTACCCGCATAGATGCTGGTCTTGATTCCATATTTTTTAAGCAGCTTCTGGAGGTGGTGACCGATACTACCAGCCTGAAAACCAATCTGGCTTATCAAAACGTACCTACCCAATTTAATTTTCCACTACTATGGATCATTCTGGGTGTTCTGATGGTGCTGACACTGGCTACCTATCTCATTTTTGGGAAGAAAATACGAAAGACCATCAGGTTGAGGAAACTGAAAAAAGACTTTATTGCGTTCTCCGAGCACCTGACCATGGACATCAGAAGTCTGAAGGAAGCACCAAACCAAAAAATCGCCGAGCACGCCCTGACAGAGTGGAAGAATTTTCTTGAGCGGCTTGAGCAACGACCATTCTCAAAGCTCACCACCAAGGAAATCATGGCTTTGGAATATACCGGAGAGCTGAACGGTACCCTTAAAAACATTGACCGCTGCGTCTATGGCGGTCGCTCGAGCGACGAGCTATATAAGGATTTTCAGGCTATCGAAGACTTCACGCAGCACAGATATTCAGTGATCACAGACCAAATCAAAAACAGCTAACAATTATGGAGAGCACAAATTCCTGGTTTTCTGTCAACTGGTTCACCTGGTCAAAACTCCAATCTTTTGATTGGGAGCAACCCTTATGGTTCTATTTGTTATTGGGCATTTTGTTGCTCTTGCTCATCAGGGCGGTAGTTATGGCCCAGTTTCGTCAGCGCCTCCCCATAGCACTCACCAAAAAAGACATCAAAAGTGATCCGGTGAGCTATTTCAGGATTATCCCCCCGATTCTTTTCTTCATTACCATTAGCCTGCTGGTCACAGCACTGGCTAGGCCACAGTCTACCAACGAGCAGGTGGAGCAATGGAGTGAAGGCATAGACATCATGATGACCATTGACATCTCTGAATCCATGCAAATTGAGGATTTCAGGCCCAACAGGCTGGAGGCCGCCAAGGAAGTAGCCAGAAATTTCGTGGCTGGCAGGTTTCAGGATCGGATTGGGTTGGTCGTATTTTCCGGAGATGCATTCTCCAGGTCTCCACTCACTTCTGACTATGACCTGCTCAACTCTTACATTGATGACATCTCCTTTGATCTGATAGAAAACCGTGGAACGGCTATCGGCAGTGCCCTGGCAGTTGCCACCAACAGGCTCAGGGAGTCAGACAGTAAATCAAAAGTGCTCATACTGCTCAGTGATGGTGACAACACCGCTGGCAACATTGACCCCATCACTGCAGCAAAACTTGCTCAAGCTTACGACATCAAGATTTACACCATTGCCATTGGTAAAGAAGGCAAAGTTCCTTTTGGGACCGACTTCTTTGGGCGGCCTAGATATGTCGAAAACACGCTGGATGAAACCAACCTGAGAGAGATTGCCAAAATAGGCAGGGGCAACTTCTACAGAGTCTCCGACAAAGAAGCTCTGGAGCAAGTGTTCTCAGAAATCGACTCACTGGAGAAGGCCGAAATCAAAGAAACCCGTTACAAGGACACCACGGATTATTATACGATCTATCTGCGCTGGGCTATGATATTCTTTTTGCTTTGGCTCCTGACAAAATCTACCTTTATTACCAACGCGCTAAGTGACTGAACAAAGCATCTGATACAGCATTGATCAGACAAATACGCAATTAACTTGTAAGCCCTGCAGAAGAAGGAATATTCTGATGAAATATTGATGATTTCAACCCTCATATTTTACGAATATTTCAAATAACAAGAAATATACCCCACTCCATTTACAAATAAAGTTTGACTTTATTGAAAATATTCCCAACAGGGATTAACTTCCGCCCTTGAAAAATAAACACCCGATATTTATTCTGACCAATAAGTATTTTACAGAATAATAAAAGGAGAAAACGTAAGAATATGTGCGGAATTGTATGTGCTTTTGAGTTGAAGCAAAAGGCCGAAGTACTCAGACCAAGATTATTGGAAATGTCCAAAAAACTGAGGCACCGAGGCCCGGACTGGAGTGGTATATACAGTAGTGAAAATGCCATACTGGCCCATGAGCGCCTGGCCATCGTGGATCCGGCTTCCGGCAAGCAGCCCCTCTTCAGTGACCATCAGAAAATCGTATTGGCTGCCAATGGAGAGATCTATAACCATCGCGAACTCCGCAAACAATTTGAAGGAAAATACCATTTCAGCACGGCATCAGATTGCGAAGTGATCCTGGCTCTTTACAAAGAAAAAGGAGCAAGCTTTTTGGACGAACTCAACGGAATATTCGGATTTGCTCTTTACGATTCTGAAAGCGATGCTTACCTCGTTGCCAGGGATCATATGGGCATCATCCCCCTTTACATGGGATGGGATGAGGACGGTACTTTTTATGTTGCTTCCGAACTCAAAGCCCTCGAAGGAGTGTGCACCAAAATAGAGCTTTTCCCTCCGGGACACTACCTGCATAGTAAAGAAGGCAAGCTCGTAAAATGGTATGAGCGTGACTGGACTACTTACGAAAATGTAAAGGACAGCGAAACAAGCATAGAGGATCTTCACGACGCTCTGGAGGCGGCTGTAAAGCGTCAGTTGATGTCTGACGTACCGTATGGTGTGCTATTGTCGGGTGGGCTCGACTCATCCGTCACCTCGGCCCTCGCTAAGAAATTTTCTCAAAACAGAATAGAAACTGATGGCAAGACTGGTGCCTGGTGGCCTCAGCTTCACTCATTTGCCGTAGGACTGGAGGGCTCTCCGGATTTGGCAGCAGCCAGAAATGCCGCTGAGCACATAGGTACCGTGCATCACGAAATTCTCTTCACCATACAGGAGGGATTGGATGCTATTCGCGATGTAATCTACCACCTGGAGACCTACGATGTGACTACCGTGCGTGCCTCTACCCCTATGTATCTGATGGCAAGAGTGATCAAGTCCATGGGGATCAAAATGGTACTCTCCGGTGAAGGTTCTGATGAGCTCTTTGGTGGGTATCTCTATTTCCACAAAGCGCCCAATGCCAAGGAGTTTCATGAAGAAACTGTGCGCAAGCTGAGCAAACTACACCAGTATGACTGTCTGCGAGCCAATAAATCCCTGGCCGCCTGGGGCATCGAAGGCCGTGTGCCCTTTCTGGATAAAGAATTCATTGATGTGGCCATGCGCCTGAATCCTCAGGATAAAATGATCACTCCGGAAAAAATGGAGAAGTGGGTAGTGCGAAAGGCTTTCGAAAACTACCTCCCTGACAGCATTGCCTGGAGACAGAAAGAACAGTTTTCTGATGGTGTGGGCTATAGCTGGATAGACACCCTCAAGCAGGTGGTCAGTGAAAAAGTATCCGACGATCAGCTGGCCAATGCCAAATATAAATTCCCAGTACAAACGCCCAGAAACAAAGAGGAATTTTATTATAGAACCATCTTCTCTGAGCATTTCCCATCGGACACTGCGGCACTGTGTGTACCATCTGTACCATCCGTAGCCTGTAGCACTCCGGAGGCGCTGGCCTGGGACGAATCCTTCAAAAACATGAATGACCCCTCTGGAAGAGCAGTGGGTGTACACACAGATAAGTACAAATAATTCTAAGATTAGACGAGAAGAAATCCTTCCTAAGGGTGGTTTAAATTAACTTCGAGGTATGGAAGATTACTTTGAAGAACAGGCCTTTAATGGCGTGAATTTCACGGAGCAGCGCCTGAAAAAGGGGGAGTATAACCGTTGCCAATTTACCAACTGCTTATTCTCCGGGGTGGACCTCTCCTACCTGGTCTTTTCCGAATGTGTGTTTGAAAACTGTGACCTCAGCAATGCCCGGCTGAACAGCACCTCTTGGAAAGAGGTACAATTCAATGAGTGCAAGCTATTGGGCCTTATTTTTAGTGACAGCAATCCCTTCCTGATGGCCATGAACTTTCGTGGCTGCCAGTTGAGCTTCTCCTCTTTCTATCAGCTCAATCTTAAGGGAAGCCAATTCCAACAGTGCAGTCTGCATGAAGTAGATTTTACAGAGACCAACCTGACCGGAGCCAGCTTTTCTCAAAGTGATTTGTCAGGCACTATATTTGAACAGACCATCCTGGAAAAATCAGACTTCAGAGCAGCTCAGAACTACTCCATAGACCCGGCACTGAATAAACTCAAAAAGGCCAGGTTTTCTATGCCCGATGTGGTGGGGCTGCTCTATAAGCTGGACATTCAGATTACTTAGGCGGAAGCCCCTCTAGTCAATGAGGAAATTATTAAACAGGAAGTAAATCATTTGAATACCAAAAAGTATCAGGATCACCCCAACTGACCTGTTTAGAATCAAAATTTTCTTGGGGGTAACCATCGCTCGGAGCCTGTAGGCAATGAATGCCTTGGTGATATCAGAGACCAGAATAGTGGTGAGCACGCCAACGAAGAAATAAATTTGCTCACCGCTGCTGTAATCGTAGTTGACCGCCACCAGACCAATAATTCCCAGCCAGAATATCACTATGAAAGGATTAAACCCATTGAGTACAAACCCCTTCAACATGTATTTGAGATAGGAAAGCTCGGTATCCGCCTCCTGTTTTTCCTGGTAGATTTTAGGTTTTTTAAACCATGAGTATAGCCCATAAGCAATAAGCACCACCGTGCCTACTATGGCCATCCACATTCGCGCGGTGGGCTTTTCCAGCAAGGAAGCGAGCCCCATAATGGCCAGGGCCACATAGAGCACATCACTCAAAGAAATACCCAGGGCTAGAAAAATGGCCTTTTTAAAGCCCTTTTGAACACTGGTTTGCAGGAGTGCAAAAAAACCAGGGCCAAAAGAAAAAATAAAAATCAATCCAAATAATAATCCTGTAAAATATGAAGGCATCAGCTAGGGTTCATGATATTTCTGGCTGCAACGAATTCTTTCCACTGCTGCGACTTTTCATTTTTTAGTACTCTTGGAAATTTATTCTGGCCTCCCTCTTTCCCCTGCTCCTTCATCCATTCGTAAAACAATGCTGTCGGGAGTACTCTTACAGTCACCTCCTTCAAGGCATGCCCACGCTCCACTTTATAGTCGTCGTTAAGCTCCATCAGTTTCAGGTCCAGGCGCTTCTGCAATGACTCCTCATCCACTGTGTCATCAGTACCCAGATACCATCTGTGAGCAAACCTACCTCCAACTGATTCTCCCAGCACCGTAAACTCACGGATGTCGATATTGAATTCCGCACTTACCAACTCCACGGCTTTATTCATGTTATCAACCGAAAGGTGCTCACCACACAAACTCAGGAAGTGTTTGGTCCGACCAGTAATGTATATTTCCGAGTCCTCTACAGACGCAAACTTAATCACATCTCCGATAAGGTACCTCCAGGCTCCGGCATTTGTGCTGATCAGCAATGCATACTCCACCCCCGTCTTTACCTGATCTATATGAAGCGTTTCAGGATTTTCTCTCATTACACCATCTTCTGTAAAGTTTTTAGGGGTAAAGGGGACAAACTCGTAGAAGATTCCATTATTCAATACCAGTTTCATGGACCGTTGCACTGATTGGGCCTGAAAAGCAATAAATCCCTCACTGGCAAGATAGGTTTCCATATAGATCAATGGATGTTTCAGAAGTTTTTCGAAGCCTTTTTTGTAGGGTTCAAAGGATACTCCACCATGCACGAAGATTTTCAAATTAGGCCAGATATCATGGATCGTGGCTACGCCATAGTGTTTGACTATTTTTTCCATCAAAATCTGAAGCCATGCTGGCACCCCTACGATAATCCCAATATCCCAATCCTTCGCTCTTCGTGTGATTTCTTCCAGTTTATCTCCCCAGTCCGACGTTTTAGCTATTTTCTTTCCCGGCTTATAAAAGTGCTGAAACCAAAACGGTATTTGTGCGGCAGTGATCCCACTCAGGTCTCCTTCGAAATAGGTACCACTCTTCCTGAGGTTTGTACTCCCGCCAAGCATTAGGATTCCCTTGGTAAACAGGTCCGTAGGCAGGTCGTACTTAGAGAGTGTAAGTATTTGCCTCATACTGGTCTTTCTGATCGACTTGATCATCTCTTTGGTGATCGGTATATACTTGGAGGAAGCGCCTGAGGTGCCACTGCTGAGCGCAAAGTACTTCACCTTGCCTGGATAACAAATATCCCTTTTGCCCGCTTTGGCCAAATGCCACCATTCATTGTGGATTTTATCATAGTCAAACACCGGGACTTTGCTGATGAACTCAGCATAGAACTGGTCTCTGGAGCCCGTTTTGAAAGTTTTGAGGATATTCGCAAACCCATAGTGCCTGCCAAACTCAGTATGCTGTGCATGGATCATCAACTTTCGGAGTTCCCCTTTTTGCAGATCAAAGGCAGACGTATATTGCTGCTCCATGCTCTCCCCCAGCATGATTCCTTTCTTCAAAAGTGTGCCTAATATTGCCATAATAGAGTATTTAAGAAAGTCATGTGATTTTCACCGCTGACTTACCAACTTTGCGCTAGTTTTAAAGTTAACCATAGTCAAGAATTTAGCACTCCACATGGGCGACATAGCAGTAAATATTAACAAAATAAAAACAGAGCTCGCCGGCACCAGTGCCCGACTGATTGCCGTTAGTAAAACCAAACCCATGTCTGCCGTGCAAGAAGCGTACGACAGTGGCCAGCGGGATTTTGGTGAAAACAAAGTACAGGAGATGACTGAGAAGTACGAGGCTCTCCCAAAGGACATCCGGTGGCACATGATTGGTCATCTACAGCGGAATAAAGTGAAATATATCGCTCCTTATGTACACCTCATCCATGCGGTGGATAGCGTAAGATTGCTGAGGGAAATAGACAAAGAAGGCGCCAAAAACAACCGAATCATCTCATGTCTCCTTCAAATTCACATTGCAGAGGAAACCACCAAGTTCGGGTTCGACAAAAATGACCTGCAGTACTTTCTGGAAAATGGTGAACTCGAAGCCCTTACCCACATCAAAGTATGCGGACTTATGGGAATGGCCACCCTCACCCAGGATACTGCTCAGATCTCTAAGGAATTTGAAGGGCTTAAAGTGCTATTCGATGAGTTCTCTTCAAAATTCCATTTCCGCAATTTCGAGCTTACAGAACTCTCAATGGGTATGAGTGGCGACTATCAGTACGCCCTGGGTCATGGCAGCACCATGATCAGAGTGGGGAGTTCTATCTTTGGAGAAAGAAATTATGGGTAAGAAACACTTGTTAACCGGGAGTATACTGGCTGTAACTGCTGTGGGTTTAGGAGCTTTCGGAGCACACGCTTTGGCTGAAACGCTGGAAACTTTTGGGAGAAAGGACACCTACGACACAGCTGTGCGGTACCACATGTTTCATGCTCTGGCCATTCTTTTTGTAAGCATCCTATATAAAAATGGTCCACATCAATTGCTGACATGGACCATTCGTTTCTTTTTGAGTGGCACCCTGATCTTTTCGGGTAGCCTCTATGTACTTTGTATAACCAACATTACCGTTCTGGGAGCCATCACACCTATTGGGGGCATCCTCTTCATTGCCGGTTGGGTTACGCTTATTATCTATGCTCTACGCCATCACTGATCTACAGGGGCTGGAGCCAGTACATTGGTGGTGATCTTCACACGCTCCGTGCTGTTGATGGCGTTTGAAAGAATCGTTACCACCTTGTTTTGCATCCCCATCTTACCCCGGCTGTTGAAATTCACAGTAATCTCTGCCGTAGCTCCCGGTGCCAGAGGCTCTCTGTCCCAGTTGGTAGCAGTACAGCCGCATGTGGTGCGCACGTCTGAAAGAATTAAAGGTTCGTTGCCTGTGTTTTCGTATTTGAAAACATGCGTTACTCTGTCACCCTGCGTGATGTCACCAAAATTATGCGCAGACTCAGTGAAAGAGATCCTTGGACCATTCTGTACTTCTTCTGCTCCTGTGGTTTGTGCTACTACGCCGAATCCCACGCAGAGTATGAATAAACTTGCTAAAACTCTCATATAATTTTTTTTTTGAGTAAAGTTAACGTACATCGATATAATATGTTAACAAAACCATGGCAGATTCCATCACCAAAAGCATTTTTGAAGGGCGGGTAAGGGTAAGAGTATGCGGAATACTCTGGGAGGAGAACGCTATATTAATGCTCAAACATAAAGGGATCGGACCTAATGGTCACTTGTGGTCACCTCCCGGAGGTGGTATTGAGTTTGGCGAAAGTGCAGAAGATGCACTAAAAAAAGAATTTCTGGAAGAAACAGGGCTGACGATCAGTGTAGGTCAGTTTTTGTTTGTGAATGAGTATCAGGACAACCGGCACCATGCCATCGAACTCTTTTTTGAAGTGACCCGTCTGGCAGGAGAAATTAAATTAGGAGCTGACCCAGAGCTACCAAAAAATAAACAAATACTGGAAGAACTGAGGTGGCTGAGTTTTGACGAAATCAAAAACATGGATTCAGGTTTCCTGCACAATGCTTTTGGCCTGACACAGGAACCAAATCAAATAACCGAATTGCGCGGGTTTTTTAAATTTGCGAATATTTCCATAAAATAGCGTTTCGCTAACAGTCTAATTATCTTTATTATTGCAAAAAACCCTAACATCAATGACCAAAACAAAAATCTTTACCATAGTTTTCGGAATCGTCGCATTGTGCTTGTCGTTCTTCCTGTATTACTCTATCAACTCTAGTATAGAAGAGTCTCAGAGAATTGCTAAAATGGAAGCACGAATCATTGAGCAATTAAAAATGATTAGAGAAGCGGAGCTGTCGTACCTTGCCGTGAATGGCCGATACACCAGCGATTGGGATAAACTATTGGCATTTGTGGATTCTGGTAGGTTTTACCTTACTGAGAAAACCGAATATGTAATCACTCTGGATTACGGTGCAGATAGCACCTATGTGGAAATAGACACCTTGGGTACGGTTTCTGTAAAAGATTCAATTTTCAAAAAGTCAACCTGGCCGAGGTTCAATCTATCTACCCTTCCATACGTGCCGGGTGTAGAGCCTCCAACCAAATTTGATATCTGGGCTGATAAAATTGAAAAGAGTGGGGTTTCTGTAAATGCAATAGAGGTAAAAAATCCTAAGCCTATCAACCCTATTAGGGATGAAGAAAGTGAGTATAACACAAGAAAGCCTCTAAGATTTGGCTCCAAAACAAGTGTAACTACAGCAGGTAACTGGGAATAATATTTTGACAAAAACCGCCACATCAAATTTCAAACTCATTAAAAGAATTAAGGCTGGCAGCTTTGATGAATCAAAGCTGCCATCTTATTCTCTTTGTCTGCAAATAGGCATTCGCGATTTTCAATTTTGTGTGGTAAATAAGCAGACAGGCACCTGTCTGGTGATGGAAGATTACAAGCTGGAAAACATCAAAACGATCAATACCCGGCTGGAGGTCATCAAAGAAATCGTCAACAAACACAGTTTCATAGGTTCCAATCTCTGGGACAACATCAAGGTAAGTTTCAAAACTCACAAGTTCTCTCTGGTGCCTGGTTCGCATTTTCTACCGGAAGCATCCAGTGATTACCTGGCCGTGAATTCGGAGATTAAAACCAAGATTGAGGAGGTTTATTACTACAAGCATATCGCGAGTAGTGCAGTGAACATCTTTGCTTGTGACAAAAAAGTCATTTCCTGGTCCAAGGAGCGTTATCCCAATAAAAGTTTGCAGGTCATCCATCAGGGTAGTGCGCTGATCGAAGGAGTACTGAAGTATGATGACCACTCCAAGGAGAAAACCATGTTTACCTACTTTGACAGGGGTATTCTGCACATCATGGTATCTCAGAAGAATCAGTTGCTCTATTACAATCAGTTTGCAGTAAGAAAGAGCGAAGATTACCTCAAATACATTATGCTCGTTTTTAAAGAAATTGGTCTTTCGCCCAAAACCAGCAGTCTGGTAGTATGGGGACTACTCAAGAACGACGCACCACAAATCGAACTCTTGAAGAAATATATCCGAAACATCTCCTTCGGTACCAAACCAAACTTTCTGAAATTTCCCTCAGAGTTTGAAGACATTGCCGATCACAGGTATTTCGATCTGTACAGCATATTTCTCTGCGAGTAATGAAAAAAACAGCGATCTTCCCTGGTTCGTTTGACCCATTCACCAAGGGTCACGAAGACATTGTGCTGAGAAGCCTTGAACTCTTCGACGAGGTGATCGTGGCCATAGGGCACAATTCCAATAAGAAGCGGTATTTCGAAGTGGACTTCATCATCGGAAAGATCAACGCGGCATTTGAGGGCGATGAGCGGGTGAAGGTCATAGTGTATGATGAACTCACGGCCATTCTTGCTCAAAAACACAATGCTCGCTATCTCGTACGCGGGCTGAGAAACACCACTGACTTTGAATACGAAAACAGTATCTCACAAATCAATAAATACCTGAATGCAGGTCTGGAAACAGTCTTTTTGATTACCTCTCCTGACCTGGCTCCTATTAGCAGCAGTATTATCCGCGAGGTACATCGCTATGGCGGGGATGTGACTCCCTTCCTGCCTTACAAACTTTGATCGTGTATTTTGAGGAGTTTGTGATACTCCTGTATCACCACCCGAATGGAGCGGTAGGAATTGTAAAGCGCTGCACGTAGCTCGGTAAGGGTCATCCATCGTACCTCATCTATCCCCTCTTCGGTCTGTGGTGCCAGATTAGAGTCATCCAGGCAACGCATCACATACCAGTGCGTCTTTTTGAGCACATATTTTTCTTTGTTGATGTAAGTGTGCCACGTGGCGTTGATCTTTTTCTCAATAGACACCTTCACCCCTGTTTCCTCTTCCACCTCGCGTATGGCACAGTCACGCTTATTCTCTCCTTTATCCAGCTTCCCTTTGGGTATATCCCACCTGTCCTTCCGGTAGATCAGGAGGATTTTACCACCCTTGTCCACCACCCCACCGGCAGCCTCTATCACTTTAAACTTCTTCTTGATATAGCGGATCACGTCCCGCTTGTCAGTACTACAAAAAGTGATCGAATCTACTTTCTTTAGTTTATTATCTGTCATCACGTGCAGGAGATCATCCACCTTATCGGCGGCAGCATCCGTGATCAGCACATCATCAATGAGAGATTTTGGTTTTATTTTGGTGATCGCCCCATCAATGACCAGATCAAATTCTTTGGCAGGATCCAGCTCCTCAGGACTTACGATACTTACAGGGATATCATTGATGAATATTTTCACAAGAAGTTTAGCTTTGCGTACAAATAAAACACATAAATATTGGGGTATAAAAGCGCCTTCTAATATTTTTAAAAAACTTATCGACAAAGCATGCCTGTACAACAATACGACAATCAAGTCGCAAAAGAAATCGCTAAAGCCCTCCTGAACATTGAAGCCATCAAAATAAGCCCCAAGGCGCCCTTCACGTGGGCATCAGGTTGGAAATCTCCCATTTATTGTGATAACCGTCTCAGCCTTTCCTATCCGGAAACAAGAAGTCTGGTGAAAAATTACCTCGCCAAGGTGATCCGAGAAAAATTTCCGAATGCAGAATGCATTGCGGGGGTGGCCACAGCCGGCATTCCACAAGGTGCTCTTGTCGCTGATGCTCTTGATTTGCCTTTTATCTACATCCGATCCACCACCAAAGGCCACGGAATGGAAAATCAGATAGAAGGAGTAGCTTCTAAGGGCACCAAAGTTGTTCTGATAGAAGACCTGGTCTCCACAGGCGGAAGCTCTCTACAGGCCGCTGAGGCCGTGAGGACGGTCGGCATGGAGGTGCTAGGCATGGTGGCTATTTTCACTTATGGGTTTGGTATCTCTGAGGAAAACTTCAAAGATCACCATGTGGACCTGTGGTACCTGAGCGACTACTCTACCATGATAGCAGCGATGCTGGCCGATGGAAGCATAGCTCCGGATCAGGAAGCTACCCTGCAAGCGTGGAGAAGCAATCCTGCTCAGTGGAATCAGTGAAATTTTTCTTCTACACCCAGGCCGAATAAGGCAAAATCATACTTTACAGGATCTTCCAGATCAAACGCCTTGAGCTGATTGGTCAGCTCAATGGCAGTTTGCCAATCCGTTTGTTTGCGGGTGATCAACCCCAGCGAGCGAGCCACCCGATCTACGTGTAAGTCACAAGGACACACCAGTTGAGAGGGCTGAATGACCTTCCACAACCCAAAATCCACTCCGGAAGCATCCTGCCTCACCATCCAGCGAAGAAACATATTCAGACGTTTACATGCTGACTTGCGAACCGGGCTCGAAATGTGTTTGTAGGTACGCCTGGGATGGTCAGGTAAAGAGAAAAAATATTCGAAAAAACCTGCCAGATGGCTATAAGTGTCACTGGCACCAACCAGAGCGCCACGAACAAAAGCGTTCTCCAGACTTTCGTGTTGGGAGTAATGGTGCCGGAAAAACTCAATGAAATAAAGCGCGTCTGTAGCATTGAATGTGCGGTGTTTGAAATCGAGAAAAGCCCTCAGGTCGGATTCGGAGTGATTCAATATGAAATCATACGGAGCATTGTCCATTCGCTCAAAAAACTCCCGACACTTATTGATGATGGTCACCCGCTGACCCCAGGCGAGTATTGAGGCCATAAAACCAGCGATCTCAATATCCTGCAAACGAGTATACCCATGTGGGATGGAGATGGGGTCGTTTTCAATAAAACCAGGCTGATTGTATTGGGTAACCTTCCTGTCCAGAAATGCCTTTAGCTCAGATATTTTTGTCAAAACAACTAATCCAGATAGTAAGATACCTCCACCCTCGTCTTGGGGTCAATCACTCCTAGTCGTTCAAAGCAGATAGGCGTCAGCCTGATCATCACATTCTCATTAAGACCAGTCTCAGGGAGCTTTCCCACCACCCTGACAAAAATTTTTTGATTATTCATCAGATTGCGTACTTCTATGAGCGCACCGACGGATAAGGTACGATGCAGTGCCAAATACTTTTGAGTCTCCATACCATCCTCTATCTTTCGGGCCGTGCCCTCTTCAAACACACGGGTAAAGCCACTTTGATCTTTAACCGTCTTACGCTGACCATATGGCAGTATCTCTACAGCATCATTCTGAGCAATTCTAACAGAATCCGGTTTTCCCCTGACCAATAACTTTTGGCCAATGGATAAATAAGCATTGGGCAAATGGTTCCAGAAAACAATACTGTCAGGTTTCACCTTAAACTTGGCCGCTATGGTCTCCAGCAAATCTCCACTCTGTACGTAATATTCTGTAAAGCCTGGCGGCACGGTGGGTTTTGGCTTAGGAGTCTCCTTCACGGGTTTCTTCACCTCTACGGGGGCAGGCACTGCCTGGTCATCCGAGATTCGAATGGTTAGCTGCTGATCAATGGAAATCTCATTAGAAGGTAAGGAATTCCATTTTTTCATATCTTCCACAGCTACGCCATATTTTCGGGATATCGAATAAAGGGTTTCACCCTGCGCCACCGTATGGGTGACCTCCTCCATGGCGGAAGATGCTTTTTGTTCAACGGGCTTCATGTCAGATGCCTGCCTGGCCTTGCTCTTATCGATGGGCAACTTTAGTTCCTGTCCGAGCGAAATCTGATTATTCTGGATGTCATTCACCTTCACCACTTGCTCCAGATCAGCACCATATCTTCTGGCCAAACTGTAAAGTGTTTCGCCCTTTTCTACCTGATGGATGATAAAATACTGGCCCTTGTTTTTTTCGACCCTCAACGAATCCAAACCACCAGCCCGGCTGGCCAATGCCCCTAAAGTCAATACTAAAACGATTCCGATTTTATAGCTCAATTGCATGAATTTGATTACCATTCTGAACAAATACCAAAAGATTATTGAAAGAAAAAAAACTACCGGAAGCATAGCCATTCAAACCCGTATCTACCACCTCGTGGTAAAGCTCGACATCTCCCTGCATAACCAAAAGCTTTCTATCAAACTTTGTACCTAAACGCTCATAATAGCTTATTATGATATTTTTTCCATACTCATCATACTCAAAACCCACCGGTGCCTCCTCCATTCCCAAAAACTCCTTTACCAAGGTATAGTACTCAGAACCAGGGGCATAATAAACCGGATATCTCACGTTGCTACCTGCCAACGGCTCTGTCCGGCTACCAAGGCTCCATCGCTGCTCATTGGACTGATCTCCCGGAACATGCCCCATCAGCTCTCCACCTTCCATTTGTATAAACTGAAAATCAGTAAGCACGTGATTGAGACTCAGCGAAAGGGTATCATATACCAGCAAATCCTTGCTGAGCGGATTTTGTGGGTCATTGTACCGCTCGAGCAAAAGAAACGGATGATAAAACCTCAATACGGTGGTCCACCAATCAGCCTCAGGGATCTCAAATGGCTTTTTGTCCTTTAGAGATTTTAAATCAAGGAGTTGATATTTCACCTCCTGAGTATCCTCATTCCGAAGCTCCAAAACCATGTAGCCTGTGCCGGCATCCAGTGCCACCTGCCATATTTTGGAAGTGAATGATAAAGAAAAAGCGAAAGAAGGTACAGCCACGAGGTTGATTGAAGTATTTTTATTCAAATTTGTTGTAAAGTTAGGACAGCCACTATGCTTAAAAAATATATCTTCTTTTTCTTCCTCATTTCCGGCCTTTTCGCTCAGGCACAAGATAGCTCACAAGTGAAAGTGCTACATCTCAAAGTGCTTGATAACATCGACCCAAGAACCAACAGGTACACCGAACTTGGCTTTGAAAAAGCCAAAGAGATGGAGGCGGACTATGTGATTTTGGAGCTGGACACCTATGGTGGGGCACTCAATGATGCAGATGAAATCAGAACCCGCATTCTTAACTTCGACAAGCCGGTTTATGCCTTTATCAATAAGGATGCTGCCTCTGCTGGAGCGCTCATTTCCATCGCCTGCGATAGTATCTACATGGCCAAAGGATCCAGCATTGGTGCAGCCACGGTAGTCACTCAGGATGGTACAGCAGCCCCGGACAAATACCAGTCTTACATGCGGTCTATTATGCGATCCACAGCAGAGGCTAAAGGAAGAAACCCACACATTGCAGAAGGCATGGTGGATGAGGATATCGATCTGGATAGCATAGCTACGGAAGGAAAGGTGGTTACATTTTCGGTTTCAGAGGCCATCAGATATGGTTTTTGCGAAGCTGAAGTGTCGAATATCGATGAGATCATGTCCCGATCGGGAGTAGCCACTTATGACATTACTGAATTCAAGCTGAGCCTGACCGATCGCATCATCGCCCTGTTTTTGAACCCATTTGTCAGTGGGATCTTAATCCTTGTGATCATTGGGGGTATTTATTTTGAGTTGCAAACGCCAGGGGTGGGTTTTCCTATATTGGCTTCTGCCATAGCAGCCATTCTCTACTTTACCCCTTACTACCTCAACGGACTGGCCGAAAACTGGGAAATCATCATCTTCTTTGCAGGGGTGCTGCTGATTGCTGCTGAGATCTTCGTCATTCCGGGATTTGGTATAGCGGGTATTTCAGGCCTTATCCTCACATTGGGATCGTTGATCCTGGTCATGCTCAATAATGATACGTTCGATTTTTCATTTGTACAGGTAGACGATATTTTCATTGCCGTAGCCACCACACTGGCGGGCCTGATGGGCTCCATCGTCATTATGTTTATGGCTGGGGCACGACTGACCAACTCCCGTTTCTTCAATCGAATCGCCCTGCAAGACATTCAGAATCAAACAGAGGGTTATACCTCCAGCTTCTATAAAAGCAAGTCGATGGTAGGCAAAAAAGGTATTGCATACACCATACTGAGACCCAGTGGCCGTGTGGAGATAGAAGGTGAAATTTACGACGCTTATACACGCGGAAATTACATTGAAGCCGGAATAGAAATAGAAGTGATCTCTGATGAAGGGACCTCTCTGAAAGTGCGGGAAGCAAAGTCATGAGGGTACTGGGGATCATACCGGCCCGGTACGCTTCGTCCAGGTTTCCGGGCAAAGCGCTCGTCCAAATCCAAGGAAAAACCATGATCAGAAGGGTGTATGAGCAGGCCATTAAGAGCCAGCTTGTCGATAAGGTCCTTGTGGCAACTGATGACCAACGCATCTTCGAAGAAGTGAGCAGTTTCGGTGGAGCAGTGATGATGACCAGCGCCGCTCATCGCAACGGTACCGAGCGATGTGCCGAAGTGATCCTGGAGCATCCCGGATACGACTATGTGATCAACATACAGGGGGACGAGCCCTTCATTCATCCAGAGCACATAGACCGTGTAGCTTCCCTGCTCGATGGAGACACAGAACTGGCTACCCTGGTGAAAAAAATTACCGATCCGGCAGTACTGGATGACCCATCGGAAATGAAAGTGATTTTCAATCAAGATCGGGAAGCCATCTACTTTAGCAGAGCCTGCATCCCCTACCTGCGTGATGTAAAACCAGAAGATAGACTCAAAAAACATACTTTTTATAAGCACATAGGCCTCTACGGCTACCGCAGAGATATCCTTCTGGAAATCACACAGCTGCCCCCTGGCACGCTCGAGACAGCAGAAGCACTGGAACAACTCAGGTGGATTGAAAACGGGTACTCCATTAAAATCGGTTTGACTACTTTAGAAAGCCAAATGATTGACACGCCCGAAGACCTGGCCAAACTCACACAGGACATGACATTATGAGAAAGACTTTGAAACTTATCACCTGGACGTTCATGGGGCTCGCCGTGATCTTCTTTTGGATTTCACTCCGCAATGCAGAAAATAACCTAGAGTATACCATTGTGGCCATGGTGATGATCGCGATCGCCTGGGGTACCAACTATTTTTTAAGGAAACATGAAAAAGCAGAAAAGGAAGACTGAAAACTGCCTCAATTGCGGATTTCCACTTAAAAGTACGTTTGAATATTGCCCTCAATGTGGTCAGGAGAATACCGACAATCAGATCTCTTTCGGCAAGCTGATTAAAGATTTTTTGGCCAACTATTTCTCTTTAGACTCCAGGTTTGGCAGGAGTATTCGTCCGTTTTTCCTGAAACCCGGCACCCTCACCCGAGAGTTTATGGAGGGAAAAAGGGTGAAATACGCCAATCCCATTCGGCTCTATCTGGTGGTCAGTCTGATTCACTTTTTCTTTTTTTCCATTAATATGGATGGGAAATCGGATAAGAACCAAGGGATCATTAAGCAAAGTACTCCGGACTTTACAGACAACACTCCCACCATAGTGACCGAAACCGAGGACCTGGATTCGCTGGATACAAGCTGGCCCATCTCCGGATCGGAATGGAAGATTATCAATCGGATGGCGCGGGATAAGGCCGCGGACTACAGCATCGAGCAAATTGAAGATTCCATTCACAATGAACAGAAGCCATTTGCAGCGGCCTACATCAACAGACAGATTATCAAACTAACGAAATCCGACATGCCAACCATCAACCGGTACATCGTCAAAAACATCCCCATCCTGATGTTCTTTCTTTTGCCGGTATATGCACTGCTGCTCAAAGTATTTTTCAGAAAGGGACTCTATATCAACCACATCATTCACAGCTTGCACCTCCATTCCTTTGCATTCATAGCGCTCACCTTTTTGTGGATTTTAGGGCTCATCAGCCCTTCCTGGGCAGATACTATGGACATTGTCTTTCTACTGGCCATCATGGGATATCTGGCAGTTTCCTTTAAAAACACCTATCAACTTGGCTATATGACTGCCATTTACAAAGTCTTCTTGAGCGGCTTTCTTTACACCATCATCATGGGACTCAGCCTGTTTTTTGGTGTCGTCATTAGCCTGTTGTTTTACTAACCCCTCATATGCCCGCAGCTATTTTTCAAGGTCGTATCACCCATTTTGAGCAACAATTCGCCCGACACAGCGATCTGGCAACACGGTATTCTCTCCTCAGAGCCATTGCCTTTTTGGCAGGAGTAGTGTGTTTCGTGCTGTTTCTCAATAAAGACCACTGGATGTTTGTACCATTGCTGTTTATGGCTCTTGTTGGGTTCATTTTTTTTGTGACTCGATATCAGTTTCACGAAGGAAAGAAAGCTTTTTTTACCCAGTTGATTTTGATCAATCGCGAAGAAATTGACCGGTTAAACCTCCACCTTTCGGGGTTCAGGACAGGTGATGAGTATGCCCAAAAAGACCACCCTTATCAGGCCGATCTGGATGTACTGGGGCAACACTCCCTGTTTCAGCTCCTCAACAGGTCTGCCCTACCCGATGCTGAAAAAATGCTCGTTCAATGGCTATCAGAACCGGCCGAGGCGCGGACCATTACAAGGCGTCAGGAAGCCATAAGAGAATTAAGTCAGAAAGTGGATTGGTTTCAGCATTTCAGGGCTGCTGCACGGGTGGCTGTGAATCAGAAAAGTAAAGAGGCCCCACACACCAACGCCTCTCATCTCTATCATTGGGCATCTAAGCAGCTGATGCTGCGACAAAGCCTTTGGAAAATGGCCTCCATAATTCTTGTAGTTCTTTCTCTGGCTCTTGGCGCCTGCATTCTTCTTCAGTGGCTACCCTATCAGGTGATCTATATTTCTATCATTCTCAATGGGGGCTTGCTCGCACTGGTTATTAAAAAGCTTAACCATCAGATCGCAGGCATTGACAAAGCCCATTACATGGTTTCTACGTATAGCCACATGATCTCCGAAATGGAGAAACAGACTTTCGTTTCGGAGCAGCTGTGCCGCTTGCAGTCCCAACTCACCACACCCAATAGCGCCTCTTTGGCCATCAAAAAGCTTTCGAACCTTACTTTACGCATCAGTGCCAGAGGCAACATGTTCTATATGATTGCTGATTTTCTACTGATCCTGGATGCCTTTTTACTACTGGATATCTTAAAGTGGAAAAAGGCCAACGCTGACCACATGAACGAATGGCTGGAGGCGGTTCATCAACTGGAGTGTCTCATCAGCATGGCTGCTTTCACACACGCCAATCCACAATATGTTTTCCCTGAGGTTACTCACGCAAAGCAAAGTCTGAAAGCATCCGACATGGGACACCCGCTGGTTTCGGCTGCAGAAATGGTTACCAATGATTATGAAATCTCAGGCTCAGGGTCTGTGGATATCATTACCGGATCCAATATGTCAGGCAAGTCAACTTTTCAAAGGACACTCGGTATCAACATGGTGCTGGCGGGAGCAGGTGCCCCGGTCTTCGCATCAGCATTTACTTTCACTCCATGTCGCATATTCACCAGCATGCGGACCAAAGACAATTTGGAAGAGCATACGAGTTCCTTCTATGCTGAGCTCAAAAGAATCGCTCAACTGCTGGACCTGACAAAAAGAGGAGAAGTGGTTTTTTTCCTACTGGACGAAATACTAAAAGGAACTAACTCCCAGGACAGGCATACCGGAGCGGTAGCCTTAGTAAAGAAACTTACTAAAACGGAAGCTTTCGGGCTCATCTCCACCCACGACCTGTCGCTCGGACAACTGGAAGAAACAGAACTAAAGGTGAAAAATTACAGCTTTAACAGCTCAATTGAAGGAGACAGAATCATTTTTGATTATCACCTCAGCAAAGGCGTATGTCGTAGTTTCAATGCCTCTCAGCTGATGAGAAACATGGGGATTATTGACTAGGCTGTCTTTTTTCCAGCTCCACAAGCTGAAGTAAAACACGCTGGGCCTTGCGACGGGTGAGCGCTGCAGCCTTTAAATTGGACATTTCTAACGCATATACACGCTCCATCAGCTTGTCATACCGATCTTGCAGGAGTTCCCTTTTGGGCTTCGAATTAAATATATTGAATATATTCATGATTTTTTATAATTATAAAAAGAACACCTTAATTACCAAAATGTTTTAAAAATGGGCAGAGTCTCCATCATCATGCCTGTAAAAAATGCTGAGAAATACCTCAAAGAGTCCATTCAAAGCATTCAAAATCAAACCTCAGACAACTGGGAGCTCTTGGCTATAAATGACCACTCCACAGACTCCAGTGATCAAATACTCCAGGAATTCAGCGCCCACGACTCACGTATCCGGTTGATTCAAAATACGGGGGTGGGCATCATTCCTGCACTGCAGCAGGCTTTTGGGTTGGCCACAGGAAAATTCGTGTCCAGAATGGATGCTGATGATATAATGCCGGCTAATCGCTTAGAAAAGATGAGTGCGCTATTGGAAGCATCCGGGCCCAAAACTGTCGTTACAGGTCTGGTACAATACTTCTCAGATCAACCGGTGAGTGCTGGCTATCAGAAGTACCAAGAATGGATCAATCAAGTAAACCGCACAGGCACCCAGTGGCAAAACATCTATCGTGAGTGCGTCATCGCTTCTCCCAACTGGATCGCCCGAAGGTCCGAAATGCATGAAATCAAGGCATTCGAAAACCTCCGGTACCCAGAGGATTATCATCTCACCCTTAAATGGTATCAGGCCGGATTTAAGGTTGAAACCCTGCCAGAGATTATGTTACTGTGGAGAGAACACAATATGCGAACTTCCCGAACATCAGAGCACTATGCTCAAAAAGCATTTTTTGAATTGAAGATTACGCATTTCATTGATATGGACCTGCAAACGAACCACCTGGTAGTTTGGGGTAAAAACCCAAAAGGGAAGCTAACGACAGATATTCTCAGCCGCCATGGCGTCCCCTTTCTCTGGCATGATCTGAAAAGCTATCGCAAAATAGAAAGTCTGGAAAACCCCCAGATCATTGTGGCTGTATATCCCGACCCTAAAGAGCGGAATCAAATAGAAAAATACCTAATGAACCTGGGACTGATGCCCGGTAAAAATTGGTGGTATGTCTGAGATTTTAGTTCTTTACAGCTTCTTAAAGTATTCCAGCTATGAATAACGCCATCTACCTGCAAGCACTCATCGAAGATCAAAAAGGAAACTGGGAACAGGCTCATGACTTGATTCAGGACCTAACCAGCCCGGAAGCTGCATGGATTCATGCTTTTCTTCATCGCAAAGAAGGTGATGTCTCCAATGCCCGGTACTGGTATCACCGGGCCAATAAGCCATTCCCCACTGTTAGTCTAAGTGAGGAATGGGAAATCATCTACCAAACCCTCGACGGGCAGTAGCTCAACCAACCAGAGATTTCAGACTCTCGTCATTGGCACGGATGATCTGATCAATGTCATCATCAGACAGCACTGCAGACACAAACAGAGTTTCGAATTGTGACGGAGCCAGGTATATACCCTGTTCAAGCATTTTATTGAAATAACTCCCAAACAGGGCGGTATCGCAGCTCTTAGCGGTCTCAAAATCCACCACCTGCTGATCCGTGAAAAATAAGCTATACATACTCCCTATCTGGTTGATGGTATAATTCAACCCAAGCACCTCCAGGGTCTCGCGATAGCCCGAAACAATCCTCTTGGTATTGGACTCGAGCTTTCCATAAGTTTCCTGATGATCACTAAGGTACCGAAGCATCGTATATCCTGCCGCCATGGCCACCGGATTTCCTGATAGCGTACCGGCCTGGTATACCGGACCCTGTGGTGACACAAAGTCCATAATCTCTTTCTTGCCTCCGTAGGCCCCCACAGGCAGTCCTCCACCAATGATTTTGCCCAGGGTAGTCATGTCCGGGATCACCCCTAGCCGCTCCTGAGCACCTCCGCGCGCCAACCTGAAGCCGGTCATCACCTCATCAAAAATGAGGACAATACCTTCCTGATCGCATATTTCTCTAAGCCCTTCCAGGAAGCCTGCCACAGGTAATACACAGCCCATGTTGCCAGCCACAGGCTCTATAATGATCGCTGCCATTTCACCTTTGTGATTATTCACAATTTCCCTTACTGCATCCAGGTTGTTATAAGGTGCCAGTAGGGTGTCTTTGGTCGTGCCAGCTGTCACTCCCGGGCTATCAGGTGTGCCCATGGTCATGGCTCCGCTCCCGGCAGCAATCAAAAATGAGTCTCCATGCCCATGATAGCACCCTTCAAATTTGATGAACTTATCTTTTCCGGTGTATCCCCTGGCCACTCTGATAGCCGACATGGTGGCCTCAGTTCCTGAGTTTACCATCCTGACACGCTCTATAGATGGCACCAATTGACAAATCAGCTCTGCTATCAACACCTCACGCTCACCCGGAGCCCCGAATGAAGGTGAGCTTTGAATAGCCCTGATCACGGCTTCCTCCACCAGCGGGTTGGCATGACCAAGGATCATCGGACCCCACGAGTTGATCATGTCTATGTATGAGTTTCCATCCTCATCCATCATATGAGCTCCCTTGGCGGACTTGAAAAAGATAGGATCTCCCCCTACTGCCTTGAAAGCACGAACGGGTGAATTAACTCCACCCGGTATGTAATTTTTTGCCCTGCTAAAAAGCGATTTACTCTTTTCAATCTTCATACATTTCCCTGTTGACTACTTCTAATTTTGAGTCTTTAAACCTTACCATTGGTACCACCTGATTGTCATTGGCCACACCGTACCTGAACCCCTCAAAAATCCGCCCCTTTCTATACACGCCGCTCCGCAAATCGGTCTGAAAGTATTTACCGTATTGGTGCATCATGTGCCCTGCAAAATAAACCAATTCATACCCCCTCAGGTGGTTGACCGAAGGCCTGGTTTTGTATTTGGCAATAAACCGCTCCTGAAAATCGCGGTAGTAAAAACTATTTCGATCCTTGTAATCGGGATCGCTCAAAGCCACACCCAGCCTGTCCAGCTGATTAAATGAGAGCATCGTAAAGTCCAGCCAATCACCATAGCCGTAAAGACGGATACTGTCTCCGCGAGTCTCCACAGCACTGATCAGGTTATTGGCAAAAAGGTTGCTTCGCGTGGCTGCCAGTATATGACCGATACTGTCCGGTGCAATTCGGAATAGTTTCTCATAATAGACAATCCGATTCTGATCATCGTCATAACTAATGGGTAACACAAAATCAGGATTACGTGACATTCTATCCATTTCATCCCTGCGAATCCTTCTGCTCTTGACAAACCTTCCTCTGATTTCTTGAATCGAATCTGCCTCCTCCTGGGTCAGATACTGATCATATTGCGCCCACAAGGTATCCAGAAGCTGACGCGAATTATCCTTGGTGATTTCGCGGAAAAGGACCACTTCAAATCCCGCTTCCTCCAGCTGTTGCTTATATATCGCAGCAAAGACCGAATCCCGGACCGACTGCTCATAGAAGATCATGGCATATGGGTTCTTGTTTTCAGCAATGGCAAACTCGGCACACTTCACGGCCATCGTTTCATAGCTGGGACGCATCAGAAAAGAAAACGGATTCTCCCCAACCACATCTGAATTGGAAGAAATCGGATTGAATTTATTGATCTTATTCGCTACGGAGTATTGATCCACCAAGGCATTAGGCTCAGGATAAAGCGGCCCTATGATCAGATCAGTGTTCTCAAAACCTTTGTTTTCCAGAATCTTCTTGGTTGCTGATGCCTTCCTTTTGGTATCATAAGGGAAGATATTCACCGGCTCGCCTCTCTTTGTCAGGTCTTCAGCGGCCATCAGCATCCCCTGATACATGTCCATCACCAGGCTGTTCTGAGTAATGAGCGAGGTATTTTGCAGTGACTCATAGAGAAAGGGCATGACCACCGCTATATTGTACACTTCCTTTCTCACCAGGGGCAATTCATACTCCGCGATGGTGTTAATATCAAAGCCCCACTCCGTGACCAGCTCATCAATGCGCTGAATATCACGCTCCGAATAGGTAGCGGCATTCAGTTTCTTCACTAACACCTCCGCCAGTGGCTTACTATCCGGATATTCGCTAAACAGAGAATCTACCTCAGCAAGGTCAAGCGATGAAATAAAAGTAGCAATCATCCGCTCCTCGTCCTCAGTATTGAGGGTTTCACTTGTCAGCTGAGTAGAGTACTCCAGTGCTCTGCTAAAATCTCCGGTCATGAAATTGGCGTAGGCCAGCCAAAACAGCACTTCCGGTTTCTGATCCCAGGTGGGAAACTGGATGAGTACCTGGCGCCACATGTCTTTGGCTACCGCAAAGTCTTCTTGCTGAAAGGCGCAGAGGCCAAAATAGAAAGAGGCATGTCTGCCAAAAACCTCGCTCTGCGACAAGGCACCAAAAGCCGCTTTAGCGCTGCTGTATTGAGCATTGTTGAAAAGACGCTTGGCCTCCAGGTATTCCGCCTGCTCACGCTGAGCATAAGCAAACACACAAACCAATAACATCCCGGATAAGAGCAAATACTTCTTCACAATAGCGCTGGTTTAGATTCAATTAAAATTATTCCCACTCGATCGTCGCTGGCGGCTTGCTGCTAATATCGTACACCACTCTGTTTACGCCACGCACCTTATTGATTATTTTATTGGACACCTCGGCCAAAAACTCGTATGGAAGGTGAACCCAGTCAGCGGTCATCCCATCAAGACTGGCCACTGCTCGCAAAGCCACCACCTGCTCATAGGTACGCTCGTCACCCATTACTCCTACCGATTGCACAGGCAACAACATGGCACCCGCCTGCCATACCTGATCATAGAGGTTGGCTTCTTTGAGGCCGCTGATAAAGATATCATCTACTTCCTGAAGTATTCTTACCTTCTCCGCTGTAATGTCTCCAAGAATCCTGATCCCCAAACCAGGCCCCGGGAAGGGATGTCGACCTAAAATATTATTGGAGATCTCCAGCGCCCGTCCGACATTTCGCACTTCGTCTTTGAAAAGCAAGTTGAGAGGCTCCACCACTTTCAAGTTCATTTTCTCAGGCAGTCCACCTACATTGTGGTGGGACTTGATCGTTACGGACGGTCCGTTAACAGACACAGACTCAATCACATCCGGGTAGATGGTCCCTTGTCCCAACCATTTTACATCTTTAATCTTATGTGACTCCCGGTCAAACGTCTCTATAAATACCCTGCCTATGGCTTTTCTTTTATCCTCCGGATCGGTGAGCCCCTTCAATGCTTCATAAAATTCTTCTTTGGCATCCACTCCCTTCACATTCAGCCCCATACCCTCATATGACTCCAGCACCTGCTCGAATTCATTTTTTCTAAGCAAGCCATTGTCAACAAATATGCAGTAGAGGTTCTTGCCAATGGCCTGATGAATCAGTGTGGCCGCCACCGAAGAATCCACCCCCCCGGAAAGTCCCATCACTACTTTATCATCTCCTAGCTTGGCCTGAAGGCCACGTACCGTATTTTCCACAAAAATATCAGCAGTCCAGTCCTGAGCGGCACCGCAGATGTGCACCACGAAATTTCGAAGGAGTGTTTTACCATCCAGACTATGAGTCACCTCAGGGTGAAACTGAATCCCATAAATAGGCTTATTTTCTACTTTATAGGCAGCCACGGGTATACTTTCCGTATTGGCGATCACCTGAAAATCTTCGGGCAGTTGCGTGATGGTGTCACCATGAGACATCCATACCTGACTTCCTATTTCCACTTCTTTCAATAGATCAAAGTGTGCATTGATGTGCGCCAGCTTGGCACGGCCATACTCCCGATGCTCTGAGCGGGTCACTTCACCACCGTGCTTATGAGCGAGAAGTTGAGCGCCATAGCAGATACCCAGGATGGGGTATTTCTCAAGCGCCTTGATGTCCAGATCAGGAGCTCCTTCATCCAAAACCGAACAGGGACTCCCTGAGAGGATGATTCCCTTGGTAAATTCGTCAGGATCGGGAAAGTGATTAAAAGGATGAATTTCACAATAAACATCGAGCTCGCGTACCCTGCGAGCGATGAGTTGTGTATATTGAGAACCAAAGTCCAGAATGAGAATCTTGTCTGTCATCCCGCAAAATTAGCAGATTCAAGCAAACGCTAAATTGATTTTTTACTTCGATTTGAATTATCCCCAAATTTACTTTGATTAGCCCGCTGAAAATTGACGTATGACACAGGAAGAAAAACGGTTAGAAGAGTGTAGGAAGGGTATTTCCTGGAAAGAATGGGGTCCATATTTATCTGAAAGACAATGGGCCACTGTGCGCGAAGATTATACAGAATCTGGCAACGCCTGGGAAAGCATCGTCCATGATCAGGCCCGAAGCAAGTCTTACCGATGGGGCGAGGATGGTCTCGGAGGATTTAGTAATTCGGATCAGCGAATCTGTTTTGCCTGGGCCTTCTGGAATGGGAAAGATAAAATCCTCAAAGAGCGATTGTTTGGGCTCACTGGCCATGAAGGCAATCATGGCGAAGATGTCAAGGAACTCTACTTCTACCTGGACAGCACGCCTACGCACTCTTATATGAAGATGCTCTATAAGTATCCTATCAATGAGTTCCCCTACTCTGATATGGTCGTGGAGAATCTGAAAAGGACTAAAAAACAGCGGGAATATGAAATCCTGGACACCGGAGTATTCGACAAAGACGAATATTTTGATATTTTTCTGGAATACGCCAAAGGTGCCCCGGATGACTTTTTGCTGAGAGCCGAAGTGCATAACAGAAGTAATAAAGATGCAGAGCTGACCCTGCTCCCAACTTTCTGGTTTCGCAACACCTGGTCCTCTGGCAGGGACTCCAATATCCCTGAAATTTCAGAGGTAAGCCCCACGGAAATGCTCATTAAACACCACCTGCTTGGAGACTATCATGTCTACTTCGGGGAAGAGGTGAAAGAGCAGATGTACTGTGACAATGCCACCAACCGGGTGAGACTCTATGGCGTGCCCAACAAGCAATCCAACTACCCCAAGGATGCAATCAATGATTACATCATCAACGGAAAAAAAACCCTTAACCCCAAAAAGAAAGGCACCAAGTCCTCCGCTCATTATAAAGTGATGGTACCAGCGGGGGGTTCTAAGTCAGTAGAAATAAGGATGTCATCCGTGGCCCTGAGTCTACCCTTTGGGGACTATCAGGAGCTTCTGAACAAGCGCAAAGCTGAGGCGGATAGTTTCTACAGATCTATCCAGTCCAAAGTAATTGACAAAGACCTTAAAAATATACAACGCCAGGCCTTTGCAGGCATGATGTGGAGCAAGCAGTTTTATTACTACAACATCAAAAACTGGATACACGGGGATCCGGGACGAATGAAACCCTCGCCTTCCCGAAAGAATGGGCGAAACTCGGACTGGCAGCATGTATACAACTATGATATACTGTCCATGCCGGACAAATGGGAATATCCATGGTTCGCAGCCTGGGATCTTGCTTTTCATTGCATTCCCATCACCAGAATAGATCCTGATTTCGCAAAAAATCAGCTACTCCTGCTGCTGAAAGACCGCTACCTCCACCCCAATGGTCAAATACCGGCCTATGAGTGGAATTTTAGTGACGTGAATCCACCGGTACACGCCTGGGCCGTATTGCGCGTTTTCCAGATCGACCGGGAAACTACCGGAAAACCCGATTTTGATTTTCTCCAAAGGGCATTCCATAAACTCTCGATCAATTTCACCTGGTGGGTAAACCGGAAAGACAAAGAAGGCAATAACGTATTTGAAGGCGGCTTCCTGGGACTGGACAATATTGGGGTGTTTGATAGAAATCACCCTGTGGTGGAAGATGCCAGACTGGAGCAGGCAGACAGTACCAGCTGGATGGCCATGTTCTCACTGAACATGCTGCGCATTTCTCTGGATCTGTCCATGGAGTATCCTGTTTATCAGGATATGGCCGTGAAGTTTTTTGAACACTTCCTCTACATCGCCGGGGCCATGAATAGTATTGGAGACACGGATGTAGACCTGTGGGATGATGAAGACAACTTCTACTACGATGTGATGCACACACCTGACCAGCCCAACCAGCGCATGAAAGTACGCTCCATGGTGGGCCTGATCCCTCTGTTTGCAATCGAAATTCTGCGAACTGAGGTTTATAGCCGGTTGCCGGAGTTCAGAGAACGGCTGGATTTCTTCCTGAAAGAACGCCCGAAACTGGCCTCTTTGGTGGCCCGATGGGAAGAACCGGGAGAAGGCGAACACCGTCTGCTGAGTATCCTTCGGGGTTTCAGAATGAAAAGGATCATTGAACGAATGTCAGACGAAGAGGAATTTCTTTCTAAGTATGGCATCCGGGCCCTCTCGAAATTCCACCTTAAGAATCCATACCAACTGGAAATAGATGGTCAAAAATTAGAAGTGGCCTACTTGCCGGGAGAGTCCGACTCTTCCTTCTTTGGAGGCAACTCCAACTGGCGTGGCCCGATCTGGTTTCCGGTCAATTACCTTATTTTAGAGTCCCTATTGAAATATTCACACTATTACGGAAAAGACTACCTGGTGGAATTTCCAATAGGCAGTGGCGTGAAGCACACCCTACTGGAGGTGACCCGTGAAATTTGTTTGAGGCTCATGAAAATTTTCATGAAAGATGAAAATGGGGAACGCCCGGTCTATGCCGGAAATAAGAAATTTCAAACTGATCCACATTTCAAAGACTACATTTTGTTCTACGAATATTTCAATGGTGATACCGGTGAAGGACTTGGAGCCTCGCACCAGACCGGATGGACTGGACTGGTGGCCGAACTCATTCATCGATATCATAATTAAACATTTAACTCTGTAATCACCCATAAGTAATACGAGCTTCCTAGTTTTGTACCCAAAAAAGAGCCGATGCGAAAACTCATTCTGATCCTTTTTCTCTTACCCTCCCTTAGCACAATTGGCCAGATCAAAAAGCCAAAGCTGGTCGTAGGGATAGTCGTAGACCAGATGCGACATGAGTACCTTCAGCGATTCGAATCCAAATATGGCAACGACGGATTTAAGAGAATGATCAGAGATGGATTTGAAGCCAGAAACAATCACTATAATTATATACCTACCTACACCGCACCTGGTCATGCCTCCATTTACACGGGTACTACCCCGCGCTATCATGGCATCATTGGCAACGACTGGTACAGCCGGGTACTCGGCCGGTCGGTCTATTGTGTGGGAGACACCTCCGCAAGTAGTGTGGGTGGAAGTGCACTAAGTGGTAAAATATCCCCAAAAAACCTGATAGTAAATACCATCACTGATGAACTCAAGCTAACCACCAACTTCAGGTCCAAAGTAGTGGGAGTTTCCATCAAAGACCGTGGAGCAGTTCTGCCTGCCGGGCATACCCCCGATGGCGCATATTGGTACGATTCCCGTACCGGTGAGTTTATGACATCAGACTTTTACATGGATGTCCTCCCTCAATGGTTGGTGAATTTTAACCAAAAGAAGCTGGTAGATAAATACTCCAACCAAACCTGGAATACCCTCCTACCAATAGCTGAGTACACTGAAAGCACTCCTGATGACAACTCCTATGAGAATGGATTCAAAGGCAAAGAAACTCCCACTTTTCCTTATGACCTCAAGGTACTCAGAGAATCAAATGGACCTTACGGACTGATCCGGTCCACTCCTTTTGGTAACTCTCTGGTACTCGATTTGGCCAAAGCCTCGATCGAGGGAGAGAATCTTGGTGCTGATCAAATCACGGATTTTCTGTCGGTCAGCCTGTCCTCTACAGATTATGTAGGGCACAACTTCGGACCCAACTCGGTGGAGGTGGAAGACACCTACCTGAGACTTGACAAAGACCTTGGGGACTTCCTGACTTATCTTGATAAGAAAATAGGCGTTGGTGAATACATGGTTTTTCTTACGGCAGATCACGGAGTGGTGGCTAACCCTCAGTTTTTGCTGGACAATGGACTCCCCGGTGGGTACATCGATACCGATGAGGTAAAGGAGATTTTCGCAGACGAAGCACAAAGTCTGGGTGATTATATACTCAGTACGTCAAATGATCAAATTTTTCTGAACCGGGATCTGATCGACTCGTCAGGACTGGAACTGGAAGCGATCCAAAAAGCATTTGCCGAAGCGGCGATGAAAATCCCCGCCGTAGCGGAAACTTTCACTGCCACGAGTATGGACACTTTTGACTACACAGATCCGATGCGAAGTAATTTGCAAAATGGTTATAACCGCAAACTCTCCGGAGACGTACTCTTGTTTATGAAACCTGGCTACCTCACCAATACCTACGGGCTCAAGGGCTCCTCACATGGTACCGGATACTCGTATGACACCCATGTACCGCTACTGTTTTTTGGAGCCGGCATCAAAAAAGGCGCCACAGTAGAGAAAACCTACATTACCGACATTGCCCCTACACTGGCGATGTTATTAAATATTTCCATTCCAAATGCCGCCGTGACAGGCGCACCCATAGAAGAGATTTTTGAATGATCGGACTGATATTTGATATGGATGGTGTCATTGTGCACAACAATGAATACCATTATCTGGCCTGGCAAAAACTGGCCAAAAAGTACAATGTGAAAATTACCCGAAAGTACTATCGGGAAAAGATGAACGGACGCACGCTGATGGAGCTGATGGAAATCATCTTCGATGGTGAACTGGATAAAAGTCAGGCACTCAGTGTTGGGCTGGAGAAGGAAGCTATCTATCGGGAGCTCTATGCAGAGCATCGGGAAGCTACCAAAGGGTTGATACCATTCCTGGAACTCGCTAAATCCAAAAACATTCCTATGGTAGTAGGTACTTCCGCTCCCAAAGAGAATGTGGTTTTCACCCTGGATGGGCTCGATTTGCGAAAGTACTTCGTGGGCGTGGTAGACGACAGTATGGTCACTAAAGGAAAACCTGAACCGGAAGTTTACCTGAAATGCGCGGAGATGATCAAAAGGGAGCCTCGGAAGTGTATTGTATTTGAAGACGCTCTTTCAGGCATCAAAGCGGGTCAAAGAGCAGGTGCCAAAGTGATTGCGCTGGCCACATCACACACGCGCGAAGAGCTCTCTGCTGACCTTATCATCGATGACTTCTCGCAACTGAAGTGGGAACAGGTGGAAGCCCTACTCGGAGTGTAAGAGATTCCTACAAATTATTTGATATCGGAAAAGGGCTTTACACCTAAAAAAGTGTTGTGGTGAATGGTGATAACTCCTCATTTGAGTAAATTCTGCCCTCATATGCTGAATTCCATTTTAAAAAACCTTTGCTTCTGCCTGATGCTACTTGCTGCAGTGACTGTGGAAGCACAAACACTCAGAGTAGCCAAGCTAAAATACGATGGCGGTGGAGACTGGTATGCCAACAAAACAGCCTTGCCCAATCTGATCTCCTACTGCAATGAACATCTGAAGACTGACATTGCCAGTGAAGAAGAAATTGTGGAAGTGGGCAGCCCTGACCTGTTTTTGTTTCCATACGTGTATATGACCGGGCACGGCAATGTGGTTTTTAGCAGTCAGCAAGCAGAAAACCTGCGAAACTATCTTACATCAGGTGGGTTCCTGCACATCGATGACAACTACGGTCTGGACCCGTACATTCGGCTGGAAATGAGTAAAGTTTTTCCAAACCTCAACTTTGTGGAGCTGCCATTTGACCATCCCATCTACCATCAGAAGTATGATTTCCCGGAAGGGCTTCCTAAAATCCATGAGCATGATGGCAAACCTGCTCAGGGGTTTGGTCTTTTTTATGAGGGTCGCCTGGTATGTTTCTATTCCTATGAGAGCGATCTGGGCAACGGCTGGGAAGATCAGGTCATCTACAACGACCCCCAGGAGGTACGACTGAAGGCACTAAAAATGGGTGCCAACATCATCAGTTATGTGTTTACGACGGAGAATTAAGACCTTAACAATTACAAAACAGTTATATTTAATGGACTGTTTTAAGAAATCATTTATACAGAGCTGAGTACCATGGTCATTCTCACCACCCCCCGTCTCTCCATCGAAAAGGTAACCCAGGACGACAGTGCGTTTGTTTTCGAGCTGATGAACACACCCACTTGGATCCAACACATTGGTGACCGATCCATCAAGAGCATAGCGGATGCCACTGCATACATTGAAACCAATTACCTCACCAGCTACAATGAGAATGGCTATGGCCTCTATAAGATGGTCCTCACCTCCACCCTCGCACCCATCGGCATGTGTGGTTTTGTGAAAAGGGACTACCTGGACGCTCCGGACATTGGGTTTGCGGTGCTGCCAGCATATGAGGGAATGGGCTATACTTCGGAAGCGGCCACAAAAATCCTCGACTATGGCCTCCATACGTTGAACCTGGAGCTTGTCCTGGGGATCACTTCATTGGAAAACATCCGATCACAACGCCTCCTCGAGAAACTAGGTCTGATCAAACAAGGCACCATTCAATCAGCAGAAATAGGCAAAACACTGTATTTGTACTCTACTCAACCCAGCTGATTTTTAGTGCTTTAACAGAAAAGTGTCTTGACCAAACATTGGATCGCTAATTCCAAGTCTTACATTTTTCTCCCGCATAAACTAGCACTTTATTAGACCTTCGGGTAACTTTCTCCACCGAGTCATTCACAACCAACCAAATCATAAACAGCCTATGTCCCAACCCCTCCCAAGTCCGGCCCCTACCTCCTCAGCAGAACGGATCGGTACATTGGATTTCCTGAGAGGTATTGCCATTCTGGGAATCCTGGTGATGAACATCGAGAGTTTCTCCTACCCGGATCCCTGGAGCCCTTTCAAAAATGGATTCAGCGGATCTGAGGATCATACAGTTCGTTTCTGGGTGTATTTTCTGGCTCAGGGAAAATTCTTCAGCATGTTTACCCTTCTCTTCGGTGTGGGTTTTTACGTTTTCCTGGAAAGGCTGGAAGCCAAAGGGCTCGGGCTCAAGGCCCTCGATATTTATGCACGCAGACTGCTTTGGCTCTTTGTGATAGGGGTGATTCATGCTTACCTTATCTGGGATGGAGATGTGCTGTACCATTATGCAGTTTGCGGCTTTCTGATCTTTCCATTCCGCTCCTTCACCATCAGACAGTTGCTTATGGTTCTGTGTATACCCATTGCCATTCTGCTTTTCAATGACTATCAACATACCCTCCGTACGCAAAACTCATTTCTTACTTATGAAAAGGCCATTGAGAAAAGTGAGGATGAACGAACAGCCGATGAACAGCGCGCCATTGACCAATGGATCAGGAATACCACAGAGGGAAAATCAGAGATGAAAGTGGATGAAACTCCCCGCCAAACCCTTATGGAAAGCTGGGCAGCCAATGCGGAACATACACGTGTTCACAAAGGTGCCATACTCTATCAGGGCATCCTATTCCGTACCCTGATTATGATGATTTTGGGCATCCTCTTATATAAATCGGGGATTTTCAAAGACTACCGATCTGTCAGGTACTATTGGCCACTTACCATTTCTCTGCTGATACTGGCCCTTGTTATTAACTACCATCGCTATCAGCACTGGACGTATGATTACTACCATCCTGTCACCAACATCTGGAAAGGTTGGCTTTTCACTTTCCCTAAGGAAACACTTGGGTTGGCATACATTCTGTTATTCAATGGGCTCTATCAAAAGTGGCTCCAAAACAGCAAGTTCAAAATGATATCCACAGCCGGAAAAATGGCCCTCACCAACTATATTTTTCAGAGCATTCTCTGTGGGCTTATATTCTATGGCTACGGCCTGGGCAAGTACAACGAATATTCCAGATCCGAACTATTGCTGATTGTTGTGATGATCTGGGCCATACAGCTGGGCTTGAGCTGGTGGTGGATGAAGCGCAATAATCAAGGCCCCCTGGAATGGATGTGGCGAAAGTTGACCTACAAGGCTTTTAGCTAGCCACCTCTCTTCACTTATCTAACCACCATCTTCATGGTCTGCACATATTGGGAATATTGCAGCCGAATGAGATAAATACCCTCGCGCGTGGGCATCTTCAGGGCCTCTCCCTCACTGAAAACCCGAACCAATCTGCCATTGAGATCATAAATAATGACTTCCTGACAGCCAGCAGGCATGGCCAGGATAGACATGGGGCTCACGGGATTGGGCAGGCGCACTGATTCCGTCGGCTTCACACCAAGGGTCACTCCCTGAAAATAAGATTTCGCCACCTCAAAAGCCCTTTTGCCTACTTTCTCTCCGATCAAGCGCCCGGGAATATCATCTACTGGCGGGTGGATTCCACCCCATATCCGGGAAAGGCTGCACTGATCGCTGGCATCCCGATATGTAGCCCATTGCAGCACCACATCCACACTTGGCCCTTCTTCGAACACCAGGAATTCATTTTTCTTAGCCACAAACTCACCCATGCCCCCGGGAAAAAAGTCGCTTCCCGTGAGCGAGGTAAGTACCTCAGCTCCGGCCCTTGAATAAGTAGAGTGGCCAGACACATACCCTGCAAACGGAGGGGTCACAAAGGTAGGCCGCTGATATGGCCACCAGTTTTCTGCCAGGATCCACCCAACCCCTGCATCGTCGGTATCAGGATTTTGAATGAAGGTAGGTCCCCGCCAGGCATACAGTTTGATTTTACCAATGTGTTGACCCTGCTGTCCCGAAAGCGGATCGTTATTGCCCTTTACGACCTCCACTCTGCCCGGAGCCAGCTTGATCCCTGCCGGATGATAATTACGTAAGGTCTGATCAGATGACTGCCCCAGAGAAGCCATATACCTGATGGCCGATATGGGGCGTATATAATCATAATATCCTTTGATTCCCCAGGAAGCAATGGCCGCATCGTGCATAGCTCCTCCCAGTGTGAAATAGGCCTTAACATCCCACTCCAGGTCATCCATCACGGGCCCCTCGCCCTGATATCTTTTCTCAAACCGGGGGTGATCATTCACGTAATTGAGAATGGTAAACCAATGTCCGGGTGGCGTTTCAGAATCGGGACCATCTGCCCAAAACTCTGCCAATACCCGGGTATAATCACCTCGTGGCACCACCTGAGGGGCATAAGGCTGCTGAGTAAAAGGATTGACCGGGTGGCCTGCACTGTGGTCACCCCCCTCCCGGGCATCATAGAAGGTTTTCATTTCATCGACGGTTGCAGGAAAATCGCGGATATCCAGATTTCCAATAGCACCCGGAGAAATATCCCAGAGCACACCATCCGTGGGGTCGAGGTGTGCAGACCACAAAGCCACCATTTCATGACTCCACACATAGTCGGCACTTTTTTCCTTGCTTTTAATGTCGAGTTTTGGCGGAGCTCCAGGGTCATGGTAAACCCAGTAAACTTGTTGATCCCGGCTTTTGATAGACAAATGACTCTTGTTCAGTGCAAATGGAATCACGTAGCCCCACTCGGCACTCAAAAACTCAGGCACAATGTTATAACTCACGTGACCGGATTGATCTACAAACGCCCCAAAGGCCAGGGGTTGCCACCGGTTGGGGTCACTCATTTTCCGGACACCAGCCAGCTCCGGAACCATCGGTTCATTCACGGGTGCGTAAAACTGATTCTTGTATCCCGCAGACTCAAAAGATCCATCCTGATCTCCAAAAGCCAACATCTGGCTGGCTATGTAATTGCCTAACGCCGCGGGAGAACCATTGACATAGTCTGTGGATTCATCAGACGGATCATACCCCAATGATGCCATCAGCGCATCCATTTCCTCTTTGATAAGCAAAATACCGGGTGACCTGACAAAACGATGTTCCAGCAACCTATAGACTGCATAACTCATGGCCTCTTCCTGTGCCAGAGTCACATTTTCAGGAATATGGACGCCCGAAAAGGGAATATGAAAACCAGAATGCATTCGTCCGAGAAAGTAGGGCGACGCCTGCAAATCATAAGCAGCCCAGGCATCATACATGGCTGCTGAGATATGAAATAGATTTCTGGCATGCACAGTCGGCCTGGCATAATCTTTTCTGATGGCATCCAGAACCACCTCATTCCACTGCCTCGCAACAGAATGCTGAGCAATCACTTGAGTAGCCGTACTCACGAGCAGGCCACCAAGCAGTAGATAACAAAGCAGGAGTTTCATCATTGGTCAAGCTTGTGTACAAAAACAAACATCTGACAATTATCCCTCATTAGGCTCAAGCAAAAAAGCAAAGGCATCAATGCCCCTCACCTTGGTTTTACTCGACCTCTGGCAGAGCAAACGCCACATACTCATCCCCTTTCTCTGGAGTGTCCTTACCGCCACTGGCCGCCACTACCACATACTGTCGGCCATCCACCTCATAGGTGGCGGGTGTAGCCAGTCCGGGTCGGGGCAGTCTTCCCTTCCAGAGTTCGGCACCGGTTTCCTTATCAAATGCCCTGATAAAAGGATCTTTGGTTCCGGCAATAAAAATCAATCCTCCGGCCGTCACCACAGGTCCTCCGTAATTTTCGGTTCCTGTTTTCGGGATTCCCCGTGCAGTCAACTCCTCAAACTCTCCCAATGGCACTTTCCATTTGATGGTCCCATTATTCAGATCTATGGCATTCAAGTGTCCCCAAGGAGGCTTTACCGCCGGATACCCATCACTGTCCACAAAGCGCTGATAGCCTTCCATGCGATACTGCAAAGCTTCCAGATTCTTCGTGCCATTAGATTCCACCTCCGCCTGGTCGCTGGTCCAATTGAGCAGATAGTCTATCAGGGCTGTAACCTGATCCTCTTCCAGATAGCCGAATGCGGGCATACTACCTTTCCCTTTGCGGATTCTCGTAGCCATCTCCTGAGGCTTCAGTCGCGACTTCACATCGGTGAGTGCAGGCACAGCCCCATGAAAGGTAGAGCCACTCAGATCGGCCCCATGGCAACTCATACAATTGGCCTGATACAGATTCTTACCCATGGTAAGCGGATCCTGATCCTCAGCGTCCAGCTCAATCATCTTGATGATCCAGGCCATTTCATTCCCATTGACATAGAGTATCCCGGTGGTAGGATCATAACCTGCGCCACCCCATTCTCCACCTCCATCCAACCCTGGATAGAGGAGTGTGCCGGCTGTGCTTGGCGGAATAAACTGGCCTCCATACTGATATCCTTTCATCCGGGTAAGTAACTCCTCTTTATGGTTCGAATAAGGATTTAAATCATCCTCCGTCAATGTTTGTCTGGAGAATGGCGGCGGCTCTGTCGGCAGGGGCTGTGTAGGCCAGGCCGCCTCTCCGGGGAGCTCTGAGGGTGGATAGGGCTTTTCCTCTATCGGAAAAAGTGACTCACCGGTCTCTCTGTTAAAAACATACACGTGCCCGGACTTGGAAATCTGAGCCACTGCATCTACTGATTTTCCATCCTTTCTTACGGTGACCAAAGTAGGCGGTGCCGGAAAATCACGGTCCCATATATCATGATGTACAGCCTGAAAATGCCAGATGCGCTCACCGGTATTGGCATTGAGGGCAATGAGGCTATTGGCAAACAGGTTCGCTCCCTTCCTATTGGCTCCATAAAAATCGTAAGATGCCGATCCTGTGGGCACAAACAATATACCACGGGTTTCATCCACTGTCATGCCCGTCCAGTTGTTGGCTCCACCGATAAATCGATAAGCAGTAGTATCTTCCCATGAATCATAGCCATATTCTCCTGGGTGTGGAATGGTATGAAAAATCCATTTCTGCTCGCCAGTCACCGCATCAAACCCCCTGATGTGACCTGGAGCAGCCGGCAATGTTTCCGCTGTGAGGGAGCCCATGAGGATAAGGTCTTTATACACTGTAGCCGGGGCGTGGTACTGGTAAGCAAGACCAGTAATGTCCCTATCGAGTCCTTTGGTCAGATCAATCCTTCCACCATCACCAAATGAGGTGACTAGTTCACCCGTCTCGGCATTCAGGGCATAGAGGTACTTATCAGCGGTGAAGATGATGCGTGTTTGCTCACCATCCGTCCAGGCTGCCAGCCCACGGGCAAAATCCTTCTTATCGGTTCCTTCAAAGGGATCAAACTTCCATTTCTCTACTCCCGTGGCTGCGTCCAGCGCAAAGACCTTGAAATGTGAAGAGGCGGCAAAGAGTGTCCGTCCGATGATTAGCGGATTGCATTGGCTATAGCTCTTGCCATCATCATCTCCTGGCTCGTAGCTCCAGACTTTTTGTAGCTGCGTGACATTTTCGCGGTTGATGGCTGTAAGGGAAGAATAGTGCGTTCGTCCTGCATCTCCCAGATAGTTATCCCACGCTTTGTACGGATCACTGGAGATGGTAACACTGTCATTGCAGCCCGCTCCCAAAAGGGAAATCAGAATGATTAAAGTTCCCGCTATTCGGTTCATTGTTTTTAGGTTGGTCCTTCAGGAAAGGTAAACAATACCCGTCGATTCCTAAACCCGTTGCCACTCAAAGGATTTTTTTCCCTAACTTCTGGTGACTTTTTCAAAACCGGTTTTTCTGACTCCAACCAACATTCAATCCATGCGAAAACACTTTGCCCCTCTTTTCATTCTCCTGATAATCTTCACCAGCTGCAATGATCAAAAAGTAGCAGAGAATGCTTCACCTAATGATCTACCCAGGAGCACTCCCGAGGCTGAGGGCATCTCTTCTCTGGCCATTAGTACCTTAATAGATTCGATGAATCTGAGTAATCTGGGTTTCCACAGCATCATGATCATTCGACATGGGCAAGTGGTAGCAGAAGGTTGGTGGAACCCTTATCGGGAAGAGCTGAAGCATTCACTCTATTCATTGAGTAAAAGTTTTACCTCTACAGCCATTGGCTTTGCCGTGCAGGAAGGCCTGCTAACGGTAAACGATCCGGTGATTTCCTTCTTCCCCAATGACTTACCAGCCGAGGTGTCTGACCGCCTGGCATCCATGACCATCAACAACCTGCTAACCATGAACACCGGCCACTCTGAAGGTACGCTGAATACCATGCGAAACGACTCCACCGGTAACTGGCCGAAGGCCTTTTTGGCTCAGCCTCTCACTCACGAACCGGGCACTCATTTTTTTTACAACACCGGAGCCACCTATATGCTCTCCAATATTATTCAGCAGAAAACAGGGCTGACAGTGCAGGCCTACCTGACTCCACGTTTGTTTGAGCCACTGGGTATCACCGGCATGGACTGGGAGTTGGATCCAAAAGGAGTGAACGTGGGTGGATATGGCCTCCGCGTAAAAACAGAAGACATTGCCAAACTGGGGCTCCTATACCTGAACAAGGGTGAATGGAAAGGTGAGCAGCTGTTGTCGGCAGACTGGGTGGAAGAAGCCACCAGCAAGCAAGTAACTTCTCAGGAGGGGGATAACGACTGGTCACAGGGCTATGGCTACCAGTTTTGGCGATGCAAACCTGCCGGGCTCTATCGCGGAGATGGTGCCTTTGGCCAATACTGCATTGTGATGCCAGAACAAGATGCCGTGGTAGCCATCACCAGCGAAACCTTTGATATGCAAGCATGCATGACCCTGATCTGGAAATACCTCCTTCCCGAAATGAAACCTGACGAACTGGATGAAGATCCTGAGGCCTGGAATGCCCTCCAGTCAAAAATGAAAGCACTCTCCCTACCGGTGCCCGCTTACGCCACCTCCTCCCCCATGACAAGCCTGCTTCAGGGAAAAGTGATCGCACTTGAACCCAATGAATTTGACATTGAATCGCTGGCTTTCACTTTTGGTGTGAATGACGTCTCTATGGATATCTACCGGCCCTACGGCCAAAGCACCATGATCCTGGGGGTAAATGAATGGCGATCGAGTGCGTTAGACAGGTACAACCTCTTTGAGCGCCCGGATCAGCAACCCATCAGGTCTGTCACAGCCGGCACTCTGGGCTGGAAAGACAGCAAAACCATGGTGATCAATGTCCGATACCTGGAAATGGCCAACGGGGATGAGATCACTCTGAGCTTTGATGAGGGTGGAAAAGTGACCCTCTCCTTTCTGGGGAGTGTGGCCGCAGGGCGACAGGACAGCTCAGAAAACCGAACACCCATCACCGGTGTAATACAACAACAACAAGAAACGCTATAAGCCATGAAAAACACATTTTTGATCAGTCTCCTGCTGGTGGGCATCCACCTGCAATGCACTGAAGCCCAGACCATCCAGGAGCGGTTGGGGTACAACAAAAACACCAAACTACTGATTGTACACGCAGACGATCTGGGTGTCTCCCATTCTGAAAACATGGCCTCCTTTGAAGCCATTGAAAAAGGAATGGTCACCTCCGCAAGCATTTTGGTGCCCGCGCCATGGTTTTCAGAAGTAGCAGCCTATGCTCAGTCCCATTCTGATGCAGACTTTGGTATTCACCTGTGTCTCAACAGCGAATGGAAACACTACAAATGGGGTGCCGTGAGTGATCCTTCGCAAGTCGCTTCCTTGCTTAAAAAAAGCGGCTTCTTCCCTGACAATGGACAATGGGTCGCCGAAAATGCTGACATCCAGGAAATGGAGCAGGAAATGAGGACTCAAATAGACCGGGCTATCGCATCTGGCATCACGCCCACCCACATAGACGCACACATGATGACGGCCTACCGCCGTGCAGATTTCGTGCAGGTTCTTTTAAAAATCAGTCAGGAATATAAGCTCCCGATCGGGGTGGATGTGAAGGAACTGAAAGCACGCTACCCGGAGCTTGACTTTCCCGAAATGATATCACTGGACAAACTCTATGGTGCCGGGCCCGAAGACTATGAAAAAAGTCTGGCAGAATACTATACTACGGTGTTGCGGGGGCTCGCTCCCGGACTGAACGAGATCCTCGTCCACACGGCCTATGATGATGCCGAGATGCAGGCCATCACCGTGGATCATACCAACTGGGGATCCGATTGGCGCCAGCAAGACTTTGACTTTTTTACCAGCGACGCTTGCAAAACCATCCTGAAAGAAGAAAACATCCAACTGATCACCTGGAAAGCAGTGCAAGATCAACTGATGAAATAGTACCAGCGGTCACCTGCTTTCTGTAGTAGCGTAAAAAAACCGAGCGTGGATGCAACTTTTCGCCAGAAAAAGCATCTACTAAGTATCCCAATTAGAAACCAATCTAACTACCAGGCTCACCATGCTACGAAACTATTACATCACTGCGCTCAGAAACCTCCTCAAACACAAGAGCTACTTTATCCTCAACATGGGTGGGCTGGCCATTGGCATTACCAGCTTTATCTTCATCTCCCTCTACATCATCAATGAGCTGAGCTACGACCGTTTTCATCCGCAGCATGAAAACACCTACCGGGTGCAGGTGCGCGGACAGATGATGGGCCAAAACCTGAACATGGCCGTCACGGCATCACCTATGGCGCAGGCCCTCCTGCAAGACTATCCAGAAGTTTCCATAGTAACCCAGGTGAAGGAGAGCGGAGCCTGGTTCATTGGTCAGGGCAATAAGAAATTCAATGAAGATGGGGTGCTCTTTGCCGACTCCTCTTTCTTTGATGTGTTTGACTTCCCACTAATCGAAGGGGACCCAAAAACGGCCCTGGTAAAGCCCCGATCTATGGTGCTGACAGAGACCTTCGCCAAAAAATACTTTGGCAACGAACCCGCCCTGGGCAAAAGGATCACCGTAGAGCAAGACACGATCTTCTATGAAGTGACTGGTGTGATGGCCGATGTACCGGACAATTCACACATTAAGTTTGACATGCTGGGCTCCCGAAGCACTTACAAAGTATGGGACAACAACCATTGGGTGAGTCACAATGAGTACACCTACATCGTACTGAATGAAAATGCAGACCATAAAGCCTTTGAAGGCAAACTGGATGAGGTGGTCAAAAAATACGTGGGTCCACAGATTGCACAGTACCTGGGTACTACCATGGAAGCCTGGGAGAGTGCCGGTAATTCTTTTGGTTATTACCTGATGCCCATTACAGACATTCATCTTCGCTCCAATGTGGAAGATGAGTTAGAAGTCAACAGTCACATCTCCTACATTTATATCTACACCCTCATTGCCTTTATTCTGCTCTTCATCGCCATTATCAACTTCGTGAACCTGGCTACGGCACAGTCCGCTGCCCGGTCCAAGGAAGTGGGCATCCGAAAGGTCATGGGTTCAGACCGACAAGCACTCATCTATCAGTTCATTTTTGAGTCGATCCTTATCGCCATAGCTGCCACCCTGATCGCCGCACTCCTGGTAGCACTGCTCACCGGGCAGTTTGAAAACCTCATCAACAAAGAACTGGCGATTAGCCTCACCTCCAGCTACCTGAGCATTTTCATCTTGTTAGGACTAGCCATTATCATAGGTGTGATGGCAGGCTTTTATCCGGCCTTTGTGCTGGCGGGCTTTCGTCCGGCTGAGGTGCTCAAAGGCCGGGTGAAAGCTGGGGCCAAAACCGGCTGGCTGCGAAACCTGCTGGTGGTCATTCAATTCACAGCGTCCATTGTGATCATCATTGGCACCATGGTCGTCTACCGTCAGATTGATTTTATGCTGAACAAAAACCTGGGCTTTGACAAAGAGCAAACCCTGGTGATCAGAAGGCCAGATGTACTGCGCCAAAACCTGGAAACCTGCAAAACCGAACTCCTCAAAAACCCTAACATTTTGGCGGTAGCCAATGCCACCTCACTCCCCGGCAAAGACCGCTACAACAACAACGCCCATATGACCGAAGACAGTCCGGACTCCCCTTACCTGCTGATGGAAAACTCCGTAAGCTTTGGGTATGCAGAACTGATGGGTCTGGAACTGGTGGCAGGGCGCCTGCTCTCCCGACAGTATGCTTCTGACTCTACGGCCGTGGTGATCAACGAGACCGCTGCGCGTACCCTGGGCTATAGCGTGGAGGAAGCCGTAGGGAAAAGTTTTATTGATAAAGACCGGGATGGAACCATCCGGCGTATGCCCATCATCGGAGTGGTGAAAGACTACAACATCCAGTCGCTGCACCGGCCCATAGAGCCTACCATGCTGCGCCTGATGCATGGCAACTGGGAAGGTTTTATGCTGGTGAAAGTAAGCAACACCCAAAACATCCGCGAGACCCTCGCCTACATGGAAGAGACCTGGTTTAAGTACTCTTACAACAAGCCCTTTCAGTATTTCTTTTTTGATGACGACTATGCCGACCTGTACAAATCAGAGTCTACCACCGGACGGGTATTTCTGGTATTTGCGGGACTGTCCATCTGTATCGCCTGTCTTGGGCTCATAGGCCTGATCACCTACACCACGTCCATTCGCAAAAAGGAAATAGGCATCCGCAAGGTGCTGGGTGCTGGCACCACCACCCTGGTGACCCTCCTTTCCAGTGAGTTTGTAAAGCTGATCGTGATCTCTACGCTCATCTCGTGGCCGGTTGCCTATTTTGCCATTAACTACTGGCTGCAAAACTTTGCCGACCGGCTGACCATCACGCCCTGGGTTTTTGTGTTCTCCACCCTGGTGGTGGTAGTGATCGGGAGCCTGGCCATCAGCTTTCAGACCATCAAAGCCTCCCTGAGCAACCCGATAGACAGCCTGAGGCAGGAGTAGTCTACCCGATATCCTTAACTTTAAAAACCGTCTGCCGACGGTTTTTTTGCTTTGTGGGGTCGCTGAAAATAATGCTTGACTTGTAATGGTTAATGTGTTAGTTTGAGGCATCCTAAATGCGGGTAAGAGGAGTTATTTCACGAATTCGCATGTCCTTGATATTAAAATGGAAGATTTAAGAGAATTTCGGCGGATCGTCTTCTTCTCTGAACAAGACATGTCATCTGAATATAACTTAAGAAATGCTGAACGTGTTCTAAAGAACATAAAGCTTTCCCAACTCTCAGATATTAATGACTACCTAGAGATATACAACATAAAACTTTACTTCGATAATGACATGTTTCTATCTTCTTGGAACGAAGAAACCAGAAGTCATTTTCGGGCAACAATCAAGGAGACTTGGGAGGAAATTGTATGGGAGTTCAACTCGATAAATGATAGAAACCTTTTACTAAAGGTTTCATCCTTGGATTATATCTACCAAAAGTCTTTTTGGGAGCTTTTCAATAATCTTGGTCTATATAAGAATATCCATAAATTGATTTTCTCAGACGTGTTAAAGGAGAACCCTCATCAAATTAGGATCATTCTTGCTTATCAAAAAATTGTAAATCAATTTTCACATGAAATAACAATTTTCCTAAAAGGCTTTTCAAAATCCGCTGAATTGCTGCTTTCTAACTATGAACAAGATAATACTTCAAATGTCCCTACACTCTACTTCCCAAAAAGCTTAAGTATTCAAGACAAGCATGAGATAATTTCAGAATATATCAAAAGGGATAGCGCTAATTTGAACTTCATAAGACTTGCAGAGAGATCGACATCTCAGGAGCTTAAACTATCGAATAAACTCAAACTAAAAGCCAAGAATAGATCTCAGGAAATCAACGATCAAATTTTGAAAGAAGGGTCTCCTTTAAGTTTTGGCGTACAAGTGGTCATAAGTGAAGAGCAAGAAGAACCTGCAAGATATGACCATAGAGCCAATACCCTGAATGCTACATATGGTCGAAAAACCCTAGACAGCCTTATAAGTGATGTCGACCTCTTCAGAGTATTTGATATGCTCTTTCATTTTACAGACACTAGTGGTTTAATCACTTTGGTAAATAAGCCATCTGAAATGAGTGTCATGGAAAGACTATTCGTCAAGTCCAAGAATGAGTACAGCACAGGAATTGCTTTTGAACAAAAGGATCAGTTATCCCAGCTACAAATCAAAATGTTCCATCATTACTTAACCCGGAGGAATAAGTCCATAGAAAAAGTGATACAATCATTCATCACTGAAGTGCTAAACGGGCTATTTAATTTAGAAGTTCTACAATTCAACTTTCCTTCAATGAACTCTTCATTTCTGGAGAAAATAAGGGTTTTAGCACCCGAATTTGAGTTCTTGATAAAACAATATCAGGCTTATGTTGACGAAGGTGAAATTGATTTTGATCTTCTAAAGATTAGTTCTGAACCACTCAGGTTGAGTCAAGTTTCAAGCTTAAATCATAAAAAGTATATCTACACTGACAATCACGCCACCCTGAACTTGATTTTTCACTTCTTTTCAGATCAGAGTTCCACCTATTACATAGAATCCATAAATAATAAATATCACAATTTGCATGACCTACTCAAAAATGAGAATGTGACTTTAGAGATGTTTGAAGGTTATCCAAGGAAGGTTGTTAAATATTTGGTTGATGAAGGACATCTGTTTTTTAATGGTGGTGGTTTTGTGAAATTTAAAGATGAAGTCTTCATACTTTTAATGAAAGAGTTACATGAAAATGGAGTTATTAACTATTGGCATGCTCCTTGGGTCGTTCGCCAAAAAATAGATGAAATGCTGAAGGCCGAAATGCTTCATTCAGAGGACACCCTGTTTTCTAAGCAGGAAATAGAATATTTAAATTTTCACCTCAATAAAAGGCAGTTCTCCAATGGTTTAGATCTCAGAAATAAATATTTACATGGAACCAATGGCTCTTCTGAACAGGAACATGAGCAAGAGTACTTTATTCTTCTGAGAATTTTAGTTTTAGTTCTCCTCAAGATTGATAACGACTTAGCGATAAGCCATCACAATCAAGACTAAGCTTTGTCCCTGCCGGTGTTTCCCACCCACAAACAAGATGAAACTTGCCTCTTGAATGTAGCGTGACAACCTAATATGATTCCCACCTGCCCGGCAATGACGATCCGGATAGGAATGACTCAGTATCGTGATTGCGAGTATCCCGATGGTAATCGGAGACGAAGCAATCCTCCGATAGCCCTCCTATATGTCGTTTGTACCTATCTTACCATCCTTCGACACGGCAGTTTGCAACTACCTACCTAGGATGACAATCAACTCGGTAGTTTGCGAAAGCCTGCTCCCATGATCAATCGGGAAGTCGGCATGCTTTGGCTTGTCAGCCTGAGCTCCGTCGAAGGGTAAAACAAAGCCATGTGACTCGCTATTGCCATCAGGAAAAACCGAAAACGCTCCTACGATCCACCGACGGATAATGCCTGACGTAAAAAAACACGAATCATCTTTCAACCCATCAAATGTGGATATGGAAGCGCCCGGTTTTGAAACCTGAGAAGGGAATCTTTTTGGATCACCCCCTGATCAATATTAATGGCCTGATGAATGGTTTCATTGGCTTTCCAGGCAGCCGGTCCGCTCAACACCGTGGGGAGGTGAACGATGAGCGCAGCAGAGATGGACCTGGATGCACTCTCCCACAAATAGCTGGGAGTATGGTCTACAGCATAGTAATCCGCACTACCCACTGCAAACATCGGCTCTTTGAAAGTGGTAGGTTTGGCAAAGTAAAAGCCCATCCCCTCGTCGCAGCTCACGTCTATGATCAGGCACCCTTTCTTCAATATCGATTGCTCCTCTTCAATGATAAAATCGATCGGGTCATTGGTGTCCTGATAGGTGCCATTGATGATGATATCTGATTCGTGGATCAGCTCCGACAAAGGCCGTTCAGAGCCGTCGTGCTCCACCAGTAACATGCGCGGCTCACCTGCACGCCCCTTCCTGATCCGTGTGTAGTTCACATCCAGAATTTCCTCGCGCACCTCATGGTCAGGCCGCTGAATACAGATGGTGATGTCCCTAAAGCCATGCGCCTTCAGTGCATAGATGGCTCCACGGCTTACTGCCCCAAAGCTAAAAATGATCACTTTCCGCTGATTCCCGTAATGTCCGTCGATCCCTTTTAGCTGCAAGGCATGGATCACCGCACAGTAGCCGGCCATTTCATTGTTTTTATAAAATGTATGCCGCCCCTGCAGGCCTGCCGGCGACCATACAAACATATCCTCGAAAGCAATCAGGGTCAACTTACGATCGATGGCACACTGGGTAATGGCGCTTTGCTGTGCACAATGCGGGTATCCCCATATCACGCCTCCTTCACGTAGTTCCTGCAAATCGGAGATCACAGGCTTGGCAATTATCACATTGCCTATTTCGCCTAGTAGCTCCTTTCTGGAAGCGAGCCCTCCGGAAAGAGACGCCATCTCCTGATCATCTATACCAAACGACTCTCCATAACCTTTCTCAAAGATGAGGTGCTTTCTTACTTCCTCCGGTAACCGTAGTAAATGTTCCGGGTGGATCGGTACCCTGCGTTCATCGGCTTTTTTAGAGGTGCCAATCACACCCATATCTGTCATGCTCATAATTTGTCGCTTTAAAGGGCCCATCAATAGATGTGACAGACCGTAAATCCACTGAGATGCTGGTTCTTTGGAAGTGTTGGCGATACACACACATCAAAACTGGATCGTCAAAATTCAATACCGGAAAGATTTCGTAAAAAAGACGGAAGGATTCCTGAAAGGGATGAAATAGAATTGAAAAGATTCCACTCCAAAGGTACCATTTATTAAACTGGCATGCTCAGATTCTATTTCATGGGTGGTCAGGTCAGCACTAAGCCTACATAGATGACTTTGGCCATTGCCAGAGTGATCACTATATTCAACTCCCCTCTCCTTTGTTTGTGGCATACACCCGTCAGAAGCAATCCTCCGTGGACTACTCTTGCTTTTTCATTACAAAACAGGATTCGTAATGCGATTCCCGCCAACGCAGGAAATGATGGCTAGCAATCACCTCAGCCCCTTGGTTGTGCTTCTTGGTCGATTCCGCTATTTTAGTACTTGAGGGAATCAACAAAAGTAGCATGAGACAGATCGTTTATTATGTGGCCAGCTCCATAGACGGATTCATATCCGGCCCCAATGAAGACATTGGGGGTTTTGTACAAAGTGGAAACGGGGTGGATCAGTATCGGGCAGACCTGGCCAGCTATGATACGGTCATCATGGGCAAAAACACCTATGAATTCGGCTATCAGTATGGACTCCAGCCAGGGCAGCCAGCCTATCCCCATATGAAGCACCTGATTTTTTCAAATACCCTGACATTTGAAAGTGCAGATCCACGAGTGCAGGTGAGGAACATTGACCTGGCAGAGATTGAGAAAATACAGAAAGAGGCTGGTACAGACATTTATCTATGTGGAGGTGGAGTGTTTGCCGGTTGGCTTTTAGATCACCAAAAAATTAACATCCTCAAACTGAAGTTGAACCCATTAATTCTGGGACAGGGCATAAGGATTTTTGGTGAGTCTACTCAGAAGTACGGCCTGGTTCTCCTGGACACTGTGCCTTACGAAAATGGTCTGCAGATCATGACCTATCGCATTGATTACGAGAATAAAATATAAGTCTTAAAAGAAGTACCCGCAATTTCCGGGCTGGTTGATTGGATTTGAAATGGCAAAAAAAGAAAGTGAGTCACTCCATGTGCTGAGTACCCAGGAATGGAGAGATTGGCTCCAGCAAAATCACACCAAAAAACAATCTGTATGGCTCATTCAGTACAAGAAAAACTCCGACATGCCCTCCGTCTCGTGGAGTGAAGCCGTGGACGAAGCGCTTTGTTTTGGATGGATAGACAGCACCAGACGGCCGATAGACGAAGAAAAGTACATGCAGTACTTTGGCAAGCGAAAAGCCAATAGTACCTGGTCAAAAGTGAATAAAGAAAAGGTGGAAAAGCTGATCGCCGATGGCCGCATGACCAGTGCCGGACTGGAAAGTATCAAAATCGCCAAGCAAAATGGTTCGTGGAGTATTTTGGATACTGTGGAGGCCCTTATCATTCCTGATGACCTGGAGGTGGCATTCAAAACCACACCTGGCTCTAAGGACTTCTTTCTGAGTTTAAGTAAATCGGCAAAAAAGAACATCTTAGCATGGCTGGTGCTGGCCAGACGACCCGAGACCAGACTGCAAAGAATCAAAGAAACAGTGGAAAGTGCCGGGCAAAAGCTCAAGCCGAAACCATTGAGATAACACCATCTTAGGAATACTCACGAAAGGTTCATTTAACTTGGTCGTTTAATTTATCAAAGAGCATCAAACATGAAGGCCGCTACAGTAAGCGAAATCAAGAGGGAGCTAAAAACCAAAACCACAGAGGAGCTTTCTGAGCTTTGTCTACGTCTGTCCAAGTTTAAAAAGGAGAACAAAGAATTACTCACCTATCTGCTCTATGAAGCTGCTGATGAGGAGAGCTATATTCAAAGCGTGAAAACGGAAATGGACGACCAGTTTGAGGAAATAAATACCACGAGCTACTACTTCATTAAGAAAAGCGTGCGCAAAATCCTGCGCACAGTCAAAAAATACATCCGGTACTCCCCACACAAAACCACAGAGGTGGAACTGCTGATCTACTTTTGTTCCAGTCTGAAAGAAATGAGCCCGTCCATTAGCAGGAACGTCACTTTGCAAAACCTGTATGATCGCCAACTGACCATGATCAGAAAGAAGGTAAGCACCCTTGAAGCAGACCTGCAATACGACTATGGCGTGCTACTGGATAATATGGAGGGTATCAGTGGCTAAATTTCCGAACAAAGCATCACAAAAACTAGAAAACCACACTCCCAACATTGCCTCCTCGCTATGAAAAAAATCCTCCTCATCCTCTTTATTTTGCTATGTCCCGGGCTTAACCTTGACTGCTTTGCTCAAACACATACCACGACCTGGAACCCCTCCGCATTGACTCCTGAGCAGAAAAAGTTTATTGATTCATGTGACCAATACCTTTATGACACCCTGGGGTACAAACTAACCACGTCATCCGCTCCTTTGACCTACCGAATCATGAAGCTGGATGGTAATTATTCTGAGTATATAGAAATAGATAGCGCTGCCCACACCATAAGCTGGAAGTTCAAAAAGGCCAGTAATGATGAAAAAATGATGCGAAAAAGAATCGTTCTGGACAGGGCTAGCATTCACAGTCTGATCGGGCAGAAATTCCCTGATCTTGAAATGGTTGACCTGAACGGAAACCACTACACCACAGAGCAATTTAAGAACAAGACGGTGTATTTCAACTTCTGGTTTGTAGGTTGCCAGCCCTGTGAGTTAGAAAGAACCAAATTGAATCAGCTCTATGAAAAATATAAGGAAAACCCTAATATTCAATTCATATCACTCTCCAACAGCAACGAACGCAAAACACGGGAGCACTTGAGAAGGAAGAATCTCCAGTGGCCTGTGGTGATTTTAAATAAGTCGCTCAAAAGTAATTTTTCCTATATCGAGGGGTACCCCACAAACATCATTCTGAATAACCAACATTTTGATACTGCTCTCGCTGGATTATCAGAAGGTACGTTTCTGGTCATTGATGAAAGGTTAGAAACCTTAGTCCAATGAAAACAGATCAATAACAAACCATAAAACCGTGTTTCGGTTACAACAATATCAGATTTTGATACAGACAGCCCAAATAATGCACTGAAATTTGCGCAGTTACTTAACTGCACATATATTTGCAGTCAAGTGACTGCATAAATGGAACTAAGAAGAGATGTCTTTCAGGCCATAGCCGACCCCACCCGCCGGGCCATCATCGCTTTGGTGGCCATGCAAGCTATGACTCCCAGTGCCATTGCCGAAAATTTTAAGTCCTCCAGACAGACCATTTCCAAGCACATACAGATACTGACCGCCTGTGAGATACTGGAGCAGGAGCAAAATGGACGCACCATCCACTATCACCTGAATCCTCAAAAATTCAAAGAAATCGCAGACTTTATAGAGCCATTCAGGCAGCTATGGGATGACCGGTTCAACAAGCTGGAGGCCGTGATGAAAAACTATCAATCCGATCAATAAATGTCTATGGAACCCAAAACCAAGATCCACGCCGAAGATGGTAAGCAGGAATTGCAAATCACAAGAGCATTTGACATCCCCCTGGAGCTACTCTTCAAGGCCTATTCAGAACCCCACCTGATAGAACAGTGGATGGGCACCAAAGTGTTGAAGTTGGAAAACAAAAGGCATGGCAGCTGGCAGTTTGAAACCACCGACCCCAAGGGAAACAAACATGGCTTTAACGGCACCATTCATGAGTTTATCCAGAACGAGAAAATCACCAGAACCTTCGAAATGGACAATGCCGGTTTTGGTGTGCAGCTGGAGTTTCTGGAATTTGAAACCCTCACAGACAAAACCAGCCAACTCACCATGCATGTGGTATATCGCTCGGTGGCCATCAGGGATCAAATTCTCCAACTACCTTTCGCTCAGGGTATCAATATGGCGCACAATCGACTTGAAAAAATCTTAACTCAATTAAAATAATCCAATGACCAAGAGAAATAAAATCATCTACTGGATCGCTACCCTTTGGCTGGCCTTAGGAATGACCTCCACGGGAATCGTGCATCTCCTCCAAATGGACGAGGCGGTAGCCAAAATGACGGAATTGGGCTACCCAAGCTACATATTGACAATACTCGGTACCTGGAAGCTACTGGGCGTGGTGGCTGTACTTATCCCCAGGTTTCCGCTGCTCAAAGAATGGGCTTACGCGGGGTTTTTCTTTAACATGTCGGGCGCCATATTTTCACATTTGGCAGGGGGAAGTGATCCGATCGAGCTCTTCGGGCCTACTCTTTTGATTGTATTAACGGTCGTATCATGGTACTTTAGACCAGCTGACAGAAAAATAGCTTGAATCATTCCACCAACTCATGAATCCCAAGGTTGACTTCTTTTTTAACAAAACCAGCAAGTGGCAGCAAGAATACGCCCTTTTAAGGAAAATCATTCTGCAAACGGAGCTCACAGAAGAATTGAAATGGGGGTGTCCGTGCTATACCTTTCAAAAAACCAATGTGGTATTGATCCATGGATTTAAGGAATACTGTGCCCTCCTGTTTCACAAAGGAGCGCTACTGAAAGACACCGATGCCCTCCTCATCCAGCAAACTGAAAATGTGCAGGCAGCCCGGCAGATCCGTTTCACCAGCCTCCAGCAAATAAAGGATCTGGAATCGAGCCTGAAGTCCTATATTTATGAAGCCATTGAAGTGGAGCGTGCCGGCCTGAAAGTGGAACTCAAAAAGACGTCTGAATTCAATACGCCAGATGAATTCAGACAGGTATTAGATGAATATGTTGAGTTGAAAACGGCTTTTGAAGCACTGACACCTGGCAGACAAAGAGGGTACCTCTTGCATTTCTCTCAGCCCAAGCAATCCAAAACCCGTGAATCCAGAATCGAGAAATGCATTCCTCAGATTCTGGAAGGAAAGGGATTAAATGATCTGTAATCATATATAGAGGATGAACAAAGATGTGAATACGTATTTCTCAGATGGGTGCGGACGGTGCTCGTTTTATGCTACCCCGCAGTGTAAAGTGAGAAATTGGCCGAAAGAGCTCGAACAACTCAGAAGAATTGCTCTCGATTCCGGGCTCAACGAAGAATCAAAATGGGGTGTACCCTGCTATACCCATCAGGGTAAAAACATTGTAATTGTCAGTGCTTTCAAGGAATACTGTGCCCTTAGTTTTTTCAAAGGATCCTTATTGCAGGACACTCATGGTCTACTGGAAAAGCCCGGGGAGAACACACAAGGAGCACGTCTCATTAAATTCACCCACCTAAAAGAGGTCTTGGATCAGGAGGCCACACTCAAAGCCTACATTTATGAGGCCATAGAAGTAGAAAAAGCTGGTTTAGAGGTGACTTTCAAAGAAAACCCCGAACCCATACCTGAAGAGTTACAGTTGAAGCTGCAGGAAAATCCTGACTTGAAGGCAGCTTTTGAAGCACTGACACCCGGGAAGCAAAGGGGCTATATCCTGCACTTCTCGGCGCCCAAACAGGCCAAAACGAGAATATCAAGGATTGAAAAATGTATTCCGCAGATTCTGGAAGGAAAAGGATTTTTTGATCGTTACCCTTGAGCAAATCCCTTTTACACACCCAATCTCCCTCCCATCCGTTAAGTAGTCAATACTTAATATGTATGATCGAAAACGTAAAAATACTCAACACGGAGATCCTCTCTGACAACTGGTACACACTCCAAAAAATCACCTACGAATACCTCAAAAAAGATGGCTCTCTTCAAACACAGACCCGGGAAGCCTACGACCGGGGCAATGGCGCCACCATCCTCCTCTACAACAAAGCTCAGAAAACCGTCATCCTCACGCGGCAGTTTCGATTGCCCACCTTCATCAATGGGAATGACAGTGGCATGCTGATAGAAGCCTGTGCCGGCCTGCTGGATAAAGACAATCCTGAAGACTGCATCAAACGAGAAACAGAAGAAGAAACGGGCTATCAAGTATCCTCTGTTCACAAAATATTCGAAGCCTATATGTCACCCGGCTCGGTCACGGAAATATTACACTTCTTTACTGCTGAGTATGCCAAAGAGATGAAAGTCAGTGAAGGAGGCGGAGTGGAACACGAAGAGGAAAATATTGAAGTCATGGAAATCCCCTTTGAAGCGGCCCTGAATATGATCAGCTCAGGTGAAATCAAAGACGGAAAAACCATTATGCTTCTCCAACACCTCAGACTGCACCAGATCTTATGACCTTCAATGAACCGGGTGGGCCCTGGCCCACCCGGAGATTTTAATCCTCATATTGAAATACCTCCTCAATAGTGAGCCTAAACAAGCCGGCCAATTTGAAAGCCAGTGGCAAACTGGGATCAAACTTCCCCTTTTCTATGGCGTTGATGGTCTGTCGGGACACCCCCAGTTCATCGGCGAGTTGTGCCTGGGTGATATCCCGTTCGGCACGCAGTACTTTGATGCGATTCTTCATTTGTAGCGCGTTAAACCTACCACAGTAGCCACCAAATAGGTGAGCCCGATCAATATCACAAGGTGCGAAATCTCCGCATCATAGCTGATCACATTGACAACATCCAGCATTGAGTAGCTAAGCCCTCCTACTACCGCAACACCCAATGCCAGGGCCAGTGATTCCAACTGCACTTTTCTGTGTAACTCATCCAACCCATTCAAATGTCTCTTATTCGCCAGGATCATCCCCACACCGATCGCGGTATTGATCAGGATTGCTATTAGCGAAATAGAAGCATCATTTTCCCAGATGTATTTTGGTCCTAAGGAAACCACTGCCATGGTGAGGGTCCAGGCCAGGGTCCATACAGCCAAATTTGCTGTGTTACGCTTATTCACCTGTTTCCAACTTTCTGATTGCTTACTCATAAGTCAAGTTAGTTTTAATTTTAGTCAAGTTTATTTGACACAAATAAAGGCCAATTAAGTTAGATATCAAACTCATCAGACAAAAAGTTAAGTAAACTTTACATTTTTATAAAAATAGCTTCCAAGAATTACCTCACACCCGCTGATGTAGTGTTGATGTAATGGGTGTTGTAGTATTGATGTAACCGGTGCTGTGGTATTGATGTGTTGTGTTCCCCCGGGCTCCAGGATATATTGGAGTAATTTTAAAAAATGAATCAATAAAAAATAAAAACCATAAAAACATGGATTTATTCTGGCTTCATTTTGCAAAATTTAAAATAAAACAGAACACGAAAACCAGTAAAAATCCCAATCTCAACCATCACTTATCTAAACCTATGTTATGAACAATCCAACAACACCATGGAAATCGATCTGGCTAACGCTGATCTTTATCTTCACCTTTTTCTTTAACCCTTTAGCACAAACCATCCCGGTAGGCAGTGGTAGCTACACCACGGTATTTCCCGGCACCGATGCAGCCGGACGCAATACCTTTCCCAGTGGCTCTCCGCAGCTCTCTGGAGCCGCTGGCACCAAGCCTGTACCTACTAACGATTGGTACTCCAATATGATCAAAGTGGATCATGGCGGACAAGCCTTTAACTATCCCTTATCCTATAAGTCACTCACCAGCGGCTTGGTCATCAACTACACGGTACCTCCCGCGGCTGGCCCTACAGAGTATCGTCAGCCGATGGGTGATGTCAATGGCATAGTCATGGGCGTGGATGGCCTCAGTGCCAGTCAGTCCACTGCCTCTGACCACTCCGACTGGGCAGTCACCATGACCTGGGCAGGTTCCGGCAAAACCTTCAATGCCACGATGGGCATTGGCATGCCCTTCACCTATTTCACCAAAGGCACCAGTGATGTGGCCAAAGTAGCGGTTAATCACAATCCTGCAGGAGCCACGGTAAGCGGCAACAAAATCATCATCACCAACAACTACAACGGCGCTAACTTCGTGATTTTCGGGCCCGCCGGCACAGTATGGTCAGAAAGTGGAGGACAATATACCTCAAGCCTCAACGGCAAAAACTACTGGTCTATGGCCATGCTCCCACCTGGCGCCGATGTGAATTCGGCCATTGCAGCTTTGGAGCCACATGCCTTTGTTTTTCCTGGCAATACCCTTTCTGACTACAACTATAATGAGGCCACTGGCACTGTGACCACCACATTCACCATCACTCCCGATGTGAAAGAAGGTGGCAATAACACCTTCGTACAAGGCCTCCTTCCCCATCAATGGTCTCGACTGGCCTCCGGATCGGCACAGCCCACTGGCATGAGCTACCCAACCGTGCGAGGCGAATTGAAACTTCTTCATGGCAATACTTTCTCTGTGGCCAATAAGTTTGCAGGCATCCTGCCTACCCTGCCCGACTTGGGAAAATACAGTAGTGGGTTTGATCCAGGAGCACTCTACCAGAAAATAGAGGCCATCAAAAATGACGGACTGGCTGAATGGACCGACTCCTACAATGAAGGACAGGCCATGAACCGCCTGATTCAGGTGGCTCACCTGGCAGACCAGATCGGACACACCGAAGCTCGTGATCAGTTGGTCAATACAGTAAAAAACAGACTGGAAGACTGGTTCAAAGCGGAAGGTGGCGAAGTGGCCTTTCTCTTCTACTACAACGATACCTGGAAGACCATGATCGGGTACCCCGCCGGACACCGCCAGGATGAAAACCTGAACGATCATCATTTTCACTGGGGTTACTTCATACATGCGGCAGCGGCCATAGAGCAGTACCAGCCTGGCTGGGCGGCTCAATGGGGCGGTATGGTAGATCTACTGATCCGTGATGCATCCAACCCATCCCGAACGGATGCGATGTTCCCATTTATGAGAAATTTCAGCCCTTTTGCAGGGCATTGCTGGGCCAATGGATTTGCCACTGAGCCTTTTGGCAACGACCAGGAATCCACTTCAGAATCCATGCAATTCAACTCCTCGCTGATCCACTGGGGGTCGGTCACTGGTAATGACGCCATCAGAGACCTGGGGATTTACCTCTACACCACTGAGCAGTCAGCCATAGAAGAGTACTGGTTTGATCAGAATGACCGCACATTTCAACCTGAATATCAGCATGAGATGGTAGCCCGAATCTGGGGTGGTGGGTATGACAATGGCACCTGGTGGACGCAGGACATTGCAGCTTCCTACGGCATACAGCTTTACCCCATCCATGGTGGAGCACTCTATATGGGCCACAATACGGCCTATGTACAGGAAGTCTGGAACGGGATGACCTCCAAAACGGATGTACTCAATAATGTATCGAATGACAACCTGTGGTACGACACGTACTGGAGTTTCCTTTCCTTTTCAGATCCGGCGCTGGCCATCAGCCTGTATGATGCCTACCCCGACCGAAACATTAAGTTTGGCATATCCGATGCCCAAACGTACCACTGGCTGCATACGATGAATGCTATGGGACAGGTCATGGAAGAAGTGACTGCCGATTATCCCATTTCAGCGGTATTCAATAAAAATGGAGTGAAAACATACGTAGCGCACAACTATGGCTCCAGCTCCATCACCGTTCATTTTTCTGATGGATTCAGCCTCAACGTGCCTGGTGGTACCATGGTCACCAACAGAGACATCACACCAACAGCCACTATCTCCGCCAGTGCCAGTGAGATTCCGGCCAATGGCTCTGTAACCCTGAATGCCTCCACCTCAGGCAGCGGCATTACCAAAGTAGAATTTTACCGTGGAAACCTGTTGATTGGCACTGATACCTCCGCCCCATACTCTGCCACGGACAATAATGTACCAGCCAGTCTTGTCAACTATTACGCCAGGGTTTATGTAGGCACCAGCCTGAATGTGTCCAACATCGTACGGGTGCAGGTTGGTTCTCAGCTGCCTTATACCGGAACCCCGGCTGCCATCCCCGGCACAGTGGAGGCCGGCTACTACGACAGTTTCGAAGGTGGAAGCGGACAAGGCATTGCTTATTCTGATGCTACCCCATGGAATGAAGGAGATTTCCGACAAAGTGAAGCTGTAGATGCAGGCAGTACAGCCAGTGAAGGATTTACTGTGGGTTGGATTGATGCTGGTGAATGGCTGGAATACACGGTGAACGTGGCTCAGGCAGGAAATTACAACGTCCAGATCCGTTATACTTCCGGTAGTGCATCAGGAGGTGGCCCTTTCTGGTTTGAGCGCGAAGACGGCACCAAAATCAGCGAAGACATCACTGTAGCTATGAATGATGCGAGCTGGACCACATATACCAATAAGGACATCACCGGTGTGGCGCTGGGAGCAGGTACTCAGGTGATCAGGGTACGGGCAGGAAATGGTGGTTTCAACCTGGGAAGAATGACGTTTGAATATGACGGCACCCCTACACCTGTTCTCACGACCATCGTGGTGAGCCCTGCTAACGCATCTATTGCGCAAAATGACACCCAGCAGTTCACCGCACAAGGTTATGATCAAAATGGCGATCCCATAGCGATGACACCTGTCTGGAGTACTAATGGCGGAAGCATCAATGGATCAGGCCTCTACACCGGATCAGCAGTGGGTAATTTTACGGTTACTGCTTCTGCCAGCGGTGTTTCAGGAAGTACAAGTGTGTCTGTCAGCAATCAAGCTCCGGTGCTCACTTCTATTATCGTGAGCCCGTCGAGTGCTTCTATCGGTCAAAACACTACCCAGCAGTTTACCGCGCAGGGCTTTGACCAAAATGGCAATACCATGAGTGTCTCCCCAACCTGGACTGCCAATGGTGGCTCCATCAATGGATCGGGACTTTACACAGGTAGTTCTGTGGGCAGCTTTACAGTGACAGCTTCCGCTCAGGGCGTTTCCGGAACAGCATCCATTACCGTGACTGGCGGTGGCGGAACGAGCTGTTCATTTCAGGCATCTACTGGTGACTATACGGCCGAGGTTTCTTCCGACTCCCCCAATCCTACAATTACTTTCATACCGTCGGTAAGTGGTGTGGGTGATAATGTGACCATTCTTTACTACGGTACTTCACCCACTGGTGGGTATCCGGGGTACATCGTTTCGCCAAACGCTCCCTACCAGATCAATGCAGCAGCCGGGCAAACGATCTACTTCTATTATACCTACAGCTTGCCACAAGGTGGAGAAAACAATACCTCAGCAAGCAGGCACTCATTTGAAGTAGGGAACTGTGGCGGAGGTGGCACACCCACCCCTGTACTGACCACCATCACGGTGTCTCCAGCTTCTGTTACCCTGGAGCTGAATGATACTCAGCAGTTTTCTGCGCAGGGTTTTGACCAAAACGGAAACCCAATGAGCATGTCTCCCACCTGGTCTGCAACTGGAGGAAGCATTAATGGATCCGGGCTGTATACCGCCAATTCGGCCGGGTCATTTACAGTCACAGCTTCTTCACAAGGTGTGTCTGGCAATGCTACCGTCACCGTGAATGCTTCAAGTGGTGGAGGATGCACATTTGTGGCGTCCACTGGCGATTATACAGCGGAAGTGTCATCTGATGCCTCCAATCCGACCATTACCTTTGTCCCTTCAGTGAGTGGTGTGGGGAACAATGTCACCATACTTTACTATAGCACCTCCCCAACAGGCAACTACCCCGGGTATATGGTCAGCCCAAATACTCCATACCAGATCAACGCAGCTGCCGGGCAGACGATCTACTTCTATTACACTTACAGTTTGCCTCAGGGAGGAGAAAACAACACCTCTACCACCAGACATAACTTTGTAGTTGGCAATTGCAGCTCAGGAGCCCGATGGGCGCCGGAAAGCACCGCATCGCAGGCCATCTCTGATGTGATGATTTATCCCAATCCGGTCAATGACATGGTGATGATCTCCGGGCTTTCGGAAACAGGTGAACTGGAACTGGTAGATGTAAGTGGTAGAGTTTGTCAAAAGTGGCTCATCAATACCACCGACGGGCGCCAGCAATTGGACTTGAAACATCTGGCTTCGGGTACCTATCTGCTGAGGATCATTTCGTCGCAACCCAAAACGCTGCGACTGCTCAAAGAGTAAATCAATCTCATATACTAATCGATCAAAAGGTTGCTTCATTGAGGCAACCTTTTTCCTTTTTTTGCCAGCAAGTACCGCCTCATTCTTTTTCCCAAACGAGGGGTTATCCCTTACAGGTTCTTACTCCAGGCTTCAAACAGCTTTCTTTGATCTTCACTCATCTCCTTCATTTTGGTAACGCTGATTCCTGACTCTCCTCTCGTGAGTTCCAAACCTATCTTAGCCAGATACTCCTCATGTGGCAGAGGATTGGCTGCCAAAATGTATTGATCAAAAAAATCTCTGATTTCAGGGTAAGTCATGGCAGTGAGGTCATCGAAAAAAGTCTTTTCCGAAACCGGCTTTCCCTTACCGTATTGATCAATCAATTTCAGCATCAGTTCACGCAGACCTGCTTGCCCTCCGGAAAGCTCCAAAAGTCTGATGTCCAGCAGGCCAGCAACCAATGAACCACGGAAATAAATATTAGCATATTGTTTTGAGGCCGCACCCCCATTGAAAGACTCATCCGAAAGTTTTTTCAAACTCCAGGTTGGATCAAAATACTTCTCATCCACCAAAATCTTAGTAGCAATAGCGTTTTGCAGGTAATCCTCCTCCTCGACCACTCCTCCTCGGTAAAGTAGCATATTGGATGCCCATTCTGTCACTCCTTCATACATCCAGAGGTGTACGGAGGGTGTCGGGCTCACAAAATTGAAGGATTCTACAATCTCACTGTGGATATTGAGCGGTGTGACAATGTGAAAAAACTCATGCGAAGCAATATCCGTCACACTTTGCATGTACTCGGCGGTAGGATCCTTCTCCTCTAGTACATACTCCGAACTATAGGAGTGCTCCCAGGCTCCTGTGGCACCCGTGAGGCCGGGCTCAAAAAAATACAGGAATGTATAACGATCAACAGGAAGCTCTACCAAAAACTGAAGTGTGGCATCCAGCATGTCCGACATACCCGCCAGGAGGCTTTTAGAGTCAAATTTTCCTTGCTGTGAGTAGGTGTAAATTTCCACCTGAGTATCGGCGATGGTGGTATCAGCAAAAGAAAGCTCACCCATCAGAATTGGAGAATCCACGGCATGGTCGAAGCTGGAGGCCAGGAAGCGATTACCTTCCATAGGAAGCGCTGTTCCTATTTTCCAGTCATCCTTACCAGTAACACTAATACTGATCGGGCTCTTCTGATAACCTTCAAAATAACCCATGATCGTATGAGTATTGATCAATGCATGATCCTCCTCAATGGAGGAGCCACACATCAGGTAAACAGGAAAGTCCTCTACCGGAGTATCAAATGTCTCTGCCATCTGATAAGTGATTTTGGCAATCTTGTGGGGTTTGCTGATTTCAAACTGGTTTACCGATTTCCGAGTCACCAGGAGCTCCCTACCCTTTTTGTCGAAGGCCCGAAATAAACTCACAAACCGCCCCAAATTCATGGTCTGATAGGTGCCAGGGGCAGTAGCTGCAAACTGATAAATGCGTGCCGATTTATCCAAAGTAGTAGCCGGCGATAAGGTCACAAAAAAAGTGTCCAGATTTTGAGTAATGTCTATTTCATACGACATCTCCGGTAAATCCTGAGCCATCGCAAGTGTGCTGACGGCCAGTGCGCCACAAAGTATTATAATTTTTCTCATCCCTGGAGTCATTTAAGTCTCCAAATAAACGCAGCTCATCTAAAAGAAAGATGTAGCTTTTGACTGATGGCTGTAGGTAGTTATAATCGGAGAAAATCAGCCAGTAATATGAAGCACTAAACAGATCATTTGCCAATGACCAGTTTGTGAGTGGCCGAACCTTCATGGTATTGGATATGCACAATGTACAAACCATTCTTCAGATGTGAAACATCAATCTCCTGATCGAAAAAACCCCCGAGTCGCGGCATTACAGATACCCCGGACAGGTCGAACACCTCAAGTTTAACCACATAATCTTCAGACCGCACTTTTAATACATTTTGCGCAGGGCTTGGGTAGAGACTCAGCCGACTTCCAATGGTCAAAGCATCAACCATTTTTATTTCTGAATACTCATATTTCTCATCAAAATCTACCTGCTTAATGCGATAAAAAGCACTTTCTGAATGGGAGTACTTATCTACAAATGTATAATGAACTTTCTCCTTGCTGTTCCCATGGCCAATTACGTTGCCCAATTCCCTCCAAATTTCACCATTTTGAGATCTCTGAATGGCGAAGTGACTGTTGTTTACTTCCGAAGCGGTTCCCCATTTAAGCTCCACCTCTGAGGTGTTCCTCTCTGCCGTGAAATACAACCATGTGACAGGCAATGGATTATCTAATGACGAAGACCCCAGCGTGATGGGACTAAACGAACTCACCCCTGATGCCGTAATGGTGCCCCCTGTCACATTTCCACTGGTACCACTGTTTCCGTAATTGTCCCAACTCGAGCCATTCCAATGAGCAACCCGCAGGTCATCCAAATTTTCAACTTCACTCAGTGCGTCCCAACTCAAGATAACATCCACCGTGGGGCTACCATTGGTCACACTCAGAGTCCAGTACTCCAAGGCACTCACCCTTTCCAAACCGGGCTCCCGGGAGTTGATGGGATACGAAGAGTGTGGACTGGAAGCAAAATATCGCGCCTGAAATGCATCTGTAGATGTACCGGAAGCTGAAATGCTGATGGGCCGGTAAGACCCTCCATCCCCCACAGGAAAAGTAAATGCTGTTCCTCCAATTTTCTGGATCTCTCCATCGATAAAGCTAGCCTCAGAAACAGAAACAATAAATGATCCTGCATTCATCGTAATCACTTCAGCCGCTTGTGGTGTTACGATTCCATTTTGTAAATCCAGTGAATTTCCTATGGTTAAATCATCCGCTAAAATCACTCCGCTTGCATTATTTACAATCAAGTCATGGATGAGGGGAGTGCTTCCTCCAAAATCCAAAACCTGCTCTGCCGATCCATCGAGAGTAAGAGACCCATTGCGAAAATCAATCATTCCGGAACCAGTAATATTAAGGTCACCTTCCAGGTCAAAAGTGTAATTACTAGCAGTCAAATCCATGGTATTGGCATCTCCGATATTCAAATCACCACGAATATCTATATCCCCCTCCAGCATTTTGATTCGCTGAACCCCCGCAACGTTGATCAGGGTAAGGCTCCCATAACTACTATTACCTCCTCCATTCAGGGCCTTGATCACCTGACCATCATCCTGCCCGGAAGCATAAATGATCTCTGTGCTGGCATCAATATTAAAAGCATCATGACCTGTAGGGAATTGAGTGGTTGTAGTGCTTGTACCTATAGTGAATGAGCTATTGGCATCCATTCTGAAAGTCTGACCTGAAGCTCCGGTGATTTGGTACCCGTTATCAAAGAAATCGTTATAATCATCAATCCTTAGTTCACCATTTACCGTGATCGCTCCCTGCAGTACTTTCGACCTGGAAGCATTCCCTCCTCCGGCCAGAAAGAGTCTGCCATAGGTGATTCCCCCTTCCACATCCTGATCCTCCCGACTCCTATACTCCACGATACTCAGGTTGCCCAAACTTACACTCCCAAATCCAATAGGAAACGATGTGGCCACGGTGTTAGATCCCAACCTCAACCATTCACCGTTTTGAACCGTCAGAGTACCTCCGGCATTCCCTGTAATCTGAAACCCACCGTCCTCCAGCCGTCCCCGTTGTATGGTTAAATCGTTATTGATCGTCACATCCGAAAGCAACGCGACAGTAGAACTACCCCCACTGCTCTGTCTGTCTATGGTTAGGTTATAAAAAGGACTCCCCCCGGCATCCACCTCCTGATCTCCACTTGAATTTTGACCGTCTAATAATACCGTACCAGTACCCGCAGTAAAAGATCCCCCTGCTGATACTATCCAGTTGTTCTCCAATGCGATGGTATGGCTCCCTGCACTTAATGTACCATTGGTAATAACCAGGTCGGCATCATCACCATTGATATCCAAATCATCTGAAAGCGTCCAGGTGCCTCCAGTGAAATCAAACTCCACAGTCCCCATCAGTGAGACTCCATTGGTGGTGATGCTATTGGTGGTGGCAGAAGCCATGGTAAAAATGATGTTTCCCAAATAGTTGACTGTCACATCTGCATCCAGAACCAGGTCGCCAAAGACGTAAAGTGTATTGGTGACCACCCCCTCCCATCTCACAGCGGTATTCACTCCCGACCAATCCATATCCTGAACTTCTGCTCCTACTATATCCAATGTTACAGCAGGATCAATCCCTGAAAAGGAGTTAGCATCAAAATATGCATTATCAGCACTGGATGGTACGCATACTCCTGCTGCACCTCCGCTCGTAGTTGACCAATTGCTTTCATCAGACCAGTTCCCCGAGTTTCCACCAATCCAATAAAGATTAACAGGTGAATGGCTGCCGCTAAATGTAATTCCGGTATTATTCCCATGGTCAATTCCAGAGTTATTGGTGAAGGAGGCTCCTGACACAGCAATGTCCTGAATAACATTTGCATCCACACTCTGAGCCGCACCAAAGGATAAGTCTGCCTGTACGCCTTCTACATTTGACCGGATCGTTCGCCAACTGGCACAATCTCCATTGGAAACCAGGTTTCCTGAAAACGAAGTACCACTACTGGCACTGTTAAATCTCACGATGTTAAAGTCTCCCATCGTAAGACTCGCCAGCGACACACTCTCTGCTCCATTATCAAAAGTGATATCAACAGACGCACCGCAGGTAATGTTCCCCAGTGTATAAGGCGCATCCACCCCATCCCCTAACGTCAGGGTCACATTATCACTAAGGTTAACGTTTCCTGACACATCTAAAGATGGGCTGTTGTCATTGGTATTGGTAAACGAAAGAGCGGCGGCGGTGCCCACCGTGAGATTTCCAGCCACCGTAGTGGCTCTATCAATCCTGATGGATGATACTGTACTCGCCGCAACCACAATATCACCGCCAATGGTGGCTGACCTGTCGAAAACGACAATTGTGCTTCCTGTGAGATTAAAATCTCCATCGAGCTCCATATTCTGACTAAATATAATGTCACTGCCAGTGGATCCATCAATGGTCAAATCAGCCTCAAATTCCACCTGATCACGCCATCGAACCTCACCATCGGCACCCAAGTCAACATTTCCCTGAAAGATTGTATAATCACCCCTAAAGTCTCCATCTCCGCCATCTCCCACGATGAAGTCACCTGAAAATATATTGCTATCACCAACTCCGAAACCACTACCATTGGGGCCCCTAATACTGTAGGAACAATTGGCAGGAAGGGAAATCACTCCAAAGGTTTTGGCATTGCTATTGAGATTATTGCCTTCCACCCTCAAAGTAACACCCGCCGTAGAGACTGTGATATTGCCAAATACCACCCGATCAACGGTGTTCGCAGCACTGCCCGTATTGATTTGAATGGTACCTGAACTATTAGGGAAATAAAAATCTGGAAGTGACCTGGCGATGCTCCCCAGCTCTACAGTGATATTTCCGCTTGAAGTAAAAGTGAGATCACCGGTAACCGTAAAAGCGAGATCGTCATCCAATGTAAGATCACCCGCCATGGTTAGACCAAAGGCACCCGTGAAGGTAGGAGAATTGGTCACACCACTAAAGCTGACATTATTAGCCGTACCAATCTGATCCAGTGTGACGACCTGGCCACCTGTGGTAAATGAATTCGCATCAAAAAAAACATCATCACCAGCACCAGGCACGTTGGAATGAAAGGTGCTGCCTCCCGAAGTGGTAGCCCAGTGAGAGGAATAATCACTCCAATTCCCACCATCTCCTACCCAATAAAATTGACCGAAAGCGGTAGAAGAAATAATCATGAATAGCGCAAAAAAAACAGGTTGGGATGCCTTCATTGTTTGCTGAAAAAATGCAAATTCTTCTTCAAATTAGAATAACAAGCGCCTATATCAAAGAAGAAATTAACGAAATAACCAATTTTTCAAAAGATCAATAGTACTTGCACATACCTCACCAAAGCTATTAATCATGAATTTTATAATCTTCTAACCAGCAATTCTCATCGGTTAAAGAATTAACTTTCAAACAAAAAAGAATGAATGTAATCCTCCAATTTTATGAAGCCTTCAGGAAGCTGGACGCAGAAGCCATGGCTGAATGCTATCATCCGGATGTTACCTTCGAAGATCCGGCATTTGGAGTACTCAAAGGTGAGCATGCCTGCAACATGTGGCGGATGCTTTGTAAGACTCAGACCGGCAAAGACTTTTTGGTTGTTTTTTCGGGAATAGAAGAAGACGAAGAGAAAGGAAAAGCGCACTGGGAAGCGCACTACACCTTTAGCCAGACGGGCAGGCGTGTTCACAACATCATTGAAGCGAGTTTCCTCCTGAAGGACGGCAAAATCATCCAACATACCGATCATTTCCCCTTATACCGATGGGCACGTCAGGCCATGGGTTTTTCTGGATTTCTTATCGGATGGAGCGGTTTTTTCAAAAAGAAATTGAATGCCAAAACAGTCGGGCTCCTGGCTAAATTTGAAGCCAGCCTGGACTAAAACCATAGATGTATGAACGATAGCATACAAAAACTTGAGCGCCTTCTGGTGCAAACTGAGGCCTATCTGACCAGCTGCTCAGAAGAAGTACTTTCACAAAAGCCAGCGCCTAATAAATGGTCTAAAAGGGAGATCCTTGGACACCTGATCGATTCAGCCATCAACAATCTGCAGCGATTTACCGAGATTCAGTATGCAGAGAAACCTTATGTGATCAGAAACTACCGTCAGGATGATCTGGTGCGAGCCAATGATTATCAGCATGCTGATTTGCAGGAATTGCTCGTACTTTGGAAATCACTCAATCGCCGCATTGGAATCATCATAGCAGCCCAAACCGATGCTACGTTATCCTATGAAATTCGATTTGCAGATAACAGCGCTTCTGACCTGAGGTTTCTGATGACTGACTATGTGGAACACATGGAACATCATATCCTTCAGATCAGACGCGTGCATTGATCATTTCATGGCAATGGGCGCAGCCAGACAGCTCTCTGGGATCTCGAAGGCATTGACCAGTGGCACTGCATTTTCCCTTACCTCCAGGCAAAGCTGGTTGATCATTTTACGAATCGCCTTGGTCTTCACTCCTGCCATGTAATCATGTTCCAGGTACCAGCCCTTGTTTTTCTCCATCTGAGACAATGCAAAAAGCTGACACAACTTGGTCAGGATCATCTTGCAGCCCTCATCTTCGGTCTTCTTCACCTGAGCGATAAATTGTTCAAGGATTAGCCGCTCGATATAGGCAAAGCCCACATTCACCATATGGTACTGCGTTTGATTGAAAGCATCAAAAGAATCCATACCATTGTCCAGATGCTTCTTGATGCGCCGTGCTGCAGAAGTGAGAATGTCCCGTTCACGATATCTGAAAGCATTCAGATAAAACTCAAAATCCAGCAGGTGCTCAGGGTCCGTGTTACGCACCGTAAGCGGGTTCATTTCTGAGAGACTGGTTTTTGCCTGAGACGCCACATAGCTGAGCACTCCAAAAAGGTTGATATCAGAGAACTCCTTCTTAAACTCTGACAACCGGCTTTTGGCTACAAGCTGCATCAGCACGGTGTTATCACCTTCAAAAGTGGTGTACACGTCAGTATCATTTTTGAGTCTGTCTATGCGATTTTCGGATAGGTAGCCCTTACCCCCGCAAGCCTCCCTGCACTCCTGCAGGGCATGGGTCGTTCGCCAGGTAGCAAATGATTTCAACCCTGCGGCCATCGCCTCTATTTCCTGCATATCCTCCTCACTTCGGCTCAAAAAACGATTAGTGAGGTACTGCAATGAAAAATGGATGGCGTAGCTCTCAGCCAGTAGGGGCATCAGCCTGCGCTGATGGGTGCGGTAATTCAGAATGGGCACCTCGGAGCCATTCTCAGGCCCAAACTGCCGACGCGTGTCTCCATATCTGATGGCTATGGTCAACCCTGTTTTCATAGCGCTAAGACCAGAGCGAGGAATGCCAATTCTACCCCCCACTAAGGTACCCAACATGGTAAAAAATCGCCTGTTATCACTGGTAATCGGGCTTTTGAATTTTCCATCTGCATCGATAGATGCAAACTTGTCCAGCATATTCTCTACAGGGATTACCACTTCGTCAAACCAAATTCGGCCATTATCGACACCATTGAGGCCCATTTTTGGCCCGCAATCTTCTATGATCACCCCACTTACTGTATGACCATCCGAATCGCGCAGTGGCACCACAAAGGCATTCACACCATAGTCTACCTCATCGATAATCAGTTTGGCAAAAACTGTGGCCATTTGGCCATGCACGGCGGCATTCCCAATATATTCTTTGCCGGCACCATGGTGCGGCGTATTGATCACAAGGGTTTTGGTCTTGTGATGGTAAGTGGCGGTGGTCTCTATCCCTTTCACATTGGACCCATGCCCGGTCTCGGTCATTGCAAAACAGCCCGGAAGTTTCAATGTACCGATATCTTTGAGATACTGCTGATGGTGCTTTTCTGTACCCAAAAAGTAGACACTCATCCCCCATAGCCCAAACTGCACGCCAAACTTGATAACCATGCTCAGGTCGTGATAAGAAAGCGTTTCCATGATGGCAAAATAACTGGCCATATCACCCTGACCTCCAAAGGCCTCCGGGTATGCCATGCCTCCAAAGCCCTGATCTGCCAGGTACTGGCACCATTTCAGAACCTGCTCCCGATACTCTGCAGTACTTTCTCCCTTATAATATTCAAACTCCGGATCGGAAAGTATCGTCTTGACCTTTCTGATCACCACCCGGTTTTTTCCATCCAGCAGTTCACTCATCTTATTAAGATCAAAACTAGCCTCTGTTTGCTGTCCCCCGGTCTGGGTGGTACGCTCCTGTGATCTCAGATGAAAGGCCGCCTCCCTGGAGAGAATCCCCAGCGCCTCCTCAATATCGGTAAGTGGAGCCCTGGCTGCCTCCAAAGTCTTGTCATCCTGATTTCTGGCATTTAACCGGGCCAATTCAATGCCAATATCGACCAAGCTGCGCTTCATCTGGGGAGTGAGGTCCTGAGAAACCCGCCTGATTTCGAAGAGCCATTCCTTCAGCTGGCCGGGTGACGGTGGGTTTTGAGGATCCAGGTGCGAGAGTAAAAAGGTCCGCTCCTTCTGAGTAATCCAGACCTGCTGCTCTATCAGCTCTCTAATCTTCAGTATCTCACTGGGTGTGAGAATGGCATCGGCCCACACCATGTAAAACATGGGCACAAAAGAGAAGAGAAACGGGTTTTCCTTTAAATAATCGGACTGAATCATGGGACTGTCGTTTAAATCATGAGAAAGTTACATCCGTTCGGTAAAAAGTAACTTCATAATATTTGTTAAAATGGCTGTTGAGCAAAAATGTTTCTGCATCATTCTGTGTTTCTTTGCTACGTGAAAAACTGGTTTTATGCCATTTTATTATTTCATTTCACAAGCATATCAGCTCAGCATGTGATCTCAGGGACCGTTCTCAACGAAAGCGAGGAACCGGTGGGCTTCTGCCATGTGTACAATCAAACCATGGGTCTGGGAAAAGTCAGTGACATCCATGGCAACTTCAAGGTGACCGCCAAAAAGGGGGACACCTTGCTTTTCTCTTATGTTGGGTACCAATCCCTTACCCTTCCGGTCAACTCCGTTCATCTGGTGAATTACCTGAAAATCACCCTGCCTGAGGACTCCATTTTACTACCGTCCATTACCATTTATGCAGACCCCAATTATCGGGTGCCTCTGAATGTTCATGGCGAACCTATCATCATTCCCGGGGTGAGTATTACGGAAAAGACAGATGGCATTCAGCCAGGTGATGTAGGGTTTGGAGCCACAGGGGTAGGTGGTGTGCCTGTACCAGCGGTCACCATCTACGGCCCCATCACCTACTTCAGTAGGGACGAGAGGGAAAAACGTCAGGCAGTGGAAGCCTATAAGGAGACCCGTGAAACGATCACCTACCAGAAATTCATCGTGCAAGATTCTGTCAAACAGAAACTTTGTGAACTCTACCACCTCAACAGTCAGCAATATGACCAGGTGATTGTAAGGCTCCACAACCAGTTTCCCGGCATACAAAAGCAGTACAACCCCATGGAAATCTGGAACTGGCTGCTCATGCATTTTGACCGGTCAGCCAATATTGTCAGGGATTATTAGGCTAGGGTCTCTTCATCAGTACATAGCCCACTTTTGCCGACAAAGTAGGCTGTAATCTCAGACCCTTTTCGTTATTGAAGAAAAAATCATCTCGAAAGAAGTAGGTTACATTGTCCTCTTGCCTTCGGTTCAGAAGTAGATACATCATGTTCAGGCCAATGTCACCTTCCAGTGTCAGACGAGGACTTACACTTTTGCTGATCCCCATCCGGAACCCACCTCCATATCGATGTGAACTAGTCTCTTCATCATAAAACCTGAGATAATCACACGAGCCGGTCCAGCCTGAGGTACATCCATAGCCTACAGTCACGGGCTCGTCTACCTTCAGATACCGATACATTGCATTGACACTAAAGTACCAAAGGGCTTCCTCCGAGCTTCCGGGTTGATAATAAAAGCGTAGCTCTTCGCGGGCCTTAAACCCCAAATATTCATCTCCCACAGACTCTTCGCTACGCACCGCAGCCACCACTCCCACTTCCTGGATGAAGCTCACCCAGGTGCGAAATTGATATTCTAATGACAATAGCACGGATGGATCCTTGGGATTCACAGCATTGGCAAAATCTCCCTTCAGGATCAATCGATTTGCAGTCAGGGGATGATCTTCCTTCTGAGGCTCCTGATACTGGGCATACAAGCTCGCCGCAAAGAGCGGGAGCAAGCTTAAAAGCAGATACCTTTTCATTGAATTGGACTGAATAACTCCAGGTCTTCATCCACGCATCCAAACTGATAGATCCCATCATCTCTGGTGATGATCATGGTGTTTTCAAGTGCGATCATATCGTTTGCCGCTATCTCTGTATGGAAATGAATCAATACGGGATGTGCCGGATCCTCCAGACTAAACTGCTTTAGCCCGCTAGCCCCTTCTGCTACAAAGAGGTCACCCTTGAAAAACGCCAACCCACGAGGATTGATCATCTGCTGCTGATCCACATCAAATGGATTATCCAGGTTCGATACATCGAGTGTTACCAACCTATTGGCCTCAAAAAGGGTGTTATTGCATCCCTCTCCTGATCTGGTAGTGACATATGCATATTGATCATTGGCGATGACCGGATCGCAGGCCGTGCGATGGACAAATTCCGATCGGTAGGTAGGTCTTCCAAGGGCATCCACGGTGTAGATTTTCATTCCGCTCTGTCCGCCAATAAACAGGTTTCCTTTGAAACCAAAAATCGTTTCTATACCAGAGCCAATTGGAGTGGAGCTCTGATACTGTGGGTCGGCTACACTGCTGATATTGATAACCTTCAGATCGGTGTTGCTGACGATGTAAAGGAATTCACCATTGATGGCAAAACGAGCAGTAGAACCACCCACACCAACACCTCCTCCATCGATGAAGCCTACATCTCCACTCTCATCGGTACAAGACCAGCAAAAAGATACTACGAGTAATAAAAGGAGCTTTCTCATGGCTTGTAGCATTTAGGTTTTTCAATCATGGTTTGTTCCCAACCTACCACTATTCCCTTACCCTCTTCCACACATTCAAAATAGACATTGTTTTGTGATGGGAACTCAGCTGTAAATCCGATCACATCCTCCAGACGCTTCAAAATGATCACCGTATCGCTGGAAACCTGCAAAGCGAGGAGATCGTCATAATTATCCGCATAGAGCACCCCGTCTTTCATAGCCATATCATGGTTGCCCGGTATGGTCACAAAAAACTTATTCACCGGCTTTCTGGGATCAGTATTGTCGTAGACGTGGAGCCCTTTGCCTACTTCGTTGACCAGAAGGAGGTTGCCATAGCTGTAGATCTTTCCTGCCGAAACGATGTTTCTGGCACTTTCAAGACCTATGTTTAGTTCGGAGCTGTCTGCATAGATGGGTCTGAAACCCATAGTTGACTCCTGATTGAAATCAGGATGGAAGTCGTCCGGACCACAGGCCAGGACCAGCATCGAGAGGAGTAAAAGTGTGTAACGCATGATGGGTCAGTGTTTAGTGATGATATGCCTTATGACACATCATCACTAAAAACCGTTGGACGTAGCGCGTCAATAATCGGCACTTCGCCCACCCTGATCGATCAGCTGACGGAGAAAAGAGTTGAATCCTTCTTCCTGAAGCAGATCTTCCATATTCATATGAAAGCGATACTTCCAGTAATGCTGAGGATTAGCGGGCACATTGATGCGTTCTTTCTCTGGTGTATCAGATCGCAGAGCACCATCCATGGCAATGAGGTCCTGAATAGGAAATATAGCCAGCATACTTGGTGAATGCAGGTGCTGATTGATCACCTGATGAGCCACCCATGGCTCACAGAAGTAGGGAGCTTTACCCTGTTGTCCCAAAATCTGATTGTAAAACCGCTGGGTCTGCTTATCGTCCTCCTGCCACCATTCTCTCAATGTAGTCATATCATGGCTGCCCGTACTGGTCACACTCAGATACGGCGTATCCGCAGGATGCCAGAACTCTCTGTCATCATTGGGCATTCGCTGAATGGCCAGACTGAGGATTTGTAATTCACTCATTACACCGGGCACACTGGCTGGCACCATCCCCAGATCCTCTCCGCAGATGAGCATATCAGTTGCCCCTTTCAGCATGGGAAGTTTGCGCATGGCACTTTCCCTCCAAAAATCATTGTGCCGCTGATAAAAAAAGTGGACGTACAGTTGATCTACCCTTTGCTGAGTGTCGTAATCCAACTCACCATAGGAGTAGGTATTGTGCAGGCCGATTCGGGGATTAAATGCCTGGCCATCCGAAAGAGGAGCCTCCAGAAACAGTACCTCACTATGAAGTCTGTAGAGGCTGTTTCTGATCCATATATTGAAATCCTTGCTCTCGGGATCATTATCCACCAGTTCGTCGAAGTGAGCTTTGATTTTTCTTTGGGTATCAAAAGGCTCTTTGAGTGCATAGCATCCAGCCTTATATTCATGGAGGTATTCTTCCAGTACCAGATCAGCGTAGTTTCCAAAAATATCATAGATCATGTGCCTCCTGATATATGGTCGGCAAAAGCGATCATAGTCAAAATTGATTCCACGATCTCTAAGCTCGTTTAAGTGAACTGGGAGTGCTGGGTTAAATCTTCCCAGCAATCCCTCCACGTGCTCCCATGGAATCTCCCAAATCCTGAAAAATCCAAGGATGTGATCAATTCTGAATACGTCAAAGTACTCGGACATTTTCACCATGCGATCGCGCCACCAGTGGTAGTCATCCTTGGCCATTTCCTCCCAATTGTAGGTAGGGAAGCCCCAGTTTTGGCCGGAGATAGAAAAGTCATCCGGCGGGGCTCCAGCCTGGGTGTCCATATTGAATAAGTGAGGCAGTCTCCAGGCATCTACAGAGTTTCTATATATCCCTATCGGGATGTCTCCCTTCAGCACCACACCCTGAGATCTGGCATAGGCGGTAGCCTCCTTCAGTTGCTTATCGAGATGGTACTGGATGTAATAATGGATGGCAATGTCCTGGTAGTGCTTCTGCTTGGGGTCCACGAAAGTTTCCAGCGCATCGCTGCTCATCTCGGCACAACTCCCCCACTGGGTGAAATCTGGAGTACCATGTTTATCCCGCAAGTAGCTAAATGCAGCATAATCAGGCAGCCAGTTTTCATTGTTTTGGAAAAAGTCCTTGAACTCCTTGCTCTTCAAAAATGCAGCTCCCTTCTCTTCAAAACTCAGCTTGAAAAATCGGGTTTTCAATTTCATCACACCCTCATAGTCTACCTCAGGCAGAGCATTCAACCTCGCGGCCTCCTTATCAATCTCCGACTGTACCTTTTTGTCCTTGAGCTTTCCCATGGACTGGAGGTTGGCATAAATCGGATGAAGGGCCTCTACCGAGATCGCTGCATACGGGTATGAGTCCACCCAGGTATGAGTAGCTACCGTATCGTTCACGGGCAGTATCTGTACCACTTTCAATCCTGTCTTAACGGACCAGTCCACCAGTTTTTTGATATCTGTGAACTCACCCACTCCCGACCCCTCTTTGGACCTGAGCGAAAAAACGGGAATGGCTACTCCGGCAGTTTTCCAATTACCCACCGGGTAATGAAAAAACTCCTCAGAATGCACAATGAGCTTGGACTCCTTCGAGAAGGTATAAAGCGGGAAATACCTATTATCACCACCCTCCCAGGTGACCACCCGACCCTCTTTGTGACTGTAAATGACAAATTTGTATTCAAAAGGCACTTCTTTGGCAGAGGTTGGAATATCAACCTTCCATACCGGAAAGTCCTCATCACTCATCAAAACAGCCTTGGACTCGTCCCAGGCTCCCAGGGATTTGGTACTTCCCACAACAGCCATCTGATAATCTCGCCCGATGCGTGGAGCCCGCAATTGCAAGCGCACAAAATGCGAAGAAGACTTGAGGTCTACTTTGTATTTGACAGCCTTACCACGTGCAAAGAATGCTTTGGTGAAGGGCGCCGTGTAAAGTGAGTTCTCAAAGGCATGCTGTGGTCTCCAGTAATCCCGCAAGTGCATCTTATCAAAGTGCTTGTTGACTTGCAACTTGCGTTCCTCACCAAACTCATGATGCTCCTGGCCGCTCTCATCTCTCAAGAAATAGTGATAGGTGAAATCACCGGTAGATTCGAACGCTACCTCTGCTGTCCACAAATCTCCGGAGGAGGGCTGCATCTTTACTGCCTGTCTTGCATCTCCTTTTCCCAGCTCTTTCGCTGATCCTGTCACATATACATTCTGACCCCACTGGGTCCTATAACCCACTACAAATTTCAGCTTCATGCTACTACCTCGTCTTTATCTTCTACAAAATTTACCGTCAGGGCTGCTATAAGCAGACATCCTCCCGCTATGATGAGCGCGAAAATCGCCTGAGAATCAAACAATCTCTTGATAATTGGGCCGCCGATTACGCCATTGACAATCTGCGGCATCACAATGAAAAAATTAAAAATCCCCATATAAATTCCCATTTTCCCGCCGGGAATGGCTCCCGCCAGAATGGCATAAGGCATGGAGAGAATGCTGGCCCAGGCCAACCCTACAAAGACCATGGCCACCAAAGTGACTGGCTGAGAAGGGCAAAAATAAATGGAGAGTAATCCTAGGCCACCCAGGGCCAATGCGATGGCATGTGTTCTCTTACGGCCGACCCTGGCCGCAATGGCCGGAAGTAGCAAGGCTACCACCGCGGACACAGCATTGTAAACGGTGAACATCACCCCCACCCAGTTGCCAGCATCATTATAAGCCACCGAGGACGAATCCTCAGCGCCAGCGCCATATACGTGCTGGGCTATGGCAGGCGTACAAAAGACCCACATGGAAAACAGCCCAAACCAGCTAAAAAACTGCACCAACCCCAATTGCTTCATGGTTTTGGGCATTTTAGCAAAGTCCCTAAAAATATCCATAATGCTTCCCTTCTCCTGCGATTCTTCCTGCCCATTGAAGGCTGCATACTCCTCCGGGGGATATTCTTTGGTCTTAGCCAGTGTCCATAATATGGTAGCTATAAAAACTACTGCTCCAAAATAGAAGCTGAAAATCACATTGTCGGGAACCACACCAGCTGGAGCCACTTTGGATACACCCACCCACTCTGCCAGCATGTACGGAAGAAATGAGCCAACCACAGCGCCCAACCCAATGAGGGAGGCCTGAACCGAAAATCCTTGCGTGCGCTGCTCGGTAGGCAACATATCCCCCACCAGGGCCCTGAATGGCTCCATAGAGATATTGATGGAGGCATCCATGATCATCAACATACCAGCTCCCACAAACATCGGTGGGATAAATGAAGCCAGTGCTCCTGAGTTGGGCATCAAACATAAGGCGATAGATGCCAGGATGGCCCCTGTGAGGAAATAAGGCTTTCTTCGCCCCATCCTGTTCCAGGTACGATCACTGTAGTGACCAATGATGGGTTGGACAATTAGACCGGTGACAGGTGCGGCCAGCCAAAACCATGACAAGTGTTCTACATCCGCTCCAAAATTTTGGAGTATTCTGCTGGCGTTGGCATTCTGTAGTGCAAACCCAAACTGAATCCCCAAAAAGCCCATGCTCATGTTCCAAATTTGAGCTGTACTAAGGCCTGGCTTCTTCATATTTTTCTCTCTTTTATTTTTTCCCAAAAACCGGAATTTTTCTAATCTGAAGACTGCCACCGAGAATATCTCTTGAAAAATGTCAAAAACTTCTCAAAACTCTCCATCATGGGTTGGCGAGATACAAACGATTGCAAGCTCTCGATTCCATGATTATCTTGCATAATCCTCAAAAAACGGCCTTTTCACGGCTTTAAAATAGAAAATTCCCAATAATTAACAGGCTCCGATACAAGAATTTAAAAGGTAGCCACAGGTATCCGACGAACGACTTATATTTGCCACTTATTAAAAGCAACCTAAATACTTACTTATGAAATTCAGACCTGGTGTACTTACTGGAAAAGAGGCAACAGACCTTCTTAACTATGCTAACGAAAATGGATTTGCACTGCCTGCTGTAAATACCATCGGCACCAACACGATCAACGCAGTACTGGAAGCGGCACGGGAAGTGAATTCTCCAGTGATTGTTCAGTTTTCTAATGGTGGAGCAGCATTCATTGCCGGCAAAGGCTTGAGCAATGACAACCAGGCAGCTGCAGTGGCCGGGGCAGTAGCTGGTGCGAAGCACGTACATCAAATGGCAGAAAAATATGGTGTTTCTGTAATTCTCCACACCGACCATGCAGCCCGCAAACTCCTTCCCTGGATAGACGGAATGCTTGATGCCAACGAAAAGCACTTTGCCGAAACAGGTTCTCCACTTTTCAGCTCTCACATGATTGACCTTTCTGAGGAGCCTTTGGAAGAAAACATCGGCACCTGTAAGAAATACTTCGAGCGCATGGCCAAAATGGACATGATTTTGGAAATAGAACTGGGAGTTACCGGTGGTGAAGAAGATGGTGTAGACAATACAGACATTGACAACAGCCGACTCTATACACAACCTGAGGAAGTGGCCTATTGCTACGAGCAGTTGATGGAAATCAGCCCTAATTTCACCATTGCGGCTGCATTTGGCAACGTACATGGTGTCTACAAGCCAGGTAATGTGAAGCTTACACCTAAGATTCTTAAAAACTCTCAGGATTACATTCAGGAGAAATTTGGCACAGGCAAGAACCCTGTAAACTTTGTATTCCACGGTGGATCAGGATCCACCCGCGAAGAAATCAGAGAAGCGATCTCTTATGGTGCCATCAAAATGAACCTTGACACTGACTTGCAGTGGGCATTCTGGGACGGTATCAAAAATTATTACCAGGCCAAAGAAGGTTATCTACAGGAACAAATCGGTAACCCTGATGGAGATGATGTGCCAAACAAGAAGCACTATGACCCAAGGGTATGGCTGAGAGAAGCTGAAAAAAGCTTTATCTCCAGATTGAAAGTGTCGTTTGAAGATCTAAACAATATCAATCAAAACGCATAATCATTCATAAAATCTAATGAAAAGCCATCCTTGTGATGGCTTTTCTGTTTTAAAGTCACCAACGAATCCAACCGGTTACTTCCAACTCCGCTTAAGAAATCGATCGAAAACCCCTATTTTAGGCCCATGAAAACACCCCTGTTAATCTTTACCATGACCGTCTGCATGTTGGCATGCAGTACGAAAGAATACAACTACAAAGGCGTGCATCCGATGAAAAAAAGCAACGAAAGAATGGTTCTGTATCAGATGTTTACCCGTCTGTTTGGCAACACCAACACCACCAACAAGCCCTGGGGCACTTTAGAGGAAAATGGAGTGGGTAAGTTCAAAGACATCAATGCAAAGGCGCTTGGGGAAATTCGAAAGATGGGATTTACCCACATGTGGTATACAGGTGTGATCGAACATGGCGTCCTCACAGATTACACCTCCTTTGGCATCCCACTGGATGATGCAGATGTGGTAAAAGGCCGCGCCGGCTCACCCTATGCCATTAAGGACTATTATGATGTCAATCCGGATCTGGCCGAGTCAGTGCCGGACAGAATGCAGGAGTTTGAAGCACTTATCAGGAGGACGCATGCTGCCAACCTGAAAGTGATGATCGATTTTGTGCCCAATCATGTGGCCAGAGCCTACCACTCTGACGCAAGACCCGAAGGCATCATTGACTTTGGGGAGGATGACGATACCACCAGGGCCTTTGATCCCAACAACAACTTCTATTACCTGCCCGGTGAGCCTTTTAAAGTACCAGAAGGTTACCAGTCGCTGGGGGACAACGACTTCCCCACCAAGGATGGACAATTCGCAGAGTTCCCGGCCAAAGCCACCGGAAACGATGTATTCTCAGCATCCCCTTCAGTATACGACTGGTTTGAAACCGTAAAGCTCAACTATGGTGTGGATTACCAAAACAACCGCACCACATATTTTGACACAATCCCTGACACCTGGAGTAAGATGCGTGACATCCTTCTCTATTGGGCCGCCAAAGATGTAGATGGCTTCCGCTGCGATATGGCTGAGATGGTACCCGTGCAATTTTGGCAATGGGTGACCAAAGAAGTAAAGGAGCAGTATCCCGAAGTGGTATTCCTGGCGGAGATTTACAATCCCCATGCCTACAGGGAATACATCCAAACAGGTGGATTTGACTACCTGTATGATAAAGTGGAAATGTATGATACCCTGAAATATATCATACAAAACAAAATGACTACAGATGCCATCACTGGCATCTGGCAGCGGCAGGACGGGATCGGAGCCAATATGCTCAGGTTTCTTGAAAATCACGACGAACAGCGTATTGCGTCTCCTGATTTTGCGGGAGATATGTGGAAAGGCATCCCTATGATGGCGGCATCCACCTTCATGCATACAGGTCCTGTGATGCTTTATTTTGGACAGGAAGTTGGCGAACCCGGCCAGGGGGTGTCAGGTTTTGGTGGCGATGATGGAAGGACCACCATTTTCGACTACTGGGGGGTGCCAGAGCATGTAAAATGGGTAAATAACGGAGCGTATGATGGTGGCCAACTATCAGAAGATCAGAAAGCTTTGCGGGAGGAATACATCGAAATCCTCAAGGCCTGCAATAACATGGAAGCCATTCGTGAGGGCCAGTTTTATGACCTTCACTACTACAACCGCAACGATGATTACACAGGCTATAGCGATAAAGTCTACACGTTTGTCAGACATACCCCGGGCGAAGTATTACTGATCGTGATCAACTTTGATGAAAATCCACAAACCGCCAAAATAAAGATTCCCGCTCCTGCGTGGGAAACTTTTGGGATCAACACTCCAGTGGCACAAATCAGCGGACCGGTACAAATTAGCATCGAAGTGGCTTCCACACTGGATTACACCGACGACACTGATCTCGTGATTAAAGTGCCCCCTATGAATTATGCGATTTATCAGATGCAGGAAAAGCAATAACATGAGAGCGAATCTATGGTTGTTTTCAATGGCCCTTATCACCCTTGCCTGTAGTCCTATGGAGAAAGAGTTGAAAGAATCTCTACCCGATCGCTGGCCGAATGCAGTGACTTACGAAATCTTTGTGCAGTCCTTTGCCGACAGTGATGGAGATGGGATTGGAGACATCAAAGGGATGACCTCCAAACTTGACTATTTGCAGGAGCTCGGAGTGGAGGCAGTCTGGCTGATGCCCATTAACCCCTCTCCCTCCTATCATAAGTATGATGTTTCTGATTACTACGGCATTCATAGCGACTATGGTACCATGGAGGATTTTCAGGAATTCCTGGAGGAAGCACACCAGCGGCATATCAAGGTGATCATGGATTTGGTCATCAATCATTGCTCCAAGCTACATCCGTGGTTTCTGAATGCTCTGAAAGAAGATGGAGAATACAGAGACTATTTTGTATGGGCCGACAAAGCGGGAATTGAGGCTGAGGGAAATCTCCTGAAAGCCAAAACCGGAGATAGTGACAACATCCACCAATGGAATGAAGTAAGCGGGCAGGATGAGCTTTATTTTTCCTTTTTCTGGAGTGGCATGCCCGATCTCAACTATGACAACCCCAAACTGCGAGAAGAAATCTATGAGATTGGAAATTTCTGGCTGACCAAAATAGGCGTGGATGGGTTTCGCCTGGATGCTGCCAAACACATCTATCCGGACCATCGTGCAGCCGATAATCACGCCTTCTGGAAAGAATTCAAAACCAAAATGGAGACTTACAAACCAGAGGTCTATCTGGTAGGAGAAGTTTGGGCAGACCTGCCTACTCAGGCACCCTTTGCTCAGGGATTTAGTGCCCTCTTCAACTTTGATTTGGCTTTTTCCATTATGGAAACAGTGAAAAATGGCCAGGTCGTCAGTGCTACCATCCATGAACATGCCTGGAAAGTCCTGGATGAAGGTTCTCCGGTCACACTTTTCAACGAAAGTGAGAAAGCATTTAAGCAATACAACCCGGATTTTATCAACACCACCTTTCTCACCAATCATGATCAGAATCGAGTGATGTCATTCTTTGAGAATCACGAGAAGAAAGCAAAACTCGCTGCCTCCATTCTGCTGACATTGCCGGGAGCGCCCTACATCTACTATGGTGAGGAGATTGGCATGCGCGGATTGAAGCCCGATGAACTGATCAGGGAGCCCTTCCTTTGGGAAACCAAAAACGACTCTATGCGAACACAATGGATGGAACCCACCTATAACACCACCAATGTAGTGGCTCCGCTAAGTGTGCAGCGGAAAGACTCTGGATCTATCTTCAATCACTATAAATCACTGATTCATTTCAGGAGAAAGTCCGCCGTAATGACCTACGGAGAGGTAGAGCAGATAGACCTGGCCAATGATGAATTGCTGGCATTTACCCGATCCCATGCTGGTGACACTGTGCTGGTAGTTCACAACCTCAGCAGCCGAGTGAAGCGTATTCGCCAGCTGGAACCCTACTCCCTTATCCTTTTTACCACTTCCAAAAAGGTAAGACAAACCGCGGATGTTTTAGCTTTGCCACCGTACCAAACAATCATTTTATCAAAACCCCAAAAATAAATTTCAAATGAACAACATCTCAGTAATAGGCTCTGGTACCATGGGCAACGGAATCGCACACGTGTTTGCGCAGCACGGCTATCAGGTGGCCCTGATTGACATTTCGGAAGAAGCCCTAAAAAAAGCATTGGCTACTATCAGCAAAAATCTGGATCGGCAGGTCGCCAAAGAGAAAATCACGGAAGCCGATAAAACGGCCACCCTTGCCAATATCACCACCTTCACAGAGGTAGCACAAGGAGTGAAATATGCAGACCTGGTGATAGAGGCCGCCACGGAAAATTTTGAGATCAAAAAGCAAATTTTCCAGACGATGGACGCACACTCACCGGCCAAGGCCATTCTGGCTACCAACACCTCCTCCATCTCCATCACTAAAATAGCGGCAGAAACCAAAAGACCAGCACAGGTGATCGGTATGCACTTCATGAATCCTGTACCGGTAATGAAACTGGTAGAAGTGATCCGTGGCTACGCTACCAGTGATGAAACCACCCAGGCCGTGATGGAAGCTTCAGCCAAACTTCAGAAATCACCTGTAGAAGTCAACGACTATCCTGGTTTTGTGGCCAACAGAATACTCATGCCAATGATCAATGAAGCTATTTACACCCTTTTTGAAGGAGTAGCTGGTGTAGAGGAAATAGACACGGTGATGAAATTGGGCATGGCTCACCCAATGGGCCCACTTCAGCTGGCCGATTTCATCGGGCTTGATGTGTGTCTCTCCATCATGAAGGTGCTGCACGAAGGCTTTGGCAATCCAAAATATGCACCCTGCCCACTGCTGGTCAATATGGTCACTGCCGGCTACAAGGGCGTAAAAACCGGCGAGGGTTTTTACCATTACACTCCGGGTTCCAAAGACCTGGTAGTGAGCGGAATGTTCAAATAAAACTCAGCACTACAGGCTGCTCAAGAAATCACAGAGCAGCCTGTACTTTTACTTACGTTCAGTCTAAGGGATAAAGGCTGGTATCAAAACTCACCCTCCTTTTTACCGATTTCATTACCTTGCCCCTTCCCTTGAACCTCATTGTATGAAAAACTACCTCCTTGTCTCCATTCTTTTCCTCGGTCACCTCACCCAGGCACAATCCGAACTTGACTGGTGGAATGATGCGGTCTTTTATGAAGTATTTGTAAGGAGCTTTTATGACAGTGATGGGGATGGTGTGGGGGACTTCAAAGGACTCACCGAAAAGCTGGACTACCTCAACGACGGTGACCCCAACACAGACACAGACCTGGGAATCACAGGCATCTGGCTGATGCCCATCAACCCATCTCCCAGCTATCATGGCTATGACGTCACCGACTATCGCGGCATCAACCCTGACTATGGCACCATGGAAGACTTCAAGGCCTTTTTGGCTGCTGCACATGCCCGCGGCATTAAGGTAATTATAGACTATGTAATGAACCATTCTTCTGCGCAGCATCAGTGGTTTGTAGACTCAAAAAGCTCCATATCTGCTGAAAAACGGGACTGGTACAGGTGGAGTGACACCAAGCCGAGCTACAGTGGTCCCTGGGGACAAAACGTTTGGCACAGCTCCGCAACCGGATACTACTACGGTATATTCTGGGATCAAATGCCCGATCTCAACTATGAAAATGCAGACCTGAAAGCCGCCATGTTTGACCATGCCGCCTACTGGATCGATGAAATAGGGATCGATGGCTTTCGGCTGGATGCCGTCAAATACATCTATGAAAATGGTAGTCAGCTGGAAGACCTGGAAGCCACCCATACGTTTTTCAAAGACCTGAGCAGCCATATCAAATCCTTCAATCCTGATGCCATCACCGTAGGGGAAGCCTGGACCAGCACGAGCAAAGTGGTTCCTTACGTGACCGATGAGCGCATCGACTTCTGTTTTGAGTTTGACCTGGCCACGAGCATCATCAATGCGGCCAGATCAGGAAGTATCAGCAATCTGACCGACCAGGTCACCAATGTGATCAACGCTTACCCGTGGTATCAGTTTTCTACTTTTCTCACCAACCATGATCAAAACCGCATCATGAATGAGTTAAGTTCTGACATTGGCAAATCCAAAATTGCAGCGTCTATATACCTGACACTGCCCGGTGTACCTTTCCTGTATTATGGCGAGGAAGTGGGCATGCTGGGAGCCAAGCCAGATGAAAACATACGTCGCCCCATGCAATGGACAGGAGGGAGAAACGCCGGGTTTACCACCGCCGGATCAGCCTGGAATGCCCCCTCTTCCAATTATGCCGACAACAACGTAGATGAAATGGAGGATGACCCTTCTTCCCTACTCAACCATTACAAAAAACTCATTCATACCCGCAACGATTATGCTGCATTGCGTACCGGAGATTTCATTACCCTCGATGCTTCTCTGGGTGGCGTGCTCACCTACCTGCGCCAATTAGATGATGAGAAGGTTGTCATTGCCATCAACACTACTTCCAGTAACAAGCGCTTCGATATTGACTTTTCGTCCTATGCAAACGCCGCTGACCTACCGCCTTTTGACCATATAAGTGGCGAATCCCTCCTCTCGGTATCCTCTGAGGGCGATCTTAAAGGGCTCTTTTTATCTCCTTATCAGACCATGATACTTACGTTTGACCGGGAGGCCACTGTGCTCAGCACCTCCTCCTACGGGCAGTTTGAGGTTGTCTCCAATCCGGCTCATGATCTCATCAGGATCAACACTGGGACTAACCTTGTTCAACACTATCAATTGGTGGCCCTGAATGGTGCGGTGGTACAATCAGGAGTTTTTAAAAATGAAATCCCGGTAGAGAAGGTGAAAAGTGGGCTTTATCTGCTGGAAATCACAATGGGTAACCTCACCCATCAACAAAAAGTCATCATCAAGCATTAGGCATGTTGGTGCTCTGGCATTAACCGCTCTTAAGCTTTTGGGAGGTAGATCTCTATGGTTGTGCCCTGGTTGGGTTCACTTTTGATATTCAGCCTCCCCTTGCACTCCTTTAAAAAATCCTTGACAAGGTTTAAACCCAGGCCGGATCCATGCTCATCTTCGGTGCCTTTTTGAGTATTGAGTTCGTTTCGAGACAAGATCAGCTCCAGCTGGGATGATGTCATACCAATACCCGTATCCGACACGTACAGGACGACCATAGATGGATCATCCAGGGCGGCACTGAGGGTGATGGTTCCGCCCTTTTCGGTAAACTTGATGGCATTGGAAATCAGATTTCTAATAATAGTAGAAACGGCCTTTACATCGGCAAATGCCCTGATACCTTCGGGGACCTCATTTCTGATAGCTATTTCCTTGCTCTTTGCATGAAGATGATAGAGATCCGCATTTTTCTGCGACACCTCCCGAAGATTCACCTCTTTTGGTTTAAAATCATAACCGTGCTGCTGAGCGATAGACCATAAGAGTACATCTTTCAATAAAATCAACACCGAACTAGCCGAATTGTGCATATCACGCATCATATTGTCCCGTTCCTTCTTGGTAAGGTCAAAACCAGAGTCAGGTGAAAGTAAATCGGCAAGTGACTTAATAATGCCCATTGGACTGATCAGATCATGGGCGATGAATCCAAACATTTTATCCTTTGTTTTATTGGCTCTGGATAGTAACAGTTTGTTCCGGTAAAGTTTAACCGACAGGTAAATGGCGATCAGTAGCAACAAGACCAATAGTCCGCCCATGATATACTGTCTTCTGATGGTGGACTGCTTAACGGCGAGTTGTTCTTCCTTGGCTTCATTTTCCTTTGCCAGAAAAAAGTTTTCCTGCTCTTTCTTCTCCAAATCATACTTAGCCCTGATCTCCTCCAACTGATTGTTCTTCGTAATGTTGAACAGAGAGTCTTTGGCTGCCGCATGCCGCTTGTGATAGATAAAAGCTTCCTCAAATTTGTTCTGTGCAGCATAGTTTTCGGCCATCAAACCATACACCATCTGCTTTTCACGGGTTTCTCCAGAGAGCTCCATCAGCTCCAGGCTCTTCTGATAAAATGCGATTCCAAGATCATATTGCTTTAGTTGCGTATAAGTATCCCCCATGGTGTAATAAACAAAAATGAGACCTGAGAGAAAGTCATACCGCTTCATCACCTTTTCACCCTTTTTCAAATACTTCAGGGCCTCTCTGTACTCCCCTAGTTTATTCAATGACTCTGCGATGTTGCTGTAATTGATACCGGACTCAAGGCCCCTATCCATACCCAAATTGATCTGCAGTGCTTGCTCATAGAGGTCGATGGCTCGATAATAATCCTCCCTAAAAAACTCTAGCACCCCGAGGTACTCATACGCCTGTGCAATATTCAGGGAGTCCTGCATACCCAACGCCATGCCCAGTGCCTCCTGATAAAGTTTGCCGGCATCATCCAAATTCCCAACACTCATGTAGATGCCCGCCAGTATATTGGAGGAGGTGATCATAGCTGCTGTATCCTGCAGTTTTCTGGAAAGCTCAATGCTTTCGATGATGAGGGTCGTAGCCCTCACGTTTTCACCTGTTCGCCACAAAATATGTGCAAGCCCCTTCAAGGCCAACGCCTTCTCATAATCCAGGCCCATCTTTTCGGCCATCAAGAGGGCGCTATCAAATTGAACAAAAGCCAGATCAAACTGCCCCAGCTGATACCTGATGTCCCCGAGTGCCAATCGGATAGTAAGGGAGTCTGATGAATCAATACCTGTGGTCAACGCCAACTCATATAGCTCCAGGGCACACTGGAAATCGGGTACTTTGGCACATGAATCTGCCCGGGTGATCAGCGTACCGGGCTGATCAGTGCTAGCCCCAGCCAAAACCCGTACAGGACACGAAATACTGAGAAACAAGCACAGGAGCACTATGATGCAGGTCGCTTTCAATTGGTAGTGGTTAGACCAGCAAATTAGCCCCAATCTCAGTCAATGACAAAACTGAAAAAGGACCTGAGATCCATATCACATCTGCATTTGGGTTCTATTGTCTAATTTAGAATGTGCGAATCAAGCTACCGACCATACCAGATGCTTAAAAGAGAAATCAGAAGATGGGATCTTGTACTTCTGCTCATCAATAGCATCATAGGTGCCGGCATATTTGGTTTACCCTCCAAGATTTATGCACTCTCAGGTATTTACAGCATCGCTGCTTTGCTGGTCTGTGCTGTGATCGTTCTGATCATCGTCTTCAATTTTGCGGAAGTGGCCAGTCGGTTTGACAAAACCGGCGGACCATATCTCTATACCCTTGCTGCCTTTGGCAAAATTCCTGCCTTTGTCATTGGCTGGATTCTCCTGATCACGCGTATTTCCACCTATGCGGCACTCATCAATCTCCTGGCGACCTATCTGGTGTATTGTTATCCCCCGTTTCAAGGTCAAATATGGCGTGCGGCCATCATCTCTGGGGTCACACTCCTCCTCACGCTTATCAATCTCATTGGGGTGAAGAGCTCCACCAGGGTGAGTAATGGATTGGCCATTGCTAAGGTGCTTCCGCTGTTCATTTTTGTGATCGTAGGTTTCTTCTTCATCGACACCAGCCTCATTCAGACATCTCAGTCCTACCCATCCTCTGGTGAATTTGCCACGTCCGTACTGGTACTCATTTTTGCCTTCACTGGTTTTGAATCGGTACTGGTCAATACCGGGGAAATCCAAAACCCTGCTAAGAACATTCCCTTTGCGCTGATTCTCTCCATCCTGTGCGTAGCGGTCTTCTATGGTCTCATTCAGGTGGTGAGTATGGGCACACTGCCCGGGCTGGCTACTTCCAATACCCCCATCGCTGACGCAGCTCAGTTGTTTATGGGGTCTGGCGGTGGCTGGTTAATCACCGTTGGGGCAGTGATTTCTATCAGTGGCACGCTCAACAGTGTGATGCTGGTGGGCTCCAGGGTACCCTATGCACTCAGTGAAGAGAATCAGTTTCCGGGTATCTTCGGACGTCTGCACCGGAAATATCAAACACCAACGCTCTCTTTGTTGTTGTTTTCTGGTGTTGCCCTCCTGGGTTCCTTGTCGGGTTCTTTTCTGTACGCCCTTTCCATCAGTGTGATCAGTAAAATCCTCATTTTTCTTACTGTATGTGGAGCACTGATCAAGCTTCGTCGCAACAAACGCCAGCCTACCAGCTATTTCAAACTTCCATGGGGTCATCTTTTTGCAGTAGGCGGTATATTCGCCTCCTTATGGTTGCTCTTTAGCTCAAAAACAGCGGAGTTGATCGATGTACTTATCACCACCGCCGTTGGGCTGATGCTATTTGCTTTGTACAAGCTATATACCCGGAAATCGGAGGAAAAAGATTAATTACCATGACTGACAATAGAAAAATAAAGATCAGGCCTTATGTCATTTACTTGTTTGTGGGCATGTTCGTGATGTTTGCCCTCAACAAAGTGTTACTCAGGCCATATGTCCTCCAAAACGATCTACCCAATGCACTTCAGGTCATAGTGCTGTCCTTCCCCAATTTTGCTGAAGCGATCATGGGCACCATGGTACTCACTGGTATACTTTTCAGAGTCAAGCACATCACCTTACATAAAGTAACTTTCCTCAAACCAGGCCATGTATTTCTGACAGCAGCTGTCCTGGCGGCGATCTACGTCATCTCGGGCGAATTGAGGGTGCATGGTCTGGGCAATAACAACACTTATGATCCCAATGACCTGATCGCCTCTGTCATAGGACTAAATCTGGCCTATTTCACCGTACGGAAGTTTGGTTTTGCAACCATACAGGAATCTTCGGAAAACTAGTCGCAACAAAAAAGGGGCGAACATGGTCCGCCCCTTCATTAACTGCCAATATGCACCGGCCAACCGATGACCGATGAATGATGGCGTGAATCTATTTCAAAGCCCATATTTTTTCATACCCCTTATTGGCTTCATCTGCCTTCAGACCTTCCATAGCTTCCGTAAACAATGCAATGACCCTGTCTACATTCATGATTTGATTAAGCTGATCGGTGATGTCGGCAGCATTCTTTGCGGTCTCACTAATCCCTTGTCCCGGACCTGCTATAAGGCCATTGGCATAGGTAGTGGGGCCTACTTTCCATCCATTGGTAGGTCCGTTGATCCTGAAGGACATCCGTGGGCTCAGGGAGCCATCCTCCCAGGACATGGCACAGTCTACTGTCACTGAGATGATCCCGTCCACGCCAAGCTCTTCCAGAAGTTTGATTTCCGGCTTATCTGAGGGAAAGGTACTGGTTCGGCTGGCCCATGTTTCACTAAACGTGGTTGGCAAAAGCAGCTTACAACCCTTGTATGGCTTCACTACTATTTCCTCCGATACGGTATCCATCGTAGCAAACAAGTGCTGGTATTGACTGGCTTTCATGGTGGTTTCTATTGGCACCAGCTGCACATTCATTTGCTCAAGTAAGGCCGTTTCAAACTTCTTGTAAAACTCATTCACAAGTTGATCCCAATAAGCCTCTGGCACCTCCGGGAAAGTTTTGGTGGTGGTGGTAGTGGTAGTAGTGGTCACATTGCCGGAGGTGGAAGTGGAGGTCTTTACCTGCTGCTGCTTGAGCTGTGTGGCCCGAACTACGAAAGATGCCATGGCCAGTTTCTTTGGTTCAGAGAGTGGTGGCCCCCAGAAGGCATTTGGCTTATTGGCATTGACTTCAAAACCATCCTTGGTTTTGGCCTTATAGCCAGCGTTGAACTCATCAGTACCGATACCCAGAAAGGTTTTTTGATCCCCCACCAAATTAATGGGTGACCAGTCCATGGCTCCGGATATCACCTGAGCAGCACCCAAAGCAGGCAGGTTCACTACTTTTTCCTTTGTGCGCTGCACCAGCAGGTAATTGCTTCCCTGCTCAAACTTGTAAGCTGTGGTGGCTGTATGCCTGAAGGCTTCTTTCGGAATGATGATTTTGGTGGTGCTTTTGAAAAAACCAATTTCGTTAAAGCCCCTGATACCCATCACTTTTCCCAACACGGCTACATAAAAATCCGCGGTGCCACCCTCGGGATGGTTGAGCTCCAGTACCAGGTCCTCATCCATGTTTACATCTACCACTTCACCTTTGGGTTTTCCATTGACCGAAATGATTTCAATCGGCTCAATCGGCTCTGCCTTCAACTCAGCCTGATCCCCGCGCACAGTAGACACGTTGACGGTATGTGCTCCGCTGTTTTGCGACACAATACCTCCATAAAATCCATTGGCCACATGCTCTGTAAGGTTTCCATCAATATTTACCGTACCATCAATCTTACTCATCCCAACGCCTTCTTTTTTCAGAAATAACACACCAGCCATGTCCATACCGGGCTCCCAGAAACCGAAATATTCGGTTTCGATCGTCTCCGTCTCGCTGGGATAGAGGTTTTGCATGTAGATCACCTGCATGGAAAGGGTAGACAAATCATCGGTAGTAGATGTAAGTAGATTTCCCGCCAGCTTGCCGAGGGATTTCATAACATTGAAATTTTTGGCTTTTGCTTTCAGCTTGCCGCCGAAACCCCCGGATTCTTCTTCCGTGGCTTCCTCTTTTGGATCATCGTTTGCGTCGTCCTTCTTTCCAAAAGGTAATTTTTGTGCTTCCGCATTGAATGCAAGAAGACCACCCAGGGTCAAGTAGATGGCGAATAGTTTGATTCGGTTCATGTGCGTGATGTTTTTTGGATAAAGTTATGCTTGCCTATGAGCCGAAAACATACCCTGCTCTCGGTATATTGTAGTACGTGGATACCGAAACCGCTTAAGCCAATTGAGTGCCTCTCATCCTCCTTTCGAGCTGAAATTCGGCGTACCAACCTTCTGAAAAATTGCACCCAGTAAAGCCCTGGTAGCTGCATGGTAGTTTAGAGTTAATTTGGCCAAGTGTTGCTGCTCCTGTGGTGTAAGGCTCTTTACTTGTTTGAGAACAACAGGTACCTGATCGGGACAGGAGTCTGGGAATAATATCCTTTATAGCATCCAACAACTGAAGTAATTAAATATCCTGATCTATCTGCAACTGTACAAGAAAAGATGCTCCTTATAAGAGCATCCTTTCATAGCAAGTGCAAGTCTACCTGTACTCGGCAAGCATTCCTTGAATTCTCTGCATCCACGCCTGATCAACAGACTCATATTTACCATCACTGAGTGTTCCATTCAAATTGGTAAAATGATAATAGCCATGATTGGTTGTATTTCTATTGTGGGAATTGATGAAATCAATATTATCCTGAGCATAGTCCAACCAGGCAGAATTGCCATCGGCCTCATAAAGCTTGATCATCGCCTGAGACCCCCAACCGCACCAAGCTGGATTTACTCTAGGGTCTGAAGTATTGAATTCGTAAACGTTGGAAGTATAGTCCCAAAGAACTGTATTTAGCGCAATACCGAGGTTTTGAGCTTTAGTGAGATAACTGTTATTACCAGTTACGTCATAGTAGGCCAGGTATGCTTCTATCATGATGGCATTGTCATAGGTAAACTTCTCATACCGCTTTGTTCCGCCCGGTTCGATTTGCCAGATAAATAGTCCATCACTGCTATCATACATTTCACTTTCTAACCACGCCTTAATTGAATTGGCCCAGGAGAGATAATACGATTGTCCGGTAAGATCATAGAGCCTGATAAACAAATGCATGGCTAGACCATTGGTTTGAGTTGGCTTGACGTTTGGCGCCACATTCTTTGTGCCATCATTCCACCAGAACCCACCGTTAAAGGTATAATCCCAGACACCAGCATTCATAAGCCAGTTAGCTACCGCAATGGCCGAATTCAAGTACTGGGTTTGTTGAGTACCTGATGTAACATTGTAGCAATCAAGGTATGTAATTCCGGTTACTGAATTGTCATCTACATACTTGTCGCCTCCTGCACCTGTACCATCCAGGTTAACTGAGGAAAAATACCCTCCAAGTCCACTGGATGCATAGTCCCACATATTTCCCATAAATGTATAAGTATCATTCATATACGGAAGGTATTGTGTATCACCTTGCCTTACCATTTCCGCATCCGCATAGATGTGGCTGACATTGTACCATTCCCAACAGTTGTTATAATTGGTCGTAAGATTAGCATGATAACTATCATAGGAAGTCAATGTATTTCCATAAATAAAATTATGGGTTTCTTGAGCCTTTGTCCAATATGCAGAATTTGCAGTGGATGAGGGAACTACCCCTGGCTCCATGGGTGGAGAGATCTTGGTTACATCCACCTCTTGATGGCATGAGAAAAGAATCATCAAAACTACTAAGGACAGACTTTTTGGGTTTTCTTTTTTCATTGTGTTATTGATTTATGTTTATTAAAAATTTCCAGAGAGTATTCCGGCCCCCTAGGGGCCGGAATTGGATTCCCACATGACATGGAAAGTCCGCCTTAGTGTCCTACTAGCCCTATTTGATAAATGCCTTTACCACTAAAACGGGGGTTTGAGATAAATTCTCAATAACATATTGATTCGCGGCGGCAGGAATAACGAATGTTTCAGCATACTTGAATATCATGGAATTGTTTTTGGTCGTAACCCGTATTTGACCTCCTTCTACTAGGCTCAACACATGCGCTTTACCTTCTGTATTTATTGTCACCTCTGAGTTGACCACATATCTGTGCACATCATATAAATGCTTTTCGTGGGTGGGCAAATGATACAATTCCCAGTTTTCTGTCTGATCAAGTAGGTAGGGTTTCGAGATGAGTTCGTCCTTTACACTTGCTCCGGATCGTTCGAAATCGAGATTATCCATGCCTCTTTCGATATTCAAGGGCCTTGGATTACCATCCAGATCCAGCCTCAACCAGTCATACATCTTAAAAGTATAGATGTACGGTGTGGAGCTAATCTCTAGTACCAGATTATCCGTTCCTGACCCGTGAATAGTGCCAGGAGGAATGAGATACAGGCCATGCTTTTGTGCATCGAAAACCTGAACGTACTCTTCAATCTTAATTGTTTCTTTATTTTTCTGACTATTCTCCAGAGCCTCCTGAAATGCTGCAGGGGTTACTCCTTCTTGAAATCCAAGATAAACTTTCGCATCATTTTGACAATCAAGTATATAGTAGGTTTCTTCCTGTGTGATATTCTCACCAAAGTTCTTTTTCATGTAATCCAGCTGAGGATGGCACTGGATAGAGAGGTTACCACCATCAAAAGTGTCTAGAAAATCAAAACGAATTGGGAACTCAAAACCATACTCCTCATAGTCGGTTCCGAGTATCTTTTGGCCGGCCATGAACATAAGAAAATCAAAAGAATACTCAAGCATCAATCCTGAGCTCTCGATAATGACCCCATTTTCAGGAACAATCAATTCAAAAGACCATGCATAATTGACCACATCCTGTTCAAGGCCTTCGATTTTGTCTTTGATCCAGGTTCCGCCCCAGGCACCTGGCTCAAACCACGGGCGTACACGAATAGGCTCTTCTACAATTTTAGCCAAGGTCTTCCTCCATTCATTCCCTTTAATCCATGTTATATTCTGCGAACGCTGCCCATCCACCAAAAGATCAATCTCATTTTTCACTCGCTTCTTATGCTTATTGAGTACAACCCAATCAACGAAATAGAACCGTTTGTACATGACCTTCGGGTCTGCAGGCTTAGAGCTGCCCAAATTGAGAACCGATCCCGCCCTTGATCGAAATTGAATTTCGTTTTTACTTATTTCAAAGTAGACATTCACCCCGTCAACTGGGATCAGAGAAGCACCCACTCCATAAAAAATTATCGGTTCGACGGTGTTTTCGGAAGCCAACGTTTTTAGCTGATCTGAATTGAAAAAATCAATAAGCTCGAGACATGTTAGCTTTCCGAAAACCGGATCATCACCTCCTAAAAACGGCCCAACCTTATCGTTGATCTCCTCCTCTGGAAACATAGCATCCTTTACATTCACCCATTTCGGGCGAATATCAATTTTCTCAAACGCGCTATCCAACTGCTGCTTGAGGTCTTCAAACAAGACTCCCACATAGCCATCGATCTTTACATGAGAACTATTAGCCAACTCCCTGGCCAGTGACTCATAACCTTCAAATATTAACCCTGCACCTATATTATGAGTCGGGTAGATATCATATCCGTTTGATCTATTCTCTTTCTTTACGGGTAATTCGTACTGTTGTGTATTTCTAATTTCCTCTTGCTGTGTTACAGACATTTGCTCTTGCTTTATTCTAATACTTTATTCACCTCTATAAATTGCAGCCCTGCCAAATACTTCGATCATACACGCCTGATGCAAAAGCCAGAAGTACCTTCCCTGGCGGTTGCCGGACCAGTCTTCATAAAAGTGGCCCTCCTGAGTGCGCGCATTTTCCCATGCATGATCTGCGTTTTTGATAAAAACCTCAATGTATTCTTTCGATTTGTCGTCATACGTTGACAACTTGATAAATGAGGTCATCAGCTCAGTATTAAACCATGGATCATTCGCCGGAAAGAAAAGTTGATCGTCACGCACAGATGTAAACTTTGAAAAAGATGATCTGGCCGTGGCAATGGACTCATCTAAATAGGATTGCTCTCCGGTGATCTCATAGAGGTTCACCCCTGACATGATCATCATGGCGGCATTGTAAGTCCACTTTACAGGGTTGATTTGATTGGTACCTATGTTTATATCGTTCCAATACAAATCATCAGAAGTATCCCGTAAAGTGTTGTAATTCCACTTATAAGTCCTTTTCGCAAAGTCAAGATATCTTTCTTCCTGAGTCTCTTTATACAGCTCACTGGTGACAAAAGCTGCATATGCGGTAGTATTGGCTGCTTTTATGCAATTGGGGCCGGAGGTACAATCTCCGGCTACTGCTTCCAGCCAGTAGAGGCCACCGCCCATTCGTGAATCTTCACCGGACATGATAAATTCCGTAATTGCAATGGCCCGATCCAGAAACTGCTGATCTCCGAGCAACCTGTAAGCGTCTATCAACTCCATCGCCACAATACAATTGTCATCATAATAGTGGTCAGATTTGACCTCAATTATGGGATATGCCTGATACCCGGGAAGCTCTTCCCTGGCTTCATAAAAAAACTCCAAACCATCAAATTCCTTGTCATGGATGGATTGGTCATAACCCAGCTCATAGAGCACATTACCGGCAGTGAGCATTCCTACATAAGGCCAGAGATAGCAGTACTTGTTATCTCCACCTTGAGTAGGATTATTCTCCCGATATAAGTCACCAGCTTTATAATTGTTTTGGATGAAATCATAAACAGACTTTGCCTTCTCCTTATAAGATATCTCAACACTTGTAGTGTCTTTGTCCGTAGGGTCAACAAGCTGATCATCCACGGGTTCTTTGCAGGCGATTAAGCTGATAATTGATATAATTAGAATATTCACAACTGTATATTTCATGTGTATTTAATAGTACTAATTCAATTCAAACTCATGGTAATAGTGATCCGCTTTGGGATCAAATATTACCCTTACGGTAAATGGTGCTCCATTGTACTCATCAGCAAACTTCCAGGCTCCTTGCCAGTAACCTGCATCAGCTCCAAGAAAATAAACATTGTAGTAGCTGACTGGCTCTTCTCCTGTTGGCCTGACATTATAAGCACTCTGACCCTCTACCAGCGATGCATTCATAGCTTCGTTGTGAAAGCTGCCAAGGTAAGTTTGCGTCCCATCTATCATTAATTTGAAGCGATATCGCTCTTCCTCCCAACCTAACCAGTCTGGGGCTTCCGGATCGCCGGGATTTAGAAAATCAAAAAATCCATTGGTTGATTCAAAGGTGTGATTACCGACATAAGATAATTCCGCCTTGGTGACCTGACTCGCAAATATGTAGAGCTCCAAATCCGATATTTTCTCATAGGAAATGGTGGCAGCAGACAAATTCATCCTTATCCTGTAAACTCCCTCTTCTCCGGTAAATGAGGTAGCCTGATCCCCACTTCTGATTTTACCTTCACTGTTCAGGTAATAGTTGTTTACCGTAGAGTCCGGATTATTCGAATCAACAATATAGAATTCACCCGGTGTTAGTTTAGAAATTGATTCGAAAACACCAGGGTTGAAGTTATCTGTAGGTAGTTCGTTGACAATCTCTTTGAAGGCAACCGCATCTGACAACTCCTCGCCTTCTGTCGCTGATCCATGGATGTACATGTATTTCGGGAAAATCGCCAAACCTTCAGGCCTTGTCAGCGAAAGCCCAAGACTTTGATCAAAGACCTTTGACTGATATCCACTGGAGGCTTTTACAGTCCATTTCACCTTACCCGTTGTTAACTGCTCAATACCTGCCTTGGCAGCTATTATATTCAGAAACACTTGGCTCATAGTAAGCGTAGTTCCTCCTCCTTTGTTATCAGATGAAATGGAATAAATTGGTTCTTCGAATGAGCCGCTTTCCACATCAAATAAAACTGTGTAGAGTATCAATCCCCCATCAGCGGCCTGTGCCGGAGTCCAGTTAAAAGTCACGCTTTCTCCATTTTCAGGATCTATTTGAATTCTTGTGTCATTCACAGGACCTTCCAATGAACCCACCTGCGCTATTTCACTATTAAGTTCAAATTCCTCCTTATTACAGGAGAAAAACATCAAGGCAAAAACCATTGCCAAAACCGAATATTTTCTAATCTTTTTCATTACCAATTTGGGTTTTGTGATAATTTGTCATTGATATCTCTTTCACTTTGCGGAATAGGCCAGAGATAGTGCTTGTCAGTATCAAAAGTTCTTAAATCCACTCTTTCATAACCATCATCCTGTGGTGACACATTGGTTTGTATACCATGTGCCCAGCCGTCAAGTACTTCATCTGCGATTTGCCACCTCCTGATATCAAAAAATCTGTGCCCTGCTTCAAAAGCCAGTTCTAACCTTCTTTCATTGCGTACTATAGTTCGCAATGCTTCCTGGTCATTCCCAGGGTAATTCAATGCTGCAGCACCAGATAAACCAGCCCTTTCACGAATCTGCCGAACGGTATTATTCCAATCAGCAGAAGTAAAAGTTCCTGATTCAATCTTTGCTTCAGCGTAGTTGAGCAAGACTTCTGCATACCTGATCACTATGAGATTCAAACCAGAATTTGATACATTTCTTGCTTGCTGGTCATAAAATTTAGACACATAATATCCGGTAGGTGTGGAATTGGACGAGAAGTTCAACCCATTTGGTTCGGCACCAGGTGAAGTATCGATAGTCACTTCATTTCCACTAAAATCAGTCAAGCTATATTCATCATGAATAATTGTCGCTGAAAGCCGGGGATCTCTATTTTGGTAAGGGTTTGATTCATCGTACCCTGATAATGGATCATCTATAGCAAGGCCATTGGCCATTGGGTAGCTATCAACCAGCTCCTGCAAAGGAGAAAAGTTGGCATAACCACCCAAACTTGGAGGAATCAAGAAGTACTGAATGCCATGCTCCCGATCCACCGGCACATACTGCAAACTCAGTATCACTTCTTCATTATTTTCATTGGCCATGTTAAACAGCCCACCATAGTTAGGAAACAGAGCGTATTCATCAATTAATTGTCCTGCCAAAGCAGCGGCTTCAGAATGCTGACCATTATACAGGTGTACCCTGGATTTGAAAGCAATAGCTGCTCCTGAAGTAATTCTTCCTTGCTGATCTCCCGCAACATCTGAAGGTAAGTCCGAAATGGCCAGATCAAGTTCATCATAGATAAAACCAAGAATCTCAGCTTCATCAGTACGTGTGACCTCCAGCGACTCCTCAATGCTGATTTCATCGGTAATGAAAGGTACGTCTCCAAACAGTTCGATCAAATAGAAGTAATGCCAAGCCCTGATGAACCTCGCTTCTGCGATGTAGGCAGCTCTTTTCTCTTCACTTATCTCGACAACATTATTAATGTTATTTAAGAAAATATTGGACCGGCGAATACTGGCGTAACGACCAGACCACATGCCACGCACCACTCCATTTGAGGCGTCATAGTTTCCATTGGCAATGTTTCGATAGCCTTCCTGTGCCCTGGTATAAGCATCATCACTGAGTGCACTCAATAGTAAATAAGAGTCTGCACTCATTAAGTCAGCATACATGGAGTTCAGAAAGATTCTTGCATCCTCCTCGGTCTGCCAATAATTAAGTTCACTTTGTGCATCCTTAGGCACCAGATCCAAATCGGCACAGCTACTGATCACAGCTATCACCACTAAATATGTTATAATTCGTTTCATTGATCTGTTTGTTTAAAAATTAATATCTAACCCTGCTGAGATGACTCGGCTTACCGGATACACTCGACCACTATAAGGTGCTCCTGCTCCGCTAAGGCTGCCATTGACCTCTGGATCTAGGCCAATGTCAAATGGACTGAATGTTAATAAGTTGAACCCTGACACATAAAATCTGGCATTCGACATTCCAATTTTACCGGTCCACGTTTCCGGTAGCGTATATCCAATCTGTACATTTTTGATGCGTAGATACTTAGCATCAAAAATCCAAAAATCTGACCGGGCTGCATTGTTGACTGATTCAGAACCAATGGTTAATCTTGGATAAGAAGCATCCGTATTCACAGGTGTCCACCTATCCAGATGTTGCTTAAAAACAGGACCTTCGTTGCTATTGTGAAAAGCCTCTACAATTTCACCCCTTACCCACTGAGATCTCTTACCTAACCCCTGTAGAAACAGGCTGAAATCAAGTCCATTCCACTCAGCTCTATATGTGAAACCAAAATTGTATCGCGGAAATGGGTTACCCACAATGAACCGGTCATCTTCATAGTTGATTTCATCATCACCATTTCTGTCTACATACTTAATATCTCCAGGCTTCACACTTGTGGCAAAGATGGGTGTAGCACTTGCATCGATCTCCTCTGTGGAGTTAAAAAAGCCATCAGACATTAGGGCATAGTAAGAATACATCGGATACCCTTCTCTGAGGATGGTCTGAACATCACCACCAGAAATAAACTCTCTTCCTTTTAGGTCAACGACTTCATTCAGGTTATCAGATACGTTCACATTAAATGAGTGATTGAATGAGCCACTTCTGAAACGGTAATCAAGAGCAACTTCCCATCCACGATTTCTTACTGAACCTGCATTTTGAAAGGGTTGCCCCAATCCATAAACATCTGGCACAGGCAGTTGCAATAGGATATCTTCTGTAAGGTTGTCAAACACATCCACGGACAAATTCAACTGATCTTTCATAAAGGAAAGATCCAATCCAATATTTTTCATGGTAGATGTCTCCCAGGTTCTGGAAGCATTGGATACGGAATAAAAAGATCCGGGTACCCCCACATTTCCAAAAGCATAAATATTTGGAGAAGCACTTACTAGACTTTGGTAGCCATAAAGGTCGTTGATGTCCTGGTTACCCAACTTGCCCCATGAGGCACGTATCTTGGCAAATGATATAACTGACGTGAGTGGTTGGAAGAAAGCCTCATTGCTAGCCACCCAACCTAAGGAAAAGGAAGGAAACGTACCCCACCTATTCTCATCAGAGAACCTGGACGACCCATCATATCTCAGATTGGCTTCAAACAAGTACTTGTCTGAAATGGTATACCCTACCCGCCCAAAGAATGAATTAATAGCCCAGTCATTTGCCGATCCGTATGTTTCGCTCTGAAGAATCTCCGATGTATTTCCGATGACTCCAAATTCATTCCCAGGTACATCTAAGCCCGTCACTCCAAAAAATTGCGTCTTGAAACTTTCAGATGAAGCACCAATCAAAACCTCAAACTCGTGATTATCAAATAACTCCAGTTGATAATTGGCAGTAACATACGGATTCAAATAGAGTGATCTACTGTACTGATCCGTTACGGAGTTTTGATTATCACCACCTCCAGGGTAAGCGTACGTTATCGCCTTTCGGAACTGGTGGGTTTGGTTGCTCGTAATATTACCACCTAATACACCTCGCAATGTCAACCCATCTATTGGTTTATATTCCAGGCTAACATTTCCCAATGCTTCATCATTTTGACTAGTCCTGGAACCACCTTGTTCCAGTCTGGCTAAACTGTTACCATTACTACCACTTACCAGGGTATAATCTCCATTCTCGTCTACTATGTCATAAATAGTTGGTATTCGAACTGTCGGCTCTATCAACCACTCGGTCCACCATGCATGATCCTTAATGTCGTTTCTGGCAAAAGACATGCGACCTGACACCTTCAACTTATCACTGATCTCCTTTGATAGGTTAATTCGAAAGTTGTATCTCTTATAGCCATAATCTGGACCCTTGAATAAACTATTCTGGTCCAGGTAACCCAAAGACATAAAATAGTTAAGGCCATTATCAGCTCCACTCATGGATAAATTATGGCTGCTTTGCGCTGCCTGGTCTTTAAAAATCTCTCTGTAATGAAATGTGTTCGGGCCATTTTCCTTAAATCCTAAAATCTGCTCAGGTGTGAAAGCTGGTGATAGCCCAGAGTTGACCAAAGCTTCATTCCGGAGCGTGGCGTACTCCCATGAATCAGCAGCCTTAGGAAAATTAGTCGGCTGCTGGATCCCCATCATTGTGCTGTAAGTGAACTTAGGTTTCCCCGGTTCTCCTGATTTTGTGGTAACTAAAATCACTCCATTAGCAGCCCTTGACCCATAGATTGCTGCTGAAGCTGCATCTTTTAGTACACTTACACTTTCAATATTATTCGGGTTAACATTATTTAGCGAACTGATTACTCCGTCTACCACTATCAGTGGTGTGTTTCCATTGATCGTACTCAACCCTCTGATATTGATTTGAGGTACTGAGCCCGGCTCTGAAGTTCCTTGCTGTATGATCAGCCCGGGAGCTTCACCCTGCAAGGCCTGGTAAGAATTAGTTACAGATTTCCCTTTAAATGCCTGCTCATCAACCTGACTTATGGAGCCAGTTAAGTTTACTTTTTTCTTGGTTCCATAGCCAACAACTACAACTTCTTCAAGTGAAGCGTAATCAACTTCCAGCATGACTTCTATCTGTGTTTGAGCGCTGGACAGTGTAACCTCTCGCGATTGAAAACCAACAAACGACGCCACGATTGTCTTGGTGTTTTCACCGGCTAGTAAAAGTTGGAAATTACCGTCTATATCGGTGATTGTACCATTAGACGTGCCTTTCTCAACTACAGAGGCCCCAATTAATGGCCCATCTTCACTTGTGACTGTACCTTTGATCACCCGCTCTTGAGCAAACAATCCAGTGCTCAACAAAGCCAAAAGGCATAGTGATAAAAATTTTGTATAATTCTTCATCATCTGTATTTGGGTTTATTGTTTTAGGACTTTTTGTGAAATATTGACCTTATCATTAGAGATCTCAATCAAGTACATCCCTTTTGGAAGGTGTGATATATTTAGGGATGTTTGTTGTGTATCTTGACTGAGATATACCCTACCGTCCATTCCGATGATACTGTATGTAAAGGCTCCTTCCAGTCCTTCTATTTTCACAAAATCATTTACCGGATTGGGATAGACCTGAAGACCTACTTGAGAATCAGTAGATAAGGTTACCTGCTCTTCCAACACCCCCACAGTGGTACTTTCCGTTGCTGAACCTCCATAGCTATCAGATACCGTAAGTACTACGTCAAATGTCCCAACTTGCTCAAAACTATGAGTGACCTGCACACCTTCTCCCGTATTTCCATCGCCAAAATCCCAGTCATATGAAAGTTCGTGTCCTTCAGGATCAACAGTAGTTGAAGCGTCAAAATCAACTGTGAGTACCAAAAATCCAGACGTGGCTGAAGAGGTAAAAGCGGCTATTGGATTCTGGTTAACAGAAACAGAAACAGACAAACTAGCCGTACTACTGGCCTCTCCATCTGAAACCATCAATACTACCTCATACTCACCTTCGGTATCATAAGCATGACTAACTGACTCACCAGATTCACTATTGCCGTCACCAAAATCCCAAGTGTAAGTCAGAGCATCTCCATCTCTGTCAGAAGAACCTGACGCATCAAAAGCAAATGTCTGACCAATAACCCCATCCTCAATGTCAACAGTCGCACTGGCCTGAGGAGCCTGGTTTTCGGTATCGGTCGATTGTGTAACATAATAACCATTCTGAACCCAGGTTACGTTGCTCAAAGTACCGGTGTATACCTGTGCTACGTCAGTTGTTGTATTTCCAGCCCCCTCATTGAAAGCCCATGCAGCGATTAAATCATCAGATGCTTCTTCGATAATCGTATCCTTAAGCAGCAAGACTTCACCCGACTTAATTGCGGTATTCCATAACCTTACATTGTCAATTTTTCCAGTAAACCCACGATCTCTGTATTCAGAACCTTCACCAACTGTAAAAGCAGTTGTAGAGACTCCTACTGCATTGGTGTTATATGCTTTGGCCATTTCAGAACCATTAATGTATAGTCTCAGCGTATCCTCGGCATAAGTACCCACCACATGAGACCACTTTCCAGAATCCAGGGCATTGTCTCCTGAGTTGATCAGATTCCAGTTTCCACTCCCTCCAAAATAAAAGTCAACACCGTATGTACCGGCCATTCTTAAAGTGATACCATTTGGCCCATCTGTTCCATTTTCACCTGAAACGATATATCCGTTGTTATTTTCAAATGGGCACACCATCGCTTCAATAGTGAAAGGAGCAGCAGGAGATAAAGATGCATTCACACCAAAGTCCACCAAACTTGGCGTCTGGCTTTTATCAAAAACTAATGAAAAGTCCTCCTTTAAAGATACTCGGGTAACTGAGTTGCCTAAAGTTGCTGCATAGGCACCACCAGCACTTGAAGCTGTGCTTCCAGATACTTCATTAAACAACCACGCAGCGATTAAACCCGTCTCTGTACCGGCTGGTTCTTCAAACAAACTTTCTTTGATGGCCGTCTCTGAGCGAGCTTCAGACCATATCTGCACATTGTCAATAATACCTGTAAATCGTCTTTCCTTCCATGTAGCACCCTCTCCTATAATCAGATTCTGGGTTGAGGTAATCATTGGCTCAGCTGGTTGATTGGATGTGACCGAATCTCCATTCATCAAAAGTACCAGGTCGGTACCATCATAGGTAGCCGCCACGTGTGTCCATGTTTTCAAAGGAACTGTAACTTCTCCACTGTTAATGGTATGCCATCCAGGAATACCGTGAACAAACTCTACAGCGTCATTTGTTGACATCCGAAACGAAAATCCTTTTTGATCATCCTCAGTAGCCATAATGTAGCCATTAGTATTGGCAGCTTCCAGATAAATCCATGCCTGATAGGTGTAACTTCCTTCAGTGAGGTAATCGTCATTATAACCTGCATCAACATAACTATCAGTGTTGCTTGCATTCAATTTGACTGCTCCATTCTGGCCTAAAGCCGAAATAGCTATGGTGCAAAAGAGTAAAAGTAAGTAGGTATGTCTCATATGGGTTTTAGTTTAATTGATGCTAATTATTCTCCATTTTAGTTATTAAGTCCAAATGTTCAGACATATCAAATGTAATAAATATTTTTTACAAATCAATATCCTGAATTGCGATTATTGCAATACGTAGCCCCATAGAGATCTCCGTATTGCCTTATTCTAATTCCCATCATAAAGCTCCTTCTGAGGACTACTTCCCATCTCAATGATAATATGAGCTCCATTTTTCAATCGTTCATAAGGAATTTGGCTTTCCGTAAATAGTGATCCGTCAATGTTAATGGACTGGATGTACATATTGTCCTTGCTGTTATTACTTGCTTCTATAGTTAGTTTGTTGGAAGCACCTGTCTGAATTTCGATTTTGTCAAAAATTGGGCTTCCAAACTGGAATGTTGGTTCTGTCTCAATCAAACCTTTCACATCAAACAGTCCCATGGCAGCCATGACATACCAGGCACCTAACTGACCCTGATCTTCATCCTGACCATAGCCATAACCATGCACAGGCCCTGTTCCATAAAACTCATCACAGATCCGTCGGACCCATTTTTGCGTCAACCACGGATGATCGGTGTAATTAAACAACCACGGGATATGTAGATTCGGTTGGTTACCCTGATTGTAGAGGTACGTCAGGCCTGCAAAAGCATCTATTTCTTCTCCTCCGAACTTTGTCTTTTCTGAAACGGTAAAGATGGAATCCAGCCGATCTACGAATTTCCTTTCACCCATTCTGGAAATGAGTGCTTCGGGATCATGCGGCACATAGAAGGTATACTGCCAGGCGTTTCCTTCCTGGAAACCTATCCATGGCGCGAAGGTGTCAAAATCCTCAATGAACTCACCGGAAGGCATGATAGGCCGCACAAAATCAATCTCATCATCATAAAAGTTCTTCCAGTTATCTGCCAGAGCCATTAACTCTTCATATTCTTCATCCTTACCGAGTGCTTTAGCAAACTGCGCAACTGAATATGCACTGTAAGCATACTCCAGTGAATGCGAAACGGAAAAACCTGAACCTTCTGAGGTGGTATTCCAGCCAGGTACATAAGCGACGTATCCATTTTTAACAAAACCTTCCAAATCGGTCTTACCAGCACCCTCTATTCGGTTCTGATAGGCCACTTCGTTTTTGTACGCCGCCTCGAAAGCCAGTTCCACATCATAGTCCCGAATACCACACTGATAGGCCGATGCGATAATCAGACTTACGAAGTTGGTACCAACCCCTGAGACAAATTTCGAATTGGCGATACCATCACCCAACCAGCCTGAGTTTTTATAAACAGCGAGGTGCGTTTGCACAAAGTCATTGTAGTATTCTGGCCATGCCAAAGCCCATAGCTGTGTCAGGTTCCAGTATGCACCCCAGACCGCATCTGTATTATAAAAGTTAAACGCTGGCTCACCAGACTCTTTCAATGGGATACTCCCAATAGATCCATCATTCTGTGGAAAGCTACCATCTACATCACTTGCAAGTCCTCGACCTAATAGAGCATGGTACAAACCAGTGTAAAATTTGGTTTTATCCTCTTCGTTCGAACCAGAAACCTTTATTTTATTCAGTTCTTCTGCCCAAATTTCCTGAGCAGCAAGCAGCGCATCCTCAAATGTCAGATCCGCTGCTTCTGCATCTAAATTTTCCCTGGCATTTTCAATGGATGTGAATGAAAAACCTGCTTTAATTCCAATGGACTCATCTTCCTCTGTAGTATACTTAAAGTATATGCCTGCTCCTTTTCCTGAAATACTCGCTTCACCTTCATAAGCCTCTTCGTTTCTAAATGTACCTATAGCGTCAGGGTTTCGATCCAGAACCCCTGAAAAATACATTCTGACTTCACCTCCAGCCTGATATTTCTTCACATACTCAGGGTAAGTAATCACCCAGCCTTCTACTTGTCCATCACCTACATAGCGCACCATCGCATCCTTCACCTTACCACTTTCTCCTAGCTGGTTACCAATATCCAGAAGAATATATGAATCCCTGGATTGAGGAAAGGTATATTTTTGATAACCTACCCTTTTGGTGGCGGTAAGCTCTGCTGTTACACCATAGTCTTTGAGCAACACCCTGTAGTAACCAGGTGAAGCCTCTTCATCCTTCTTATCAAACCTGGAACGATATCCACCATCAGGATCATCCAAAGTACCTGGGATGGTCCTTAGATCACCGGTCATGGCGGTAAACAATAGTCCTCCCACCTGAAACTCATGAAGGTTCGCAAATCCTTCAATACTCTCATGACGTGAATCATACCCTACAGCTTCCCATCCTTGTTCATTACCATAGCTACCATCAGTAGATGGGCCTAGCTTGGCCATCCCAAAAGGAACGGCTGCTGGCGTATAAAAAAACCATCGACTGTGAGCTGTCCCAATATTTGGATCTACATAATCCAGAACGGACGCTTTAGCTTCTTGAGTAGGAGCTGATTGCGGAACATTGCAAGAGAAAGCCACAACAACCAGAAATAAGTATAAAATATTTTTCATGAGTACTAGTGTTTTTTTAAAATAAATGAAGAACCAAAAACGTATAGCGCACAGATCAGAACCACTACAAAGCTTAAAGAAGCCCCCAACATTTTATTGACGAGCCCCATGACCGGAGGTATTACAGCTCCACCAACCACAGCCATTATCATTAAGGCTGATATTTCATTTGACCGCTCTGGAAGCTTGTTGATCGTTAGTGAAAATACGAGTGGAAAGAGATTGCCAGAAACCAGACCAATCAATGCAATTGACACAATAGCCAGACTGGATGATGGCGAAACCATTAATAAAATGATGAATAAGCACGAAAGCAAAGCTGACCAAACTAGGAATGAGAAGTTCTTTACTTTAGCCAGTAAAATTGCCCCGAAGAACCTACTGACCATCAGCGCAAAAAAGTAAACACTTATACCGAGAGATGCCTTCTCAAGGGTCAAACCAAACTTTTGAACCAGTAGGTTTTGAATGTTGGTGTTCATACCCACATCCAGACCTACGATTAGAAAGATGGACACCACCATTGACAGGACCAATGGGTTCCGAAGGAGCTTGAGACTTGAACTGAAAGAAGCTTTTTGTGTGGTTTGGGCCTCTTCAATATTCACCATTATCAACCATGTGCCAGAGATAATGGAGACTGCACCATAAACAAGGAAAACATGCTTCCAGTCACCAAATCTCGTCACCATTATGGTCACAATGAGAGGCCCAATCAATGAACTGATTGCTTTGATGAATTGTGATAAACTCATAAAGCTGGAGAATTTACTCTCCGGCACAGCATCTTTTAGTAGTGGATTAGAAGCAACTTGAATTACTGTATTTCCAACACCGAGAAATAAAAATGATAGCAAAAGCGTAGGGTAAGAATAATGGATAAATGGCACAAACATTCCCAAGGAGGTTAGGAAAACACCTGTTATCAAGATTCTTTTCTTGCCTAATCGGCTCTGCAATACTCCAACCGGGATCGACAGAACAAAAAACCAAACGAATACCATGGATGGGATCAACTGAGCCATGTCCGGTGTCAGGCTAAAATCTCGCTGAGCATAACCTGTAGAAACACCGACAATGTCTACAAAACCCATAACGATATAGGATAAAAGGACAGGTGCTATTAATTTGATTGATTGACCTCTCATTAGTTCATCAGTTTGAGCGTAGTTGATAACTCGGAATAATAGCCCTTCTCGAAAAGGCTTGCCCCTCCGATTAGGGCAGCATTTTCATTGAGTTTCGATACAGTTATTTTAATTTCAGGTAATTGCTCCTGAAGTTTATCCCCAAAATATTCAAAGGCCTTAGAGATGTTCCCACCGAGAATCAACACTTCGGCATTAAATAGAGAAAGGTGAGGTTTCAGGAACTTCCCCAGTTCTGAGCCGAAATCTTTGAACACCTCATATGCAGTTGTGTTTTCTTTAGCCATTTGATATATATCCAGTACAGAATCAACTTTCTTGCCTGTCAGTTGATTAAATGAATTGATCAGACCCCTGGTAGAAAACAGATCGTCGGCCATATGTCCGTCAAAGTATTTATCATACAAGACACCTTGCTCTGGAACGTTAGGCCCATTGACAATAGGCTGTCCATCAATCAAAAAGCAAGAACCGAAACCAGTCCCCAACGTTATAGCGACACATCTCCTAAAAGTGGACGCTTCTCCAAATTTTGCTTCTCCGATTGAAAACGAAGCTGCGTCATTGATAAACCGAATTTTATCGCCTGGTAGATTTAACCGCGAGGAAAGTTCTTCTCTTATGTTTACCTCATACAGTGAGTCAAACTTCTGCACACCCTTGATTAAACAGATTCCATTGTAATAGTCAAACGGCCCTGGTACTGCCAAACCAATACCTTCTACATGAGCTACTCCGCTGATCGACATGGTCCGCTGAATCGCTTCAGTCCATTGAGATAATATTTCTGATTTAGAAGCTCCATTGTCAACCGGAAGTGTAACAATAGTATTTTTCATTAATTGTTTGTTCATATGTTCAAACATTCCAGAGGTTATGTGACTACCTCCTATATCTACTCCTATGCTATACATCATTATCGTCTGATTTCTATTGTGTAGGTAAACATGTCTGACCGATAGTAACCAATATTGTACTCCAATGGTCTATTTCCTGGATCTGACACATATCGCTCTCTAATGAGGATGGGGTCATTTTCCCCTATCTTCAACTTCTTCGCCTTACTTCCCGCTAAACCAGCCTTAATATTCTCTTTCGAAATAGCTGGTATGGAATGATAATCCCGCTCAAGAATATCGTATAGTGGCTTACTGAAATCTTCATTACCTGTTAGACCTATACGGGGCTGGAAATAACTTTCAAAATAAACAAGAGGTTCTTCTGTGCCTTTAAGTCTGGAAAGTTTCAGAACCTTAAATCCCGGATCAACATTCAGAAAATTACTAATTCTCTCTGAAACAACGACCCACTCAACTTCCAGTTCAAGGTTCCTAAAGGGTATTCCCTTTGAACTCATCTCCTGAGTGAAGCTATGCCACTCCCCCAGGTTGGTACTTATTTCTCTTTTAGCGACTTTTGTTCCCACTCCCTTCTTCCGAAATATTAAACCTTCATACTCGAGTTTGTTGGTGGCTTGTCGCACTGTATTTCTAGAAACTCCTAAAAGTTTAGATAACTCAACCTCCTTTGGCAAGAATGCACCATTGGTATAATTGGGATGATCAATCAGATCTCTCAATAATTTCTCCACTTGTAGGTGAAGAGGTACAGGACTGCTATGATCTACTTTTAAATCCAATTAAATAATCTAATATGTTTATTTGTTCAAACATAATGAATAGTTCAAGAATACACCAATTTCACTATTCATATTTACACATATCGTAACAATTCATTCAGATAGATACAAAACCAACAAAATAATGAGGTATTAATTAATACTGATTCAACTTATTGACTAGAAGCTTTGGACAATCTCTGATCCCCTAGTATTCCCTTCAGTTTCTTCATATCCTGGCTTACCTTTTCCAGTCTCGGTGCGATCTACGATACCGAAACCGCTTAAGCCAATTGAGTACCTCTCATCCTCCTTATGAGCTGAATTTCGACCTTTGTCCACTACCTTTATGAATCAGATTCTGATCAGTAAAAGGGAGAGAACCCGCAGACAACACTAATTCCATGAACAAAAACATCAAAAGGCTGCTGTACATCATCATTGCCCTGGTCATACTTGGCTTGATTGCCTATCCGAAAATCCCAAAGGGTGGTGATAAAGCTAACGAAGCTGTGCAAGCTGCAAGTGGCCCCCAGATCACCGTAGATGCCGTTATTCTAAAGAAAGAGCAACTCAAAAACCAGGTAAATACCACCGGGAGCCTGCTGGCAGATGAGTCAGTGACTTTGAATGCGGAAGTAGCGGGCAAAATAGAAGCCATCTCCTTCACGGAGGGGCAAAAAGTGAAAAAGGGTGAACTCCTGCTCAAACTAAATGACGAGGAGATTCTCGCAGAGATAGAAAAGCTTCGATTTACAGTGAAACTGAATGAAGACAACGAGTTTCGTCAGCGTCAACTATTGGAAAAGGAAGCCATCAGTAGCGAAGAATATGAAACTGCCCTCACCACCCTCAACACGGTAAGGTCAGAGATTAAGGTTTTACAGGCCAGGCTTGAAAAGCATTATATCCGGGCACCCTTTGATGGGACGGTAGGCCTTCGAAGCATCTCCGAAGGTGGTTACCTCAACCCCGGGACGCGTGTAGCTGAACTTTACAAAATCAACCCAATCAAACTGGAATTCACCATCCCCAGCAAGTACATTGGAGTGGTCAATGTGGGAGACCGGATAGACTTCACAGTGGATGCATATGATCAAAGCTTTGGGGGTACCATCTATGCCATTGAGCCACAGATAGACCCACAGACCAGGAGTATTCGCTTGAGAGCAAAAGCTGATAACACGGGTGGGAAGCTTTTTCCGGGACAGTTTGCCCGGATCAGTCTGACGCTGGAGGTCATTGAGGATGCCCTGCTGGTGCCCTCAGAAGCGGTAATTCCGGAACTTAATGGTAAAAAAGTCTATTTGTACCGTGAAGGTGTGGTCAACTCAAAGCAGGTGACCTCTGGTATCCGTACGGAAAACAGGTTGCAGATTATAAGTGGCCTCAATGAAGGAGACACCGTAATCTCCAGCGGGATTCTTCAGATCGGTCAGGGCATGGAAGTAAACCTCAACATCAAATAGCCATGGCCAGCATCTCTAACATCAGTATAGAACGCCCTGTATTAGCCATTGTGATGTCAGTGATCATCATTTTGTTTGGTGTCATTGGATTCAACTTTCTGGGCGTACGGGAATACCCGAGTGTGGATCCACCGGTTATCACGGTTTCTACCAGCTATACCGGGGCCAGTGCAGATGTCATCGAAACCCAGATCACAGAGCCCCTGGAAGAATCGATCAATGGGATAGATGGCATCAAAACCCTCTCCTCGATCAGCGCCGATGGTCGCAGTACCATCACCGTCGAGTTTAATCTGGAAGTAGACCTGGAAGCAGCCGCCAATGACGTGCGCGACAAAGTATCCCGGGCCATCAGAAACCTTCCCCCGGATGCAGATCCGCCTATTGTGACCAAAGCAGATGCCGACTCCAGCCCTATCATTGCCCTCAGGATATTCAGCGAGAAGCGCAATCTGTTGGAAATGACTGAAATAGCAGACAACATTTTCAAAGAAACTTTTCAGACCATACCCGGCGTAAGTGAAGTCAGGATCTGGGGTGAAAAGAAATATTCTATCCGGCTTTGGATGGATCCTGATAAGCTGGCTGCCTATCGCCTTACTCCACTGGATATTCTGAACTCTGTGGGTGACCAGAATATTGAACTCCCCTCCGGGCGAATCGAAGGATCGGCCACAGAACTTACCGTACGAACTTTCGGACGGTTATCCTCCCCTGAGGAATTCAATGACCTGATTTTAAAGGAGTCTGACAATGACATTGTGCGATTCAGAGATATTGGCAGAGCCGAATTTTTTCCTGAGAATGAACGAACAGCACTACGCAACAATGGCATACCTCTGGTACTCAATGCCATCGTACCACAGCCTGGCTCCAACAACCTGGAAATCGCCGCGGAATTCTACAAGCGCCTTGAAGGCCTTCAGAAAAACTTGCCAGAGGACATTTCCACGGAAATAGCCTTTGACAATACGCAGTACATCAAAGAATCCATAGCGGAGGTACAGCAAACCATTTTTGTAGCCTTCGGACTGGTAGTGCTGATCATCTTTGCCTTTTTAAGAGACTGGCGTACCACGTTTATCCCCGTGATCACGGTGCCTATTGCCCTGATTGGGTCGTTTTTCACCATGTACGCCCTGGATTTTTCAATCAACGTCCTTACGCTGCTCGGTATTGTACTGGCTATAGGGCTGGTGGTGGATGATGCAATTGTGGTACTGGAAAACATCTACAGCAAGATAGAGGATGGCATGGAGCCCGAAGAAGCAGGTAAGAAAGGGACCAAAGAGATTTTCTTTGCGGTCATATCTACCACTGTGGCACTGACCTCCGTATTCTTCCCCATCGTGTTTCTTCAGGGCCTCACAGGACGTCTTTTCAGAGAGTTTGGCATCACCGTAGCGGTGGCAGTGGTCATTTCTTCTTTTGTGGCACTCACGCTTACCCCGATGCTTTCCAGTAAAATGCTCAAGAAAAGGGAGCGAAAGCAGTGGTTTTATCGCAAAACCGAACCCTTTTTTATCTGGATGAATAATGGGTACAACAATGCCCTTGACTCCTTCATGGACAACAGGTGGTTGTCAGGACTGATCATCATCATATCAGGAGTGCTTATCTACATCTTTGCCCTCACTCTGCCTTCAGAACTCTCCCCTCTGGAAGACCGGGGACAGTTCAGAATATTCGCTACTGGTCCCGAGGGAGCCACTTTCGAATACATGGATGCCTATGCTACAGAAATGACCTCTGTACTTTCAGAAAAGGTACCCGAAGCAAAATCCATCATCACCATTACTTCACCGGGTTTCACATCATCCGGGTCGGTCAACTCGGCTTTCATTATCATGAAACTGGAAGACGCCAAAAATAGAAAGCGCACACAGCATGAGATCGTTATGGACGTACAGCCAGAGGTGGCTAAAAGCACAAAAGCACGGGCTTTTATCAATGAACCCGAATCCATTGGACGGAGCTTTGGTGGCATGCCGGTGAGCTTTGTCATCCAGGCCAGAAACCTGGATCAGCTCAAAGAGGTGCTCCCTGCTTTTTTAGCAAAAGCCTCGGCCAATCCCCATTTCAGTTTTGTGGATTTGAACCTGAAATTCAACAAGCCTGAGATTGGAGTACGAATAGATCGTGAAAAGGCTCAGACGATGGGCGTTTCAGTGAAAGACATTGCCCAGACGCTTCAACTGAGTCTGAGTGGGAATCGATTCGGCTATTTCATCATGAATGGAAAGCAATACTACGTGATCGGTCAGCTGGAAAAGAGCAACCGAAATGAACCTCTGGATTTAAAGTCAATCTATGTAAAAGCTAGTAATGGGGAGCTGGTACAGCTGGATAATCTGGTCACCCTGGAGGAACGCTCCACTCCTCCTCAGCTCTTTCATTACAACCGATTCACTTCAGCCACTGTATCAGCCAAACTCGCCGAAGGGGTTTCTCTGGGTGAGGGGCTGAAAGAAATGGACCTGATTGCCGAGGAGGTGTTGGATGATCGTTTCCAAACAGCCCTTTCGGGAACGTCTCTGGAGTTCCAGCAAAGCGCAAGCAACCTCTATTTTGCATTTGCTCTGGCGCTGATATTGATATACCTGGTGTTGGCAGCCCAGTTTGAGAGTTTCCGCGATCCGCTGATCATCATGTTTACGGTGCCATTGGCTCTGTCAGGCGCGCTGCTCAGTCTTTGGTATTTCAACGAATCACTCAATATTTTCTCTCAAATCGGGATGATCATGCTGATCGGACTCATCACCAAAAACGGAATTCTGATAGTGGAATTTGCCAACCAGCGTAAAGCACAGGACTATTCCATCATGGAGTCAATCAAAGGGGCTGCAAAAATGCGATTCAGACCCATCCTGATGACCAGCTTATCCACCATTCTGGGCATCCTCCCCATAGCCCTGGCGTTGGGTGCAGGTGCAGAAAGCCGTGTATCTATGGGGATAGCCGTGATTGGGGGCATGATTATCGCCACCTTTCTGAGCTTATTTGTGATACCGGCCATTTACTCATTCCTTACCAGCAAGCAAAAAAGACTAAGCAGAGTATGATAAAAGGACTTTTCATTCTGATCGGTATGATTTCATTTATTCAGGATCCGCATCTGGTAATGGATGAAGAAACTGTCGTATCTATCGCCCTGGAGAAAAATTTTGACCTGATCCTGGAATCGTATCAGGTAGTATTAGCGGAAAACGATAATACCATGGGGAATGCAGGCATGCTCCCTACCATCGACCTGAGTGGGGAAGCCCGGCAAAGTATTCAGAACACTGAGCAACAGTTTTTCTCAGGAGATACACAGTCCCGCACAGCGGCCAAAACCACCAATTACAATGCTGGTGTCAATATGGCCTGGACCCTTTTTGATGGACTGAAGATGTTTGCCACAAAAGAACGACTGGAAGAGATTCAAAAAACCAACGAATACGCCTTCAGGGCCCAGGTGCAGAACGTGCTCTCAGATGTAATGAAGGCCTTTTACAACACGGCCCTGGAGCAGGAACGATTGGCGCTGCTTCAAAGTACTCTGGCCCTCTCAGAGGAGCGGGTGGGTATCAGTAAGGAGAAATATGAAGTGGGCAAGGCCAGCAAGCTGGAATACCTGCAGGCTCAGGTGGACTACAACACCGACCAGTCTGCGCTGGTACGTCAGCAGGAAGTCATCGCCCGAAGCAAACTGGCGCTCCTCCAACTGCTGGGACTGGATACATCGGATAGCCTGTCACTTCAGTACAACTATGAGCTGAATGGGCTACTAGCTCTTCCTGAGCTGGAAGAGACCGCCCTGCAGCAAAACCCGGATCTGCAGTACCTCCAAAGTCAGCGGGAAGTAGCCGTGCTCACCACGCGGGAGCGAGAGCGGGAGCTGTATCCCTCACTTGACTTTAACCTGGGCTACAACTATTCCAACCTGAAGGCCGAAGCGGGTTTCCTGCAAAGCAACAGAACCAATGGTGTCAACTATGGCCTCTCTGCTACCATGACCCTCTTTGATGGGCTCAACCAGCAAAGGGCCATACAAAACTCCAGGATCCAAAGTGAGTACGCCATGACTGCTTTTGAACAAGCCAAAATGCAGCTCCTTACCGCCATTAGGTCAGGATTTCTGACTTTGAAAAATTCACTCACCCTCGTGGCGCTGGAAGAGCAGAACCTGGAAGTGGCCAAGGAAAACGTGGAAATCGCCCTGGAGCGATACCGCATTGGTAAATCCAACCCACTCGAGATCAGAGAAGCACAAAACAATGCTGTGAATGCCCAGATCAGACACCTGGAAGCACTTAACTCGGCCAAAATCGCCGAAATTGAACTCAAAAGATTGAGTGGTCAAATCATCAATTAACCATGAAAAGATTAATCATTCTACTGCTGATTGGTTTATGTAGCGCTTGCCAGACAACAAAAAGTTGGTATGAAATCACCACCAACAAGACCGCATTGCAAGCCTCTGAGCTAGATAATGTCCCCGACAGCAGTCAAATTATCATTACCTATTCGTTCCTGCCTGCTTCACAGCTGATGAACAGGATGCTGGAGCAGTTGAAAGACCAAAACATTGACCTTCAATCCTCTGACCGGGACAAGCTTACTTTTAGCACATCCCCCACCTTTATCGGACAAAACACCCAATATAAAATGGAGGTACGGCTGGAGCCAAGCGAGGTGGAACTCTTCAAGGGCAAAGCCACAATAAGAACCCTCTACAAAGAGGGTGGTGAAGTAAAAGGACAAGCCTATGCCGAAGACAGCAGGGGCACCACCTTCGCAGCGAACTCACAGTGGCAACTTGCTGAGAAATCAGATAGCCGGTCGGGTTACGCCTTTTTTCATGCCTACCAGTTCGCTAAATCCACTGCCAACCTGATGAAATTTGAATGAAATCAGCCCGATTTTCGCCGTTCGAAGTGTTCGATGATTACTTTGGCGATGTATTCATTAACAGTGAGGCCCACCCTATCGGCGGCAGCCGAAACCAGCTTAAGGTATTCAGGGGTAAGTTGTATTTTCATCCCTATTGAAACGATTTACAGCACCAGGATGTTTTAAGAGCATAACAGATAAAGTTTTCAAATAATTAAGCAGAAGGCTTTGCAAATCTAAAAGACTGTACTACTTTTGCAGTCCACATCGCGGGATGGAGCAGTTGGTAGCTCGTCGGGCTCATAACCCGAAGGTCACAGGTTCGAGTCCTGTTCCCGCTACTCTGAAAATCAGGCAGTTACATTTTTGTGACTGCCTTTTTTATTGCCTACGTTATGTACTTACGTTATGTAAATTCATTTTTATGGATCAAACGCGATTTCTGCTAGGAGATTGTATTAATAATGTATGATATGGTAGTGGTCTGATACTTATATGGCTCATCCCAAACTGATTGCACACTTAACCTTCATTTTCTTTGCTTGCCCAAAGAAAACGAAGCAAAAGAAAAGGCACCAACGCAAAAAATCATTTTGACTAATCTGGTTCGTGCGTCTTCTAGGATTTTTTTGGAGTCAAAATGATTCACACTTGCCTTGGATGCCCTGCCCTCCTTTTCGTCCTTACTTTCTGAAATTGCTTGGTCCTTTAATCATTTTCCATTTTGGCAAAAACGGCGTTTAAAAAAAGGTTCAAATCACTCAAATTGGCCGATTTAAGGATAAAAATGGCCATTCAAAGGAGCGTTATTGCGCTTTATTTTTAGCTTCTTTACCCATAAGTTTGCGCAAATCACTCTCCAGACGATCCTTCTCCAACTCTAAAAACTTGATTTTATCCGCCTGCAATTTTTTAATCTCTTTAAGCATATTTATTTCAGAGAGCAGGTGACCAACATTCAGTTGGTTATAATCCTCTTGTGACCATTGCACGTAACTATTTCCTTTTTCGGGAAAAGAATAACGCACTAATTGCTTCATTTTGTCAGGAATTTTACGCCCAGCCTCATAGTTTTGGACTGTCTTGAGTGATACATCCAGCTTATCAGCCAGTTCCTGCTGTGTGATTCCATATGCGCGCCTAATTTTTTTAATATCTAAATCATTCATAATGAAGTAATTAAGCTCTCATTAATATATTAAAAACAAGAAAACAATGACGTATTTAGAGCGAAATAAACTTTACGTAACACATTGTTAATATACCAAATAACAGATCTATAAGTGCTTGATTCAACACTATTCCCTGAGGACTCAACGCGCGTATTCCCCAAGTCAACGGGTACACTATCCCAATAACCGAGTACATCTGTCATCATATTGCCAATTCGCTAGTTTTGTACTACTCCTAACAACTTCGGAACAGCATAACGTCCTACCTCTCATCTCAGGGCTCAGAAAAACTACTATGAACAATATCAAAAGTGTCAGCCATCATCACCTTTCCATGTTGGAATCTTTTCCCTGTGCCACGGTCGTCATAGATGATAAAGGTGAAATTCACTACGCCAACCATCAGGTGAGGGAACTCTTTGGCCATGATCCAAATGGCCTTGTAGGACAGACGCTTGAGACCCTTATTCCCCCTAAGTTTGGTAAGAGTCAAATAGACAATCTGGTAAGTGACATCCGTGACCAACCTCTCAGCCAATTGAAAAACACAGTTCTTCATGGCAATCACATTGATGGCCAAGAATTTCCGGTGAAAGTAAAATTAACCACCCTACCAATTGAATTTGGGGGATTGGTGGCTGCGGTCATAAGTGATGAAAGTCGGAAAGTGAACATTGAGAATGAATTGATCAGGAAGAACCACCTCCTGAATTTTGCGGAAGAGATCGTGGGAATGGGTCATTGGCAATGGGATCTTCGAACCAATGACGTCATATGGTCGGATAATCTATACAAAGTCTTTGGCAGAAATGAGGTAGGTGGGCTCAAATATGATACTTACTTTAGCTACGTTCACCCTGATGACATAGAGTATGTCACTGAGCGGGTTCAAACCTCTATCGCAGACAAAAAATTTCATCATTTTTTTCACAAGATCTTACTCAGGGATGGCCGGGTGAAAACCATCCATTTGGTGGGTCAAATTTTCACCAATGACAATGATGAAGTCATAGAAATGGTAGGAACATGCCAGGATGTGACCGAAAACCTGAAGAATGAAGAGCTATTGAGAAATGCTTCGATATTAGAAGCCAAAAGCACGGAAATGGAGCAATTTGCCTATATCGCTTCTCATGACCTCAGACACCCCTTATTGACGATCATCAATTACATCAAAGCATTTGACGAGGATTTTGGTCATTCCCTGACCGATGAAGCTAAAGAATACCTTAACTCCATCAGCCAATCAGCCGACCGAATGGACAAACTCATCACGGGCCTGCTGGAATACGCCAGACTCAGCCAAAAGAAACAACGCGAAACGGTAGATTGCAACGAAGTAGTAAAAGATGTAATCAAGGACCTAAGTGCTACCATCGAAAAACAGGATGCAAAAATCATCACTGATCCGCTACCTGTTATAGATGGCTACGAAATGGAAATGCACCAACTTTTTCAAAACATCATCCTCAACGCCATTAAGTTTCGAAAGAAGAAGATCACGCCGGTCATCCATATCAAATCTCAAAAAATGGAAACCGGAGAGGGCTATCTCTTTGAAATAAATGATAACGGGATTGGAATCCCTGAAAAAGATTTAGGTAAAATTTTTTCTATCTTTAGAAGACTTCATGAAAATGAGGAATTTGAAGGATACGGTCTGGGTCTAGCCAATTGCAAAAAAATTGTCGAACTTCACCATGGAAAAATATGGGCCCAATCAGAAGTTGGAATTGGAAGCTCATTCTATTTTACAATAAAAACCTAATGAAAAAACTGAAGTGCGTCCTTCTCATTGACGATGATAAAGATTGCAATTTCCTTCAAAAAAGAACCATTCTGCGATCAACATGGGTGGAATATGTGGAAGTAGCCAGAAATGGAGAAATGGCATTGGAAATACTCAAAAAAGCAAAGTTCACTCCGGAGCTCATTTTTCTTGACATCAATATGCCCAAAATGAATGGTTGGGAGTTTTTGAACGAGCTCAAAAAAATAAAAGACACTTTTGAGAAAAAGATCGTGGTGATCATGCTCTCCTCCTCCTTAAATCCGGATGATCGTGTATTAGCCGAAACCTATGACATAGTTGGGGGCTTTCAATCTAAATACCTTGATGAAGCTAGTCTAAAGCAGATTTTGGTAGATCATTTCCCGACCAGATTCGATTTTCAACAAAAAGCTTCTCGATAAGTTAACATCTGAAGCCCTTTCCCAAAACAGTGAAGTGGATGAGTGTCTAACACCAAGCCTCAGGTTCATTTCTGAAGAGTTTTCTACCGACCCAGCTTACTTTTTCAGCTTGGACCCATCGGAATGATAAACATCAGTCATACTAAATGCTAACCTGGAAGAACCAGATTCATTAAGCAAGTCCAGTTTTCCTTTGGCTTCTGCTAAAGAAGGGACATGCCCCTCATTGACATACCACATCACTGCTCTGTGTCCTTCGATTTCAAGAGACCATTTCTTTCGGCTTTTCAAAAAATAGCTATGCACTGTCTGATAGGTGTACGCCTTCAGGTATTCGTAATCTTGCCACACAGACATATTCACAAATATCAATTCATCTTCATAGGGTGTTTCTATATTAGCCGCACTTTCGCCCAGATCATCCTTTAGCCTCCACACGAAACCCGGGCTCTCCTCAGCCAGCTGATTCACTGGCGCCAGAAAATCCCTAAATTCCTTTACAACCGGAGAATCCAGATAATCCTTTAGTTTGATAATATTAAATTGGGCCAGGTGATATTGATTATTGCTCATGCTTAGTAGAGAAGATGTTTTCAGAAGGATTGCAGCGTCAAAAGGGACACTCGGGTCACTGCCCAGGTTCATTTGACATGTTAAGTTAATGTACTTTCAGTCGAAACCTAAGGCATCCAGGTATTCGCTCTGGATGGCCGAAACCTTGCCTCCATATCTTCCAAACCAGATAAAATGACCCGCACCCTCTATGGTGCGGAACGTCACTTCATTGTTCAGGCTTTCGGATACTGTTACAAAATACTCAGCTGTTGAGTAAAGACAATTTCCGTCATTCTCGCCATGAATAATCAGCATGGGTGGCAAACCCTCTTTGATCAGGTGATTCGGAGAAATCTCCTTCACCAGCTCTTTGTCATTCAAGGTCTTTACGATCCATTTTGAATTGTCCACAGTCAAATCAAAAACCCCGGAAACAACCATTAATACATTGGGTTTCGCGCTGAAATTAAGGTCATCAGACTCTTCATTCCAGCTTTCTGCCAGGACAGTCGCCAGAGCCAAATGCCCTCCGGCTGAATTTCCCGTTGCCACAATTTGGTCCGGATTGATTTTGTATTTCACAGCATTTTCCCGGAGCCAACGCACTGCAGACTTAGCATCCTTCACAGACTCAAAAGGCAATGTCCCATGTCGTCCTTTTATCCTATACTCGATGGCTGCGGCCACCCAACCCCGTTTGGCGAACTCCTCACCTTCTCCAAAAAACCAGTCTGGCTTTCCCTCTGACCAGCTACCTCCATGGAAGTAGAGGATGGCTGGTCGCTGACCGGTGAATTTCTGAGCATCCGGAAGAAACAAATGCATTTCCAACTCATACCCATCCACTTTCTTGTAAATCTCGATGAGATGCGCTGCCCTTGCGTGCTCATATTTCTCGTAAGCCGCCTTCACTTTACTTATGGCTTCTTCCTGGCTACAAGTGGCTACAAACTCATCATAGATGGGGCTGATGTTTTTGACTCCATAGTTATCCATGTGATTCATTAGATATTCCGCTCGCCAATAATCTCTGACCGCTGAATCAGAGAAGCGCCTGTTAATACAAGCCCAAACAGCTTCCAACTGCTGATTATCGCTTTGGTCGTAGGCTCCAGTGGCTATCGCTTCGTTGGCATCTATGGTGAGTACCGCCTGCACATACGCTCGAAAATCTCTGTTGGAGAGTAAATCCGGATTGTTTAAGTCGGCAGCATGCCCGGTTATCCTTGATTGCTTCTCGGCGGGAAGAGAAACCTGCTCCCCTGTATAGTCCTGATGATGATAAGGATACTCCAATAAGAACTTATCGAAAAAATACTGAATCCCTACGTTTTCATCTCGAATGACTGCAGCATCCAACTGGTCGCTGTATTTATTCAAGTGGGCATCGAAGATACCCTCCAGCGAGTCAATGGAGGTGCTAAAACGAATCGGGTCGACAGCATTGAATGAAGCGAAATCGGAATAGATATCCTTGATTATTTGCCGGGCAAACACTTGCTGCTCTGCGAAATATTGATCCTTGATGGCTTCCGCGCTGGTCTGCGCAAAGGAAAATTGGTGGATCAGAAACAGGGTGAGTAGGGCTAATGATTTTTGCATGCGAAAAGATAATGATTTACGCCATACGGCATAGCCTTTCACCTTGACGTTTGCTTGCTCAGAGGCATCATTCAGACTTGACTTTCTGCACCACATAAGACGTGATCGAGCGCACTTTGGAGCCCTTGACACTGGTGAATTCGTAGAAATCCGCAAATCCAAAAACATTCCCGTCACCCATCACCATCTCTCCATTGATGGCAGCTTCCTTGCCATGGGTGACAATGCTGTGAATGGTGAGCTCGGTCGCCTTATTGTGGGCCATTTCCATAAGTGCCGCTGCAAATGGCTCCTTGCCGACGATAGGCTCATCCCCCACCAAAGTCCAAATAACGTCGTCCTCCAGGTACTGCATGGCCTGTGAAATATCATAGGCCGCAAATAATACGGTGAGGTCTTTAATCAGCTCCTTCTTGGGCGCATTTTCACAACTGGTTCTGATATTCAATTTCATCTCTTCCGGATTTACTCAAATGAACTTAGTAAAATCAGAGGTTTTCCGCAACTCACCTCGGTGGTTGGTCCATTTATACTTGGTTTAGAACCTCAATACGCTAAACGGATGTTATCCATTGCTTTAATCCACCTCGTGAAAATCATCCATCCATTGACGGGATTTGTCCATTTTATCCAAGTAACGCACTCCCCAATTTTGTCTTGTCGATAATGACCAGAACAAAAAAAACAAGAAAATGGAAAATGTAACAGTTGTGGACTTTAATGTCCCTACCAAAAGTGAAGTATCTCCAACCAATCAGGAGATTTTTGACAAACTAAATGGCGCATTGGGTTTTGTCCCGAACCTCTACGCGACCATAGCCTATTCAGATCATGGTCTCAAAAGGTATTTGGACTATCAAAATGCCAAAACATCCTTATCAAACAAAGAAAAGGAAGCCGTAAACCTTGTGGTCAGCCAGGTAAATGGGTGTATCTATTGCCAAAGTGCTCACCTTGTACTAGGAAGGATGAATGGGTTTGATGACAATCAATTACTGGACATCCGAAAGGGACAAAATGAAAACCCAAAACTCAATGCTTTGGTGAAACTGGCCGCAGACATTACTCAAAACAGGGGTAATGCAAGTAATAGCAACATCGAGGACTTTTTCTCCCAAGGCTATACCAAAGAAAACCTTGTTGATTTGATCCTTCAGATAAGTGACAAGACGGCTATGAATTACCTACACAACCTCACCAAGGTTCCTGTAGATTTTCCGGTAGCCGAAAGTATATAAATCAACAGCTCAAGGAGGGAATGTGGCAAGATTGCATTCCCTCTTTTGAATTTTACCTTAAATTATTCTAAAATGAATCAAGAAAAAAGATACCCACTTCCACCCTTTACCCTGGAAACTGCACTCGAAAAGGTGCAAAAAGCCGAAGATGCCTGGAATTCGAAAAACCCGATAAACGTTTCAAAAGCTTATACACAAAATTCCGAATGGAGAAACAGAACCCAATTTATCAATGGCCGTGAAGAGATTGTCGAATTCTTAACAAAGAAATGGCAGCAAGAAAGAAGTTATAAACTAAAAAAGGAACTTTGGGGATTCAGGGAAAACAGGATCGCAGTGCAATTTGAATATGAGTATCAGGATGAAACTAATCAGTGGTATAGAGCATATGGTAATGAGCTCTGGGAGTTTGATGAGAATGGACTCATGCAAAAACGTTTTGCTAGCATCAATGACTTAAAGATTGACGAAAGTGCCAGAAGGCTGACATAATATTGATACCGTGGAAAAACAAAACAATTTAACCCTCATCAATCCTCAGACAGGGAATCTGGCTTTCAAGCTTTACACTTTCGAAAGGAACAATCCATTTGATCATATTCAGAGGCCGGGCTATTATTCATTGATTTGGGTGAAAAAAGGAAATGGGAAACTAAGAGCCAATTTTTCTGAGTATCCATTCAGCCAAAACTCCTTGCTCTCATTTTCACCATACGAACCTTTTATGCTCAATGCCACCGAACCCTTAAGCGGTTTGGTTATCAATTTTCATCCCGATTTTTTCTGCATCCATAAGCATCACAAGGAAGTTGCGTGCCACGGTGTATTATTCAATAACATTTACGCCCCTCCGTTGATCAATATTGATAAAGGAACAGAGGGAAATATTGAAATGATCATCAGCCAAATTCAAATAGAATTACAAAAACCAGCTTTGGCTCAGTACGAATTATTGATTTCATATCTAAAAATATTCCTAATCACAGCATCCAGACTCAAAACAGAACAGCAGGCCGACGCTCAAAAGGTGACTGCAGAAAATGAAGAGCCTTTTATCCTCCAAAACCTAAAAAATTATATTGAAACTCACTATAAAACAAAGCATACCGCCAGTGACTATGCAGATATGCTCTCCATTACACCGAAAGCGTTAACCAAATTAACCAAGGTACATTACCACAAAACTTTAACTGATTTGATCTCTGAGCGCATTATAATTGAAGCCAAAAGAGAATTATATTTAACCAATAAGAACATCAAAGAAATCGCCTACGAACTAGGCTATAATGATGAATACTACTTTAGCAGGTTCTTCAAAAAGAACACTGAAGTATCTCCTCAACTATACAGAGAAACAATCGGTTTTGATAAAGCTTCCTCCTTGTAGGGCAAACGAAGAATGCAGTAAAGAAAGAAATTCCGCCCTCAGCAAGTGAATGGAGCCCCTACACAGATGTGATAATCGCCTATGTGACAATGACTCTTATCCATGGTGACATAGCAATCCTCTGTTCGTTTTGATTCGTTTGCAAAGGCCCGGGCGACAAGCTACTTTTAATGTTCGTTGAACAACAAAACTCCCATATAAAGAATGACTTCAAAAGTCAGTAAAGTCATCCTGCTATTGTTAATTCCTTTCGGCCTACTCGCTCAGGAACAAAAACTAAATAAGAAGAGGTTCAATACACTCCTGATAGGTGGGGGTACACTATATACCGTCAGCATAATCGGTCTGGGTTCGGTTTGGTATCAGGATTTCGGAAGGTTCCATTTTTTCAACGACAACAACAGTTGGGGCTATATGGACAAGCTCGGACATACTACCACCGCCTATCAAATAGGACGACTAAGCGCAAAAAGCCTGGCATGGTCGGGATTAGACCATCAGCAGGCCACCTGGTATGGTGGAATGACCGGATTGTTCTTTCTGACAAGCGTAGAAGTTTTTGATGGACTATCTGAGGATTGGGGGTTCTCTATCGGCGACTTTGCCGCCAACACCCTGGGTTCCGCTGCGTTTATCAGTCAGGAGCTCATCTGGAGCGAACAAAAAGTCATGCTGAAATGGTCCTACTCCGGCTCACCATATGCGCAGTACCGACCCGAGCTGCTCGGCTCCAGCAGCAGCCAGAGGTGGTTAAAAGATTACAATGGTCAGACTTATTGGCTCTCCACCAACCTCAGAAGCACTATTTTTCAAAACGCTTCGCGCTTACCTAAATGGCTCAATCTGGCCGTCGGTTATGGCATTGATGGATACACAGGCGGCAGTAGTAACCCATCAGAAAACGAGGCAGGTCAGACACTGCCCAAATTCACTCGTTCTGGTCAATACTATCTCTCACTGGACGTGGACCTGACTAAAATAGAGACCAGATCCAATCTGATAAGGGGCCTGCTCGGGGCGCTAAACTTCATAAAGATTCCCTTACCGGGAATAGAATATAACCCGGAAAATGGATGGAAATATCATTGGCTGGCTTTTTAAATAACTTAGGAAATATGCAGGATTACTGACCATCTTAAGGGTTCTCTTGGGGTTTAAATCTTCCTGTAAAAATGTAAATTGAATAAAATGATGATGTACAAATTTCTGCTTTCCTTAGGCATAATGATACTGACTTCCTTTCAGTTATTGGCTCAAAAGGAGCCTGTGAAAGTCGGTGTGGTAGGGCTCACGCATACCCATGTGCATTGGATACTCGGACGTGAAGACCGGGGCGATATACAGGTGGTTGGTATTGTGGAGCCCAATCGAGACCTGGCCGAGCGATACTCAGACCAGCACGGATTTCCCATGAGTATAGTCTTTGATAGCATGGATGAAATGATTGATCGCACCCACCCGGAAGCTGTCACGGCCTTTGGTACCATATATGAACATCTGGAAGTTGTGGAAAAGTGTGCGCCTTTGGGCATTCATGTCATGGTGGAAAAACCATTGGCGGTAAGCCTGGAGCATGCGAAAAAGATGCAAGCACTTGCCCAAGCTCATCACATACACCTGCTCACCAACTATGAGACCACCTGGTATCCATCCAACCATAAAGCTTATGAGCTGCTGAAATCCGGTGCAGTGGGAGATTTGCGAAAGGTGATCATACGCGACGGACATAAAGGACCCAAGAAAATAGGAGTAAATGATGAGTTCTTAGATTGGCTTACAGACCCCGTTCAAAACGGCGGTGGAGCCATTATGGATTTTGGTTGTTACGGCGCAAACCTGATGACCTGGCTACAAGATGGACAAAAGCCCAATACTGTAACTGCCATAACCCAACAACTACAGCCCGAAAACAACCCAAAAGTAGATGACGAAGCGATTATCATTTTGACTTATGATGATTCCAATGCCATCATTGAAGCATTGTGGAACTGGCCCATCGGGAGAAAAGACATGGACATTTATGGGCTAACCGGAGCTATTTATGCCGACAATCGCAACCAACTTCGGGTAAGAATGACCGAGGGCTACGATGGCTATCAGGAGGAATTCCATCAATTGGAAGAGCGACCAGCACCGTTGAATGACCCCTTTGCCCTATTGGCTGCCGTCATCCACAATGAGGTCGTGTTGAGTGCTTACGAGCCCTCCTCACTCCAGAATAACATGATTGTGATGGAAATACTTGAAGCTGCTCGTAAAAGTGCTGAAACAGGAAAAACAATTACCCTGGACAAATAGCCTTTCACTTCTTTGTGGCTAACAATCACCTTTTCGGACTAGTACTCCCAGGAAGCTAATAACCTACTTCCCTTTCACCTTACTGCGGCGTAAATACTCGAGCGCTCCTATGGCTATCAGCAGTCCGAGAAATTCCCGGGTACCTTCTATCCATGATTTAGTCACTTTCATGGCTCCGAAAAGTTCGGACTTATCAGGATTGCCCAGAAACTCCACAAAAACCGGCACATACATCAGTGAATAAAGCCCAAAAATGACCATAAAAGTAGTGACCAGTGGCTTGAAATTGAGCTGACGAAGGTAGACCTTCAGAACTGCTACCAGCGTCACCACACCATAGATCAGCATCCAGAGTAATGGATCAGGATCGTTGTATTGCAGTGCCGCGAAAGCGATAAAAATGACGGCTATCAGGTAGTGGATGTTCTTTGTACTCATGAAGCCAAAGTTAATGAGAGAAATAATCACAGCCTCACCCCTGACTAAATCTATAGCCTTGTGCTATTGATCAGCATCATTTGATGGAAACATAGTATCCATATGTCTATTTCCTTCTGGATTGAGCTTGGGCTTGGTATCTTAAATTCCCTAAACAACATACCAACCCGTATGAACAGACGCAATACACTCAAGGCACTGGCGGCCGCCTCGGTGGGCACCGTGGCACTTGGCTACTGGGCCAAAGACCTTACTTTCATCAAGGACCTGATGAGTAACTCATTTTTCAAACCAAGTGAGCAGGACCTCATCACCTCCATTGCAGATACCATCATCCCCAGAGGAGCTTACTATGGAGCTGTAGACCTGGGCGTACCGGTCTATTTATTGGGCTTTTTTGAGAAGTGCCAGGAAAAAGAGGAACAGGATAAGCTGAAATTGCAGCTGGCTGCACTAAACATGGCCGCCAATGAAAAATTCAATAATGACTTTGTGGACTGCACCACAGAGCAAAGGGAACAGCTCCTCACCGAATGGTCCGAATCCAAAGTAGAAGCTGAGCAGGATTTTTTCAATCTGATGAAAGCCGAGACCATCACAGGATTTCGCACCACGGAGGAAGTGATGACCAATCACTACCACTACCGCGTAGTACCCGGCCATTTCCTGGGCTGTGTAGACATTCATCAACCTTTCGTATCATAATCCAATCATGCTGCAAGATTCTAAAAAGAAAAGAACATACGATGCCATCGTCATTGGCTCTGGAGCCAGTGGTGGATGGGCGGCCAAAGAACTCTGCGAAAAAGGGCTCAAAACCCTGGTGCTGGAAAGAGGCAGGGATGTGAAGCACGTGCAAGACTACCCTACCGCCTCCAAGGCGCCCTGGCAGTTTGAATTTCGCGGGACTGTCCCCATCGACCAACGAATGGATTATCAGAACCTAAAGCGAGTCAGTGCAGACTCCCTCCATTGGAACATCAAAGATGAGGAGCAACCCTTTGTGGAGGAAAAGCCCTTTAGGTGGTTTCGCGGCTACCATGTGGGCGGCAAGTCGCTCCTTTGGGCAAGACAAACCCAACGCTGGAGTGATATGGATTTCGAAGGGCCGGTGCGTGACGGCTTTGCTGTGGACTGGCCCATCCGATACAAAGACCTGGAACCCTGGTACACCCATGTGGAGAAATTTGCCGGTATCGCAGGCAACAAAGATGGCCTTCCGGAATTACCCGACAGTGAGGTGATGCCGGCCTTTGAGATGAGCTGTATAGAGAGTCATTTCAAGGAAAGCCTGAAGAAAAACTATGGCGACACCAGGCACCTGATCAACGCCCGATGTGCCCATCTAACTGATCCGCAGCCCATTCACATAGAGCAGGGCCGATCCAAATGCCAAAACCAAAACATGTGCCGCAGAGGGTGCAATTTTGGGGGATATTTTAGCAGCAATGCTTCTACCCTCCCCTGGGCGATGAAAACCGGAAACATGACCCTCCGCCCTGATGCCGTGGTACATTCGATCATCTATGACGAAGAAAAGCAAAAGGCCACCGGTGTACGAATCATCGATGCGCATACCAAGGAGATGATAGAATTCTACGCAGACATTGTCTTTGTCAACGCCTCCACTTTCAACAGCAACGCCATCTTGCTCAACTCCACCTCTGGTCGGTTTCCAAACGGCCTGGGCAACGACAATGGACTTATGGGCAAGTACATCTCCTGGCATAACTATAGAGGCAAGGCCAATGCACAGTTTGAAGGATTTGCAGACAAAGTGACTAGTGGCCGCAACCCCAGTAACGCCTACATTCCCCGGTTCAGAAACCTGAGGAAGCAGGAAACCGATTTCTTAAGAGGCTACGCCATTGGGATAGGTGGTGGCCGATGGATGGGGCCGGATACACAAGGGATCGGTTTGTCTCTGACTGAAAATTTGCTCAACCCCAAACATGGACTCTGGAGCATTAGCAGCTGGATGATGGGCGAGTGTGTACCTGTAGAAGAAAATCACCTCCGGTTACACCCAGAGCTGAAAGACAAATATGGCATCCCTCAAATCGTGATGAGCTGCGATTGGACGGAAAACGACGACAAAATGGTCGCGGACTATGTAGAGCAATCCAAAGAGATGTTTGAAAAAGCTGGTTTCATCAATATCACCGCAGAAGACACTCACTCACCTCCCGGATCAGATATCCATGAGATGGGTGGCGTGCGCATGGGGCATGATCCGGAGACTTCCCTCCTCAATGAATGGAACCAGCTCCATCAGTGTAAAAATGTCTTCGTGACGGACGGAGCCTGTATGACCTCTACCGGCACGCAAAATCCCACACTTACCTTCATGGCTCTGACCGCTCGTGCGGCCAATTATGCCGTGGATGAAATGAAAAAAAGAAACCTATAATTATTAAAATACAAAATGATGAAAATATTAATACCAGCTCTCCTACTGGGCCTATTCCTCACCAACTGCCAGCTGGCAAAAAAGGAACAAGCCAAAGAAACCATCGCTGAGGAGCCACTCTTTACCGAACCTTTAGGCATCGCGCCTTTTACTTTTCGCAGAAGCTTTCCAAATGGCACCCCCGAAACCCTGGACACCATCGTGAGTATGGGCTTCACCTCCATAGAAGGTGGGGGTGGCGACATGGATCCTTACGAATATAAAAAACTGTGTGAATCAAAAGGGCTCACCATTCCCTCCATGGGTACAGGCTACAACACGCTGGTAGAAGACCCTTTGTCAGTGATAGAAAGAGCCAAAATCCTGGGGGCTGAATATGTCATGTGTGCCTGGCTGCCACATGAGAAAGGAAACTTCACACTGGAAAATGCCAGGAAAACCGTGGAGGACTTCAATACCTTTGGTAAGATCCTGGCCGATAGTGGTATCACTTTTTGCTACCATGCCCATGGCTACGAGTTTCAGCCTTATGAAGACGGCACTTTGCTCGACTATATCATCCAAAACACCAATCCGGAATATGTCTCATTTGAAATGGATATTTTCTGGATTCAGTTTGGTGGCGGAGATCCTGCTGCCCTGCTGGACAAATACGGTAGCCGGTGGAAACTCATGCATGTGAAAGACCTCAGAAAAGGAGTTCAGAAAGACCTGACCGGCCTCACCGATACAGACAATGACGTTACCGTAGGTGATGGAGAACTAGACATCCCCGCCATACTGAAAGCGGCCAAACGTGCTGGAATCAAACATTACTTCATAGAAGACGAAAGCGACCGGATCATTACTCAAATCCCAAAAAGCATAGAATACCTGAGGAGCTTGAAAATATAAAGAACATCACGTCCAATTAAATTAAAAAGGAGCACCGGATCGGCAGCTCCTTTTTGATTTAATTTACCCTTTGGAATTAACAGATATCACTCTATGAACACCACAGATTGGCTAGGATCCATTGGCGTCTTTCTCATCCTGCTCGCCTACCTGCTCAATACCCTGGGAAAGCTCACTACAAAGGATTTGGCATTTATCCTGCTCAACCTGACCGGAGCAGCACTCGCTTGCCTTGCTTCTATCCTTTTAGATTATCTTCCTTTCATTATCTTGGAAGGTGCATGGACAGTGGTATCCTGTTTTTCATTGGTCCGATACCTGAGAAATCCTCTTCATTAACCACAATTCAAATAGCCTATGAAACCCACAAACTCGTTCTTTCTTCTGATTTGCCTGATGGCCCTGGGCTGTCAGAGCAAAAAAGCAGCGAACTCCGAACCCGCTCCTGAACGTCAATATTATGAGCTAAAAACTTACACAATGGCTACTGACCAGCAGGTGAGCATGACGGATCAATACCTCCGTGAGGCATACCTGCCGGCAATGAAAAGATTGGGAGTCGCTAACATTGGCGTATTCAAACCGAGACCAAGCGAAGCAGACTCTAGCCAAAAAATCGTCGTGCTCCTGCCACTCACCTCTATGGATCAGCTATTGACCATCACAGATCAACTCGCTGAGGACAGTATCTATCAGGCCGCGGGTGCTAACTACCTCAATGCGCCACATGATAACCCACCGTATGAGCGGATAGCATCTGTGCTTTTGAGGGCCTTCACGGAGATGCCTATGATGCAAACGCCGAAACTATCAGGAGCAAGTGCAGACCGTGTATATGAACTTCGGAGCTATGAATCAGCCACAGAAAAGTATTACTGGAGTAAAGTGGATATGTTTAACGCCGGCGGAGAAGTCAGTCTCTTTGAAAAATTAGAATTCAACGCAGTGTTCTATGGTGAAGTCATCTCAGGCGATAAAATGCCCAACCTGATGTATATGACCACCTTTACCGATCAGCAAAGTCGTGATACTCACTGGAAAGCATTCGGTGAGAGTCCGGAGTGGCAAGCCCTTAAGGTGATGCCCAGGTATGCCAATACCGTGTCACATTCTGATATTTACTTTCTATACCCAACTGAGTACTCGGATTACTGACAATTCGTTCTATTATTTTCATTCAAATAGTTATTTTATCACATAACGATACATTATGTGTCTAATAACTTTTCCACTACCTTCTTTTTGCCTAGATTTAAAATGATCCCCAAAAAATATGATGTTTAATTCTATGCAACCCTTTCATTCCTGATAGATGAAAAGAGTACTTTCGCCTACCATCTGGAATAGCAGCAGGGCTTTTGCCTCACCAGTTATTCTGATCGGTTTTTTGGTTCTACTGAGCTGGATTCTTGATATTGAATTTATCAAACGGCCCATACCCGGGCTGGTAGCAATGAACCCTGCCACGGCGATTTGCTTTATACTCTCCGGCCTTTCACTCTGGCTGCTGACCTCTAATTCGGCCAGGAACCATCCAGATCAGTATAAGTATGGCCTTATGCTCGCTTGTTTGGTGTTGATTATTGCCACAGTGAAGATAGTGGGCGTTCTTCTGGAAGTAGACAGCCATGTGGACACACTACTGTTTTATGAGAAACTGGAGAATGATCTCGTCGGAAACATCAGCAACCGAATGGCCCCGAATACAGCTCTGGCATTTCTGCTCGCCTCCATTGCGCTCTTCATCCTCAACTATACCACACGAGGTAATCATGTGCCTGCCCAATTCATTGCCATGAGTATCGGCATGGTGGGCATCCTCTCCATATTGGGATACCTCTACCAGGTAAAAGTGTTTTACGGTTTCCTGAAGCATCTTCCCATGGCCATCAACACGGCAGTCAGCTTTCTATTGCTGTCCCTCGGGATATTGTTTGCCAAACCACATAAGGGACTCATGGCGGAGTTTACCAGTGACTATTCGGGCGCTAAAACGGCGCGAATTCTCATTCCAGCGGCCATCTGCATCCCCACTCTACTGGGGTTTCTGCGACTATACAGTGCGTGGAAAATGTCCATCTCCATCGAACTAGGCTCTGCTTTATTGATCCTGAGTATTATCATAGTCTTTCTGGTACTCATCTGGTTAAGCACCAGAATGCTCAACCGAGAGGATGCACTAAGAAAGGAAGCCGAGGAAGAAACCCAAAAGGTCAATCAACAACTGGAGGCATTCTCCTACTCGGTGGCTCATGACATGCGCGCACCGCTCCGTGCAGTCAATGGTTACGCCCAAATGCTCAAGGAGGATTATGAAAACATCCTGGATGACGAAGGTAAACGGATCATCGGCATGATTACCACCAGCTCCGTTCAGATGGGCAGGCTGATAGACGACCTGCTGGCCTTCTCCCGATTAGGAAGAAAGGAAATTCAAAAGACGGAAGTTGATCTCAACAAACTCGTAGTGAACGTACTTTCCCAGGTTCAAAAATCCACGCCACATCAGGCAAAAGTTGTCGTGAAAAAATTACATTCAGTCTATGGAGACTACACGTTATTACATCAGGTGGTCTACAACCTGGTTGCCAACGCGGTAAAATATTCCTCAAAACGAGAAAACCCACAGGTGCATATTTCCACCAAAATCAAGGATACAAAGCTGATATTCAGAATAAAAGACAATGGCGCAGGATTTGATATGAAGTATGCCAATAAGCTCTTCGGCGTATTTCAGCGATTGCACATGCCACACGAATTTGAAGGAACAGGTGTGGGCCTGGCCATCGTTCACCGAATCATTACCAAACATGATGGGGAAATCTGGGCCAAAGGCCAGGTGGATCAAGGAGCTACTTTTCATTTTTCACTTCCATTAAATCACAATCAATATGAGCGTACATGAAATTGAAATTCTACTCGTAGAAGACAGTGTAAGTGATGCCGAGCTGACGATCAGGGCATTGAAGAAGCACAATATGGCCAATAAACTGGTGCACCTGGAAAATGGAGCCGAAGCATTAGACTATCTCTTTGCCAATGGCGCATATTCCGAAAGAGAAGTCAAAAATGTTCCAAAGCTTATTTTACTGGACATCAATATGCCAAAAGTAGGTGGTATAGAAGTACTCAAACAGATAAAAGGTGACGAGCGCACACGGAAGATTCCGGTGATCATCCTCACCTCCTCCAAGGAAGATCCGGATATAGACAAATGCTACGATCTGGGCGCCAATAGCTATGTGGTAAAGCCCGTAGGCTTTGAATCATTTATGAAAGCCGTATCTGAGCTTGGTATGTACTGGATGCTACTCAACCAGCCATCTTCTCATTAAAACCCAAAAGGAGTGCGGTACTAGACCACATTGACTTCCCGCTCCAGCTCCACCCCAAAGGTGGAAAAGACGGACTTCTGTATTTCCGTGGAGAGTTTGAGGATGTCTCTTCCTTTGCCGTTCCCATGATTGACCAGCACCAGCGCCTGTTTGTCGTGCACGCCAATATCTCCGATGCGTGTACCCTTCCATCCGCACTGATCGATGAGCCAGGCCGCCGGAAGCTTCACTGAGGCCTCGTCCACTTCATAGCCCGGAATTTTCTCAAAAGCGGCCTTCAGCGAGTCAAAATACACCTTTTCCACCACCGGATTTTTGAAAAAGCTCCCCGCATTCCCAATCTCCAGCGGATCAGGTAGCTTGGATTGGCGAATGTTGATCACCGCCTGACTTACATTCTTAAGGGTGAGTTCCTCCACGCCCATTTGCTCCAGAGTCTCCTTCAGGTTGCCATAGGTAATGTTGAATTTGGGCTTTTTGGAAAGCCTCAGATACACCCGGGTGATGATATATTTATCCTTTCTTGGACCTTTGAATACAGAATAGCGGTAGCCAAACTTGCAGTCCTCGTTATAAAAACGGCTGATTTTCCCTGTTTTCACATCATAAGCGTCCAGGGAGTGAAAAACTTCCTTCAGCTCCACACCATAGGCCCCTATATTCTGCATTGGGGCTGCACCTACTGTGCCCGGTATCAACGAAAGGTTTTCGATCCCTGCATAGCCATGCTCCACTGCCCAGAGCACACACTGATGCCAGTTTTCGCCTGCTCCAAAGCTTACAATCACAGAGTCGGCACTATCCTGCTCCACAGCGATGCCTCCAATCTCCATTTTCAGCACCAACCCCAAAAAATTCCTGGTGAACAACACATTCGATCCTCCACCCAAAACGAGCTTTTTGACAGTCTTAAACTTAGGGTTAGCGTAGAGTTCCTGCAGCTCTTCCGGCTGTGTGATCCCTGCCTTAAAGTTGGCCCGGACATCCAGACGAAAGGTATTATGGTCCTTCAATGAAAAGTTCTCCTCAATCAGCACTGTAGATGGGTTAGAATGAAAAACAAACGTATTAATTAAAACGCAATTTTAACCATTTCGGCATTACGGCCGCCTCCCTAAGTTTGGGGATTTATTAACGGTCGGCATACACCACTTCCCCACCGATGATCGTCATTTTCACCTTAGTCTTGAGGATCTCGTCTTCAGGAATCGTCATAATGTCCCGATCTAATATGGTGAAATCAGCCAGTTTACCTACTTCCACACTCCCTACGCTTGCCTCCATAAAGGCCCCATAGGCCGGCCAGAGGGTATAGGATTTCAGCGCTTCCTCGCGGGTCATTTTTTGCGCCGGTTCATAGCCTCCCTCGGGGGTTCCTTTGAGTGTCTTTCTACTGACCGATGCATAGAAACTGGCCAGCGGACTGACGGGCTCTACCGGAGCATCTGTACCATTTACGATGACCGATCCATTGTCGATCAACTCACTCCACATGTAGGCACCATTCTCAATGCGCTCCCTGCCCAGTCTGTCAATGGCCCAGGGCCTGTCAGAGGACATATGAATGGCCTGCATGGCCGGAATCACCCCAAGCCTGGCAAACCTCGGGATATCATCTGGGTGAATGTGCTGCGCGTGTTCTATGCGAAACCTGTGATCTTGCGCAATCTCCGGATAACGCTCTAGCGCCTTTTCATAAATATTCAGCACCTCCCGATTGCCCCGATCACCTATGGCATGGGTACATACCTGAAACCCACTGGCCGCTGCGCGCATCACCACATCCTCAATTTGATCCATTGGGGTCACGTTGTGGCCATGCACGCCTCTGGCATCGCTGTATTCTTCCAGTAGCCAGGCGCCTCTCGAACCAAGGGCACCATCCGCATAGAGTTTTACAGACCGGATGTTGAGATGCTGATCATAAAGACCACTGCGGGGGCCTGATGCAAAATATGTTTTTAACAAAGTAGTGTCCGCACCTGAAAGCATCACATGCAGTCTGAGTTTTAGCTGATTCTCCGATGCAAACTGCTCAAACAAGGCCACATCGGCCTGATCTGACCCGGCCTGGTGGAAACCAGTGAGTCCATTGCTCAGGCACTCCTGAATGGCCCGCTCCAATAAATCAGACTTGTACTCAGCCGATTTGAGGGGTAGTTTCTCAACGATCAGTTTTTCTGCCATTTCATTAAAAATCCCTGTAGGCTGACCGGACACGTCCCGGAAGATTTCGCCACCCTCCGGGTCTGGAGTGGACTTATTTACCCCCGCCAGGTTCATGGCCGCCGCATTGGCCAGACTGGCATGACCACTGGCATGACTGAGCAGCACCGGATGATCAGGCACCGCCTCACTCAATGGATGGTGGGTTGGGAAACCATTGAACATCAGTTCGGGCACCTCATCCCACTTATCCTGATGCCAGCCACGCCCGATGATCCACTCACCCGCTGGCGTCACAGCGGCCCGCTCCTGCACCATGCGCACCACCTCCTCGTAGCTCCGGGCCTGCATCAGGTCCACATTGATGATATTGGCTCCAATGCCCATGATGTGGGCGTGCCCCTCTATAAAACCCGGATAAATATAGCTTTCGCTCATATCCAACACCTCTGTGCTATCACCCACGAAATCCCGAACCTGGTCATTGCTCCCCACAAAAAGGATCACGCCATCTTTCACGGCAATGGCCTCTGCCTCCCCTGCATCGGGATTCAGTGTATACACTTTGCTATTCAGCAAAACCAGATCAGCCTTGGTTTGGGGCTTTTGGCAACCCCCTATTATTAAGGCCATTAGAAGCGTGATAACAGATAATTTTCGCATGTGAAGTAGTGATAGGTTTCAATCAGATAATAGAATCGAAATTACCTTTTTTTGTTTAATTCCTTTAGCTTTGCGCCTCCATTCAGGTGAATGGGCATTTCGATTCGTCGGGATGTATTGTTAACTAAATCCTTCATTCCCCTGACTCTAGGAATGAACGTGTATAAATAGAGTCATTTTTTAATTATGGCAGAAGATAAAAAAGACGAGCTTCAGGACGTGGAGAACACAGAAGCTCAGGCAGCTGAGACTCCAGAGGAGACAAAAGCAGTAGAAGCAGCAGAGGAGACTCCAGCTGAAGAAGCCAAAAAAGAAGTAGCTGAGGAAGTGAAAGCTGAGCCAGCGAAAGAAGAAGTAAAAGCTCCCGTAGCCAAAGAAGTGAAAGCTCCTGAGGTACAGGCGCCGATCGCAGAGCCTGAAGTAGACATTTGGGATACTGCAGTGGATGACGGTTTTGGAGAAGAGTACTCTGACAAAGACCGCAAAAAAATGGAAGCCCTTTATGAGGCTACCCTCAACCAAATCACAGAGAAAGAAGTGATGGCAGGAACTGTAGTGGGTATCACTGACAGGGACGTGATCATCAACATTGGCTTCAAATCTGACGGACTGGTAGCCCTTTCTGAATTCAGAGATGTGGAAGACCTGAAGCCGGGTGATGCAGTAGAGGTATATGTAGAAGAGCAGGAAAACGCCAATGGCCAGCTTGTTCTTTCTCGTAGAAAAGCCAAAATCGTGAAAGCATGGGAAAACATCCAGAAAGGTTTGGATGAAGACATGGTGATCAACGGAATGGTGAAGAGAAGAACCAAAGGTGGTCTGATTGTAGATATTTTTGGAGTAGAGGCTTTCCTTCCAGGTTCACAGATCGATGTGAAGCCTATCAGAGACTTTGATGTCTTTGTAGGTAAGAAAATGGAAGTGAAAGTAGTGAAAATCAACTACGCTAACGATAACGTGGTGGTTTCTCACAAAGTATTGATCGAGAAGGATATCGAGAAGCAGAAAGCTGTGATCCTCGAAAACCTGGAGAAAGGTCAGGTACTGGAAGGTGTGATCAAAAACATGACCAACTTCGGTGTATTCATCGACCTTGGTGGTGTAGACGGTCTGCTTCACATTACAGACATCTCATGGGGACGTATCAACCATCCGGAAGAAGTGCTTTCTTTGGATGCTAAAGTGAACGTTGTTGTTCTTGATTTTGATGATGACAAGAAGCGAATTTCTTTGGGTATGAAGCAATTGACTGCTCATCCTTGGGATTCACTTGACAAAGACATGACGGTAGGTTCTAAAGTGAAAGGTAAGATTGTGAATGTAGCCGATTACGGTGCATTCCTCGAAATCATCCCTGGAGTAGAAGGACTGATCCACGTATCTGAAATGTCATGGTCTCAGCACCTCAGAAATCCTCAGGATTTCATCAGCGTAGGTGACCAACTGGAAGCAGTGGTATTGACCATCGACAGAGATGATCGTAAGATGTCTCTTGGTATCAAGCAATTGACTGAAGATCCATGGACTAAGCAGGATGTACTGACTAACTACGCTGTGGGCACTAAGCACACAGGTATCGTAAGAAACCTTACCAACTTTGGCTTGTTCATCGAGCTGGAAGAAGGTATCGACGGTCTGGTACACGTTTCTGATCTTAGCTGGACTAAGAAGATCAAGCATCCATCTGAATTCGTGAAAGTAGGCGACGAACTGGAAGTGGTAGTGATGGAGCTGGATGTGGATAACAGAAGACTGGCCCTAAGCCACAAGCACCTGGAAGAGAATCCTTGGGATACGTTCGAAACTGTATTCACCAGAGGTTCTGTACACAAGTGTACCGTCATTTCTAAAAATGACAGAGGTGGTTTGCTAGAGCTTCCATACGGCCTTGAAGGTCAGGTGACGACTAAAAACCTTCAGAAAGAAGATGGCTCACAAGCCAATGAAGGTGAGACACTTGATTTTAAAGTGATGGAATTCTCTAAGGATGAGAAAAGAATTGTACTTTCACATACATCTACCTGGAAAGAAGGTGCTGAGCAGCCTGCTCCTGCAGCTGCACCGGCCCCTAAGAAAGGTAAATCATCGAAAGGCAATACACTCAACAAGATCAATCAGGAAACTGAGAAGTCTACCTTAGGTGATCTGGAAGCACTTTCCGCTTTGAAAGACAAGATGGAATCAGCTGCTAAGCCTGCTGCCGCCAAGCCTGCCAAAAAAGCAGCGCCTAAGGCAGAAGAAAAAGCGCCAGAAGCCGAAGGATCGGAAGAAGAATCAAAAGATTCTGAATAAATGAATGAGCCGGAAGGGATTTCCCTTCCGGTTTAATTTTATTCTTGTTTAATTTGCACCTGCAAAAAGGGTCGAGTGGCCGAGTGGCTAGGCAGAGCTCTGCAAAAGCTCGTACAGCGGTTCGAATCCGCTCTCGACCTCTTCTACAAACACCTCATCATTTTTGATGGGGTGTTTTTGTTGGTACCCCACCCAAGGGTTGTAAACGTCTTGCAGGATTTAACTCAATCAACAACTGGCTACCAGGTACCCGGAAACCCCACATCGGTTTTAGAATAGATCACCGTGCAGCGTTTCAAGATGACCGTGCAGCGTTTCAAGATGACCGTGCAGTGCTTCAAGAAGGCCGTGCAGTGTTCCGAGATAACCGTGCAGAGGTTCAAGATGGCTGTGCAAAGGTTCAAGACAGCCGTGCAGTGCTCCAAGACAGCCGTGCAAGGGTTCAAGACAGCCGTGCAAGGGTTTAAGACAACCATGCAGGGGTTCAAGAAACCGTGCAAAGGTCCAAGACGACCGTGCAGTGATTCAAGAAGGCCGTGCAGTGCACCTATAGCCAACAATGGTTTGTTCAGGATAGAAAATCTGCTAGATTTGGTAGTGTTACAAGTGCATAGCACCACTGGTTGTTAGGCGGTTGTTATGATTCATCTCTTCTCGGAACATTCTTACCCACATTGTACAGAGCGGAATGGGGAACTTTTGTCAAATCTCATTTGTTTTCAGCTTTGCGGTAAACTCAAGCATGCTTACACGTAGAGTGTGTGGGAAACAAGTGTTTAAGTGGATGGCGCAGGGTCGGAAGCAATGCTCTGTTAGCCGCTTTAGCTGAAAACCCGCAGTCCAACATTAACAGCCCATCTCCTGTCCTTCTTTTGTAGTCATAATCAAACAGGTCAACCCGATGAACTTCACAGTGGCGCGCTGGCCGGAAAATGCGGAAGGATGCGCACAGTGCCGTGTTGCTGCGGGGCGTAATGGCTTTGAGCGACGGGTGCGGGAGGCCGTGGGACCCATTCATTTTCCAATGTCTTTTGCCTACTTTTTGACCAAGAAAAAGTAGGGGTCCCTCCGACCTGAGGAGAAAGCATTTCTAGTGGGTAAACCAACGGTGTGGATCAGAACGAATCATAACACGGTGTATGTGTCATGTGCTAAAGTGCGTATCAAATACGTATCTAAAGAGACCGTATGTCTTACCGCTGCTTTTTGCGCTTCTCAAGATAGTTTAATTCAGTATTACCCGCCAGAGCTTCTTTTATCTCCCTGGCCTCACTCAAGTTCGGCATGCTTAGTGTACCTGGACTTCTCGCCAAGTTTTCCAGACTTGAACGGAAGCTCAAAAAGCGCTAGATTGGTGGTAACCTATGTAAGGTGGCACACGAACACATACACGGGCGTTATATTCAATTTCACCAGATCAAAAATTCTACAAAAAATGAAACATACCCTGCTAACTTTGTTTTTTACAAGCCTGATTTTAACATCAAAGGCTCAAGAACAGTTTACTCAACTTTATGGAACATATGGAGTTGAAGATAAAATTTCCTTGATAGATAATCGACTTGGAAATACGAACATGTATGGTTTTGGAGTGGAAAGCAATACTATGTATTATAAAACTGCAGGAATACATAGATGGTATGTGGCAAAAAATGCTGATGGTGGAACTAGCTCAAAGATGGAACTCGATGCTAGTAGCTTGACTCTAAAAACTATTTTAAGGTCGACAGATAAAATAAGCCTTGTTTCAAATCTCGGTTCATTAGGGGACATAATTTCTTTATATGGGGATCGACTAGGGAACACTAATATGTATGGTTTTGGAATCGAAACAAATGGCGGGGTTCTTTACAATAAAGCTGCTTCGGGTTATAACTGGTACATTAATACGAATGCTGACCAAGGAACAAGTGCAATAATGATGCTGAACAGCAGTGAACTTGTGGTAGATGGAAAAATTAGAAGTGAAGAAGTAAAAGTAGAAATCATAAATGGCCCTGATTATGTCTTTGAACCAGATTATGAACTCCGAACATTGGAGGAAACAAAGGAATTTATCACAGAAAATAAACACCTCCCTGAAATTCCATCAGCAAAAGAAATGGAAGCAAATGGGGTTGATCTTGGTGACATGAACATGAGACTTTTGAAGAAGATAGAGGAACTAACTCTTTATCAAATACAACTTATGGAGGAAATGGAAGGCATGAAAAAAGAACTTCAAGAACTTAAAAAGTAAAAGAATATAACAGGCGTAGCTGTTGCACAACCCCTCCAAAATCTAAACATGATAGATAGACTTGTGCTGGGAGTTAAAATACTCAAGCGAACTTATGATAGCCGGGAACCCCGAATAGGTGCCAAAAATGAGTCTTGAAGTCCTCTATCAAGCTAATTATTGAATAAAGCCACTGTAAAGAAGGCTGTCTAATCCCTCCATGAGCTGGTTGGCAGTTCTTCGCCTCAAATTTCAGGTACTTCTTCAGATTGTAGGCAATAGCAGCCATGATGAACTGTTTATTAGCATTGTGGATGCCCTTGGTGTAGACCTTGCGCATGCCCATAAACTGAGTGAGCACTCCTAAGACAGGCTCTACTGTGGACTGCCGCTTGCGTTTGTAATATTGGCCTTTTGGACTGTTTACTCGCTCAATCGCTCGCTGATATTCCCCCAAATGATTGACTACTTTGAAGCGCTTTTCGGTACCCTTACCTATACAGTCTTCCTTGAATGGACAATCTCTACAATCTGCTCTTCTGGTTGTAAGCTTCCCAAGAATTCGTCCATTTAAAATTAGAGTTGGCTGAGCTGAAAAGCGAAGCGATTGCTAACTTTAAATGATACAATAATGAAAAAGACGAGATTCACCGAACAACAGATCATCTCTGTAATACAAATCATCTCGCTGTTCTTCGAACTAACTGGACTGGCTTTATTTCTTATGGAACTGAAATTCCCTAAGAACAGAAATCGTCTTGAACAGAAAGTTGAAATTTTAATCAACAATACTGACCTAAAGAAATTATGGAGTAGAGCAGTCACTCCTTTCTATTTCCGAGGACAAATAGTTTCCGCATTACTTGCGCTTCTAATAATCGCCAGCTTTCTAATTCAACCTCTGATCATATTGGCTCCATTCCCGATTTACATATTTAACCAATTACTTCGATTTATGAATTTCTTAACAAACAAGAAACCCTTAGCAACAATTGGTCTTTTGATCGCTAGTCTAGGATTATTAGGAGAAATCTATCAAGTAATTCTGATCATAGATTCAAAAAGCTACTAACAGGCTGTATGAAGGCATGTTGTCTCCCGATAGCTATCGGGAGCCACTTTGCAGACTTTAGTGCGAACATTGCCATGAATCAGCCGCTGAAGAAACTGCTCTATTTTCTACCGAGCTCAACTCGCAGGATTTTTCACTTTCTGAACGCAGTGCCATTCTGATACTTTGAATGCACCGGCAGATAAGCTATTTTGCTACTTCGATCCTAGTGAGAGCACACGCCTCATACATGGACATTGGTTGTAATTATATGAAGCTAGTAGCATCGTTCATCCTTCTAATTTTCTCTTTTCAACTTAAGGCTCAAACTTTCGAAACCGCCTTCATAATAGAAAAGGCTGACAGTATTCTCAAAGCCTCAGTTGACGAACGTCTTTACCAGTTCTATACCTATGACTCGGATTCCTATTACGAATACGTCAAGAAAAATGGTAAAACCAGTTGGGAGACTTTGAACAAGAAAGGCCAAACCAAAGGAAAATTCGTGAACACAAACGTTCGCTTCGACTTTAAACACCCAGAGCATTGCTGGATAACAGGTTATACCGGAATCAAACTCAATGCTAATTTGGAATTGGCAGATAGTCTGAACACTAATTTTCTACCTGAATTTCTCATTAATAGTGAACCGAGCAATTTTATATCAGAAGAAGAGGCTCTGAAAATAGCCAAACCCATTTTAGAACAGAACGGAATAAATCAAGTCAATTGTCAACTCACTTTTGACTTAAAAACTCAAGTATACATTTGGGCAATTGAAGATTTGGTATTTGAGAATTATTCGGATTTCGTGAACATTAACGCTGTAACTGGCGAGATAACGGAACAGGGCCAACTTCTAAGATCTAAAGTGTACTAAAACTACAACCAACAATCACTAGCACGAATGCGCCTCCCGATGGCTACCGGGAGCCACTTTGCAGACTTTAGTGCGGACATTGCCATGAATCAGCCGCTGAAGAAACTGCTCTATTTTCTACCGAGCTCAACTCGCAGGATTTATTCACTTTCTGGACGCAGTGCCATTCTGATACTTTGAATACACCCCTTGGTCAGGCACGACAGATAAGCTACTTTTATCGAAATAATGTAAGCCCGGAGCACACTCCTGCTTGGCGTTATGCCTTATGTCAACCAATAAGAAAAAAAACTCAAACTAATAATTAGATGAACTTTAAGGAATTTCAAAAAGACATGCGTATTGCCTATTTAGGTGGAGGAACAGGCATTTTAGTTTCGGGTGTAATCTGGCTAATTTCCGGATTAGCTGGAATGTATTTAACCGAAGAAACAAGTATTTTGATCTTCTTTATAGGTGGAATGTTAATTTACCCCTTGGGAGTATTTTCTGCAAAGCTCTCAAATAGAAGTGGAAAACACCAAAAAAATAATCCTCTCGCCAAGTTAGCTATTGAAAGTACCGCAATATTGTTTATTGGACTTTTTATAGCCTATTCGATTTTCCAAATACAAAAATCGTGGTTTTTTCCAGTTATGCTGATGATAATTGGCGTAAGGTATTTAGTGTTTCAATCAATTTACGGAATGAAAGTCTATTGGATTCTGGGGCTGTTTTTAATAGTATCGGGGATGTTATGTTTGATTTCAAACCAACCTTTTCATTTTGGTGGAATCACAGGTGGAATTATTGAATTAATTTTTGGAGTCATGGTTATTGTAATGGAAAGAAAAACAAATGAAACTTGAACTTAAAAAAACACAAGGCATAACACGGCGTATAAATTATAGCGGTTTAAGCGATAATACGAAAGTATAAACATAAAACAAAGGTCAGTGCAAAACTGAAAAGCTAGTGAGTAGAAATCCGCTACTGCTCACGCACAAACAATTGTATGCAATGTCAGCAAATTCATAAAAAAAGCCAGTTTATTGAGCGCACAGCCTCACAGATGACATTATGTGCAAATAGACCCAACAACAGGAAATCTAGTGAAGAAATTAATTCTCAAAATACTCAAATACGGACTTATAGTAATTGGCTTGATTCTAAGTATTATTCTATTACTGTATGTATATCCTATTGCGGAACCATTACGTCAAAAAACAGATACTAACGACTATATTATATCAAACATCAACATTATAGATGTAGCAAACGATTCAATCATAACAAACCAATCTGTTTATATTAAAAATGACAGGATAGTAAAAGTCACTTCAAAAGGTTCTATTATAAAAAACGACCACATTAAGATCATTGATGGTAAAGGAAAGTATGCTTTGGCTGGTTTATGGGACATGCATTCGCACTTAGCATTCCAGATTGCACCACAAGTGATTATGCCCCTGCATATTGCAAATGGAGTTACATATATCAGGGACATGCAAGGCATTGTTAACATTAACAAAGAGAGGATTCAATGGAGAAAGGAAATAGACTCAGAAGAACTATTAGGACCAAGATTAATTGGTTTTGCTGATGAAATAGTTGGTGCGAATTATGATGAACAAAATGTTTTTGAACTAGTAAATAGAACAGCAAAAGATAGCCAGACTTTTATTAAGATTTATTCTGGAATATTACCTGATAGATATTTTCCCTTAGCAGAAGAGGCCAAAAAGCAGGGCGTTGTTTTTGCTGGACATTATCCGAATGCAATTAATCCTATAGATGCCTCAAATGCCGGGCAACGGAGCTTTGAACACGCTCATTTATTTTTAAAACATGCCAACCCACTAGCTAAAAAAAATCGTCAATATTATCAGGCTTTGTATTCAGATGAAGAGGTTGACGAAGATGATAGACCTTCACCAATCGACATGTTAGCCAGTTTTGATTACCAAAAGTTCTATGAACTGGTAGATACCATGGTAAAAAACAACACCTACTTCTGCCCAACTCACATTACCCGAAAATATGAAGCCTTTGCGAACGATAAAGTATTTTTAGATGATGCAAACCTGAAGTATATACCTCATTTAGTATCATTAATATGGAAAGATGATATTTCGCAAATGAAGGAGTATGTAGAGGTGGAAGGGAATCAACAGTATCTTGAAGACTTTTATCTAAAAGGATTAGAGTTAACTGGTTTGGCACATAAAAAGGGAGTGAACATATTAGCAGGAACTGATTCGTATGACCCGTATTCATTTCCCGGAATCAGCTTACATAGTGAGCTTGAAGAACTGGTAAAAGCAGGGCTATCTCCAGCAGAAGCATTAAAAAGTGCGACTATAACCCCTGCTGAATATTTTAATGTTTCAGAGATGTATGGAACTATAGCGGAAAATAAAATAGCCGATTTACTTATTTTGGATAAAAATCCTCTGGAGGATATAAAGAATACCACTTCTATAGAAAGCCTTTTTTTTAATGGTAACCTATATGAAAAAGAAGATATTGATAACATGAAATTATATGTTGAAAACAATGCTTCCGGCCTAAATGGATTATCTATTTCTGTAAAAATGTTTTTTAGGCTCATGAAAGACAATAGACATTAAAAAAGCGCACAATAAGCGTAGCTGTTGCACACCCCTCCAACATCTAAATAAGATTGGTAGACTGCCCGTATATCGTCACCACGCACAGCCATCAATCTACCATTCTTGCGGTTTTCAATTCACCATTCAATAATTTTCCCTTATTTTGACATTGGATGAAAAAACAGGCCATCATTTACTTTTTCCTTTTCCTTCTGGGGTCATTCGTCATGGCTCAGGACTTCCTTTCATGGCAGATGAACGACCGCTACTTTACCGCTCAGGCAGGCTTTGGCTTTGCCTCCTATCGGGGTGAACTCAAACACAATGGCAGCATCCAAAACGAAATCTCCAACATCAGCCTGGGTGTAGAAGCTCGTCTTCTCCCCAAGGTGGGGGCTAGGATAGAAATCGGCCGTTACAGCATCAGAGGTCATGACAGGCATGCCCCTGACAGCTCCTATGCGCAGCAGCGAAACCTCTCATTCAGCTCCACCAATTATGAAATCAGCGTGCAGGGCATTTTCTACATGAAAAAGTATGCGGGCGCCTATTACAAAAGACACAAAGTAGACCCCTACCTCCTGGCGGGTGTGGGCGCCACTTTTATCAGCCCCACGGCCGAGCTGGCCGGGCAGCAGTATAATCTCTACGACCTCCAAACAGAAGACACTGAGTACAGCAGGTTTACGATGATTTTTCCGGTGGGAGCCGGCCTCAAATGGAAAATCAACCCATTCCTCAACTTCACTACAGAAATCACCTACCGCTTTACCCTTTCTGATTACCTGGATGATGTCTCAGGGAACTATCCTCAAAACCCGGGACCGGGTGCGGACCTGCTCTCCAACCGCAAGGACGAAGTGGGTGTGATCAACCAGGAAGCGTACGATCAACTGGTTCCTGGTGCGCCCAGGGGAGATCAGCAGGACAAGGATGCCTACCTGTTTTTAAACCTGAAATTTGAATTTTTTCTTCCGCCAGGACTTTTCAAAGGAAAATAAAGCCTAAACCTTTTCCAACACCTCTACTACTCTCTCCATCTCCTCCGAAGTGAGCCCGGCACCACTTGGCAGACATATTCCCTTTCTGAATAGGTCCTCTGCCACCGAACCACCCACATACCCGGCATCTGAAAACAGGGGCTGTAAATGCAACGGCCGCCAAAACCTCCTGGCCTCAATATTGGCCTCTTCAAATCGCCGGATTAATTCATCCACTCCCATTTCATGATCCATCACACAGGGGTACACCCAGCAGTTAGCTCCATGAACCACCTTTGGAGTCAGCCAACTCAGGCTTTCGAGCGCCTGGTGGTAGTCATCAAAAACCGCTTTTTTACGTTCCAGAATCGCATCAAACCGGGATAGCTGAGCCAGGCCGAGCCCCGCCAGCACGTTACTCAGGCGGTAATTATACCCTACTTCCTCATGCAGGTAATGATTGGCCGACACCTTAGCCTGTGAGGCCAGATGCTTCGCATGCTCATGGTCTTCCGCATGTTTGCAAATCAGTGCTCCCCCACCGCCGCTGGTGATAATCTTATTGCCATTGAATGAGAGTACTCCAAAATCGCCCACCCCTCCAACAAACTGCCCGGTGGTGCTGGTCGCGCCCAGGGCTTCGGCCGCATCCTCTATCAGTTTCACCCCGTACTCCGCACAGATATCGGCGATCTCATTGATTTTAGCGGGCTGGCCAAAAATGTGCGTCACGATTACTGCTTTGGGGGATGTCGGCTTGCCCGCCTGCTCAGATAAATAGCTTTTCAAAAGGCCGGGATCCAGGTTCCAGGTATCTGGCTCGCTGTCCATAAATACCGGTACTCCCTGCTCATATCGAACAGCATTGGCGGCCGCCACAAAGGTAAATGACCCCACAATCACCCGATCGCCTGCCCGCACTCCCGCCAGCCGTACAGCCAGGTGCAAGGCTGCAGTACCGGAGTTGAGGGCCAGCACATGAGGAAAATGAAACTTTTGAGCAAGCGACTGCTCCAGCAAATCCAGCTGCGGGCCCACCGGGGCAATCCACCCTTGCCTCAAAGTCTCAGTCACTGCGGTGATCTCAGTCTCTGATATATAGGGTGGCGAGAAATAAATGCGATCCGGACTCAATGCGATTCGGAGGTTTTGACATGCACGGCGTGATAATCAGATTCCCACCATTTGATCAACTGGACAAAGGTTTTTAAAAGTATCCTCAGGTCCAGCCACAGGGAGCAATGCGCAACGTAGTACAAATCCAATTTCATTTTTTCCTTGAAATCCAGGGCATTGCGACCATTCACCTGCGCCCAGCCTGTAATGCCCGGCTTCACCTCATGCCTGCGGTGTTCTTCCGGCGTATATTTCTGCAGGTACGCCACCAACAGTGGCCTGGGGCCAATGAAGCTCATCTCCCCTTTCAGAATATTGAACAGCTGTGGTAATTCATCCAATGAGGTCTTCCTCAAAAATTTACCCATGGGGAAGATGGGGTCTCCCGGGACGTTGGTCATTGTGGTAAACTTCAGCATCTTAAATAACCGCCCTCCCAGACCGGGCCGCTCCTGCACAAAGAAAACCGGCTGACCTGACAGCAAAAGCCATAATGCAATGGCGCACATCAGGGGCAAAAGCACAATACACAGCCAACCGGCCATCAAAAAATCAAATGACGGTTTTATATATCTAAAGTATTTTGAGTGCCTGGACATACTGATGGCTTCAAATGTATGCAATCTCCTCTTTTCTTAATATTTTTCCGATCTGAAATAAAGGCGACATTCGGTTATGCCGGAATACTCCGCCTTCACACATATTCATTAGAGAGCTGAGAAGAGCCCCGCCGCACTGAAATATCCTCTTCCGCAGGTTTTGATGAATTAAATGATCCAAACACGATGAAGACATTTCGTTTTATTTTTTTTCTCACCATTACCATTGCCTTAGGGGTTTCGCTGAACACGCGAATAGCCGGAGTACCTCCTTTGGGTAAGTTTCTTAGCCCGTTCCATGGTTTCTGGCAAAATGCTGAAGAAGCAGGAATCAACTACGAAGAAACACTGGACATGGAAGGACTGACCGCTCCGGTGACGGTCTACTACGACGAAATGCGCATTCCACATATCTATGCAGAAAACGAAACGGATCTTCATAGGGTGCAGGGCTATCTCACAGCCAGAGACCGGCTTTGGCAAATGGACTTCTTTTCCAGGCTCGTTTTCGGAAGACTTTCAGAAGTATTGGGAGAACGCACGCTTAACTTCGATCGGTTCAACAGAAGAATTGGTTTGAAGAAAATGACCGAAGACCTGCTGGAGACCATTCAGTCCGATCCTGATCTGCTGCCAGTACTCAATGCCTACAGCGATGGCGTGAATGCTTATATAGACCAACTCACCTACGCCCAGTATCCACTGGAATTCAAGTTGCTCAATTATGAGCCCGAGGCATGGTCCCCATTGAAGTCATGCCTGGCCTATGCCATGCTGAGCAACACCCTTTCGCGAGGTGAATCCGATTTGGAGAACACCAATGCCCTTGCCCTGTTTGGTAAGGACATGTTCAACTTGCTGTATCCAGACCAGTTGGGCAATCTGGACCCGGTTATTCCCAAAGAGAAAAAGTGGAGTTTTGACCCACTCAAAGTCATCAAACCCAACATTCCGTACCCGCTCACCACCACTAAAAAAACGATAGAGAAGCCTCATCCGCTCAATGGGAGCAACAACTTTGCGGTATCAGGGAGCAAATCAAAAAGTGGCCATGTCATGCTGGCTAACGAGCCCGACCTGGAACTGACCCTGCCTTCTATATGGTATGCGTATCATCTTCACACCGATGATAAGAATGTAATGGGTGTGACGGTACCTGGCACTCCGGTCATACTCATTGGCTTCAATGACAGCATCTCCTGGGGAGTGACCAATTCGCCCCGGGATCAGGTAGATTGGTATTCGATCCAATTCAGGGATGAAAATCGCAGCGAGTACCTCTACAACAATCAATGGTTCAAAGCAGAAAAACAGATCGAGTTATTCAAAATTGCCGGGGGTGCTACCTATACGGATACCATCATCTATGTACACCATGGTCCGGTGGTCTATGACCGCAATTTCTTTCCTCAAAATGGTAAGACCAACTATGCCATGAAATGGATCGCTCACTTCCCGAGCACTACCATCAATGCCATGTACGAAATCAATAAGGCCAAAAATTATGAAGACTTCACCAAAGCCATGGTGAAATTTCAGGGACCCCCTCAGAATTTCATGTTTGGCTCTACCAAAGGGGACATTGCCGTGTGGTTGCCCGGGAAGTTTCCTGTAAAGTGGCGCGAACAAGGAAAATACCTCATGGATGGATCGAATCCTGCGTATGAATGGAAGGCATATATTCCATTTGAGCACAGTCTCTTCGCCAAAAATCCAGAGCGGGGATTTCTGAGCTCCGCCAATCAACACCCTGTGGATACACTCTACCCTTATTATACCTACGATCACAACTATGAATACTACCGTGGGCGCCGGATCAATGATCGATTGAGAATTCTCAAAGACATGATCCCTAAAGACATGATGAAGCTTCAAAACGACAACTTTAATTACATGGCTTCTGAGAGTCTACCCATGATGCTGAACTACCTGGATACCGGGAGCTTCGATACTCAGGCCTGGAACTACCACAAAACACTTAGCGAATGGGACTATTTCAATGAACCTTCTTTGAAGGCACCTTCGGTATACCAGCTTTGGTGGGATATCCTTTACCAGCAAATTTGGGATGAAATAGATACCGTTTCCATAGCGATAGACCGACCCAACAAATACGTGACCATAGACCTGTTGAAACGGGATTCATCTTTGGTGTTTGCTGATATTCTGGCCACCAGCGCCAGAGAAACGACCCGGGACCTCATCAACCTGACCTACCAGAAAGCCATTGACTCACTGGATGTACGCATGTCTCAGAATAATGAAGACCTGAGCTGGTTCACTTTCAAAAACACCACCGTTCGCCACCTGCTCAGACTGGATCCATTCTCAGTGGATCAGGTGCGTGTAGGCGGATATGCCAGCATCGTCAATGCTGCCAGCAAGGGTCACGGCCCGTCCTGGCGCATGGTGGTAGAGATGGATCCGGCGGGTACCAAAGCGTGGGGAGTGTATCCTGGCAGCCAAACAGGCAATCCGGGCAGTCCACTGTACGGTCATATGATTTCCCGATGGGCCTCAGGGGAATATTATCCACTACTCTTTGGTCCGGAGATTAAAAATTCCGATCAGGTGATTTTCACTCAAACCATCCAACCTCAATAAGATGAAGTTAATAGCAAGAATTATTCTGATAATCCTTTTCACCTATTTGTTGTCATTTGTCCTTCAGTGGTGGATCATCATTGCCATCTCGTTTCTGGTGGGCTTTGCACTATATGGCAATGGGTTCAACGTATTTATCTCCGGTTTTTTGGGCGGAGGTCTGCTTTGGCTGAGCTACGCCTGGTACCTCGACATTAAGACCAGCGCTATTCTTTCTGAGAAAATCGTAGAACTCTTCCCTTTCAATGACAATATATTCCTCATCATTGGTGCAGGAGTGGTAGGTGGCCTATGCGCCGGATTGGGAGCACTAACCGGCAATAGCTTCCGACTAATGTTTGTGAAGCGAAAAACAAAAAGCTTTTACAGCTGATCCTCTTTCGCTATCAGTACACCGCTGGCAATGACTGATACTTGCCGTAAATCGGCGTTTTCATCAAATGGTTTGCCCGAGTCTTCGGCATAGTGTCTGGCTGTGGCCTCATCCAGCACTTCTGATAGTGCCACACCTTCTATGATGACCTTTTTCCCGGCAGCATCCTTCGGTACGAAAAAGCCATAATCTTTAAACGTCACCCGTACAGGGCTCCCATCGGCAGATTTCAAAGTCATCCAACAGCCCTTCATCTGGCATACCTCGGTGATCTCAGCTTCAAATTTGACAGCCAGGCTATCTGCGGAGGCAACCCCCGTCAACATGGCATCGGTGGTGATGGCAGCCTCAGGAGCTATTGGATCTCCAAAAGAATCCCAACTCGCCTTCTTGTTTTCACAAGAAGAGCCACCTACAACGAAAAATGCTCCTGAAATGATCAATACCACCCAATTCGTGGATAAGAGTCTTGATATGTCCTTTTTAATGTTCACAAGCAACTGATTTTAAGCGATTTAGCTGTGGATCGATTGTTCAATACTCGAACCGTTAAGCAAATTATAAATGAGTAAATTTATACTTTATTAACCAAAAAAAACCAAGTTATGAACAATTCAAGAAACTTTCTCGCATTAGTATTATTAGCAATGGGTATGACCTTTGGCGCTTGCTCACAAGACGATACCATGGACGAACTGATTGACAACACAGAAATCAATAGTCCTTCTCCTACAGGAAATGAAACAGATGGTGAAGAAGAACCTCCAACAACAGGCGGTTGATTACTTTAACCGAGAAATAAACCAAATTCATCTAAAAGTCGTGACAAGTTTCGCGACTTTTTTTTTACCTTTAATTCCGTTATTAACCAAAGTAATAACTTTTGAGGGTAACCATCATTCTATTGTTTGTTTTCAGCGCGTTTACAGCGTTTTCGGAAGACCTATCTGAGGCTTATGAAAACGTTATGAGTGTGTACAGTAAAGGTGATCATTCCGTTACAAAGGAAATTGCCGTTGATTTCCTAAGTATCGCCAAGGAGCAGAATGATACTTACTACATGACAAAAACGTACTATCTCTTAGGTTATCTATGCACTCATACCGATGATTTCGGCAATGCCATCATCTATTACCTCGAAGGTGCCAGACATGCCGAAATCAGTGAAAGGGATGATCTCAAGCCTAGTCTAATAGCTATATATAAGAACCTTGCATTAATATTAGGGGACTACGGCCATTATTCGTTATCTCATAAATTTATTAATGAGGGCCTCCGAGTCGCTTCGGAATTGAAGGATGAACAACAAATCATCATTTTGCTGAACAATAGGATTCATGAACTTTTATCTGAAAAACGATTAAATGAAGGCTTAAAGCAAATTGACTCTTTATTAGCCAATTTTCATGTCTCCGAAAAAAGATTTCTTGTAATGAAAAATAAGCTCGGCGCTGCGTATGGAGAATTGGGAAATCACAAGGCTGCGTTGGAAAATTATAAATACGTAATAGATAGAGGCCCTGATGTATCACCCGAGACTTATGCTCTGTGTATGGAAAACACCGGCGGAATATACCTTGAACAAAAAGAGTACTCCAAAGCACTTGAGTATTTGTTGGCGACTTACGATTTTGATTCTGATAAACAATACAATCAAAAAGCACTGCGAACGCTAGGAAAAATAGGTCAAACCTATTTTGAGCTGAGTGATTACGGTCAAGCCCTGAACTATTATCAAAAAGCAATCGAGCTCATAGAACAAGGTAATCAAACCCCTACCTCCTATGAGATCTTCAGAGAGGTTAGCAAGGTCTACAGCATCCTGGGCGAGTACGAAACTGCCTTAGAGTATGGTCGACAATACAGTGAACATTTGGAGCAATTCATTGCTCAGCAAAAGGAAATTGAAGAACTGGACAAGAAGTACAACATTCAACTCCTCACCGACAGATACTTTGATTTACTGGCCGCAAACACCGAGAAAAGGGAAACCGAGCGGATGGCCAAATTCGGCATAGCCGGCAGCAGTGTTTTTTTCCTGGGACTATTGCTCATCGTACTGTACCGCAACCACAGAGTAAAGAGGGAAATTGAAAATCAACTCAAATCAATTGAGTTGTTATCAGAAGTCTAAATTCAGCTTGTTTCTCAACACTTCCAGAATCTTGTCCTGCTTCACATACAGTGCCGCAATCTTTTCTTTCTGCTTCATGTTTTCAGTCAATAAGGTGCCGATCAGCTCCGACAATTCCTCAAGAGATGGACTTAGACCGATTTCTTCTCTTAGTGCACTCACCAGAGACACAATGCGATCTTCTATGCTGGCATATCCGGTATCAAGGGCAAAGTTATTCTCCTTTTCTTTCCAGATTTCCCCTTCACCTTTCAGCAACCAATTGGCATTGATTGCTTCATATGCCATCAAAATTTTCTGTAGTACGTCGAAACTGGGTTTGCTTCTTCTTCCTTTGATGATGTTGTAAATCACAGGGCTCTTCACCCCGATATTGTCCGCAAAAGAATTGGGATTCGTATGCAGCTCTCCAATTAAATCTGATATGCGATCATTAATTGCCATATGATACACCAAAAATAAAGAAGTTCTTTTGAAAAAAAGAAGGGTTACTTTTCGTAACCCTCCCTCATTAAGAACCAGCTATGGAAAATAGATACTCACTATCTATGATGCTAATTTACTATCATTTGATAGTACTCCAAAAGAAAATCGATCTTTTTTTATCGAAATTTATATCAATTGATAAAAAAAGGCCGCACATGACGTGCAGCCTTATTTTCCACCGCTGATTCCTTAATGAGAATCGAATTCAAAGTAACGGATTTTCGTAAATTTTCAAAGACCCCAACGTTAATTATTATTTTGAAACTGAGCTCCGAGGTGAAACAAATGATCTTTTTTATTAATTACTTTGTGCCTCATGAGCCGCAATAATGTGAAAAAGAACATCGTCTTCAGAAGAAGAATCTTTCTGGTATTGGGGCTGCTCTCTGTTTTTCTCCTCCTTCATTATTTCCTTTTTACCTACGGCTCAGCCATCTCAGGAGAGATTCTCAAAAAGTTAGTACTGGAGCAGAGTCAGGACACTTACGAGCTGGGCTATGACGAGGTAGACATCTCACTGGTCAACAAGCGACTGGACATCACCAACCTGACCCTGCTTCCAAACACCGAAAAGACACCTGATAGCCTGAGTCACCTCTACGAAGTACGGGTCCCCCATTTATCGATCACATTGACATCAATTATGGGCATTTACACCCGCAAAGAGCTCTTATTCAAAAATATAGCCATCACCAACCCGGCCATCAAAATGATTAGGATAAACCCGGGCAAAAAACGAGAGACGTTTTCGATGGAAACGGGTGATCTCTATCAGCTCATCAATAGTTACCTTTTGAAGTTTTCCATTGACAGCCTGGGGGTGAAAAGTGCGTCAGTTCACTATCAACCCCTTATGAAGGACCAATTTGGGATCCTGCTCAAAGACATTGATTTTCAGGTTCAGAGCCTGATGATTGATTCCACCAGAAGCAAAAATTTCCTCTTTACCGAAAACATCAACCTGATTTTAACCAATCAGCATTTCAAATTGGCAGACAGTCTTCATTACATCGCATTTGATGAATTTTCACTCTCTACCCGGTCACAGGACATTCTCTTTAAGAATCTCAGACTCAAGGAACGGGCAGATAGACCGGATGCTGAAATCCGCGGCCTCAACCACTATAACATTGAGTTTCCCGAGCTCAACTTTCGTGGGCTCAACTTCCCCAAAGCTTATCAGGACAACGAGCTTTTCCTGGACTCCGTACGAATTGTCAAGCCCACCATTTCGATCCGTAAAACGGGTTTCTCTGCCTCCGGAAATGACATCACCAACTTGGTCTATTCCATCTTCAATAAGATCGAAATCGGGAAGCTATACATTGATGATGCTGTCACCAGCATCACAATGGATATTGACAATAGTAATCACGCCATCAGATCCGGCAATAGTACCCTGGTCATAGATGAATTCATTCTTGACTCCACCAATGTTTTTGGACAAAACCATGCTTTCTTCTCCTCTCTGGAGATGATCTCCCGGGATCACTCTTTCTTAATGCCAGACAGCAGCCACTTCATCAGTTTCAAAGACCTGTTTGTTTCCACCCGCGACTCCACATTGCGCATAGACGGTATTTCTATCACGCCTTTGAAGGACCAAAAGGACCTTCCGTACTGGTTGGATGCCAACATACCAACGATCGGGCTCGCTGGGCTTGATTTTAATCGAATTTCTACCCAGGGAGTTCTAATACTCCGATCTGCCAAAATAGAAAGTCCGGAAATTCGCCTCAACATCAACCCGGCAATTCAAAAAGATCAAAAATCACAGCTCGGCACCTTCATCAAGCGCTTGATCGCAACATCTTTTGAAATACCACAAGCCTCTGTACACCTCACCAGAGGAGATCAAAGTTTGGACGTGGATGACCTCAGCATCAACCTATCAGGTATCAACATCATTCCTGAATCCGTCAGAGACTTGCACTTACTGGATTACCTAAGAATCGACCGCCTGCAGTCTGGCCGCTTACTGTTCTCCCATGAGGACTTTGTGCTGTCCGTGGCAAAATCGGAAATCAGTGAAAACCGTAAGAACATCAACCTGTCTGGGGTTTATTTCAAGCCAACCACCAGCGCCTATCCGCTGAAGGTTTCCGCCGCAGCACTCACCGGGTTTGACCTGTTTGCCTTCACCGAAAAAAAGGAAATTATTTTCAAAACGCTGAACCTCACAAGGCCTCAGATAGAACTTGATGTGGCCGCAACCCAAAAGGATAGTGATTTTTCACTACTACAGCGATTGGCATTCCGCCGCTTTTCTGTGACTGATGGTACGCTAAAAGTACACAACGGACCGAACGAAATTTCACATGCCCATGGAGTGACGGGCAACCTGAATAAGTACAAGTTCGACTCACTTACAGGCGGTTATTCCTTCGAAATTGGCCTCTCGATTGACTCAGCGGATCATCTATTCGCCGGCTGGAACCATCGTCTCCAGGGGACCAAACTCAAACTTTCTCAATCTGGTACCATCCTGGATGCAGATTTTCTCAAACTCAATCCGATTGGGTCGACACAAGAAACCAGCCAGCACAGGATAGAAGGACACCAGCTACATTTGGAGGGAATTGACTTTCAGAAACTCATCAATGAAAAGCAATTACATTTCTCAAAGGGAACGCTTAATGACAGTGACCTCAACCTTAAAATCAGCGCGTTATCCCACTCTGAACAACCCCTTTCCGACGATCTTCTGAAATTCGAATCTTTCCTCTTCACAAATGGGAAACTCCAATTGACCCTTCCTGATGGCCAGCTGACCTTATCCGCTCCACAGTTCGATCTTTTAATCGAAGATTTGAGCCTCAATGCAGAAAACCAACCCCTTTTTGCGAGAAACTATGCCTTTTCCTCACAAAATGCCATAGTGAGCATTCCACAACTGGAAGACGACATCCGAATGAACGCTGTTTTCTTCCAAACTGAAACCGGTTATTTCAGATCCTCAGACCTTCACCTGAATCAACCCCATTCATTTACGGCATTCATCCCTGATCTAAAACTGACGGGCTTCGACATCAATGAGTTCATTCAGAAAAAGACCATCAACATGGATACTTTCTCCATGAGCTCCCCCACCCTCACTTTGGGGAAAATAGCCAACGAAAATGATTCGAAACTACCCGACACCCGCGTCAGATTCACAAGCATCAGTGACGGTTCATTCGCCTTGCAACACCCCAAAATAAGCCACCAGGACAGCCTGCACCTCCGTCACTTTTCTGTTACGGTTGATCGCCTTGATTATGCTCCCAGCAGAGCAATCAATATATCTAGTGATCTTTTTGAATCCATCGCTTTTTCAGGAGAATCCTTCGAGTACACCTTACCTGATAGCCTTTTCAGAATAAAAATTAAAAATTACAGCTACGATCACAACCTAAAAAAAATAGACCTCAGAAACTTAAGGTATGAGCCCATCTTTAACAGGGGCGAGTTTCAAAACAAAATTGACTATCAGCAGGATTGGTTCAACGGCACGCTGACCCGCATGGAGTTATTGGGTTTCGAAATGGACTCACTTCTTTTCAAGGAAAAACTACAGGTTAGTGTGATCAATGTGGCTGGCTTGGATCTGGATACCCACAGGGACAAAAGGTTACCCAGAGAAGAAGGACTCTATAAAGCGTTACCACAAACCTCAATGCGGTCCATACCCATGAGTGTCATGATAGACACCATCAACATCGCTTCATCGTACGTATCACATTCTGAGTTCTCAGAGAATGGCGAGCTTCCGGGAATAATCTTTTTCAGGGATATCAGTGGCTCTCTGACCAACTTCACCAACGATCCGGCCAGAATTAGCAATCGTAAATTTATGATCTTCAAAACCAAAGGCACACTTATGAACAGTGGTGACTTCCTCTTTCAGGTGAAGTTCGATCTGGCCAGTGAACTTGACCTGTACACCGCCAGTGGTCGGGTAGGAAACATGGATCTGACAGAAATGAACCGGTTTCTTGAAAACACTGCTTTCGTTCAAATCAGGGATGGAATGAGTAAATCGTTGACGTTTTCCTTTGAAGGGAATGAGGACAATGCCGTGGGCGAAATGCGCTTCTACTATGACAACCTCAAGTTGTCTGTATTGAACCATGAGACTCTTCAGACGAAAGGTCTGGGTGTTTCGATGAAGTCATTTTTTGCCAATACTTTTGTGGTCAATACCCGAAATCCGCACTTTCTCTTTGTGCGGGAAGGTGATATTTTTCACGAAAGAGACCAATCCAAGTCGATTTTTAATTACTGGGGCAAAGCCATGCTCAGCGGGGTAGTCAGCAGCATAGGCGCCACTAACAATAAGAAGGAAATCAGGCAGAAGAATGAAGAGATCCTCGAAAAACTGGAAAAGAGCACAAACTAGTTGCTAGCCAACGAACCCGATCTTCTTATGCGTACCATCGCAGAATGGTTTGTTAGAAGATCCTCCACATCGACAAAAAGCTGTCACCTTGTTTTTAGTAGCTTCACTCCCATCGGTCAACTTCACTTTCAGATTCCCATAAACCATCAGTGGGCCATTGGGGGTTACTTCTACGATCTGCTCCTCTGTGATCACCTCCCGAGCCACGGGCTTGCCGTCCGCATTGAGATAGTAAGACAAAGCACCAGATGGACACTTACTCACTTGCTCCACTATTTTGTCAGTGGGAGCTCCCTGAGCATTGATCCAGGGTCGGTTATTGGGATTAAAAACTTCCGGAAGGCCGTGAAAACATCTTTCGGAATGAATGCATAAATCCGACTTCCAAACTACTGTTACTTCTCCGTTTGTATATTCTTTAGTTGCCATGTCAGTGAATATAACAACTATCTCACAAAGTCTTTCTTACTCGACTCATCAATCACCCCATGATATGCAGGATGCCTTTTCAGATAAGCTATTACCAGCGGACATAGCGGAACTACTTTCAGTTCGTTTTGCACTATAAAATCCAGCGCCTCTTTCACTAATTGCTGTCCAACACCCTCATTCTGAATGGCTTCCGGCACCTCCGTGTGAACCAGGTAAATCCTTTTAGATCCCTTGTTTTGCTTATAAAGTAACAAAGCAGTGTGTCCCTTGTGATTGAGCTCAAACTGGCTCTTTTCCACATTCTGATGCATCGGTTCAAAGGACATCTTTCAAGTCGGTTTTTTTATTGAAAACAGACCTGGCGAATGGACATAGTGGAATAATGGAAATCCCTTTCTCCCTGGCAAATGCAACGGCCTGCTCTACCAGTTGCAAGCCAACACCCATCCCTCGCAACTTATCTGATACTTCTGTATGATCAATGATAATGCGGTCATTACCGGCCCATGAGTAGGTCATTTCTGCTAGTCGGAGGCCCTCCTGCTCTACATAAAAGCTCCCCTTATGGCCTGTTTCTTCTTGTTTTACTTCCATTATTATGTATTTCGGGTGATTAGTTGATTGAGATAGTGGGGCGTTTCCACCTGGCTATTCCCATGATCCACTTCGGGAGCTCCGTACCCTGTCTGAAATGGTACAATCCCGGACCAGACGTTACTCTTTGATGTATCCACTCCTACGCCCCCGCTTCTCATTTTGGCCAGCGACTTATCTATAGATAGTGCCAGCACTGTGGTAACGCCAAGTTCCTCCGAGGTGGGTTGAGGCAGATCACACATCCGTCCGGGAATGTACTTATCAGTGTAGGCACTCAGCACTCGTGCTTTCTGGGCTTCGTCGCGCACTTCCCTCGCTTTGGAGTAAAGTACTACTGAACGGTAATTGACTGAATGATTGAATGCTGTAGGGGCCAGAACCAGGGCATCAAAAAGCATCACAGAGAGCGACACCTCATCTGATTCCAGAAGTTTGGTGATAAAATGGCTCTTCACCGAACCGTGAATGAATACTTCATCACCCAGCCTGCAAAATCCTGTGGGAATTTGGTGAGCCACCTGGCTATCTGCATAAGCCACCGTACAAAACAGCGCTTCATCCAAAATATTGTAAATCAGTTCTTTGTCTTCCAAGGTGCGATTGGGATATCTGGAAGTCCGTAAAGATTCTTTCATAGGGTTAATTTCCATTATTCGCTAAAAAATACCATGTCCACGCCTGAATTTTTCAGAGCACTGGCCATCTGCTTCACTTTGCTTCTACGGGATTTTCTCACATCCCGGATATAAATCTTAGCAATATGTTCAGGATATGTCAAAGCAACGGCCTGATAGATGTCGGGATCCTTCTGACCACTATCGCCAATCAGCGTAAATTTAGCCTCAGGATACACCTTTATCAGGGTCTCTATTTTTGATTTCTTATGAGAATGAGAACCACCACCACTGCGAAAAAGATCCAGAATACCACTCTTGATATCCTGAAGTAAAAACACTCCGGCTGGCAATTGTTTATCAGCCACAAAACTTTCCAGAAAGTCATAGAGATTCCATTCACTGCTACTCACGTAAAAAAACAGAGGTTCTGTCCTACCCTCCTTTAGTGAATCATAAAAATCCTTTACCCCATCAAACGCCTGTCGACTTTGATGATTTTTGGTCAGCAGAAGATAGAGTTTACGGATCAGGCTGGTGGAGTGAGACACCAAAATGGTATCATCAATATCTGAAACTATCACCTCGGCAGGTCTGTGCACTTCCAGTTTCAGGTGTTCGTATTCTGTTGGGAAATCTGCGAGCGCTACTGTCACCTCCAGGGTATCCACATCTCTTGGCGTGGATAGCTTAAATTGGAAAAAGCCCTTCCCATCTGTAGTCACTTCCATGGCCTTTCCGGCAAGGGTCAAAAAAACTTTCTCACCCGCAGATGGTTTGACGTGATACCTGCGATACATCTCCAGGGCATTTTTAAACGGATTTCTCGTCGGTCGATCTCGCTGGTGAGACGGACTTTTCAAAACATGCCCCATTACCATAGTGAGATGGTCACTTGCGAAACTTTGGTAAACTTTTAGAAAGGGTACTGAATTGCGCATGAGAATCTATTATTCAAACATAAAAGATGAAAAAGCACCTTTTTGTTATCAACCCGGTATCCGGATCAGCCAATACACATGAACTTCTTCATGATATAGACCGTCACTTTTCAACCTCCCATACTGAATTCAAAATATTGCAGACCACCGGAAGTAATGACGCTGCTGCTATCCAGCATGCACTAAATACCTACCTTCCGGATGTAGTGGGGGTAGCTGGGGGTGATGGCTCCATCAACATGGTAGCTCCGTTGCTTATCTCCACGGGGATACCACTGGGGATTATCCCCTCAGGATCCGCCAACGGACTGGCCGGGGAGTTTGGCATCTCCATGGACAATGCTCTTCAAAATATCCTGGGTGAACGCACTCGTCACCTGGATGTAGCACTCATCAATGACCGACACTACATGCTGCATATGGCAGACCTGGGGCTCAATGCCTCTCTGGTCAGGCGCTATGAGGAAGAAAACAGAAGCGGCTTTATGGGTTATGCTATAAGTGCTATTCAGGAGCTTCCTATGCTCCAGCGGCATTTCCGGGTGATTATTACCTCAGGTAACAGTAAAACCGAATTTGAAACCAACTTTCTTGTGATCGCCAATACCAGGATGTACGGAACAGGCTATGAAGTAAATCCGGTGGGCAAGTTTGATGATCAGCAGGTAGAACTCTGCATGATGAAACCGCTTTCAGCCGAACTTATTATCAACAACCTGTTCCTACAAAACCAACCTGACAGGGACTCTGAGCTTTTTGACATCTATTCTTACCAGGAAGTGCAGATCCAGTCAAGTACCCCGATTGACTTCCAGTCTGATGGGGAATACATTGGTGAACTTACAGACCTTCACATCAGGGTGCTATCAGACCAGCTCAGGATCGTCGTCCCAGATCAGTCCTGAATATTCAACGTCCAGGTGATGTCCACATCGGATTCACCATCGGTAGACTCAGAAGTCGCTGACTTTATTCCGGGTTGGTGCTTGAGCATCACCCGAAAAGTCCCCGATCCTGACTCTCCGGTAATCCAAGCGGTAATTAAGCCAATGGGGAGATTATCGACATCCTTATCCAGGTAATTGACCACATCGGCACGCTGATCCACATTACCATCTCCGGTAGGGCTCTCAAAAATCCCTTCTGAAAAACCAAAGAAGAACAAATGTTCGTCCCCCTCAGCCTCCACCTCTTCGGTAATGTCTTCATCACTGATGGTGTTCTCCAGCTTGATAAACAACTCATACTCTGTGGCAGGAGCCAGCACGATAGGCCCTGAAGGAGCGATATCTTCCGGTCCGTCACCATCAGGATCCAATGCCGTGACCACCACAGGGGCTCCCTCCGTAGGAGAAAAAATGAGTTGTACTTTGGTAATGATCTCTTCTTCGTTCTCTGCATCCGGCACATCCTTATCTGAGCAACCTGTTGTCCAGGTAGTCAGAATGAGTAAGGCAAATGCGCTGAACCAATTGTTTCTAAGCATAGTTTTTCGATTTAATTTACTTAAGCAATAATATTGCATATTAATGATAAATGCAATTCTATTGCATTAATTAAATTCGATACCTGAGAGACAACTGGACGTTTCTGCCTGTTTGGTCTGCGAAGTACCGCAGCCTGTCGGTATACACCCTGTACCTCTTGTTCAGTAAATTCGAAATCCGTGCACTCCACTCCCATTTCCCCACTGCGGCGCTCCAGGATAAATTGGCCAGGAAATAGCCATCGGGAGCAGCCATAAAATCAAACATCTCGTTATTTTCCGCAAAAAGGTCCTGACCCTCCGCTTCTGCTTCCAATATTTCCCTCACGGTAATTACTCTGGGTTCCTGAAAATACCTGAAAACATAGGACAATCCCAGCGCCACTCTGGAGCTGGAAAGAAAGTCGGGTTTTCTTTCATAGTCCAACCCTACATCTGCTCTGGCAGGAGGAATGTTGATAAACGTTTCCCGCTCTTTCAAATTCATCGCCCATACATAACTGGATTTAGCTTCGAGCTTCCAAAACTGAGTCAACTCCAGCCGGTAAGCAGCGTCCAACCCCCAAAACAACGCATCTCCCTGATCATAGATAAAATAAGGAAAAGCCCCCCGAACCGTATTGGTGATGCCTGCCGGACGAGTGTATATATAGTTTCGAATCACATTTGTATAAGCCGTGAGCTCCCAATGATTTCCATCCTGCTCACCTTCCAGGGTATTGATCCACTTGATGCCTACTTCGGGTTTCACTGGTTTATTCTCCTCAGACAAAACCTCGCTGACCGAAATTTTTCCCTCTTCATCATAGGCGTATCGCCATAAGCCATACTCTATGGAAGCCTGATGTTTTCCAAAAATGTATAGTTCTGAAACGTTTGGTGGCCTCCAGGCTAAGCCCACGTTTGACCTGAAATTCAGGTGATTTTTAAGCGTTTGTTTCAAACCTGCAGAACCAGTCAATTGGGAGTAAGTCAGCTCATTGCTGTAAATTTCGTTACTCGGAGCCCTCCCCCGCACTGAATTGTATTGAAAATCATATCTGAGCCCCAACTCATAAGTGGTACTACCCGCTTCCAATCGCTCCACGGCAAAAAGTCCGGCCCGCATAACATTGTAATTAGGCACAAAAGGAACCGTATTGGTGCCCGGCACATTGTTGTTATCCTGATAGAACCATTGCAATCCCATGTTTCCGTTGACATGGCCAAGATCAGGGTGATTCCAATCTACCTCAAAGGTTTGTGTAGCTAATTTCAGATCTACTGAAGGTATCTCGTTATTGGTACCCTTGCGCACATCATATTCCTGACGATGATTGAGCTGATAAGCATATTGAAAAGAGATATCCTGATTGTCCCAGACATAGCCCCCTTTAAGCTTCATCAAGTCGTGAGTAACCTGCTGCCTGGGATTATTGAGGTCATATGAAAACGGACTGGTGCCAGGAGGAACTTCACTCTCCATGGCATTGGCCAGATCTTCCAGGCTCCCATTCACAGATCCCCGCAAGATTCCCAAACTCTGATAGAAGTGGCTATAGTAACCTTCCAAATCGAACTTATGCTTATGGTACCGCAACGACGAGGCGTAGCTATATTCCTGCTTTCCTGTGTTGGTCAATACATAATCCGGAGTATGGAGGTCACCCTGCCCGACCATGGCGCCACTCACCGCTACCACCAGGTTATCACTTCCGTAACTCAATTGTAAATCGCCTTCCCCTGATCTGCCATTACTCTTGGCCACCACTCCAGCTGTACCCTCAAAACCAGCTCCCAACTCCAGTTTTGGTGGATTGACCAGAATCACACCCCCCAGGGCATCTGGCCCATACCGTACCGTTGCGGCACCCTTCACCACCTCCACCGAACCGGCCAGTGAAGGATCTATCTCAGGGGCATGTTCTATCCCCCAGTTCTGAAACTCATGCCGAACCCCATTATTAACAATCAACACCCGATTGCTGTGCAATCCATGGATAATAGGTTTCACAACATTTTGTCCTGTACTAATGGTGCTGATTCCCGTGATGCGGCCCGCTAGCTCACCGAGTGATTCGGATTGGGCCGCAATGAAATCTTCACTGGAAAGCCGATCGATACTAATGGTCTGTAGGCTCGTCTGGTTATAGATACCCTCTACTACCACACTTTCGAGCAAGTGATCGTCCGAAGCTAATAAAATGGTAGGGTGATCATGATAACTATCATGATGATGGCTTGCTTCCTTGTACCCCACATGTGATACCACCAGGGTGAATTCCTTCTCGCACAAGCCCTTAATCTCAAAAACGCCCTGCGCATCCGTAATAGCACCTTTGCCGGGCTCTTCCTCTACGATCACCGTCACGTACGGAATGGGTTGCCTGGTATCGAGATCGAGCACCTGCCCCTGGATTTGATTGACACACAAATCCTGAGCCCAGGCAAACAGATTAACCCCAAAAACGAGAACAATAAATAACTTAAGCCTCACCGCAGGACTTGCATATGCCGTTCAAAATGAGATTTGCCTCCTGTATCTGGTAACCCGGGAGTTCTATCACAGGCAGATGCTCATCCACACACTCGATCTTCCCACACTCATTGCACTTGAAGTGCATGTGATTGTGATGATGGTGATCGGAGCTACAGGTATCATAGCACACCCCGAAGGTGGCGAAACCACTGTCGTCAGGTATCTTGTGCAAAACTCCGTTTTCGGTAAACGAATTCAGTGTGCGATAAAGTGTTACACGATCGTAGGTTGAAAACTTTTCCTCCAGGTCCTTAAAGGAGAGTGCCTTCTTATGGGTAAGAAAGTGCTCCAACACGTCCATCCGTGAGTCTGTGACCCGGAGTTTATGATTCTTTAAAATTTGCTTGAGTTCGCTATATTTCATTCCATTGCAAAAGTAAGTCTTATGCAATAGTGTTGCAAACTTTTAATCAATAGTGATGCGTCTTCGCAAAACTACGTTGGTACTTTTTTGACTGCTTCCCCTTTTTCTTGTCTAAATCTCTGGAGTGCTGGAGGTCAGTCCATGAATAATTCTTGGTATTCGTGGCGGTACAGGAACCAAGTGAGGCCAAAATAGTCAAGCAAATGACGGCAATAAGAATACGTGTAAAAAAAGACATAGCTGGTTTATTTATAATTATATAAAGATTTTTTATACCTTTTTTAATACAACGAACTGATTAAAAGTAACCTCCAGAGTGGGAAAAGGTGTGGCTCACACGCTTTACTGAATTAATGGATATTTTTTTCTGGCATCCCTTTTTATGGAGGCAAAAAATTCTATATTTGCATCCTGATTTTGAGCAGGGAAGCAGTTCCGGCACATAATCAGAGCAAAACTGTTCGGGGCGTAGCACAGTCCGGTAGTGTACCTGGTTTGGGACCAGGGGGTCGCAGGTTCGAATCCTGCCGCCCCGACAACAAAGGTTCATCAGAACCCAAAAGCCTGCAAATCTTACGATTTGCGGGCTTTTTTATTTTTTATGTATCAGTTCGATTTAGACAATTTCAGCAAAAATGAGACCTATCCGGTGAACCAAATGAATAGTTTATTTTAGTTCACCAGATTGATGCAAATAGCTGTAAAACAGATAGTTGCATTGAGTATTTTGAACTGCTTTAGGTCTGTTTGAGTGACCTTGTGGAAGCAGTTCACCACGAGAGGAATCATTTTAACACAAACACTCAAAAGCTGAATTGTCATGAGAACTACAAACACCTTCGGAGTTCAGTTCATCACAAGAACGAACAAGGCCAAA